>JAQTQG010000043.1 GCA_028712375.1 Candidatus Omnitrophota bacterium
CTACCCTTACTTTTTACAGGATTCACGGTTAACGGACCAAACATTTTATCCTTTTAATTTATTTTTAACAAATTCAAAACCTTCTTTAACTGCCTGAACATTCCCTTCCTGGGCCTTGCCGCTAAAACGTTTTTTAACCACTTCAATAAGATTATCCAGCTTCAGTTCTCCGGTAGCCGCCGCAAATGCCCCGATTAAAGCGGTATTCCCGAGGGGGCGGCCGATATTCCTTAAAGCAATCTCATTGGCCGGAACGACAAAAACACTCTGCTTAGCCTTGAGCTTAGGCAGCTCCAGGTCTTCTTTACCATTAATAATCGCAACCCCATCCTCTTTTAACCCGGAGAAACAGTTAAACCCGCGCATAAGCGTAGGATCAACGATAATTACATAATCAGGTTCGTAAATCTGGCTGCGCAGGCGTACCGGATCACTATCTACGCGCACAAAAGCATTCATCGGCGCGCCCATCCTGGCTGCCCCGAAATTAGGGAAAGCGTAAGGATACTTGCCTTCGTTAAAATAGCTAAATCCTAATAAAGCTGCGGTGGTAATTGCCCCCTGACCTGCGCGGGCATGAATTCGAATTTCTTTCATTATACTCCTAAGCACTATTTATAAGTTTTTTATAGTACTGGCGGGTCAAATGACTTCCTGTACTACTGCTGTAAAAATCACCAAAGCAATTTTCTTGATTATATAACTTAAACTGAATTTGTCAAATAAATTCTTTTAGAGGTTTTTTTGAATAAAAACGGAGGTTTGATTCAGCAAGTTCAGGATTCCTTCCGCTTTCTTGATATCTAAGGTGCCTAAGCCGCAGGCCGGGCTAATCAAAAGCCTCTCCAGGAGAAGCTGGCGGTCAACCCCCTTTTTAACCAATATATCTAAACCGGATTCTATCTTTTGCGCCAGTAATTCAGGGCTCTGGGTACCATCAAATTCCTGTGTAGGCACAATCCCCCAGCAAATAATCCCTCCTTTTTTAAGGAACCGGTTAAGATTATCCGCATAAAGCACAAACCTTTCCTGAAAATTAAAAGCATCGAAGTTAATAATATCGATACCGGCGGTATCGGTAAGCATGGACCAATCCGTATTGCCGCAACAGTGTATGCCAATCAGTCCTCCCCGGCTCTTTAAAGTATCCGCAAGTTCCGCATAAACATCCATCACTTCATTACGGTTAACCGGCGTATAAGCTGAACCTATGCCGGTCAGATAGGGCTCATCAAAGAACATAATCATTCTTTTGCTGAATTTTTTGAAATATTCCAGCTGCCAAAGCGCTTTCATGCTTAAACCTTTAACCATTGCCTGCATCAACACTTCATCATGCAAAATAGCCTGACCATCGCTATCCGTTACCCCGGAGCAAAAGGTAAAAGGGCCGGTAACCTGGCATTTAATAAATTCTACACCCGATAAATCAATTTTATTAAGGCGCTCGTAAAAAGCATAAAACCCCCGGGAAAAATCCGGGGTTATTTTAAAATATTCCAAATCTTGCGCGATAAACCTGTCATAGAATAATTCCAGTTCTTTTTCTTTATCCTGGGCAGAAAAAATTAAATTTCCGTCTTGAAGTTTAAGCCCGGGCAAGTTTTGGCTAAACTGCGCCAGCATGCCTTCACGCGCATCCAACTTAGGCAGCTGCGGCCAAAAAGGCAGCGCGGGGACATAACGTAAAATCAGGTCCACCGCGCTTTGAGCATCGGACAAAGGAAGACTGCCAATACCGGTTGCCAACCCTTTAAGGTTAATCATACTTTTTCCCGCCGCAATGTACCGCTAGGCTGCATCTGAACTATCTCTTCAACCTTTACTTTTAAGATTACAAACTGTTTGGAAGCTGCAACCTCGTAAGCCTTATGCGCCTGCCCCTTAATCACCCCGTCAATAATCCTGGCAATCGATAAATCGATCTCTTTGCGATGTAAATCTTTAAGCACAGCAGAATACTCTTCTCCGGTATCAACAATTTCCACGGTCCCATTAACCTGATAGCCCGTAAGATCGCTATTATCAAAAAAAGAAAGCGAAACGCGCGGATTGACCGTCAAATTACGAAAAGTCCTGCCGATAACATAATCTACAAGATAAATATAGTCTGATTCAACCTTAAGCAGGAATTTGGGAGCCGCGTTCGGCCGACCCTCCATATCACAAGAAGCCACGCTGATAAATTCCCGGGATTCAATCAGCGTTTTAACAGTTTTATTAATCATGATTTTTCTTTAAACCCTTCCACCACGCTATCCATTAAAACATTGGCAAAAGCCGCTTTAAAATCATAGACATCTTTAAAATCCAACAGCGAATCTTCTTCTGTCCTGGATAGCATCTTTTTCTCAATCATATTAAAAACAATATTACCAAAGTCCTGTGTCTGGCTAATCCCCCAATGCAACAAGACCCTGTTGGCTAAAGCGCCGTATTGGTCAATAGCGTAATCCCGCAGGCCGCAGGCCAATTCCACCCCGCTGACATGCGCGGCTTTTTTTAACTTTTTCTGGGTAAAAGTCAGCCCTTGCAAGACAAATTCATAGGCATCCGGCTTATACCGTTTATCCCGGCGGCAAATCTTCTCCACTAAATCGTAAAATTCACTCATTTTTCAGCCGCCCGCTTAAACAACAAATTTTTATAATCATCCGGTAAGGTATGCGTCTGCAAAATCATCTCCCCGGTTTTATCCAGAAAAATATACGTAGGCACCCCCATCAATTCATATTTATCAGCCAATAACCCGTCTTTATCTAACAAAATTTTCAAATTAAGCTGGTAATCTTTAAAAAATCTTTCCACTTTAGCTGCGGATTCACTCACGTTAACGCCAAAGACAACAATCCCCTCTTTGGACATCGCGGAATACTGTTGATTTAAATTTTTTATTTCCTGGCGGCAATAAGGGCACCAGGTTGTCCAGAAAAAAAGAATTACCGGCTTGCCTTTATAATTAGAAAGATTTACTGCCTGGCCGCCTAAATCACTTAAAACAATTTCGCCAGCCAAAGCAACTTTGCCAAAACCTAACACTAAAGAAATTACCATTATTAATGACCACGCTCTGAATTTACGATTAAACATTAAAATCTCCTTAGGGCTGTGATAATAAAATATAAACCGGCTAAGACAATAATACCCGCGCAAATTTTCTTAATCGCGACCATCCACTTTCCACTCTTAGGCAACCCGGCTATCCCGGCCCCAAAAGTACCAATTGCAATAAAAATTAAACCCATTCCGTAAGAAAAACTGAGCAGTAAAAAGCCCCCGTAAAATAAATTCTCTTTAGTCGATAAATAAGCTAATATTGCCCCGAGAATCGGCGTAAGGCAGGGAGTAATCATTAAACCGGAGACCAGGCCCAATAACAGCGCCCCCGGCAAACCGGTTCTCTTATAAACCCGGGGTTTTAAATTAAAACCGAAATTAAAATTAAACAGGTCGAACATAAACAACCCAAATATAAATATAAACACGCCGGAAATCAAGCTGACTACCGGGCTGGAACTGACCTTCCCGAAGATACTGCCGGTAAGCACTGCCAAAATTCCCAGGGCAGAATACGTGATAGATATTCCGGTTACGTAAGACAAACTCATTAACAAAGCCCGAATCCTGGAATTTTGCGCATTGCCGACGATGTAGCCGGCACTAACGGGAATTAACGGATAAACACAAGGAGTGAGGCTGGCTAAGAAACCTGCGAAAAAAGCCACCAGAAAATCAAGCGGGCTACCGGAGAGTTGCATCGATCCACCTTAAGTATGGCTTATCTGCGGCAATAATCGGAATAGCAATAATCTCCGGGACTTCATAACTATGTAAAGACCTGACTAATTTAATAATTTTAGGTAATTTTTCTTTTTTAGATTTAATTACTAACAGGGATTCTCGAGCCTGGTCAATTTTACCCGCCCAAAAAAACACAGAATCAATTTTTTCGACGATATTAACACAAGCAGCCAACTTAGCCTTAATCAATCCGGTAGAAATTTTACGGGCTTCTTTTTTATCTTTGGCAGTAACTAAAATAACCACATACATAATTTGCACTAGGCTCCAATAACCTTTTTTATGATTAAAATTTACAAATTCATTATATAGAGATTAATCTGGATTTCAAGGAGAATCTAAAGGGCGGCTCTCTTTGTATTTTTAACTTAAGAGAACCGCCCCTTAGATTTGAAAGGGCACTTTTTAGGATAGGCCTTTATGCCGGTAGGCTGATAAAGGAGAGCGCCCTTTTAATTCGCAAAAACAAGTTTTAATTCTGCCGTATTTCTTCCTGAACCCAACACTACAAGAATATCTTTTAAAATCGGATCAGTTAAGCTGCAATCCTGCTCTTCCATTCTCAGGATATCTGATATACAAGAGGTTATTTTATTCATATCACCATCTAAACTACCATCAACATAGCTGGCGGCAAAATATTCTTTTAAGCGTTCCGCAGAAGGGGTAATCCCCGAATTAATCAAGCGTTCGATATCCGACCACTCTTTAGCCAGGTTTATCCGTTGCAAAGTGGGGCGAGGCATAAACTTGATGCTTGCTTTTAAATTATCCGCAGACTGGATAACAATGGGCAGGAAACGGAAATCGATACCTCCGGAATTAATTTCTTCGCCTGAGAGATCCTGCTGATCGAAAACGTCCATTACTCCAAGGCTGTCCAGCGCTTGTATGCTGCCCGCATAAAATAAATCCGCTTTTTTTAACTCCGTATCGGCATTAAATGCCATCTCTGCTTCATTATATTTCTTTTCTGCTTCTATCTTGGACCACTGGTTCTTATATTCACTATAAAATTTTACGGTATCATCAGAAATTTTTACAAACTTGTGGCTATTATTAAGCTCTTCGATTATATTCAAAGTTGCCGCGGCAATACCGGCATCAGATTGACCTTTTTGTCCTGCAAAATCATCACTAGTCACAGATATAGCCTCAAAACTCACGGAAAAATCAAATCCATTCTCTTCAATCAGTTTATTCATATTTCTGCTTGCGCTACTAAGAGCAGCATTAATCGACTGCTCATCTAAAACCCCATCTTTTTCTTTAGACCCTGCTAATTGATTATTAAAAGCATCCAATAAACTGATGTTTTCCAATTTAATAATTTGATTACCGAAATTATGGCCCAATTCATCAAAATCATTGATAACTTTAAACGGGTATTTACCCGGCTCACGCATTCTTCTTCCCGATCCCTCTATAATGGATAAGAAATTATTCTCCAAACTTGACCCTTCCACAGTCAATATATTCTGCCTTACCAGAGTAATTTGCCATTTTCCTTTACCACAACTGATAAAATAAAAACTGTCAGGCGGGCCGCGCACCAGAAAAATAAAACTATCTGTAGATTTTGCCAATCCCATTACATATTCCAGGATTTCATATAAATCAAGGCGCATAAAAGCAGCCAGGCCATTGTCAAGTTGCACGAGCTTGGCTTTCTCAGCGCCATAACGTTTTCCCACAAATTCTCTAAGCCCGGGAAGGTATTCTTTGGTTTTTTCAATATAATTCTCCAATCTTAAAAAATCGATACCATTCAGGCTTGCTCCTTCTTTTACTGCCGGTTTTTCAATCAACCCTTCTATCCCCGCCAACGCCCTGGACTGCTTAGCCACCCTCTGGACTATTTCCGCCTCCTTCAAAGAAACCTCTAACTTAGCCTGGAGATCACCTTCTCCCTTGAATCTCACGGCACCCGCAGGAAGATACGGCACAGGCACCCCTTCAACTTCACCCAAACTTAGATGGGATTCTCTCAGTATCCTGCCTAAAGTTAAACGTCCGTTTGCGTCACCACTATCTTTAGTAAAAAATACTATGGAAGAATCTTCCGGCCCTTCTTTTTGGCTAAATCTGGAGGCCCGGACAGCTTCTCTTACCCCCGCAATATTTTTAAGTTCTTCGACAACCCCGTAAGGTAATCTGGCTATGGCATATTTCGAATATTCATCTTTTATCTCTTTCTGAATATTTAATAGTATATTTTCTACTTCTTCTGCCTTAAGCGAACCAGGTAGCACAATCGCAAATTCATCCGACCTATCCCCTAAACGGAAACCTATGCCTCCGTTTTCATTCAAAACTTTCTTTGCTATGCGTATTGCATCTTCAATAAAAACATCTCCAATTTTCCTTCCGAAAGAATTATTTCTAAGGCTCAATTTAAGCATGTCTGCAAAACTAACCCAAGCCTGAGAATCATTGCGTAAAAACTCCATAGCCCTATTCTGATCCGAATCGAAGTAATTAACCGCGCCTGTAACAATCTGTTTATTTTCTGCTTTTATACTTTCTAAATAGTCTTTCAGTTTCTCCAGTGCTGCGGGGGTTACACTGCCTTCTTTAACCCCTGCCTCGTTGGCCCTTAAAGTTTCATCAATATCAATTGCTTCCGGATTCAGGTGAATTAAAAATCCACTTTCGTCACCTTCTAAAATTGGTTTATTTTTTGGATTAGCGGCAAGCTTTTTACGCAATTCATCAGACAAGCGGGCATTATTTTTATTTACATTCAGATCAAACATTAGCTGGGTAATTTTACTATCCGGAGTTTTTAACGCTTTTAAATCACTCGCGTTTAAAGTAAACGCCAGGACAATCTCCCATTTCATAAATTCCATTTCACTTACGTCAAATTTCAGCTCCCGATCAAAAGTCCATCGTTCAGGCAATGCATAAAACCCATTTCTGGCTATATCTTGTGCTGCCTGAAGACTGCACTTGTGATAACCTATAATTTTACCATTAGGGCTAGTCGGCTTAGAAGTAATATGGGTTTCACTTGCCAGAACAAAATATCTCTTAGTTCCATCGGCAAGTTCAATTACCTTAAGAAACATCATTGTACCTTTAGGAAAATAGATATTTGTAGAATTTTTATATTTAGTTAAATACTCTAAAAACTCTTTTTGGGTAAATTCCTGGGATTCATCCCATAAATAAGGGAGAAATTTAATTGTTGCATTAGCACTAACCTGCTTTTTGATTATCCGGTGGAAATTATTAAAACTCCCCGAAAATGTCTTTGTTGTAATAGGAGCATTATCGCCTGCGTCTATTTTCCCGGCAGAAGAAACGTCTTCTTCTACGCCCTGGCCTATAACACTCACCGCGTCTCCATCAACCTGGATATTTATACCGTGTTTACTATCTGATTCTACTGGCGTGCCTGGTAATACGGTTTTGTTTCCTGCTGCTCCCATCGGCTTAACTAGTTCCTGAGCTAATAATGTATCATCAGGAACCAAAATCATTCCTCCTGAAAAATAGCTCCTGACCACCTGGCCATAGGGAGTAGAAACTGGCTCTTTGATGTTGTATTCTCCTTTGGCAAAATTCTCTCTGTAAGCGTCAAAATAGGTGCTTACCGAATAAGGGATCTTAGCCTGGAGATTAGTTAAGTCTTTTCTATTTATCCGTCCGGCATACTGGTTGCTTTTGTTTTGATTTCTGGCCTTAAACCATTGGGCTAGAATCAAAGAATAATAAACCTGCCTTAACGGCGCATACCGTTTAGCGTTATTGATTTCTTTAGTGAGTTTAGGAATAATATTTTCCCTGATAATCTGGGCAGAATATTCATTAAGTTTTCTTTCTCTTTCATCTTTAAAAGAATATGCAGCATTATCTTTTAAATAATCCTGCTCCAGCATAACCTTCAAAGTTGCCTTATAGACATAAGCTGAATCTGTTGATTCACGGATAATAATTTCATCCGGGACAATCCAGGGGCGGGTTAGAGTAGGAATCGCCACATTTTGATTCCCATAAATCTCACCTGCTTTTTGATAAAGCAGATTCCAATATTCCCTGCCTTCGGAAGTCTGGGGATTGGTGGCGTTGGCAGTATCTTTTTTTAACTGCAGGTCTGCTTCTAAAAGAATCTTGCCAACTTCGGTCTGAGCTAATAGCGGATCGATAACATCATCGGGCGAATCTGGGCGTAAATTGACCCGGAAGGTATCATTAGGCAAAACAACGCCCACGAAAAAATAGTTTAATAAATCCTTGGTGGTTGATTCTAAATCCTGAGGCTTAAGATTGCCAACGTCTCCTTTATCTAAAAGCAGCTTAAAATTATTATGCAATCCATCATAAGATATGGATCTTAAATGCAGCGGGCGGAATTTATCCGGAGAAAAAGTGTTCTGCAGAGACGCAAAGCGGCCGGCAATATTTAATTCCACAGACGCAACCTGGGCAAAGCCCGTCTGCTGATAAATAAGCAAACAAGATAAAATAATAGCGATAACTTTTAAGAATCTCGATTTCTTCATAAATTGCCTACCGGGCTTTATACTATAAGTATGCTATATAGGTAAAGGAAAACAAGGGTAATACCGAAGAAAAAGAAAGGGCTTTCTTGCAGCAGGATAAACAAGAAAATGGCCGATTAGAAAAAATGGCCATTTAAATGCTCAAAACTTACCGATTTTATTTAGCGCTCTCATGCACCTTAACCGATCTAATCCTGCCTAGTTGCGAACAAAGGTCAAAAACCAAGGTAGGATCTTCGGTAACCATCTCAACCTGATAATTGCAGCTTTCCGCGTGTTTCTGGCATTCCGCAACAGTTAAATTACTGCCGAATTCCGCCAGGGCGCTTTTAATGCTTGCAGGTGAACTACCCCTGGCATGCAAAATAAACTCCAATGCAAATTTCATCATTTTCTAAGCATTATCACAGAAATCATCCTGCCGGCATTCTGGGCTTCCTTGCGGAATGAAAAAAAGCCATTGTCGGAAAATGTGCACAGCCCCGGATCAAAAATATTTTGCTCTTTAACTTTGCATGCAAGGAGCTGCCGCTGATTAATCAACGCAATATCCATAAAAACACGCCCTTCTCTTTTGAGCAAGCCAAAAGCAAAGTTACTTTTAAAATCTTTTTCCACCTCAAAACAACAAGAACGGATCGAAGGACCGAAACCAACCAATAAATCTTGCGGTTGGCTGCCAAATTTATTTTGCATGGCGCTTACCCCTTCCTGCGCGATATTTTGCTCAGTGCTGCGCCAGCCTGCATGCAAAACGGCAACCGCCGGACGCTTAGGGTCATAAATAAAGATCGAAAGGCAGTCTGCGGTTAATATCGCTATCGGAACCCCGGGCTGATCCGTTATAAACCCATCCGTATCCGGCACAGAACTGTCATAATCCAAAGCCCCGCTACCCTTATTTTCCTGTGCCATATATTCCACATTCTTTCCATGCACCTGTTTAGCCGTAATCAAGTCCCGGTAATCGATACTTAAGCCACCGAGAAATTTTTTACGGTTCTCCAAAGAATCCCGGGTATCCCCGAAAGATAAAGACATATTGCCATCCTGCCGCCGGCTGAAAGAAGCAACCGCCAAATTTATGCCGAATTTTTCCAACGGATTAAACATCTGCATTTATCTTAACCAGTTTATTACGCGCTTTCTGTCCGCTCTCAATACTCACCTGGTACTTTTTGATTTTAAAATATTTGCTCAACAGCTCAATAAGCTGCTCATTAGCTAAACCATCGGCTGCCGGCTTGGTCAAATAAACCTTAAGATGGTTACCGGTTTGCTCAATACGGCTGCGGCTGGCACGCGGGTTAACGCGAACATTAAAAATCATGGCTTTACTTAAAATCTATCGACTTGGTATCCTGTATATTAATTAAACGCTCCGCGATTTTCTCAAAACGTTTCTGGGCATCCGCGTACTTAGCATTAGCATTTAAAAGATGGCTTCCCAGGACACTAAAATCTTCTTTAAATCTTTCTGTCTCTACCGCTAATGCCCCCAGGCTTTTCAAAATTACCTTGGCGTTTTCTTCCACTTTCAGTCCGCGTAAACCCAAACAAATTACCTGTAAATAAGCATAGAAAGTATTCGGAGAAACCGGGA
>JAQTQG010000044.1 GCA_028712375.1 Candidatus Omnitrophota bacterium
GAAGGCCGGGTTAAGGAAAAGTTCAAACTCATGCATCAACATACCGTCTCTTAAGTAGGCAACACGCAGAGGAAGGCCGGATGAGGCAAGGGTGTAGGCAGAGCGGGCCTGGGAGATGGTGGAAAGAGAAACTTTTTTATTTTCAATTTTATCTGTTTCAGTAAACTTACGAGACATCTCCTCTTCTTCGGAAGTTAAAGAACCATTGTAAGCAATAGGATTGATACTTACATTATCTATATTATCAACTATCTCCTTAGTATCCCGGGCAATCATTAATTCTTCATCGGTAGGAATAACCAAAACAAGTCTATCTATGTTAGGGATCCCGGGAAGTTGATTGATAACCATCTGGCGTATTACAACTTCATTTTCTCCGATGCCAGCGGTAAAGATAATGGCGTTCACTTTAGGTAAACCACAATAATATCTACCGACGTAACTAGCTATCCGATAAGTAAATACTTTTAGTGCCAACGCGCAGTATTTTTTAGCCTGGTCTTCATCCTGAGCTGCCCAGGCTTCAATCTTGGATATTTCAGCCTGAATTTCTTTCTGCTGTTTACGCGTAAAAGGTTTCTCCCCCAGCTTGAAGCGTTTTACCCCTAAAGCTTCCTGCAATTTCATCATATCGTTACTAAATCCGGAAAGGCCTAATAAACCGCTCTTTTTATTAAGCATTTGGGTGATTTCTTCTATGTTTTTCCCGGTAGCATTAGCTAAATACTCAATAACCGCAGGGTCCATATCTCCTGAGCGGGTACCCATTACTAAACCCTCCAGAGGAGTAAATCCCATGCTGGTATCCACAGATTTACCGCCCCTGATTTTGGCCACACTGCTGCCATTACCCAAATGACAAATTACGGCATTAAGCTCATTCAAAGATATGCCTAATTTCTCTGCTGCAGCATTGGCAACATACCGGTAGCTTGTGCCATGAAAACCATATTTTCTAATACCAAGCTCTTCGTAGTATTTTTTCGGAATAGCGTATAAATAAGCTTCCGGGGGGAGGCTATAGTGGAAAGCGGTATCAAAAACAGCTACCTGCGGAATGCCGGGAAGAAGTTTTTCGCATACTTCAATACCCATTAAGTTCGGCGGATTATGCAAAGGAGCGACCATAATACACTCCTTAATCATCGCCTTAACTTTTTCATCAATAAGTACTGATTCTTTAAACTTATCTCCGCCATGCACTACCCGGTGGCCGATAGCATTAGGAGTTAATCTAAGCTCAGCTAACTCCGCTAAAATCTTTTGAATGGCTTCAAAGTGAGTGGCTGGGCCGTCAGATTCACCGATTCTGCCGATTGTCCCCTTTTTAACCACGGATTCATCTTTCATATTAATCAAACGATATTTCAAAGAAGAACTACCGCAGTTAAATACCAAAACCAAGAAATCCTGCAATTGCTGAAGCTTCGTTAACCAATCTTTCTCTGGCAATAATTCTATTTGATTTTTTTCTAAAAATTTAAGATGGCTGGATAATAAACCATTTTCGATTAGATATTGGACGGTAAGATCCCGCGCTTCTTTTTCATCTTTTCCCTGTAGATGGCATAGTTCGTGGCCCTGGAAAATTACTTTAAGTTGTTCCGGGGGGCCTCTTAAGGTATTGGGGTTAATGTAAAGGATGCCATTGTTTACTTCAGCAGGAGCAGTTAAAACAGGGCTGATTACAGTATTAGTATCATCTAAAACTATTCCTTTTACAGCTAAAGCATCCTTACCGCCGAAGACAGCAAGGATAACTTCAAATTCTTCCGCAACAGGAGACCTATCCGGGCCATTGGAAGTTGGCATAGTGGCAGGGTAAGACTGGGAATCCTGCTCGGTAGTAGAATTAGTGATAACTAACCGTATACAACCCTTGCCTTCCCCTGCCCAGTTCAACATAATATAATCCTTATCAATTAATTGTATTAATCCCTCTTCTTGTAACCGGGCGAACAGTCCTGAACATTCCTCTAATTCTTTCTCGGCAATAGATAAACAGCTGCGTTCACCTTCAACCAAAGCAAGAACATGAATTTTGTGGAGCCTCACTATAAATTTCTTTTCTTTTTCCGATAACTCGTCTTGCCATATTTTAAATAATTTTTGCTTAATCCCGAATTTGAAACTAACAGAATTACAACCGGCAGGCTGCAATATGCTTCCATTTTCATAAATCACAACTTTATCCGGAGCTAATTCAACAAAATTTACTTTAGAAGAAACCTTCCACTCTACGGCTTCATCCGAAAGCACGTATCCGCTATCGAAGCCTGCTACGCCGGCTTTTTTCATACAAGAAATAAACAGGCTTTTCGACTCCGCAGAAACTTCTCCATTACTATAAATCACCATTTCATCGATATCCGAGCCTAACATCCAGGTATTTGTGGCTAAACTACCATACCGGCCGACAGCCACTAAAGTAATCTTGCTATCCTCAACCTGATTAATCCTCTTAATACACCCTTCTAATGCTTCTAAAATATAACCGGTAGAATTCAAACTGCCGCCATTAGATAAATATTCCTGCCAATTAAACTCTTTTGAAGCAGCTGTATGATTGCTACCTAATCTTCTTCTTCTTAGCCTGCAGCTGTCAAATATTAACTTACACAAATACACTAACACAACAACTGACCCGATCCCCATGACTGTTACCACAACAATTTTATCCAACGTTATATATTCCCCCTTAAATCCCGGTAATGCCACCCGGGAGTCAAAGCGGCCGGGCTGCGTTGTGGAAAAAGAAAAATTTATCGGTAAATCAATAAGCGCCTCTTCCTGCGCTGTCAACAATTGCTCAAAAGTCACTACGTCTATCGTTCCTGCCGGCAAAGAAGCCACATAATCAACAACTCTTTCAAAATCTTCAGTTAATAACTCCGAGTCGTATTCGGGAGCGCTTTCCACAAAACGATGGAACAATAATACCGCGGTAATATCATTGTCTATCGCCAAATCAATAGTATTTTCCATGGCGGCAACTGGTTCATCCATCTCTGTGCCCGAAGGTATTAATAACACAGATATAGTATAGGGATTAAAAGGAAACTCAAAATCACTCAAATCATCACTCGGCCCTTTTTGGTATGATGGGAAATACCTGAATATGGCCCTCTGGTCTCTTGCGTCAAAATAAAACTCCGGCGCCGCATACGTAGTTACTTCCACCCCGGATTGCCTGAGTAAATCGGCACAGCCGACAATCTGCAGGAATCTTTCGGCATCCGTAAGCGAAGAGGTATTTTCCTGTAAATTAATAGTATGGCCGCCTATTTCGTGACCGGATTTCGCTAAACCCCTTACGTCCGCCAAAGACATATAGCCGGAACTAGAAACCTCTGTGTTTAAACGCGAATCTTGGCCCTCTAATAACCCAGGAATAATATTAAACACTCCCTTAAAATCATGCTCCTCTAAGATCCTGGCGGCTTTAACCTGCGAATCCCAGCCATCGTCAAACCTGAAAACCACATGCGGATCCATCAGAAAATCATACGCCTGGCTGTTTTTATCAATCCTGGATAAACGCACGCCGTCTAGATATGCCTCCATGCCACCTGTACCTTCGGCCTCTATGCTAATACTAACTACATCTACCTGAGAACTAGAGGGAAGATATTTTTCTGTTACATAGGCTATATCTGAAACATTAAAATCTGCGTAAAGATTACGGTTCAACAACACCAGCTCTTTTCCATCCGCAGCATATTCATATATATAAACTTTTATGCTACCGCGATCCAGCCTAATAACATCCAACATAAATTGCAGCACAAACTCATCATTAGGATCTATCTCAACCGGGCCACAAACAGCCGTGCCGGAATTAGCAATGCGCAAAGATGCCTGCGTTTCAGGATAAACTCCATAGCCTCTTTCATCAACCGTCCAGCCGGCAGGTAAATCCCACCCCTGACTGCTGCCAACAGCATTCTCGGGTTCCTGATGCCAGCTATAGTATGCGCTGGACTCCTGAGCGTATATTAAACTGCTGTCAACATAAGGGCCGAAAGTAGAGCAGGCGGAAAATAACATCGGAAACAGAATAAACGTTACAAAAACTACTTTTCCTATCCTAAAAAATACCCCGGCAAATAATTTGCTTAGCGCATGCTGATTGAGCTTTTTTGAAACGCGATCGTGAAATTTATCGAAAGCTGCTTTACCCCGGGACAATAACGAAGGTTTTAATAAATCCTGACGCGCTTTATCGCGCGTACCCCAGATATTCCGCGTCCGGGTGGCAAAACAATAGTATGCCGCCGGATAAAGAACCAACACCTCCAGATAGGTAAATAATAAATAATGCAAAAAGTGCGGCCTTTCTTCTTTATGCAAATAGTATAAGGACAGCACTGCCGGGAGCAAACACAACCCGTATACGACTACCCACATACTGGAGCCGATAACAAAATGTTCCCAGACGACGGAAAAAATGATCAAAAGCGGCATCAAATAAGGCTGGATAAATGATGAATAGAAAAGGAATGCCGAACAGGGGTTTTTCTTCCACATAAAACGGGCGGCGAATAATCCTTCGTAAGCCCAAGACCTCTGCCACCGGATCTGCTGTTTAAGAAACTGCTTGGCTTTCTCCGGAACAATGGTTGCCGCCGTTGCCGTAGACTGATACACTACTTTTTTGCCGTTCTTTAATACCAAATTGGTAAGTGTCCGATCCTCGCCGCAGGTAACTTTAACGCTGGCAAAATCATCCAAAACCGCCAGGACATCTTCCTTGCGATAAGCAGAAAAACAACCCGGCGCGCAGCCTACCGTGCCAAAAACGCTGTCGGCGGATTTTTCTTTAAACATAATATAGTACCAAACGTCCTGCATCGCGGCCAGGATATTGCCGCCGGCATTCTGCGCCCGCACCCTTCCGGAAACAGCGGCAATTTTATGATTGACCAGCGGCTGCACCAGTTGATACACGGAGCCTTCATCAATATAAGAATCTGAATCGACAAAAATAATTATCTCTGCGCGCGCCTGTTTTATCCCGGCGACCATCCCGGCAAGCTTGCCTTGATTCTGATCGAAAGATATCACTTTTACTAATTCCGGGTATTTTGCGGCAGTACTGCGTATTACATCTAGGGTATTATCTTTAGAACCGTCGTTAATGGCGATAATCTCGATTTTATCTAAAGGATAACCGGCGTTCACCGCCTTCTCAATAGTAAGGCCAATTCCCTCTCCTTCATTATAAGCAGGAATAATGATGGAAACATCGGGGTAAAAATCCTTCGGAGCATACGGTTTATAAAGCACAAAAGCGGAAAAAAACCTTAAAGCTAAACTTACCAATAGAAATACTCTAAGATAGCTGATCAAAGAAACCAGCAAATATTCGCTATTAAACTCCCACCAACGGGCAATAGATCCAAGCCAAACAGCAGACCCGATAATGGCTATCGATAATATAATAGTAGAGATCTTAATAAACACTGACTTTGCGGTTATTTTCCGCTTAGAAAACGTTTTCTCTACCGGACAAATAAAAATAGCATTAAGTTTAGTAAAATACTCTGCATCCGGGGCGAGTTTAAATTCTCTGAAAGATCTCAACAGCCGCCTTAATTCTTCTTGATGGGTTTTAAAGTAACCGTAACTGGCCCGGCAGGCGAGTTTATCGGATTTAGCTTTTAATTCTGTTGTTTCGTGGCGAAGGATATCATCTATAAGAATTTGGAAGTCCAGAGAACGGGGATTATTTAAATCATAAGGCGGGGCCCGGGAAGCCAAACCTTTTACTACGGATATCGACCCGGGGACAGTTTCGGTATCCGCGACATTACCGGAAATTGTTTGATCCGTAAAGATAACCGCATTATCCCCAAAATATAACTTCAAATTATTTAATTGCTCTGCCGTAGGCTCGGCCACTATTTCTTTAAGGCGCGCCGGATAGGTTCTAGAACCTACGCCTTTAGTAGAGCCATAACCGGGGTCAGCAACAATATCCCGGCCTGCAGCTTCTGCGGAAACATCGGCTTCTTCTCTTGTCAAAATGGATATCCCGGACAGCAGCCTGAATATTTCTTCTTCTTCCGGAGTAAGTGAACTAAAATATGCGATTGGATGATTATTTAATTTTTTCGCAACACCCCTATAGCAATTAATTGGTTCAATAATAGAAAGACTGTGCCTGGCGGCTTCCGTAGACCGGGTTTCAAGCTGCGTAATACTGCCCTTAGCAAATAATCCGGCCGCTTCCGCGTCAGCCGGCTCCGAACTATAAGCATTCCGATCTCCTTGAATTAAAGCATCTCTGATCGCATATAAATAATCCGCGGTACCATCGGGCCCGTTTTTTTCTGCAGTGATTATATTCTTTCCGGATAACTCGGCGCTTATACTGTTGATCCCGACATTTACCGTCAGCTCTACTCTGGCTGCGGCTTTCGCATCGCTTTCTCCTGCCCTGAACTCATCCCCGAAATAGATAATCGCCGACCTGGGAACACCAATGTCTTTTACTATCCTGTCTATCCCGCAGCCTTTATCAGTATGGCTTAAATTTATATCTATCGAAGATTTTCCGCCGGCATGGGCAAAAACATCTATACCTTCTTCACTGAATCTTTCATTAAGATAATTAACTATCTGCTGCCTGTTATAAACTTCCCCGCTCTGCTCCTTATTGTAATACTCCAGTTTTTCATCCTTCGTAGCGTCCTTACCGATAACAAAAAGGGTAATCTGCGAACCACGATCTTCGACAAAGTCCCCCCTTACGGATTCCAACTCGTAATTATTAATCGCTTCCGATAGTAATTCTTTTATCCTGGCGACTTTTCTTTCGCCGATCTCTTTTTCAATGCTGACCTTAAAAACTAACTCAAATTCATTAATTTTAAAATTATACTTATAGTATTCAGTGCCCTGATTAACAAAAATATACAAATTGGCTAAATACTTATTTTCAGAAATTGCCATTTTCTGTATTTTATTTAAAAACTGTTCTTTAACGGCCTTAAAATCAGAAGAAGTCAGGATAATAAAATCCCCTCCTGCTTTAAGGATATCAAAAACAACTTCCGCTATTTTATCTGAACAATAAGCTCTTGAGGGCGTCAAAGTGCCGTCCATATCTGTTACCACCACCGGCAATATCCCTCTCACTAACATTGCCTTGAGCTTAGCATCAAAATTAACAGGCATCTGTTTTACAGAATCGCAACTTACATCAGCCATCTTATCAGCGGCCCGGCTTTCTTCCAGAGTAAGAAAGCCGTTGTAGGAAATAGGATCTCTTAAAGTAAGCGCTTTCTTCCCGGATAAAACAAAAAGCTCCTTAATCTTTTGAGCTTTATCCTGCAATGTTAATAAAGCAGAATAGGGCATATAAAAATTACCATCTATGCCTAATGCCAGATTTTCTTTTCCGCTGTAGTGGCAATCGGTGCCATAGCTAACCGGAAGATTAAGCTCTTTTGCTAAAGATAAATAGTATTCATCTTTTTCCGCGTTTAACCAATGCGTGTACACCTCTAAGGCATCAATCTCTTTTTCTTTTAATTCCCGCACATGCTGCGCAATAAGCGCATAACCATCAGCCTGAAATCCTCCATTAGGAAACACAACATCAGGATACCATCTGGGATGCGCAAACACCGCAATTCCGCCTGCTTTATGTATTGCCGTAATTAATGCCTGCGCGTCATCGATAATTAACGGGGCATTAGGATTAGCAATATTCACCCAACCCCACTGAAATGCCTTGGGCTTATTTGCGTCATTAATACCTTCAATATATTTTTGTAAAACGCCCTTCCATAAAGGCGCGGTAGTTAAAGATGCTTCGCTGGTCTGAAAGAACATCACGTTAAACATAATTTTTTCTTCTTCGGCGCTTAAGATATAAGGTGTTTGTGCCTGATAAATACGCCTTAATAAAGCATTAAATATCTCTACATCTGTATCGGTCATGCCAGCCAACCCGCTCTGAACCCGGCCGATCATTGAAGTAATGCCATTGCGCTTATAAACATCCAGATAGTAGTTGTTCTGATCAAGCACAAGCTTACGGATTATCTGATCCGGGCTCATGCCCAGATAAGCCGGCGCTTGAGCGAGCGCGGCATCAAGCTCTCCCCGCTGCGCAAGATAATCAAGCATCTGCAATGCATGAGAATAAAGAACAAGCTGAAATCTTCTGGAACTGTTCTCGACAATAGTGTTTAACTGTTCATCGTTGGGATTAACAAAATAAGCAACAATATCCCCGGTAATCCCGGTATGATTGAGCGTATCCGCTTCCTTATAACAATAAAATTCCACGGCCGGGATTATAACAATACCGTATTTTTTACCTAACTCTAAATATTTATCAATACCACAAAGCACAAAGTGGTCGGTAATTGCCGCCACTTTAACTACATGCTTCACTAACTCTTTCATCACAGCTTCAATATCCAACCTGCCATCGGACAAAGCAGTATGCATATGCATATCTCTTCTGCCCTGATTTTCCGGGCACCAGAAAAGATTAGTTTGATATTTATTAAGGATATATTCGTTATTACTTAAGCCTAACTGATTAAGCGCCGCTACTGCTTCTGTTAACAATCCCCAATCTTTTTTCTCATCAGAATATTGATCCTGAGCAAGAATAATATCTTCTAACTGTTGGACAGAACCATTCTTTTGCAGTATTTGCATCTGCTTGCGTTTCTCTAAAGTCTCGCCCGCCTCTGAAACAACTTCTTTAGTCGCCATTACCATCTTTTTAGCCGCTTCCTCTTCTTCCGGGGTAAGCGCACCGTTAAAAGCGGTAGTAAAGTGGTTAGGGCCAATCAGGGTTTTAACCAACTTCGAGGCATCTTCAAGATTGCTTTTAATTTCAAATCCCGGTAAATTTTTATCTACATATTTACGTGTATGGGAAGCCTTCGGATCAGAAGAAGTAATCACAAAGATCCCTTTTAATTTACCGGCAGCCACATAATCCGGCACTTCATTTAAGGCCTGCCCGGAAGACCTGCGCATCAGATCTTCGATAGCGAGAAATCCACCTACTTCCTTAGCATTAATATTAATAGAAGTTCTACCTCTAGCTTCTATTTGAACAGGAATACCTGCTGCCTTGAGCCTTTCCTGAATCACTTTTAACACTCTGGTTCTTTCATCGCTACTCTTACTTTCATTACTGCCTTCAGCGTATTGCTTATAAGAAGGTATCCTGCGAGCAACAATCATGCTTACCCCGCCGTCTTCCGTAACCCCTCTTTGCGCAACCATCGGCTCAGTAAGGGCGAGATGATCAAATTTGAATAATCCAGGATAGCGATTCTCAAATCCCTCTTTGTCTAAGAAATATCTTTGTTTATACTCCTCCACCGCCTGATTCACTATCTCCAGGATTTTCTCGGTTTCCTGGGCAGAGAAGGATTTACCTTCGCCGTATTTCTTGTCCTCATGGATATTGCCTTCGATATCAAAGGTAAATTTCT
>JAQTQG010000012.1 GCA_028712375.1 Candidatus Omnitrophota bacterium
TACCTAATATCATCCTGGCTTCCGCAGCCCGGCTTTTTTCCACTACCTTATTATACTGAGTTAAACCGATGGATGCCAAAATACCGACAATAATAACTACGATAATTAATTCTACAAGCGTAAAACCTTTTTTCATTTAACTCCTCCTTGTTTGTCTCTGTTTATATAATGATAACTTTAGAATTATAGCACTACGCCTTAATGATTGTCAATAATTATCCGCTAATTTTTGCTAACTCGAATATCGGCAGAAACATTCCGACAACCATCACTCCAATCACTCCACCCAGAAAGATTAAAACGAACGGCTCAAACATGGAAACGAAACGCGTAAGGAATGTATCGCAATATTCCTGATAAAAAGAATTGACTCTTTTAAACATCTGCGGCAGCTCGCCAATCTCTTCCCCGATACTTACCATCTGAATAACCATCGGCTCAAAGAAACCGCTGCGCTCAAGCGAATCGCGCATCGGCTTACCTTCACGCACATCGTCCTTAATTTTACGGATGATCTCTTCCATAATCAAATTATTTACACTGCGCCCTGAAATCTCCAGGGAATAAAGAATGGGAACCCCGGACTCTAAAAGAGTAGCCATTTCCGAAGAAAACTTTTCGACATTTAACCCTACCATAAACTCTCCAAAAACCGGCAGTTTAAATTGAAATTTCTCGAAGTTTAACCTGCCGGCTTTAGTTTGTATATATTTACGGAATAGAAAAATACCGGCTCCGGCTAATAAGAGCATGGTGAAAAAATTCTTCCTGAGAAAATCACTTATGGCGATTAATACCTGCGTTAACCAGGGCAAGCTAATATCGAAACTTTTAAATATCTCGGCAAATGATGGAATTATTTTTAACGATAAAAATAAAAGCGCCCCGAACCCCACCATAGTTAACATCAACGGGTAAATCAAAGCGGAAATGATTTTATTCCTAAACTCCGCCTCTTTTTCTAAGTAAGCGGCCAAGCGGCTTAATACCACCGCCAGGTTGCCGCTGGCTTCTCCGCTTTCCACAAGGTTGATCCAAAGATCGGAAAAAATCTTTGGATGCGCAGCTAAGGCTTCATGAAAGCTTAAACCTGCCTCCATACTCTTTTTTAAATCCAAACACACATTATAAAGTTTCCTGCTGGCTACCTGTTTAGAAATAATTTCCAGGCTCATTAATATTGTTACCCCTGCGCCGATTAAAGTAGACAACTGCCGGCAGAAAAGCATGAGATCGTCGCTAGTAACCCTTCCGTGCTTGGGCTTAAACCGGACTTTTATAGAGGTGTCGGCAGAGGCATTGCTAAATGATTCAGAGCCTTCCGGGATAACATTAACGACAATTAACCCTTTAGACTGGATTTTAATTACCGCGTCTTCCTGATTCAGAGCTTCTTCTATACCGGTTTCTTTAGCTCCCGAACGATTTCTGGCAATATAATAAAATTTGGGCATTATTCCGCCCCCAATGTTGTGGAAAGAATTTCTTCCAAAGAAGTTATCCCGCTTTCCACTTTTTTAATACCCGATTCATAAAGAGTCTGCATGCCGGTAGACCTGGCTACTTCCCGTATTTTCTGGAAAGATGCCCTTTGGTTAATTAAATCCTGAATATCCTCGGTGATCGGCAGCACCTCAACAATACAAGTCCTGCCTTTATACCCGGCGTTATTACATTTTGTACACCCTTTCGGGCCATAAATCAATTCCGCTTTAATGGAAGCCCCTTTCAACTGCGCGCTGGTAGGCTCATAAGCTACCTTGCAATCCGGGCACAACTTACGCACCAGGCGCTGAGCAATAATACACAATAAGGAAGGCGCCAGCATATACGGCTCAATTCCAATATCCATAAGCCGGCTTACTGCTGACGGAGCATCATTAGTGTGCAAAGTACTTAAAACCAAATGCCCGGTAAGCGCTGAACGGATACAGATCTGCGCAGTTTCCAGGTCTCTGATTTCTCCGACCAGCATGATATCCGGGTCCTGGCGCAGAAAACTCCGCAAAGCGGCAGCAAAGGTGAGGCCGATTTCCGGCTTAACCTGCACCTGGTTAATTTCATCCATTTTATATTCCACCGGGTCTTCTACGGAAACAATATTTTTAGACGGGCTTTTGATTTCATTTAAAATAGCATACAGAGAAGTAGATTTTCCGCTTCCGGTAGGGCCGGTAACTAAAACCAACCCGTATGGGGAGAATATTGACTTGCGTACATGTTCCAATTGCACCGGGTCAAAACCTAAATAATCCAAATTCAACATCACCCCGCCGCGGTCTAAGATTCTTAAAACAACTTTTTCTCCGTAAATCGTCGGAATTATAGAAACACGAATATCGATCGGGCGGTCTTCAATCCTTACCAGAATCGCCCCATCCTGAGGCAGCCTTTTTTCCGCGATATCCAACTTAGCCAGGATTTTTACACGCGACACAAGCGGTAAATGCAAGTGCTTGGCCGGCGGAGGTATTTCATAAAGCTTACCATCAATTCTGTAGCGTAATGAAATCCTGTCTTTAAACGGTTCAATATGTATGTCGGAAGCCCGCTCACCGATAGCCTGCCTGATTATTAAATCTACCAGTTTGACAACCGGAGCCTCTTCTGCTCTGGCAATCAATTTATCCAGGCTAAGCTCCTGCCCCATATCTTCAGCTTTTTGAGTAATTGAAGAATCTATATCATAGCTGGAATCAACTACATCCTTAAGCATGGAAGCTTTGCCGTAAAATTCTTCGATTGCTTTTAAAATATCCGAACGCGTAGCAATTACCGGATTGATTTCGCTGCCGGTCAATTTTCTAAGGCTGTCAATTAAAAGAATATCCAAAGGATCAGACAAGGCAACGGTTAAAGACCGCAGCATCCGGGAAAGAGGCAAAACAGCATTCTTAAAAGCAAATTCATGCGGGATAAGATTCTCCAGCCCCTGGTCCATAGCCGGTTTCAACATCCCGGTCCCCAGTGAAAAATAAGGCATATTCAGCTGTTTACATAAGGCTGCCAGTATCTGCTCTTCTTTAACTGCCCCCATTTTAATCAGTATTTCGCCAAGACGGCCGCCTTCCTGCCTCTGCAAAGTAACTGCTTTCTCCAACTGGCTGGCAGTAATAATACCTTCCCTTAATAAAAAATCACCCAGTCTTAAATAGTTATCTTTTGCCATTTATATTCTTCTCAAATTTATTCATATTAGCGTTAATAATATAATTACGGCTGGTATCCGCCGCCACAGCCTGCTCCCTAATTGGCAGCTGCACATTCTGAATCTTGTCAGCCATTTTTAAATCAGCCCTATCCCTAACAATGCGCGGAGTAATAAATACTATTAACTCGCGCTCTAAACCCGTAGTTTGATTTTTATGCCTGAAAAGCGCGCCTAAAACCGGGATATCTCCCAGAATAGGCAGTTTTTTCACAGTAACATCTACCTCCTGATGAATTAACCCTCCCAGGATTATTGTCTCACCATCCTTAACTTTTACAATAGATTTTGTGCTTCTTACCTCCACATCCGATTGCGGGTTATCCGTCGAACTTAACGGGCTCAACGAAGAAACGCTGGATTTAGGATTAATCACCATCGTAATCTCATTCGTATCCATATTTATCTGCGGAGTTACCCTGAGAAAAATACCTGTCCCTTCGGGAGTCAGGGATAAACTGGTTGACCTTTGATATTCACTGGTAGTTGTCGGATCGCCGCCGGTATTAAATACAGTAGTATCCTCCCTGCCCACAATTTCATCTTTAGTAATAGATATCTCCGCCGTCTCATTATTTAAAGTAAGCAGCTTGGGACGCGCTAAAAATTTAGTATCATTTTGTGTGCGCATATAATCTAACTGGAAATCATAATCCAGAGTTAGCGTGCCCTGGCTATTGCTGCTCTTAAGAATCTTAGTAAACATGCCCGCGTAAGGAAAACCTGAAGCGGCAGCAGATCCGGTAATCACCGCAGTAAAAGGCGTATCCCCAAACTCAAACCCCAACTTATCCACCGTATCTTTACTCACATCCAGCATTTCCACCTCCAGCATTACCTGGGGTACCGCCACATCTAAGGCTGCAATAACCTGGCTGATTACCTGCATTTTCATCGGAGTATCCGTAACAATAATACTATTGGTCCGGAAATCTTCCATTATTGAACCCACGCTGGAAAGCAGTCTTTTAACCGCACTGGTAATCCCGCCTTCGGCCTCCTCCCTGAATTTACTCCGGGAACTGGAAGTTAGAGAGTTTCCGGGCAATCCCTTAGACAACGCTTCTTTTAAAGAAGAGGTAGAAACCGTGGCATTTTTTAAATAAAAAACTTTGGTCACTGTTTCAGTTTCCATTTTTCCCCATTCTTTAACCACAAAAATATTCGCTTCGCTGTCTAATTCATAAGAAAGGTTATTCGCGCTGAAGATTTTATCCATTGCCTGGCTTAAAGGAACTTTATCCAGGTAAAGAGTAATCTTTCTTTCCTGCACTGTTTCGGAAGCGATAAAATTCATCCCTGCCTGCATAGAAAACACCTTCAAAACATCCCGCAGGTTAGCATCTTTAAAATCCATGGAAATGGTGACTTCGGCTGTTGAAACAGGCGGAGATTGGTCATCGGCATTTAACCGCGAAACAAAAAAAGCAAATATTAAAAAGAAAGCAGCAAACATGGCAATAAATATTTTTTTCATCCGGTTCCTCCTTTAATCAAAAAGGTCATTGTTTATCTTTACCTTTATCCGTATCTTTATTAACTTCTTTATCTTTACTCGAACCTATTCCGGGAGCGGCTAAATCAAATATCGCTCCATTAAAACTCAAAGTAACCCCTGTTTTCTCAATACTCACGATTTCGGCGCCCTCGATCAAATCGCCAATCGTAAGAACTTTATCATTAATAATCGCCTGAGGCACCTTAACCCCCCAGATTATCCCCTGGACCTTTAATCTGCTGCGGTCTATTTCCGGCCGGGCTTCCTCTGTTTTTTCTTCTACCACCGGCTTTAGCTCTTCTTTTACAAAATAAGTTTTAAACGGATCACGCAATTGCGCGGACTTATACTCCACTACCGGGCGCTTAATTAACCCGTCAGTAACGGAATCCTCCGCCCAGGCCATAAACTTAAAAGCAAAAATCCCGGTCAAAAATAAAATACATAATATATGGCTGTATATTCTGCTCATATTTTATAAGTAGGACAAAGTATTTATTTTCAAACTAACATTTAAATCCACATTAGCCGAGACGATATCCGGATTCGCGGCGACCGCATTAACATTAACCTCGCTTACCAGATAAATATCCCCATGATTTTCAATTTTACTGATGAATTCGCCTAAATTATGATAACTGGGGGCAGTAAGCGTTATTAAAAATGAAGATTTGAAATAATTCACCATCGACTCTTCAGCAACCGGTTTGACAGAAAGAATTTTAACCGAAGTATTTTTGGCGATACCGTATATTACATCCATTACCAAAGCTAAATCTTTTTTAACAAATGTTTTCTTATATGTTTCTGTTTTCTTCTCCAGAACAGCAATATTTTCAAAAACCTTATTTTTTTCTAATTCATTATCCTGTTGCTGAATCAGCGAACTTACCTGGCCATTGGCAGACAAGTAAAGCTGCAAAGCAATAATTAACGATAAAACAATTATGGCGATATTTATAATTGTGTTTTTATTTCTCTCAATTTGTTCGTAATTAATCATCTACTTTTCTCCGGGATATGCCGGCAGGTAATCTTAAAAACGGCCACATTCCTGCCCTGCACATCTTTACGATCAACGAAACTTATCGCGATCTCTTTAAAATAGTTTGAGAACACCGGGTCTTTTTTTAGGTTTGTTAAGAATACATTCACCGAATCAAATTCCTGATCTCCATCTTTAAGATAAACCAGCCCATTAAGCGCTAACTCTGCCAAGAGGTCCTTATCTTTGGTTTGGGTAAGATTAAACGATTCCAACCATACCCCCCTGGGCAATGCCCGCGGAATATTGCTAAGGATAGGAGTAACATACATCTGGTTTTTTACTAAATTGTCTAACGCTTCGATCTTTTTCTTATATCTGGCATCCACATTAAATAATTCCTGAATACTATCATTAGCGGGCATAGAATTAATCTTTACGCGCTTGTTTTTCACCAAATCCAACTCCTGCTGCTTAGCTTGCGTGCGCATCAAACCGTGGCCAAAAACAGCTATACAGATAACTACCCCTAAGAAAACATACTTTAAATCTACTTTTACTCCTTCAAGCAATGCCAGAGGATTACCGGCAGCCGCAGCTGCCCGCGCAGCTTTTAGCCTTGAACCAACTAGGTTTATCTTAATCTTAAGCGGAGCCTGTTTAAACATCGCGGCAGCGAAACTTTTAGCCAGCATAGACGAATAAACAGCCGTTTTCCCTAAAACTTTCTGCGTGTCCACAAATTTCACCGGAATCGAAGATTCCGTAAAAAATGGCTTCAACCCCGGTTGGCTTTCTTTGTCGGAAACCACAAAAACATTTTTTACCTCTTTATCGGGAAACTTGCGGTTATAGTAATCAAAAGAAATCTTGATCTCGTTTTTTAACTTTTCCTGCTTCTGCAATAAATCTGATTCAGCGGTTTGCTCAAACCCCGCAGGCTCTCCGGCAAAATCGAAATCCCGGCTGAATAAAGAAAAACCATTCTCAAAAACGGTAAAATTTGCTTCATCATCATTATTCAAATCATAACAAAGGCTGGCAATTACGCCATTATCGCTTAAACCGGCCAGCTTTAAGAAACGTAAAATACTAAAAGCGGAATACTCTAAAGCATTAACTTTAAGGTTAAGCTGTTTAGCAAAAGAAACATAATTAGCCAGAATTTCTTTTTTTATCCCCACAAAAAGAACCAGGCTGGTTTTATTCTTTTTATTATAAACCGCCTGGAAATCATAATCTAAATCTTCAAGCTTAAAAGGTATGTATTTTTTGGCTTCAAAATTAACCCCGCTCCTTAATTCACTGGGCGGCAACAGAGGGATTTCAAAGGTCCGGATAATCAGGTCTTGCCCGGAAATACAAAAGGTTGCTTCCCCGGCATTTACCCGGTAGCTGCGGAAAGCATCTTTAAGCAAAGCCATTATTTTTACATCGGCGGGGACTTTTTCTTCTAATTCCGATATTTCCAGTTTAGGGTGCGGCAGGCGCACATTATTCAAGATCTTGCTGCCGCTGGTCTCAACCAAATTGATATCCTTAATCCCAAAATATATACCTAAGGAACTCATAAGCTATCTCCCTGATCCGGTGATACCGGAGTAGTTGTTTCGCGTTTTTTAGACCTTAGCCAATTATCTATATCTTTGCGGTCGAATCTCCATACTCCTCCAACTTTGATCCCGGAAATCTTACGCTGATTAAGCCAATTATAGATAGTCTGCTTCTTTAATTTCAGATAATCCGCTAATTCATCAATATCAATCAGTCTTGACATAAGTATTACTTCCTTTAGGTATAAACTACTACGTTGTTAATTAAAACATAACATATTTAGTTTGTCAAGTGTTTTTTTATCTATACTTACTTAGACTTACTTTGCAAAATTAGCAGCGACGGAATTGAATGCATATTAAAGCATACAGCTTTATTATAGACTTACTTACATTATAATGGTTTGTTTACAGCGATTAAGGAGTGTAGGTAAATGTGGCTTTAGATCTTACTCTGCGTGTATCAGAAGGGCCTGTATCTATTCCACCCACAATAATATCGACCTGAGAGACTGAAGCAGGCAATTCCGGCTCAACAATTACACATGCAGCTGACCCGGAACGGCGCATAATCATGCCGGTACCAGTTAAACAGGCAACAGCAGTAGTATCATTTCTTCTTAAAGCGTCTAAAGCATAAAGCATGCCGGCTTTAGCCGCATACATCGCCTGAATTCTGCTGACTTGATGGTGGGTTAAACGCGAATGGTTGGCAATTACTCTTAAGGTAATCGTACTTAAAATGACGACTACCAGAATTATTCCTATAACAATAAAAAGTATAGCGCCCTTTTTACCGCAATTAGGCATCTTTCCTTAAATATATACGATAGTCATTGTCCACTTGCACTAAAACAACATGGCCTTCTCTGGCAAGCCAACCTAAACTCATTAAAATATTTTCAGGAGTACGGTCTATCCCTTTCACCAGGTCTTTTAAACTAACCTCTCCTTTTTGATCCAGAAAATGCCAAATCTCACCAGCAGTTATGCCGATTTCAATAATCATATTTCTTCCCTCCATGGATTCATTTTATAAACAATAAAAAATAAGTCAACTAATATTTTGCGCCCATTTTCCACACAGGGTCTTTCCCTATTCCAAATTTACTTTCTCCCGCCCGCCACCTTAACATTCTCCTTAATCCAATCAATCCTTTCTTGAATAAATCCCGCCTCGGCCGCCGAAGGATGCACTTGGATAATCCGCTTATAAACTTTCAATGCTTCATTAAAATTTTCCTTATCTTCATAGATCCTCGCCGCCCGCAAAAGAGAGCGCACAAACAACTGTGGAGATTGCTGCGCGTAAAGATCGGCAGATAGAAGATACTGTTTAACTGCCGCATCCGGCTCCGCATTGGCTTCAAATACTTCAGCAAGGCTAAAGCGGATATCCGCAACCTCACCGGGTGAAACAACGTCCAGGCTCTTTAGATAAAAAGACTTGGCCTCGTTGTAATTGCCCACCCTATAATAAGCCTGGGCGATCCGGGGAAAGAACGCTTTACTTATATCCGGAACATCTTTAAGCATTTCATTATACTGAGCTAAAGCCTCCTGTGGTTTTCCCTCCCGGCTGTAAATATCCGCTAAAGCGCTTGCTGCCTGAACTCTTAAATCAGGATGCCCGGATTTAATTACTTTTTTAAAATTATCCGCCGCTTGTTCGTTTTTATCTTCTTCACTAAAAATCAAACCCAAAGCATAAAAAGCATCGGCGGCCAGGCGGCTTTCCGGGAAATCTTTAGCCAAAGAATCAAAATACCTGCGCGCAAGATTTAAATCCTTGTTGCGGTAATAATACTGCCCCAGCCACCACATAATATCCGGAGCAAGTTTGGAATCCGGATATTTAGCACGCAAAAACTTAAACCGGCTGACTGCTTCATCCTCCTGCCCTAGCTTATAATAACAATCCGCGATTTCATATTCAACTTTTTGCCGTAATTCCATTTCCAGAGAATCAAGTTTAGATATCTCTTTAAAAACGCCAAGCGCCTCATCCGCCCTTTCCAAGCTAATCAATGCCGCCGCCAGCATATATAAGGCTTGCGCACGTAAGGGGCTATCTTTAAATTCTTCTTTGAATCTCAAGAATATTTGGTAACTTTGAGCAAAATCTGACTGCTGAAAATATGCCATTCCCAAAGCATATACAGCCTCCGGTAAAAATCTCGATTGCGGATACTTCTTTAACATCGACTGCAAAGAAATGATTGCGGAATCGTAATCCCGGCGCTTAAGCTGCAAAGATGCCAGCTGGTATTGGGCATAATCGGTATTAAGCTGCCCCGGATATAGATTGATAATCCTGGCATAAATCTCTTCGGACTTAATTAATTCATTCGCATCTTCATAAGCCTGGGCTATTTGAAAAAGTAAACTGATGCTTGCTCCCTGAACGCTTTCGTTTTCGGCAATACTATTAAATATTTCCACACTGGAACTAACCTGTCCTTGCTTAAGATAAGCCAACCCTAAACCATACCGTAACTTATCCAGCAGTTGCCGCGGCACAAGATTAGCGGATTTATCTTGATCGAGCCTTTTTAATCCTTCCCGATAAGCATTTACTGCCTGAGGATATTCGGCTAAGTTATAATGCACATCCGCTTTACCCAAATAAGCCTGGGTTAAAATTAACGGGTCCATACTTTGATTAATAATCCGCTCATATAGCTTTTTTGCTTCATAAACCCGGTTAGTCGCAGACATCAATACCGCCTGGCCCAATAAAAAAATATCCAAACTTTTTTTATCCAGGATGCCGGATTTAATCTCGGAGAACACATCCTCGGTTTCTTTATACCTGGACAGCTTAAGATAAGACCAGCCTAACCCCAGCTTTGCTAATGCCTGGGCCTTCGGTTCCTTAAAAGCCTGCGCGGACTTTAAATAATTTTTAGCCGCTTCATCCAGATGATCTAAATAATACTCCGATTCCGCAAGATAAAAATACAGATAAGGCGTATGCAACGCATCGTTGTTATACAGCTTAAAAACAAGATTAATTCCGGACTTTAATTCAGAATATTCTTTGAGATTATACAGGCATTCGATCAACTTAAAAGCAGCATCTTTACTTTGGGGTTCCCGGGGAAATTTTTCCATTAAACTTTTAAAGGCTTGTTTGGATTGGTCAAACCTGCCTTCCTGGAAAAACGCCCATCCTAATGAATAATGTGCCTCCGGAACAAAAGCCGACCGGGGAAAATTATCGATCAATTTTTGATAAAATAAAGCCGCCTTTTCAAAATTATTACCTTTGGAATGCACTTGCCCCATCCAGAAGTAAAGCGCATCCTGAAGATTGCCTGCCTGCGGATTATTCATCAAAGCCTCAAAAACATTTAACGCTTCCAGGTAACGACTCTGATAAAAATAACACTGCCCGCTTAAGAGAGCTGCTTGCACAACCGCCGGTGAACTCGCGTACTCTTTCTCGAATCTCTCCAGCATCCCCAAGCTGACTTCATAAAAACCATCTTCATATGCTTTCTTAGCCATGAACAACAATTCCGCCTCTTTAGAACCTTCATCATCCGCGAAAGCTCCGGGCACCAAAAACAAACAAAGCATAATTATGGCAACAATCTTTACTCTCATTTGTCAGCTAAAGCTTCTTTGAGAAACCTGGCGGTATATGACCTGTCAACCTTAATCAATTCTTCAGGGCTGCCGGCAGCCACAACCTCTCCGCCTTTATCTCCGCCTTCCGGCCCTAAATCAATCACGTAATCCGCGCATTTGATTACTTCCAGATTATGTTCTACCACCACTACTGTATTTTTACGGTCAACCAATTTTTGCAATACGGCAATTAACCGGGAGACATCCGCAAAATGTAAACCCGTAGTGGGCTCATCCAGAAGATAGAGTGTGCGGCCGCTGGAACGTTTGCATAGTTCTGATGAAAGTTTAACCCTCTGAGCTTCTCCTCCGGAAAGAGTAGTCGCGCTTTGCCCAAGTTGAAGATAACCTAAACCCACATCAAATAAATAACCCAGGGTGTTCTTAATCTTTGGTATATTATTAAAAAGCTCCAATCCTTCCTCAACGGTTAAATTTAAAACATCGGCAATAGATCTTCCTTTATACTTAACCTCTAAAGTCGCCTGATTAAACCTTAAACCCTTGCATAAATCGCATTTCACATACACATCCGGAAGAAAATGCATTTCAATCTTTTTTATCCCGTCCCCGCCGCAAGCCTCGCACCGGCCACCTTTAACATTAAAGGAAAACCTTCCCGGTTTATAACCGCGCAGGCGCGCTTCCGGAAGCTGGGTAAAAATATCCCGGATATGGCTAAATACCCCGGTATAAGTAGCCGGATTGGAACGCGGAGTCCTGCCGATAGGAGATTGATCAACCACGATTACCTGGTCAATTTCTTGCACACCGCTAATCGACTTAAAGGCGCCGGGTTTTTCTTTAGACCGATAAAGTTTCTGGGCTAATGCCGGATAAAGAATGTCGCTGACTAATGTTGATTTTCCGGAACCGGATACCCCGGTAACACAAATAAAAGTGCCCAACGGAAAACTTAAATCAATATTTTTAAGGTTATGCTCACTGGCTCCTTTAATTTGAATACATTTACTCATCCGCCAGTTACGCCGGACATCCGGTATTTTTATATGAAGTTCTTTACGCAGGTATTTAGCCGTCAGAGATTCCCGGCTTTTGCTCAACTCCTCCTGGCTTCCGGAAAAAATAACCTCTCCCCCGTGGCGGCCGGCTCCCGGCCCCAGGTCAACCACATAATCCGCTGCCAGAATGGTAGCAGCATCATGCTCTACCACCACCAAAGTATTCCCCAGGTCACGCAGTGTCTTTAAAGTTAACAGCAGCTTCTCATTATCCCGCTGGTGCAGGCCGATACTGGGTTCATCTAAAACATACAGAACTCCAACTAAACCGGAACCTACCTGAGTTGCCAGGCGGATACGCTGCGCTTCCCCTCCGGATAAAGTGGCGCTTTTACGGTCTAAAGCTAAATAGTCCAGCCCGACATCCACGCAAAATTTTAATTTTTGTGTAATTTCTTTTAATGCCTGATAGCTGACTAATTTTTCTTTTTCCGTCAAGGCCAGCTGCGAGAAAAAAACCAACGCTTCTTTTATGGACATCGAAGTAATTTGCCAGATATTTTTTTGATTAATCTTAACCGACAGAGTCTCCGGCTTAAGCCGGGCGCCTTTGCAGGCCGGGCAAGAAAGCGTAGACATAAATTTACTGATCTCTTCTTTCAAGTAATCACTGTCTGTCTGATGAAATAACCTCTCCAGGTGCGGGATAACCCCTTCAAACGGCTTATTGCCAATTACTTCTTTTGTCCCGTAAAAAATCGCTTTCTGGACATGTTTGGGCAATTTTTGAAAAGGCGTATCCAAATCAAACTTCAAATGATAACTTAACTCCCGGATCAACCAGCGGTAATAAAGAATATACCCTCTGCCGCCGCGTTTCCACGGCGCAAGCGCGCCGGCGTTAATGCTTTTAGCCCTATCCGGAATAATTAAATCCGGGTCAAATTCCAGCTTAGTCCCTAACCCGTTGCATTCCGGACAGGCCCCGTAAGGAGAATTAAAAGAAAAGTTACGCGGTTGTATTTCCGCATAGCTTATACCGCAATCCAGGCAGGCATACTGTTCACTAAAAGTCGCGTCTTTTATTCCTTTGGCGCTGATCATAATTGTGCCTGAACCAACCTTAAGCGCAGTCTCTATGGAATCGGTAAGCCGTTTTACCGACTCCGGTTTAACCGTTAAACGGTCAACCACTACTTCGATATTGTGAATTTTATATTTAGCCAATTTAACGCTTGCCGGCAGCTCATAAATCTTTCCATCTACTCTGGCGCGCACAAACCCGGATTTCTGCAGCTGCAGAAAAATATCGCTATGTTGGCCCTTTTTCCCGCTGATCAAAGGAGCCAATATCTGTATATCATTATTAACATGCAGGGAAATAATCGACTGTACAATCTCCTGGGCACTCTGGCTTTGAATAGGTTTTCCGCATTTATAACAATACACTTTGCCTATTCTGGCAAACAATAGCCTTAAATAATCATAAATTTCCGTCTGCGTAGCCACTGTGGAACGGGGGTTGCCTCCGGCAGAACGCTGCTCAATGGCAATTGCCGGGGATAAACCGGAGATAAAATCCACATCCGGTTTTTGCAGCTGTTCCAGGAACTGGCGGGCATAACTGGAAAGGCTCTCCACAAACCGGCGCTGGCCTTCGGCATAAATCGTATCAAACGCCAGGCTGGATTTACCGGACCCGGATAAACCGGTTACTACAATCAGTTTATTACGGGGTAAAACCAAATTAATGTTTTTTAAATTGTGCTCTCTTGCCCCGCGGATAATTATATTCTCACTTTTCATTTAATTAACAGTTGCCGATCTTTAGGATTGTATTCTTTGGCTAAAGCATAATATTTATCTGCCAGGTCAAATTGCCCGATCTTACTATACAGTTTAGCCAGCTGAATAAGATTAGGCAAGTAAAATGAATTGAGGCTAAAACTCGCCCGGCTAAATTCAATCGCCCTCTCCAGGTCATCCAGTTTAGAATAACACAAGCTTACGGAATAATTAGTAAAAAAACTTTTAACTAATATCCGCTGAAAATAACGCAATGCTTCCTGAGGCTTTCCTTGCGCCAGGTAATATTGCCCCCAGAGAGAACTCATAATCGGGGAATCCGAATAATATTTTTCAAGTTTTTGCAGCAGTCGGCGGGCGGGCGCAAAATCACCTTTACGTATATATGCAAACGCTAAATTCCTCCTGATAAAGCTGTCTTCCGGGAGAAATTGCGCCGTCCTTTCATAAAAATTTATTTCACTGCGCCAATAGGCGCTATTGGCAAAAACTAAAACACTTAAAATTAATACGCAGCCATAAATAATAAGCCTGCCCTGCTTATACAGTAAACAGACAACACAAAAAGCAGTAAAAAATCCGATACTGGGCAAATACAGCCAGCTTTCCGCCATGAGAACTTTGCCGGCGGCAGGATACGCATCAAAACAAAAATAAACCGGTATCATACCCAAAAGAAACCAAAAAAAACTAAACCAGACCCATCTTTTTTTAAAACCAATGCATAATGCCGAAATAAACAAGATTACTCCGGCCGCCGCCAGGGATAAAAACGCAAAGTTTAAATTGTTAATAACCGGGACGGAATGGAACATGCGCAAATTGACCGGCCAAAACAATAATAATAAATAATGCAGAATTATATTGTAAAAATTCACTAAAGCTAAAATTCCGGTGACGTAAACCGGATGAACGGCCATACCCGCAGGGCCTAAGGCAAAAAACCTGATCGCAAAATAAACAACGTACAAAATACCAAATCCCGCTAAATACCCGGATTTTTTCTTTTCCTGGCGGCTGATAAAAAAAACCAAAGTTAAAAGAAAAATCAAAAGTAAAGCGTTCTCCCTGCTGAAGAAGGCTAAAAATCCGGCAAGCAAGCTTAAAAAATACAACCGGTAATCGAGTGAATTTAAAAAATTAAGGAATAAGATACAGCAGGACAAGATAAAAAATCCGCTTAATAAATCACCCCTGGCGGAAATATATGCCACCGTGGAAATTTGCACCGGGTGCACCAGGAATAAAAGGCTGGCGGCTTGCGCTAAAAACCTGTTTTTAAAAAGCAGAAAAATAAAATAAAAAACTAAAACGGAATTAAAAAAATGCAGCAGCAGGTTAGTCAGCCGGAAACCTGCCGGATTCAGGCCCCAAAGATTATAATCCAGGTAATAGGAAAGCATCTGCAGCGGCCGGTACATTTGATCATAAGCCGGGCGTCCGGACCAATACTCAAAAATACCGGTTTTAAAGATACCGGGCAGAAGGCGCGCAGATTTAATCAGCGGATTATCCACAACCAATACCTGGTCATCAAAAACAAACTCACTATCCAGGTACCCAAAGTATACGCATAAACAAGCGCAAAACAGAATGAGAAAAAATAATTTTTTCATAGATATAATCCGGGCCGCTAAAGCCTTAAATAATTGATATTATACCGAAAAAGTAAGCCCCTGCAAATTTACCCTATGGCAAAACCATAGATTTAATTTTTGCAGGGGCAATACTTTTTTAAAACAAGCGGTTATTTCTTTTTCTTCTTACCGCCTCTTTTCATTTTGGCGCAAGAAACATCACCTTTTTTATCCAAGAAATAAAGGTATCCTACTTTTCTTTTAATACCGCACTTGGCTACTTTTTTAGGATTACCTCCCTTTTTGGCGCCTCTTGCCATTTTCGCGCAAGAAACATCACCCTGCTTGTCGATATAATAGAGGAACCCTTTTTCTCTCTTTACTCCTAACTTCACTACTTTATCTGCCATTTTCGTACTCACCCCCTTTCTTAAATGAGTCCGCCAATGATTTATGGCGGACGAATTAATCCCGCCTCTTGTATTCTTGCAGAATGCAAGAATACGGCGGGAAAACTCTTATGCTACGTCCCAATCTTCACCGGCTGCAAAATTTGTTTTAAAGTCGCAATCGCCGAGAGTACCGCCAAATAAGAAGTCTTCGGATTCTGCGGGTGCAGAATATTTTCTGTCCGCGTAAAAATCTTAGCGGCACTTGATTCAATTAATATTTCATGAATGTTTTTAGCCGCGCGGGGGCTGGCAATAATGCGCACTTTGGTTTTACGCATACCGATACCGGCTAACCCCAGCACCGCCGCAACATTGATATTCTGCGGGAAATATTTCACGGCTAACGCCGCGCTCCCGCTGAATAAAAGCTTGTCTTTTTTTAAACCGTCCAGCTTAAACCTTTTTGCCACGTACTCCACGCCCCTAAAAGCCTTGGGATGTTTGCGGGTAGTTAAAACTATGCTTTTAATCCCGGCGATATTTGCCGCTTTTAACCCGTCAATACCGGCAATCGCGCCGCTGGGAAAATAAATTTGCGCGTTATTTTGAGCAGCCAGAATAAATAACTGCTCTAAATAACCCACCATCCCTCCCACGCTCATTACCATCACCTTGCGCCTGCTTAATAAAGATTTGCGCGCAATCTCCCAGGCGGCTTTCGCGCAAGAAGCTTCAATCACTAAATCCGATTTTCTAATTAAAGTCTCCAGGCTCCCCACGCAGAACCTGGCATCTTTTACCAGCTTACGGCTAAGCAGCTGCGCTTTTTCCGGACGGATATCATAAAGAGCAGCCAAAACAGCCGCCTTGCCTAAATCCGCAACTATCTCTTTCGCCAAAGAACTGCCGATTGCCCCGCAGCCGACAATACCGATTTTAAGTTTTTTATTTTTCGCCATATTTTACTACCAGATTATCAATTAGGCGGGTTTTGCCGATTTTTACCGCCAGGCAAATCAGGCAATCCCGGTTTATTTTTTTCATCCCCTGAAGACTTTCTAAATCCACAATCGCAGCATAATCGATATGCGCCTGCTTCTTTCTACCGATTAATTCTTTCATTTTACTGATAATCCTGGCGGCATCACGCTGGCCATGGCCAATTAAAGATTTCGCCAAAGATAAAGCTTTGAATAAAACTAATGCCGCATCTTTTTCCGCGGCATTTAAATAAGCATTGCGCGAACTTAAGGCTAAGCCGTCTTCCTGGCGCACAATAGGCGATACTTTAACTTTAACCGGAAAATTTAAATCGCACACCATTTTTTTAATTATTACCGCCTGTTGCGCATCCTTCTGCCCCAAATAAAGCGCATCGGGCCGGATAATATTAAGCAATTTAGCCACCACCGTAGCTACCCCGCGGAAATGCCCCGGGCGGGCCAGGCCGCAAAGCAAATCACTTAATTTCTCCACGTTTACAAAGGTCGAAAAACTTGCCGGATACATACTTTTATTGTCCGGCAGAAAAACCAGGTCCACCTTATGCTTACGGCAAAGCAAAAGGTCGTTTTTTAACGGCCGGGGATACTTATTTAAATCTTCCCGTGGCCCGAATTGCGCAGGATTAACGAATATGCTTACCGCCACCAAGTCATTTTCTTGTCTAGCCCGGGTAATCAAACTTAAGTGGCCCTGATGTAAAGCCCCCATCGTCGGGACAAAACCAATACGTTTACCCTTATGCCTTGCGCTGGCAAGCAGCTTAGTAATCTTTGCCGGAATGCGGATAACCTTCATAGTACCTGGCTCAATGGCTTAATCACAAAATCACGCTTAAACATCCTGGGATGCGGAACAGTTAAAACCTTACTATTGATGCTCCTATCCCCATAAAGCAGGATATCTAAATCAATAACCCGCGGCCCGAAGCGCACTCCAGCGGACCTGCCTAATTCTTTTTCAATCTTTTTTAATTTTTTTAATAAAACAAGGGGAGAGAAATTCGTACTGATCTTTAAAGCGGCATTTAAAAAATCCGGCTGACCGGCCGGGCCGCCACAGGGCAGCGTTTTAAAAATTTTTGACGTCTTTAATATGCGGGTATCTTTCAAAGCTGCAAGTAATTTAATTGCCAATTTAATATTCTTTCTGCGCCTGCCCAGGTTTGAGCCAACGCCAATATAGCAAATAACCATTAGGAAATTTTTTCTATACGCGCTAAAGCTTCTTTAATCCTTTCCTCGGAAACTGTCAGGGCCATACGGATATACCCCTGGCCGTATTTACCAAACCCTATCCCGGGAGTGGCTACAATATCTGCCTCTTTTAAAAGATGCGCGGCAAAACTTAGCGCATCCGCTTTAGGAGGAGTCTTGATCCAAACATAAAAGGTAGCTTTGGGCTTGGTTGCCGCCCAGCCTAAAGCGGTTAATCCATCCACCAGGGTATTACGCCGGCGCTGATAAAGCTGGCACATGTCTTTAATATAATCCTGATTACCCCGCAAGGCTGCCACTGCCGCCAACTGGACAGCCGAAAAAATCCCGGAATCAATATTTGATTTTACTTTGGCTAATGCTGCCACTAACTGCGGATTACCGCATGCCCAGCCCGCCCGCCAGCCGGTCATATTATAAGTCTTGGATAAAGAATGAAATTCAATCGCCACCTCCCTTGCTCCGGGAAGCTCCAGGATACTCGGCGGCTGATATCCGTCATAAGCCATTTCAGAATAAGCCAAATCTGAAATAATAATAATTTTATTCCGGGCAGCGAATTTAATCAGTTCGCTGTAGAAATCCCTGCCGGCACAAGCGCCGGTAGGATTATTAGGATAATTAACAAATATAATCCTGGCTTTTCTACGGACAAAAAACGGGATTTTTTTAAGATCCGGTAAAAAAGAATTTTCTTCAAGCAGCGGCATTAAATATGGTTTAGCTCCGGCCAGGATCGTCCCCCCTTTGTAGGGCGGATAACAAGGATCGGGAACCAGGGTAAAATCCCCGGGATTTAAAAAAGCTAATGGAAAATGCGCGATACCTTCCTTGGAACCGATTAAAGGCAGAACCTCTGTTTCCGGGTTTAAATTCACATCAAATCTGTGTTTATACCAATCCGCGATAGCGCTGCGCAACAACGGCATCCCCTGGTCTAAAGCGTAACGGTGATTCGCCGGATCAAGCGCTGCCTGGTTCAAGGCATCGATAATGAATTTAGGAGTAGGCTGGTCCGGGTCTCCAATCCCCAAATCAATGATATCTCTGCCTTCGGCGCGCGCTTTACGCTTAGCCTTATCAATCTCTAAAAATAAATACGGAGGTAACGCTTCAACTTTCTTTGACAGCTTAAACATACTTATCCTTTCAGAACGTCCTGCATGGAATAAAGGCCGGCGGGCTTGCCAAAAATCCATTTGGCGGCCTTTAAAGCCCCCACGACAAACAAATCCCGCGAATGTGCCTGATGCTTAATCTCAATACGTTCGGAATTACCGCAAAAAATTACCTGATGGTCGCCAAAAATATCTCCCAGGCGGATGGAATGCACCGGAATTTCTTTTTTAGTCACCCCGGTAATCACTTCCGCTAATTTTTTAGCTGTCCCGCTGGGAGCATCTTTCTTGGCTTTATGATGCGCCTCAACAATTTCTACGCTATAATCCGGGCCTAATCTTTTGGCGATCTCCGGAAGCATATCAAATAAAACATTTACGCCTACGGACATATTCGGGGTAAAAACCACCGGGACTATTTTAGAAACCTCCGCCACTTTAGCTTTTTGGGCGTCGCTTAAACCGGTAGTCCCCAACACGCAGGCTTTTTTATATTTAGCAACGTAATCCAGGTGGGTATCGGCGGCCTCCGGCAAAGTAAAATCCACTAAAACATCCACCAGGAATAATCCGTCTAAATTGGAAGAAACTTTGATTTTCCCCAGATCCTTGCCGATTAAAGGCGTACCTTTCTTTTCCAGCGCCAAGGCAACCTCAAAATCTTTGTCTAAACCGGCAAACTCATAAATCCGCCTGCCCATTTTTCCGCACGCACCGGTAATCCCTAGTTTTATCATCTTTTCCTCCAAAACATGAATCATGTAACCGCTTCTGTTTATTCCGGCTCCGGGAGCCGGAATAGATTTTTTATTTTAAAAGGCCGTAATCCTTTAATGCTTTTTTTAATTTTTCCAGATTATCAGGCGACATACTGCACATCGGCAGGCGCAACCCCGCTTCACACATATCCAATAATCCCATCGCGGTTTTGACCGGGATCGGGTTGGTTTCCAAAAACATTGCCTTAATTAAAGGCATGAGCTTATAATGCAATTCCCGGGCTTTTTTAAAGTCGCCTTTGGTAAAAGCCGAAACTAAATTCGCCACGTCCCCGGGAACAATATTCGCAACTACGGAAATTATCCCGGTACCGCCGATACTTAAGACCGGCAAAGTTAACCCGTCATCCCCGGAAATTAAATCAAACTCTTTCGGGCAAAGCAGTTTAATCCGCGACATTTGGTCCAGGCTGCCGGAAGCTTCTTTGACAGCCACGATATTTTTACAATCTTTAGCCAATTGGGCAATGGTTTCCGGTTCGATGTTCACTCCGGTACGCCCGGCAATATTATAAAGAATAATCGGGATCTTAACGGACTGGGCAATCGCTTTAAAATGCTCATACAGACCTTTTTGAGTCGGACGATTATAATACGGGCTGACCTGTAAAGAAGCGTCGGCACCGGCGCGGGCAGCCTGCTGGGTAAGCATAATCGCTTCCTGGGTGGAATTAGACCCGGTGCCGGCAATTACCGGAACCCGTTTGTTTACCTGTTCAATGGTAATCCGGATCACCGCTTCATGCTCATCAAAATTAAGAGTAGGAGATTCCCCGGTTGTTCCGCAAGGCACAATGCCGCTAGTGCCATTATCAATCTGAAAATCGATCAACTGACGTAATCTTTTTTCATCAATAGCCAGACTATCGCCTTTGACAGCAGAAAAAGGCGTAGCAATGGCTACAATCGAGCCCTTAAACATAGTATTCTCCTTTGTAAACTATCCTGACTGCGCCTTCTAACCAGACTTTTTTAAACCCGCCGCTTTCTTTCTGGAAAGAAATTTTCAAGATCTCACCGCCTTGCGTCTGCACTTTAATTAAACCGTCTAAATTATTTTTTAAAGCAAAAATTAAGGCCGACGCCGTGCTTCCCGTGCCGCAGGCTAAAGTCTCATCCTCGACCCCTCTTTCATAAGTACGCACGCGAATAGTATTTTCCCCGATCTCCTCGACAAAATTAACATTTGTCCCGCGCGGGGAGAATGCTTTGTGATTTCTTATGCTGTAGCCGATATGTTTTACGTTAATCCCTTCGATCCCGTTCACAAAAATGACTGCGTGCGGAACACCGGTATTAATAAAATTTACTTTCATCAACCTGTCGCTAGTCATTAAAGGAATATCTAATTTTATATCCTTGGGGGTAGTGAGCTGGACTTTTACCTGGTTACCACGGACTTGCGTATCGATAACTCCGGCCAAAGTAAGCAAGCGGGCTTTGGGCTTGCCGTTAAAATAAGCAGCACAACGGGCGCCATTACCGCACATCTCCGCTTCAGAGCCATCCGCATTAAAAATGCGCATCTTAAGGTCCGCGCCTTTGCATTTACTCAAAAGAAGCACTCCGTCAGCCCCCGCGCCGAATTTACGGTCGCATAAAGCCCTGACCAATTCCGGCAGGTTCCCGGAGAGTTTATCCGTAATTACCACAAAATCATTGCCGCTGCCCACCATTTTCGTAAATTTAAGTTTTTTCATCCCGCACCTTCATTGTATTCTAATATTCCCGCTTCTTCTTTTTAAATAAAATATTTAGAAGGTGCGGGATTCATTTCTTATTAAATCCTGCAGTGTTTCTCTTTTTCTAATCACTGCCGCTTTATTTCCAGAAACCATCACTTCGGCAGCACGCAGGCGCGAATTATAATTGCTGGACATACTAAACCCGTATGCCCCGGCGCTCATTACCGCCAGATAATCCCCTTCTTTAACTTTGGCAATTAAGCGCTCTTTAGCTAAAAAATCCCCGCTCTCGCAGATCGGCCCGACCACATCGGCTTTTTGTGCCCCGGAAACTTTAGTTAAAGGCCAGATATTATGGTAAGCAGAATACAGTGCCGGACGAATCAAATCGTTCATTCCGCCATCCACAATAATAAATTTTTTCTTCGGCGTATTTTTAATGTAGAGCACTTTGACCACCAGAATACCGGCATTGCCCACAATAAACCTGCCCGGCTCCATAATTATTTTAAGCCCGGTACGTTTAAGCAGCGGAAGAATCTGGCCGGCGTAGATCTGCGCGGTTTGCGGGTCTTCATGATCATAAATAATCCCCAGCCCCCCTCCGATATTTAGATATTCCAGGCTAATGCCCTGGTCTTTCAGGCGCCGGATAAAATAAGAGACTTTTTTAATCGCCTCCACAAACGGCTCACTTTTAGTAATCTGCGAACCGATATGGATATGTAAACCGCAGATTTTCAGGTTTTTAAAATTTTTGCGCAAGAGCAATATTTTATAAGCGCTTACCAGGTCAATCCCAAACTTATTCGTAATCTTCCCGGTAGAGATATATTTATGCGTCTTGGCCTCCACATCGGGATTAATCCGGATGGCAACGCGGGTTATTTTATTTAAACTTTTGGCAATGCGGTTAATATTTTTTAACTCCGCTAAAGATTCCACATTAAAAAATAATATCCCTTTGCTGATGGCCGCAGCAATTTCCTGGTCAGTTTTACCCACTGAGGCGTAAACTATTTTTTGCGCCGGGCAGCCGGCTTTTTGGGCGCGAAACAGTTCCCCTCCGGAAACAATATCCAACCCCGCCCCTTTGGCAATCAAAGCCTTTAAAATGGAAAGATTAGAATTGGCTTTCACGGAATAACAAATCAGCGGATTAATTTCGCTAAATGCGGATTTTAATTTCAGGTAGTGGTCAGTAAGCGTGCGATAGCTGTAGACATAAAGCGGGGTGCCGAACTTTTTTGCCAAATCTTCTACTTTGACATCTTCGCAGTAGAATTTATTATTCTTATATTTAAAATCGTGCATTTATATTATTTTCCTTGGCGGGTCCTGTCTGCCAATCCACCTCGCCGTGCTCACTTTTCGTTGCGCGCGGCAAGGGCTCTGTCTTGGCAGCCACCCGCTAATTACCTTTTAATAGAAAGCTTAGACTCAACTGATTTTTTAGGATCAAATAATTTAATTATTTCTTCTTTATTTAAAGAATCAGAAAACTCTTTTATTTTTTCCCCTGACATCTCTTTAATCTTCTTACCGCTAGTAATAGAATATTTAATAAGCTCTCCAATAATAGTGTGCGCTTGCTTGAAAGGAACTTTTCTATCAACTAAATAATAGACTAGATCCGTTGCATACAGAGACTCATCTTTTAAGTATTCTTCAATCTTAGGTTCATTGAATTTAAGTGTCTTAATTAGTCCTGCCAAAACCCTTAATTCCATTGAAACTATTTCGAAGGAATTAAATAGTGGTTCCTTATCTAACTGCATATCTCTGTTATATGTCAAAGGTAAACCTTTCATCATCGTCAAGACACTTACTAGATTTCCGTTTAATCTTCCAGCATAACCTCTAACTAATTCTAATACATCAGGATTTTTCTTTTGCGGCATAAGCGAACTCCCGGTACAAAAAGCTTCATCTATTTCCACAAAATCAAATTCCTGAGTAGACCAAATTATTAAATCTTCCGACAGTCTCGACAGATGCATTGCAACAATTGCTAATGCACTAATAATCTCAATAACGAAATCCCTGTCGCTTACTGCATCTAAAGAATTAGTAGTTGATTCAACTTTAAAGTCTTTCATAAATTTGCTTGTTTCTTCCCAATCCGGATTTTTTTGTAATTCTTCAATAATTTTATTCACGTTCTTACTATACTCTTCAGAACTAATAGGAGTTCCTGCTAAAGCTCCCGCACCCATTGTTATTTTCATATTAATAGAGATATATTCTAATCTTGCTGCATCTCTTAATAACATTTTTTTGTATGTACCCAAATAATCTTTCAAATAAACAGGCTGGGCATGCTGCATATGAGTGAAACCCGGCATAATAATACCATCATTTTCAACTAATAACTTATCTATGGATAGTACTAATTCTTCAATATTGGTTTGTAAGTTTTTCATAGTATTTTTACAATACATCTTAGTTGCAAATACAACCTGATCATTTCTTGATCTGGCCATATGCAATTTTAAAGCTACTTCCCCAAGCTTATTTTCCAATATATTTTGAATATTAGTATGAATATCTTCGCAATTAGGATCTTCTTTAAAAACTCCCTCCTGAATCTCTTTACCAATTTTCAGCAACTCATCTGCAAGACTGGTGGATTCAGCCTGAGTTAAATATCTAGATTGTGTCAAAATATCCACATGAAACAAAGAACCAAATACATCATACCAAGCAAGCTTATGATCGAATTGTATTGATCTTGTAAACTTTTCAACTAATGGGTCTGTTTCCTTATCAAATCTTCCGCCCCACAACTTTTTCGCCATTTTTACTCCCTATGGATTATTATATTAATTACTATTTAAGCGGGTGGCTTGGGTGTTTTTCGCCACCTGGCGAACACCCGCGCAACTCCAATTAGCGCGGGGTGCGACCACACAACAAACCCTACAGGACCCGCTTAACAAATTATCTTTTATAAGGCATACCCCAAAGTTTGATAAATCCTTCTGCCAGCTTCTGATCAAACTTATCTTCTTTACCGTAAGTACTTAATTCTTTTTTATAGAGCGAATGCTTTGATTTTCTCCCTACGGCAACACAAGTTCCTTTTGACAATCTCAACTTAATAGTGCCGCTGACTAATTTCTGGGTCTTCGCCACAAAACCATCCAAAGCATCCTTTAAAGCGGAAAACCACAACCCGTAATAAACTAACTCCGCATACTTCAGGCTGACAATTTCCTTAAAATGCGCCAGCTCCCGGTCCAACACAAGAGCTTCTAATTCCTTATGCGCAGTGTACAAAATAGTTCCTGCCGGAGCTTCATAAATTTCCCGGGACTTAATCCCCACCAGCCTATTCTCCACCATATCACTTCTGCCTACGCCAAACTGCCCGCCAACCTCATTAAGGTGCATAATCAAATCTTTGGCCTTATATGCTTTACCGTCAACCTTCACCGGCACGCCATTAGCAAAAGTTATTTCAATATACCGGGGGTAGCTGGCGGATTGTGTTGATCCCTTGGTAATCATATAAGCGTCTTCCGGAGGCTCCTGCTCTAAATTTTCCAGAATCCCTGCTTCAATACTTATTCCCCAAAGATTACGGTCAATACTGTAAGGCTTCTTTTTGGTAACATCGATCGGAATATTATGCTTTAAAGCATATTCAATTTCTTCTTCACGGGATTTAAATTCCCACTCCCGGACCGGAGCAAGAATCTCCAACTTAGGATCCAGTATGCCTACGGCAACTTCCAGCCTAACCTGGTCATTGCCTTTGCCGGTGCAACCGTGCGCAACGGCAACTGCTTTTTCTTTATGCGCAATCTGCACTAAATATTTAGCAATTAACGGCCGCCCGAGCGCCGTAGCCAAAAGGTATTTTCCTTCATATATAGCGTTGGCTTTTAAAGCCGGAATAATAAAATCGTTAATAAATTCTTCCTGCAGGTCACGGATATACACTTTTGAAGCTCCGGCGGCCAAAGCCCGCTTTTCGATCGCCTCGAAATCTTCACCCTGGCCTAAACCCTGTCCCAGGTCCGCTACAAAACAAATTACATCATAGCCTCTCTCCCTAAGCCAACGCACAATACAAGAGGTATCTAACCCGCCTGAATACGCCAACACTACCTTTTTCATTATCCCTCTCCTAATTTAAATAAAATTTATTTAGATTAGCGGGTGGCTTGGATGTTTTCGCAGCGCGTCAGCGCAAGAAAATATCCAAGCCAGGCCCCGCTAATCCTTACTTAACAATTTTATTAAAATCGCCTTCTGCACGTGCATCCTGTTTTCCGCCTGATCAAACACCACGGAATTCTTGCTATCCATCATTTCATCCGTGATCTCCTCGCCCCGATGCGCAGGCAAACAATGCATCAGGATAACCCCCGTTGCTGCGTTAGTTAAAAGTCTAGCATTAATCTGAAAATCTTTAAAGATAATTTTTCTTTTACCGATTTCTTCTTCCTGCCCCATACTCGCCCAGACATCCGTATAAACAACGTTAGCGCCATTGACCGCGCTGAGCGGATCTTGAGTAATCCTGATCTGGCTGCCGGTTTCTTTAGCTGCCTCTTTGGCGTCTTTAACCACTTGGCCGTCGGGGGCATAACCATCGGGAGTAGCCACAGCAATATTCATTCCGGTTTTAGCTGCCGCAAACAATAATGAATTACAAACATTATTCCCGTCGCCGACATAAGCCAGCGTTAAGCCTTTTAACTTGCTGCCTAATTTATGCGAAGCCGGATTCAGGCGCGCGAATTTTTCACCGATTGTAAAAAGGTCGGCTAAAGCCTGGCAAGGATGGGAAAAATCGGATAAACCGTTAATTACCGGCACTCCGGCGGCCGCGGCCATCTCCAGGCAATTTTTATGCTCAAAAGTCCTTAAAACAATCCCGTCGACGTAACGCGAGATAGTCTTAGCCACATCTTTAACTGCTTCCCTAACCCCCAGATTAATCTCACCGGGAGACAGATAAATAGAATTACCCCCCAGCTGATACATGCCCACTTCAAAAGAAACGCGTGTTCTGTTGGAAGGCTTCTGAAAAATTAAGGCCAGGGTTTTACCCGCCAGAACTTTATTAAACTTAGACTTGTTTCTTTTTAATTTAACCGCCAGGTCAAACATCTCTTCAATTTCTTTAGTGGTTAAATCTTTAATCGAAAGTAAATCTTTTTTCATATTTACGCTCCTTACCTCAAGCCGAATACGCCGCCTTTAATACGCCCTTTAATATACTGATTGCTTTATCAATTTCTTTTTTGGCCACATTCAAAGCCGGCATTAACCTTAAAACATTATCATGCGTGCAATTAATCAATAAGCCCCGGCTGGCGGCTTCCTGCACAATCTGTTTGCCTTCGACATTTAGTTCCAACCCGTACATCAAGCCTATCCCCCTTATTTCTTTAACTACCGGGCAGGAATTTTTAAGAAAAGTTAATTTTTCAAAAAGATATTTACCCATATTTTGGCAGTTATGCAGAATCTTTTCTTTCTGCATCGCGTTGAGCGCCCCTAAAGCCGCCCGGCAAACTACCGGCCCGCCTCCAAAAGTAGAAGCATGCATTCCCGGAGCCAGAATATCGCTTAATTCTTTTTTCGCGATCATTGCGCCCATGGGTAATCCTCCGGCCAAAGCTTTTGCCAAAGTCATTATATCCGGGATAATCCCGTAATTTTGATAAGCAAACATCTTACCGGTGCGGCCAAAACCGGTTTGCACCTCGTCAATGATTAAAAGCAAATTCTGCTCGTTGCATATTTTTCTCAAGCCCGAAATAAAATCTTTATCCGCAACATTAACCCCGCCTTCGCCTTGAACCAGCTCCAACATAATCGCGACAGTCTTTCCGCTAATTGCCTGTTTAACCGCCGACAAATCATTAAATTTAACCTGTTTAAAACCTTCCGGTATCGGCTCGAAACCCGCCTGGTATTTTTTCTGCCCGGTAGCCGCCAAAGCCGCCATCGTCCGGCCGTGAAAAGCATTCTCAAAAGTAATAATTTCATACCGGCCGGCACCGAATTTACGCGCTAATTTAATCGCCGCTTCATTAGCTTCTGCCCCGGAATTAGCAAAAAATACTTTCCCCGGAAAGCTTAAATTAATAAGCTCCTTAGCTAATTTTGCCTGAAAAGGATGGTAATAGTTATTCGGCACAAAAATCAACTTACCGATCTGATCCCGCACCCCCTGCATCACCTTGGGATGGCAATGCCCTAAACCGCCCACTCCCCAACCCGGGAAAAAATCTAAATAAGCCTTACCTTGAATATCCCAAAGCCAAGAGCCCTTGCCTTTAACAAAGATAAACGGAACCTTGTTGTAAGTAGGCATAATACATTCTTTATATGCCTGAAATATCTCTTCTACTTTCATCCCGCACCTTCTTTTTTATTCAATTCACTGGATCCTGCACCTTCAATAGTTAAATATTGAGAAGGTGCGGGATTCATTGTATAATTTCAGTCCCGATCCCCTGGTCCGTAAAAATCTCTAAAAGCAAACCATGCGGAGTGCGCGCATCAATAATATGCGTCTTCTTTACCCCGCCGCCTAAAGCTTCCACGCAAGCCATCACCTTAGGAATCATCCCTTCCTGGATAATCTTGTTCGCAATTAAGCCATTAGCTTCACTAACGGTAAGCGTTGAAATGAACGAATGCACGTCGTCCGCATTACGCATAATCCCCTTGACATTAGTTAACAGCACAAACTTCTCCGCCTGCATATTCGCGGCAATACTGGCAGCTACTTCATCGGCATTTACATTATAGGTTTTTTTATCTTTTCCGCGGCCCATCGGCAGGACCACTACCACTTTATCTTTTTTCAATTCATCGGTTAACAACTGGGTATTAATGGCTTTAATCTGCCCGACTAAACCGATATCCAGGCCACCCTTGATCTTTTTCTTCTCCACCTGAATTAAATCGTCAGTCTTACCGTTTAAACCAACGGCCTTTGCCCCTAATTCCGTAAGCTCCTTTACGATCAATTCATTTAATACAAGCAGCTCTTCTTCGACCAATTTTAAAGTTTCTTCATCGGTAACCCGCATCCCTTCGACAAACTCCGTCTTCTTACCGGTTGAGCGCATCCGCTCGCTGATATTCGGGCCGCCGCCGTGCACCAAAATAGTGCGTATTCCCATAAAATTTAAAAAGACAATATCCTCTAAAACACTATTACGGATTTTTTCATCCCCCAGGATGCTTCCACCGTATTTAATAATGATTACTTTTTTATGGAATCTTTTAATATAGGGTAACGCCTCAATCAAAACATCTGCTTTTCTAATTGCCTCTTCCATGAGTCCTTTCTTGTGTACGTACACAACCGCCGCAGAGGCGGCGTACCCGCCGCTCCTCTAGGGCGGGGTAACTTTCCTAAACTTCGAATACCTTAATTGTACTCCGCGTTTATTTTTATATATTCCGGCGTAAGGTCGCTGGTATAAACTGTGCATTTACTCTTGCCCCGGGATAAACTTACCGTAAGCTTTACCTGTTTGTCCTTTAAAGAACCCAGCTTTATTTTTAACTGCTCTTCCTTAATGTTAAAACCGCTTGCTCCGACGGCCGCCGCGACCCTGCCAAAATTAGGATTTTCTCCAAAAACCGCGGTCTTAAAAAGCATGGAATTGGCAATCCCTAAAGCAATACTTTTGGCCTCTTGCGTATTTTTAGCCTGGCAAACATCAATCTGAATAAACTTAGTTGCCCCTTCGGCATCAGCTACGACCATCTTGGCCAGGTCCAAACAAACAGCTTCCAAAGCCTTTGAAAAATTTTCCAAGCTCTCCCCGGCAGAGATAACTTTATTGCCGGCAGCCGCATTCGCCAACACCAAAACCGTATCATTAGTACTCATACACCCATCAACGGAAATACAATTAAAAGATTTATCCACTGCCGCCGAGAGCGCTTTATTCAAAGCAGGCTGGGTTACCGCCGCGTCCGTCATAATAAAACACAACATGGTGGCCATATTCGGAGCAATCATCCCGGCCCCTTTAGCAATCGCGCAAATGCGCACCAGCTTGCCATCTACCTTTAAGCTGCGGCTGACTTCTTTAGCAAAGGTATCCGTGGTCATAATAGCAGTTTCCGCCCGGTGAATGCCCGCGCTGGATAACCCGGCAACCAACTGCGGAATAGCTTGTTTGATTTTAGCCAGATCCAACCGCTTGCCGATAATCCCGGTAGAATTTACCAATACGCTATGTTTGGCGATCTTTAATTCCCGGGCAAGATAATCCGCCGATGCTTGGGCATCTTTAACCCCGGCTTTACCGGTAAAACAGTTGGCATTTCCGCTATTAATTAAAACCGCTTGAAATTTTTTGGCGGATTTTAGATGTTTTTTACAAACAATCAAAGGAGCAGCAATAATACTGCTGGTGGTAAACTTAGCAGAAGCTAATGCCGCAGGAGATGAATAAATTAAAGCCAAATCCGGCTTACCGGATCTTTTTAATCCGCAGGATAACCCGTTAGCTTTAAAACCTAAAGGTAGAATTAAATTTTTATTGTTTTTCATCCCGCGCCTTCCACTTATTAATCATTTTTACCCCCGCCGCCTCTTCGCATAAATACCAAGAAAGCGTGGGATTCATAATAAACCGGTAGCCTCCGGCAGCTTATACATAATATTCATATTCTGCACTGCCTGGGAAGAAGCACCCTTTAATAAATTATCAATAGCTCCGATAACAATAATCTTATTCCCGAAGTCTTTGACGCCGATATCACAAAAATTGGTTTTGGCAACATCCTTGATCCGAGGGAAAACCCCATCCGGCTTTATCCGGACAAAAGGTTCAGTTTTATAAAAATTTTTATATAACTCTACTAAATTTTTTACCTTAAGTTTATAACCGCAAGCTTTCTTTAAATAAACTGTCGCTAAAATTCCCCGCTCAATAGGCAGAAGATGCGGCACAAAAGTAACCTGCACCTTTTTACCGGAGACCTTTGAAAGCACCTGGTCTATCTCCGGGGCATGCTGATGCGTATTAACTTTATACGCCCTAAAATCCCCCTGAATCTCGGAGAACAAATACTCGTTGGCTAATTTTTTACCAGCGCCGCTCACCCCGCTTTTAGCATCAATAATAATTGAATCCGTATCCACTAAATCCAGCGCCAATAACGGAGCAATCGATAAAATCGCACACGTCGGATAACAACCCGGATTGGCAATCAACGCAGCGGATTTTATTTTTGCCCGGTTTAATTCAGGAAGGCCATAAACCGCTGTTTTTAAATTATTTTTATCCTGATGAGTTGCCTTATAGAGATTTTCATAAACCGAGGTGTTTTTAAGCCGGTAATCCGCGCTTAGGTCAATAACCTTCTTCCCCAGGCTCAAAAGCTTCGGCACAAAATTCATCGAGACGGTATGCGGCAGGGCCAGAAAAATTAAATCACAATCTTTTTTAATCTCCGGCCAATCCGGTTTTTTACAAATTAAATCCAGCCGGTTTTTGAATTTTGGGAACACTTCTGAAATAACCTGCTCGCCGGGCAAGCTTTTACCGCTATTATAAAGATGGGAGATCCTGACATTAGGATGGTTAAGCAGGAGTTCAATTAAAACTTCCCCGGTGTGCCCGGTTGCTCCGATTATCCCCACATTAATCAACATACTTACTCCTTCTTAGACGGAAAAATTATAATCTAATCATCTTGGAATAAAATTAATTTCCACCACTTAAGATATTAAAACATAATAGTATAAATTTTGTAACGGGTCAAGGTTTTTTCTCGACGGAAATAAAAAGCCCCGCTTTTTCCAGCGGGGCTATATTATTAATTCCTGTTTTACTAATCTATGTAAACTGCTCTATCTTTTACCTCTTGGTCCACTGGAAGCGCTTACGCGCGCCTTTTTGCCCGTACTTCTTGCGTTCTTTCATGCGGGAATCACGGGTTAAATAGCCATTCTTGCGGAAAATTTCTTTGAAATTCTCATCCGCAATAATCAGGGCGCGGGAAATGCCTAAACGTAAAGCACCGGCCTGGCCGGTTAATCCGCCGCCGCTAAGCCGGGCAGCAATATCAAACTTCCCTTTGTTCTCGGTAAGCATCAAAGGCTGCATCACAATAATCTGATCCGTCTCGCGTAAAAAATATTTTTCAAACGGCCGCCCATTAATTACAATTTGACCGTTACCCGGCTGCATACGTACCCTGGCGGTGGATTCTTTACGCCTGCCTAATGCTATATATTTAGTTAATTCACCCATTTTTACTTTTTAACCTCCAAAACCAGCGGTTTTACACCGGTCAAATCATGCTTTTCATCTGTGTAAACTCTTAATTTCTTAATTAAATCCCTGCCTAGCGGGCCAATCGGCAGCATCCGCTCTACCGCTAAATGTATAACCGTAGCCGGTTTTTTCGCTAAAAGATCCTCTAGTTTTATTTCCTTCAGGCCGCCGGGGTAGCCGGAATACCTGCGGTAAACCTTCTGTTTAAGCTTACGCCCGGTAACCTTAATATGCCTGGCATTAATTACAATTACTCCATCACCGGTATCTAAATGCGGAGTAAAGATCGGCTTATGTTTGCCTCTTAAGATAGCAGCAGCTTTGACTGCCAGCCTGCCAAGTATCTGGCCCTTAGCGTCGATAATGTACCACTTTCTTTTAATGTCTTCTGGTTTTGCGGTATAGGTCTTTTTCATAGAAAGATAAGTATAACAGAATAATAAATAAAGTCAAACGATTTTTTTATTTTTTTTACAACTAGCTATTTTAATACTTAACTCTTACCAGACACAATCCTTTGGCCGGAAGAGTCGGGCCGGCAAGCTTACGGTCGCGCCCTTTAAGAATCCTGCGCATACTGCCGGCGGGAAACCTGCCTCTGCCGATTTCCAGCAGCGTTCCGGAGATGCTTCTAACCATATTATACAAAAAGCTATCTGCCTCGATATCAATATACAAAAAATCTTTAACTTTGCTAATCTTGATCTGTTTAATCGTGCGCACAGGATTTCGCTGCCTGAGTTCCGCTGCCTGAAACGACGCAAAATTATGCCGGCCTAAAAGCTCTCCGGCTTCCTGCCGCATCAAAGCCACATCCAAAGAATGGTGGAAAAAATATACCCGGTTTGCCAGAAGCGCGGAAGAATATTTACGGTTTAAAATTGTGTAACGGTAGAGTTTGGATTTTGCCCAGAAACGGCTGTTAAAATCTAAAGCTACTGCTTTAATCCCTGTTACTTTGATATCTTCAGGCAATAGGCAATTTAAAGCCCAGCGTAATTTTTCAAAAGGCATGCGCGTGGAACTTTTAAAATTAGCAACCTGGGAAAGAGCGTGTACCCCCGAATCCGTGCGGCCGGCGACAATCAGCGAAACATTTTCCTGGAGGACCTTGCTTAAGACCCCTTCTAAAACATGCTGGATGGTCTGACTGCTGCGGTAGGCGGCTTGGGCAGCTTTACCGTTTTGTTCCTGCCAGCCATAATAACGCGTACCATCATACTCTATTTCAAGCTTAAGATTGCGCTGCGGCGCCTTCACTTTGCTCACGCTCCAGGCCACCGTCTTCCTGCTATTTTTTCCGGGCCGGACACGCACAATACTCACTTGATCAAAACTTCAGCAATCTGGACAGCATTGGTCGCCGCGCCCTTGCGTAAATTATCCGCGACTATCCAAAGCCACAATCCTTTTTTATTAAAAGCGTCCTGGCGGATGCGGCCGACAAAAGTCTCATCCCTGCCTTCCACATCTTTGGGCATCGGATACAAATTATTCTTAACCTCATCCATCAATATTATGCCCGGAGCCTTAGCTAAAATCTTTTTGGCCTGTTCCGGAGTAACGGGCTTGGCAGTTTCAATATAAACTGATTCAGAATGCCCGGTGCGCACAGGAATACGCACGGTTGTCGCGGAAATCTTGATTTTTGGAGCATGCATAATTTTATGCGTCTCATTCACTAGTTTCCACTCTTCATTAGTATAATCACCTTCCACAAAACTTCCGATATGCGGAAAACAATTATACGCTAACTGCTGCGGCATATATTTATTCTTGGCTTGCACCTGCACGCTCTTAAATTCACCTTGAGCAATCAAGCCGGTTTCTTCGTTTAATTGATGCACCGCGCCGATACCGGCACCGCTGGAAGCCTGCAAAGTGGTAACTATAATTTTTTTGATCCCGAATTTTTTATGCAAAGGATTAAGCGCTACCACCATCTGTACAGTCGAACAGTTGGGATTAGCAATAATCCCTTTGTGTTTTTTAACGTCCTGAGGATTAACTTCCGGGACAACTAAAGGAACTTTCACATCCATCCGGAAATCCGCTCCATTATCAATAACCACTGCCCCTCTTTTTACCGCTTCAGGCGCATAAGTAACCGCCGCGCCCTTTTCACCTTCGGTACCGGCAAACAAAGCGATATCTACTCCATTAAAACCTTCCGGAGTAATCGCCTGGACAGAATAAACCTGGCCGTCAACATTGATATCCCGGGTTGAACGGGCAAAAACTTTTAAAGTATCTACGGGAAACTGGCGCTGCTTTAGGACCCGCAGCATCTCTACCCCCACCACCCCCGCGCCAATCACCGCTACATTATATTTTGATTTTTTCATTCCTCTTACTCCCATGTTAAAACATTTATATTAGCGGGTGGCGATGGCTGATCTTTTGGAGGCAATTGCCGACAAAAGGCAGCCATCGACAGGACCCGCTAATGGCTATAGATTTTTAACTACCAAATCCCCGACTTCGGTTGTCGAATACCCCATTTTACCGGCAGCCAATGATTTTATATCTTTATTCACCAGGCCGATCACCGTTTTTTCAATGGCTTTGGCCGCTTCTATTTCACCCAAATTATCCAACATCATCGCCACCGCACAAATCGCCGCCAAAGGATTAATCACATTCTTACCGGTATATTTCGGAGCGCTTCCGCCGATAGGTTCAAACATTGACACGCCCTGCGGATTAATATTGCCGCCGGCGGCAATCCCCATGCCACCCTGGATCATTGCCCCTAAATCCGTAATAATATCCCCGAATAAATTATCCGTAACAATCACGTCAAACCATTCGGGATTTTTTACAAACCACATAGTTGTCGCATCCACGTGCGCGTAATCCGTGGTAATATCCGGATACTCCGCGGCTACTTCATTAAAAGTACGTTGCCAAAGGTCCCAGGCATAAGTTAATACGTTGGTTTTACCGCAAAGAGTCAGTTTTTTCTTTTTGTTCCGCTTACGGGCGCATTCAAAAGCATAGCGAATACAGCGCTCAACGCCTTTGCGCGTATTATAGGAAATCTGGATGGCTACTTCTTCCTTAGTGCCTTTATCTTTAAACTCCCCCATACCTTTATATAGGCCTTCGGAGTTCTCGCGCACCACCACAAAATCAATATCTTCCGGCTTTTTATCTTTTAACGGGCAATACGCGGAGTTATAAAGCTTGACCGGGCGCAGATTAATGTACTGATCAAGAGCAAATCTTAATTTCAGCAAAACACCGGTTTCAATGATCCCGGGTTTAACATCGGGATCACCCACTGCCCCCAGAAATATCGCGTTGTATTTTTTTAATTCCACGATATCGCAATCATCCACCAATTTTCCGGTTTTCAGGTACCGCTGGCCGCTAAAATCAAAATTTTTGGTTTCATATTTAAAACCAAACTTTTTACCGGCAGCCGCTAAAACTTTTAAACCTTCATTAACTACTTCGGGGCCGGTTCCGTCACCGGGAATTACTGCTATTTTATACATTTTAAGCTCCTTAAGTTTTTATCTAGTGCGATCCACGGAGTACGCCAAATTACTATTGAATGTTGGCGCGATTACGCAACGGGATTTTCCTGCTATTTACTTACTCTTCTGCTTCTTCACCCAATTAATCAAGCCGCCGCTAGCCACAATCTGCTGCAGGAAATCCGGGAAGGCCTGGGTTTTATAATTCTTATCCTGGGTGATATTTTTAATTATGCCGCCGGATAAATCTATTTCAATGATATCACCGTGATTAATTTTATCGACATCCTCGGACTCCAGAAACGGCAGCCCGATATTAATCGCGTTCCGGAAAAAAATCGCCGCAAAGCTTTTAGCAATTACCGCCGATACTCCACAGCCCTTAATCGCTAAAGGCGCGTGTTCCCGGCTTGAGCCGCAGCCAAAGTTGCTGCCGGCAACAATAATGTCCCCCGGGCTGACTGCCTGTGAAAAATCCGGATTAATCGTCTCCATGCAATGTTTGCCCAATTCCTGCGCGTCGGTAGAAACTAAATATTTAGCCGCAATAATATCATCGGTATTAATATCGTCGCTGAATTTATGGACCTTGCCTTTTATAATCATTTTATATTCCCCGGATGCGTAATTCTGCCGGTGATCGCGCTGGCAGCGGCAACCGCCGGATTAGACAGATAAACAAAAGACAGCGGGCTGCCCATCCTGCCTAAAAAGTTACGGTTAGTGGTGGCAATCGCCACTTCCCCTTCGGCTAAAATCCCCATATGCCCGCCCAGACATGGCCCGCAAGTGGGTGTTGAAAATACTCCGCCGGCTTTCACAAAAATCTCCGCTAACCCTTCTTTTACCGCCTGTAAATAAATCTTTTGCGTTGCCGGAAAAACAATTAGCTTTACGCCGGAGGCGGCTTTTTTGCCCTTAAGCAATGAGGCGGCAATCCGCAAATCCGAAATCCTGCCGTTGGTACAAGAACCAATCACTACCTGATCTACTTTTATATTTTTTAAGCTGCTTACCGGCTTGACATTACTGGGTAAATGCGGACAGGCAACTAAAGGCTCCAGGTCCGTCACATCCCATTCATAGGTTTTTTCATAAACCGCGTCAGGATCTGAATGATAAAACTTAGGTTTACGTTTGAACTTAGCGACAAACTTTTTAGTAATCTCATCCGGTTCAATCAACCCGGCTCTTCCGCCGGCTTCAATGGCCATATTACACATCGAGAAACGGTCATCCATGCTTAACTTTTTAATGACCGGGCCGCAAAATTCCATTACCTTATATAATGCTCCATCCACGCCGATCTGGCCGATAGTATAAAGAATCAAGTCTTTGCCGCCAACCCATTTATTTAATTTTCCTTTAAAAATAAACTTCAAAGAAGCCGGGACTTTTAACCAGCATTTACCGTCAATATAGGCGCGGGCTAAATCCGTCGAGCCCATTCCGGTGGCATAGGCGCCCAAGGCTCCGTAAGTACAAGTATGAGAATCCGCTCCGATAATTAAATCCCCGGGCATCACAATCCCCGCCTCCGGCAGGAGCGCATGCTCAATACCCATCTGGCCGACTTCAAAATAATTTTTTATTTTTTGTTCTTTGGCAAAATTCGCCAGGATCTTGCATTGGTTGGCGCTTTTTAAATCTTTGGCCGGAGCAAAATGGTCCGGGACTAAAACAATTTTATTTTTATTAAATACCTGCGCAAAACCGGATTTTTTAAATTCGGCAATCGCTAAAGGCGCGGTGATATCATTAGCCAGGGCCACATCCACATCCGCCTGGATAAATTCCCCGGGTTTAATGCTTTTTTGCCCGGAATGCTTTAATAATATTTTTTCCGCTATTGTATAACCCATATTTATTTGAACCTTAAACCAGTAGAGACGCAAAATTTTGCGTCTCTACATTATATCATCAATAATAAATCCAGAGATTTAAAATTTACTTTTATCCCTTAAATTTCTTTACAATCAGCGACGCGTTATGCCCGCCAAACCCGAGAGAATTGGACATCGCGGCTAAAACTTCAACCTTACGCGCCGTATTCGGCACATAATCCAAATCGCATTCCGGATCCGGATGTTCATAATTAATGGTCGGAGGAACCACTCCGTCTTTAATTGCCAAACAGCAGGCCGCAAATTCCACGCCGCCGGCCGCGCCTAAAAGATGCCCGGTGACGGACTTGGTCGATGAAACCATCACTTTTTTGCTGTGCTGCCCGAACGCTTTCTTCATCGATAAAGTTTCAATTTTATCATTAAGTTTAGTGGAGGTGCCATGCGCGTTAATATAGGTAACTTCTTCGGGATTCATCTGCGCATCTTTTAAAGCCATAGCCATTGCCGCAGCCGCGCCCTCTCCGCCGGGATCCGGGGCGGTGATATGATACGCATCACAGGTCATGCCAAAACCGACAATCTCGGCAATAATATTGGCATTTCTTTTTTGCGCATGCTCTAAAGTTTCCAGAACCACCAGGCCGCAACCCTCTGCCATAATAAAACCATCGCGTTCCTGGTCAAAAGGACGGCTGGCTTTTTGCGGAGCGTCGTTTCTGGTGGAAAGCGCCCTTAAAGCGCAAAATCCGCCCACCGCCGTAGGAACAATACAGCCTTCGGTGCCTCCGGTAACCATAATATCCGCATCCCCGTAAAGAATAGTCCGATAGGCTTCCCCAATCGCATGGGAACCCGAAGCACAAGCAGTAGCAATGCAGGTATTCGGCCCCTTTAACCCGTGCGCAATCGCCACTAACCCGGCGGCTTCATTCACAATCAACATCGGAATTAAAAACGGAGAAAGCCGGGAAGGGCCTTTATTTAATAAAATTTTATGCTCTTCTTCAATGGTATGCAAACTGCCGATACCTGAACCGATCATTACGCCGATCCGGTGCAGGTCTTCCTTGGTCAAATCCAAACCGGAAGATTCTACCGCCTGCTTGGCAGCAGCGATAGCATATTGCACAAATTTGGCAGTACGCTTAACCTCTTTCAGAGAGATTCCGTATTGCGTAGGATCAAAATTCTTCACTTCCGCGGCAATCTTGGAATCGAACTCCGTAGTATCAAAACTAGTATTTAACCCCACACCGCTCTTGCCTTCTTTTAAAGACTGCCAAAAGCTGGCAACATCATTGCCTACCGGGCTGATTACTCCTAAACCTGTGATTACAACTCTTTTTTTCATAATTGGACTAATATAAATTTACCCCGCGATAGCAAAATAGCGGGGTAAATTGATTATTTTTAATAAATTATAGTTTATTTGGTGCTTTTTTCATCAATATACTTGATGGCATCGCCAACAGTAGCGATTTTCTCCGCGTCCTCATCAGGAATTTCAATACCAAACTCTTCCTCTAAGGCCATAACTAACTCTACGGTATCTAAGGAATCCGCCCCTAAATCATCGACAAATGACGCTTCAGGAGTTACCTCTTCGGGTTTTACACCTAACTGTTCAGCTATGATTGACTTTACTTTCTCTTGTGATGCCATTCTTTTTTCCTCCTTGTGTGGTGTACTCTTCTTTACTTTAGGCCATAACCATACCGCCGTCAACCGTAATGACCTGCCCGGTTATATAGCGTGATTCTTCTGATGCTAAAAACAAGCAGAGATTGGCGACATCCTCAGGCGTGCCTAACGTGCCCAGGGGGATGGCTTCCTGCATTTTCTTTTTGATATCCTCCGGGAGTTTATCCGTCATTGCGGTCTGTATAAACCCGGGGGCAACCGCATTAGCATTAACATTGCGGCTGGCTAATTCTTTAGCTACTGTTTTGGTAAGAGCAATTATCCCGGCTTTAGAAGCTGCGTAATTTGCCTGGCCCGGGTTACCCATTAAACCGATAATCGAAGCGATGCTGATAATCCTCCCGCTTCTCTGTTTGATCATCGGCCTGGAAACAGCTTTAATGCAGTTAAAAGTGCCTTTTAAATTGACATTTATTACCGCATCCCAGTCAGCTTGGGACATTCTAAGCATAAGATTGTCCTTAGTAATCCCAGCGTTGTTAACTAATATATCAACCTTTCCCATTTTGTCAAGAATTTTGTTTATAGCGTCTTCTACCGACTCATAATTAGTCACATCCATGGCGATTGCCATGGCGCGCCTGCCTAAACCTTCGATATCTGAAGCGGTTTTCTGGGCAACTTCCAGGTTAACATCCGCCACCACGATGTCGGCGCCTTCTCTGGCAAAAGTCATCGCGATTGCCTGTCCAATTCCCCGTGCGCCACCGGTCACTAAAGCTACTTTATCTTTCAGTCTCATTATTTTACCCCCTGTTTATGCGATATCGGTACTTTTCTCTATATTTACAACCTGGGCATTGCTATCAATCCGCCGCATTAATCCTTTTAATACTTTACCCGGGCCAAATTCCATAAAGTTTGCGGCTCCTTTTGACAAAATTAACTTCATAGAATCTTCCCAAAGGACACTGGCAGAAACCTGTTGGATTAAATTTTGCTTGATTTCATCAGCTGTAAACACGGGCTTACCGGTAACATTACAGATTACGGGAAACTTAGGAGCCTGAATATTGATTTTCTCCAGCACGCGGGCTAATTTCTGCGAAGCTCCCTGCATAAAGGAAGAATGAAACGCGCCGCTAACCTCTAATATTACTGCCAGCTTTGCCCCTTTTTCTTTGGCTAAAGGCTGCGCCTGAATAATTGATTCCGGAGATCCGGAGATAACCACCTGGCCCGGACAATTAATATTGGCTACTTCCGCTTTTACCACAACACAAATTTCTTTGACTTGCGCCAGATCCAAGCCGATAATAGAAAGCATTTTCCCGGATGCGCTTTT
>JAQTQG010000045.1 GCA_028712375.1 Candidatus Omnitrophota bacterium
CGGCTAAAGAGAGAAATGAACCGTTGGAACATGTGCTTTTGAGCGGGCCTCCGGGGTTAGGCAAGACGTCTTTATCCCACATTATCGCGCATGAGATGGGCGCGAAAATTACCGCTACCAGCGGGCCGGCGATTGAGCGGGCCGGGGACTTAATCGGTATATTGACTAATCTGGAGCAGGGGGATATTCTTTTTATCGATGAAATACACCGGATGTCCAAGGTGGTGGAGGAGTTTTTGTATCCGGCAATGGAGAGTTTTCAGATTGATTTTGTGATTGATAAAGGTCCTTACGCCAAAACCATCAAATTCAATCTTAAGCCTTTTACTTTGATCGGGGCAACTACCCGTTCCGGACTTTTGGCGGCGCCGCTACGCGGCAGGTTCGGAATATTCTATAGCCTGGATTTCTATAAAATTGAAGATTTAGCCAGGATCATAAAAAATTCCAGCCAGCTGTTATCGGTTAATATTGATGACGCCGCAACCCTGGAAATTGCCAAGCGTTCCCGCGGTACGCCGCGGATTGCCAACCGGCTCTTGCGCCGGGTAAGAGATTATGCCCAGGTTTTAAAAATCGAAAATGTTGATTGCGCTTCAGCTTCTAAAATCCTCAATGAATTAGGTATTGATCAGGCAGGTTTCGACGACCTGGACCGCAAGGTTTTAAAATTTATTTTGGAGGCATTTGGCGGCGGGCCGGTGGGGATTGAATCGCTGGCTGCCAGCCTTAATGAAGAGGTAGATACTATTGAAGATGCCGTTGAGCCGTACCTTTTAATGGCCGGGTATTTAAAACGTACTTCCCGTGGCAGGATCGCTACGCGTAAGGCTTTTGAACATTTCGGTTTAAAATTTAACCGGGAACAACAGGAAGAGATTTTTTAGTTTTTTAAGCAATGGATATCTTACTGCATATCTGCTGCGGGCCTTGTTTAATCTATCCTTTCGGCAGGTTAAAAGACTCCGGATGCAAAATCAGCGGATTCTATTATAATCCCAATATTTATCCGGCTGCTGAATACCAGCGGCGCCTGGAAGGGGTAAAAGCTTTAAGCCGGGAGTTCCTGCTGGATGTAGAATACCCTGAATATAACCACCATGATTTTTTTCAAGCGATTAATCCTCAAGAAGCTTTATTCGTGCCGCAGCGTTGCGAAATTTGCTGGTCATTGCGTTTACGCAAAACCGCCCAGCGCGCTAAGCAAAGAGGTTTTAGTGCCTTCAGTACGACTTTGTTGGTCAGCCCATATCAGGATCATGGGTTGCTTAAACAGATAGGCGCGCAAATCAGCCGCCAGATAGGCATTGATTTTTATTATGATGACTTTCGGCCGGGTTTTAAACAGGCGCAGATAGAGGCTAAGAATAGAGGTATTTACCGGCAGAAATATTGCGGTTGTGAATATTCCATGCGGCCTGAGAAATAAATGTCTGCATATTTGTGTGAGAGGGTAAAAAATGAAGATTAAAATACTGTTAGTATTTTTATTTTGCTGCGTATTTAATTTCAGGCCGGTTTTAGCGCAAGACAGCCAGGTTCCTGTTGAACAGCCGGCAGCCAGAGGTATCTGGGTGTCGGTATTCTCCGCTAAAAAGCTGCTTTATTCCGAGCAGGGAGTGCGTAGTTTAATCGCTCAATGCAATAAGGCTAAAATAAATGAAATCTATCTGCAGATTTTTCAGTCCGGTAATGCTTATTATGATTCAAGGATTTGTGACAAAACAAAGTATGACCAGATGGTGGCTTCCGCCGGGTTAGATACGCTGGATTTGCTGCTCAGAGAAGCCGGGCAGCATAAAATAAAAGTTTTTGCCTGGGTAAATATTTTAGGGCTGGGTAAGAATCAAAAAGCGGATATCTTAAATAAGTACGGCAGCGCTATACTTACCCGCGATCAACATCAAAGGTTATCTAAGCCTTCCGCCAGCAGTGAGCTGGATAAATATTATTTAAGGGAGGATATGATATTTTTAGAGCCAGGCGACCCCAAAGTGGAAGCCTATATGCTGACAATCATTAATGAAATTATTAATCGTTATCCGCTGTTTAGCGGCATACATTTGGATTATGTGCGTTATCCATCGCCTATTCCGTTTGTTCCCGGATCCCGATTTAACAAATTTGGCTTGGTTTATGGTTATGGGCCGGTGAATATAGAACGTTTCCGCGATAAAACCGGGATTAATGTTCTGGATGCGTTAAACAATGAAGATGAATATTTGGCCTGGGACAACTGGAAGCGTCAGCAGGTTACGGATTTAGTGCACAAAATATCCAGTTTGATAAAAGTGAAATCACCGGGTTTAGTGGTCTCCTGCGCGGTTATTCCGGTGGTTGAGCGGGCATATACCAATGCCTATCAGGATTGGTCAGCTTGGCTGGAAGAGGGGATTATCGATTATGTGGTGTTAATGTCATATACCAAGGATAATCAGTTTATTAAAGAAACGGTAAAATCTGCTTTAGGACACCGCGGTAAAGGGAAAATTTATGTCGGTTTAGGCGCTTATCTGATGAAAGACAACCTGGATTTATTTTTTAATCAATTTCGCTTGATTACTGATCTGGCTCCAGACGGTATAGTGCTCTATTCAATTGATGATTTAACCGATCAAATTATAGGCTACCTGAATTAACTCTTGCTTTAATTATTTCTATGCTAAAACTTACTGAATTCGATTATCCTCTGCCTAAAGAATTGATTGCTCAGTATCCTTTGGAGAAAAGAGAGGACGCCCGCCTTTTAACTGTAAATCGGAAAACCGGGCAAATTACGCACGGGATATTTAAAGACATTCTCGGGTTTTTTAAGAAAAACGATTTGCTGATCCTTAATGATACAAAAGTCCTGCATTGCCGTTTAATCGGAAAAAAAATAACCGGCGGCAAAGTAGAGATTTTGCTTACCCGCCGCCTTAACGGAACGGATTTTTCCTGCCTGGTGCAGCCCAGCCGCACTAAAACCGGAGAAAAGATTATTTTTGCATCCGGTAAGATCACCGGAATCTTAAAGAGCCGGGGGCATATTAGTTTTAAACAGGCTGATGCGGATGTAATTTATAGTTTCGGGGTTGTGCCTTTGCCTCCCTATATTAAACGGGAGCCGGAGGATTTAGATACGCTTTATTATCAGACGGTTTATGCCAAGAATGAGGGGGCGCTGGCTTCGCCTACTGCCGGATTGCATTTTACGCCGGAATCGCTCAAACAGATTCAGGGTGTCGGGGTTAATTTGGGTTATGTGACTTTGCATGTGGGGCTGGGGACATTCCGCCCGGTAAAATGTGAAAATATAATTGAACATAAAATGGAACCGGAGTATTTTTTAGTTCCTGACGCAACGGTTGCCGCTTTGGAGAAAGTAAGGGCGGATAAAGGAAGGGTTATCGCTGTCGGCACGACCGCTTTAAGGACGCTGGAGACTTATGCTACCGGCCGCAAAGAAGGCAATACGGATTTATTTATCTATCCGGGCTATAAATTTAAATTAGCAGATTGTCTGCTCACTAATTTTCACTTGCCAATGACCACACTTTTTATGCTGGTTTGTGCCTTTGGCGGAGAGAAGCTGATGAAACAGGCTTATCAGGAAGCAGTGGATAAGAAATATAGGTTTTATAGCTACGGCGACGCGATGTTGATTATTTAGCGGGGCCTGTCTTGGGTATTTTCTAGCGCTGACGCGCTGCGAAAACACCCAAGCCACCCGCTAATTTGAGTAGGCGAGGAACAGAAAAATAGAACACTTTTTATTAAAATAAATGAATAAGAAAAGAATCGATAAAACAAATCAATTAGTTGCCATAACGTCTGGAAGTTGGGAAGCGGTAAAAAGTTTCGCAAAAAGAGTCCCAGTGTGGGGAGATTTAGTAACAGGGTTGGAGAAATATCAAGATTCTGTAAACGAACAAACACGAGCTAAGCTTTTAAAGTGTCTTGAAGATAGAGTCGATCATCTTACTGAGGAATTAAAAGATTATTTCAATAAAGCAGAAGGGCAATTGTTTTGTATGAAAATAATGGAGACAGCATTAAATGCAGAATATATTGATAAACAGGAAATATTTGTTAATGCTCTGCTTAATGGTTGTAAAGATAATGTTTCAGAAGACGAGAAGCTGCGATTTATAGATTTAATTAGACACCTAAGTAGAGTAGCATTGAATGTGCTTTCTGTGATTTACGAAATGTATGATAAGCATTTAGAGAATAAAACTTTATCACCTCAAATTATAATTAGGGATGTTGTAACAGAAGTGGATAGAAAATTTAAATATATCCCTGAATTAACCGATTCGGCCATAAGAGAATTGAAAAACATAGGCTTATTTTCCAGTATTTTGAACTGGCAAAGATTTGCAAATCGCATCTCTGAAGGTAGATATGTCGAAAATGATGCGTTTGTTTATACAATTTATACAAGGAAATTTATAGAATTTATAAAGCAAGGTAGAAAAACTGGAAACGTATGACGTATCGTATAATAGTATAATAAATGCGAGGACGTCCTAAAAGGGGACACCCTTGATTTAGCGGGTGGCGAGGCTTGGCTCGAGCAGCATCTCAAAAATTCGAGCGGGCACGGTTGCCCCTAATATATGCTTAGGCAGAGCGAGAATTTTTGCCGAAGCGAAGATTTTCCTCGCAGGGGAAAATCGAGCGGTGCGGCGAGAGGCAAGCCTCGACAGGACCCGCGAATATTAGCTTAGGAGGGGAAAAATGAAGACCTTGATCACTTATTATTCTTATACCGGTATTACTGAAAAAGTAATCGCTATATTTAAGGAAGTCTTGGAGAAAAAATCTGAATTAAAAATTCAAAGGCTAAAGCCAAAAAAAGAGATAACTTCATTTTTGGCGCAATGTATGGCGGCCAGGTCAAAGAAAAGATGCGAAATAGAGGAGGCGCTTTTTGATGCTAGCAGTTTTGATACCGTTATTATTGGTTTACCGGTATGGGCATTTGCCCCTGTGCCCACCATTAATACCTATTTAGATAAAGTTACGGGGTTAAGTAATAAAAAAGTGATTGTCCTGCTTACTTCAGGCAGCGGCGCCGGAGTTAAAATGTGCTTTAAATATATCCGGGGTATTCTTAGTGCTAAAGGCGTACCCAATATAAATGAAATAAATATCCCTAATGCCAGAATGAAAGAGATTGATTTTATCAGGTCATCTATAGAAAAAGCTCTATAATATTTTTGATTTAGCGTTGCCTATCGAGGGGTGACGCTGAAGAGGGGCATCCCCATTCCGAGGGATGGTTTGCCCCGCAGGAATGGGGAAACTTCAGCGGCAGGACCCCGAGGCGTAATAAAGGAAAATGTATACACTAATTCATCAAGACAAAAATTCTAAAGCCCGGTTGGGCAAAGTGACTACTGCGCATGGGGAGTTTGATACGCCGGCGTTTATGCCAGTAGGCACACATGCTACGATTAAGGGGTTGATGTTTAAAGATGTGGAAGAAGCGGGCGCGCAGATTATTTTGTCAAACGCCTATCATGTTTTTTTACGGCCGGGGATGGAGATTATTAAAAAAGCCGGAGGCCTGCATAAATTTATGCACTGGAATAAACCGATACTTACCGATAGCGGCGGGTATCAGGTTTTTAGTTTGGCGCTTTTTCGTAAAATGCATGAGCAGGGGGTGGAGTTTCAATCGCATATCGACGGTTTAAAGCATTTTCTTACTCCGGAAGATGTGGTTAAAAACCAGGAAATTCTAGGCTCGGATATTATGATGCCGCTTGATGAATGCGTGCATTATCCCTGCACTAAAGAAGAGTCCAGAGTAGCAATGGAAAGGACAATTGCCTGGGCAAAAAGGTCTAAAGATGCCAGGCAAAAAGACGGAAATTTTTTATTCGGGATTGTACAGGGGGCTACTTATGAAGACCTGCGCGCCGAATGTACCAGGCGTTTAGTGGATATGGATTTTGACGGTTATTCCATCGGCGGGGTTTCTGTTGGTGAGAGCAGTAATTTAATATATAATATCCTTGAGATGGTGGCCGGGTTACTGCCTGCGGATAAACCGCGTTATGCGATGGGTATTGGTTATCCTTTTGATATTGTGGAAGCGGTAGGCCGGGGGGTAGATATGTTTGATTGTGTGATTCCTACCCGCTATGGAAGAAATGGCACTGCTTTTACCAGCGGCGGGAAAGTTTCTATCCGTAACGCTGCTTACCTTGAAGATTTCACGGCGCTGGACCCCAAATGCGGCTGTTATACCTGCCGTAATTTTTCCCGGGCATATTTGCGGCATTTGTTCAATGCTAAAGAGATGTTGGGTTTAATTTTACTGAGTTTGCATAATATTTATTTCTTTCTGGATTTAATGCGCCAGATCCGCCAGGCAATCAAAGAGGATAAATTTAATCAATTTAAACAGATGTTTTTAATGAATTATAATAATCAGATATGCGCATAGATATTATCAGTATTTTTCCTAAAATGTTTTCTGCTGTGCTGGATGAGTCTATTGTGAAGCGGGCACAACAGAAAGGCAAAGTAAAAATTTTTACGCACGATTTAAGGGATTATACTCTGGATAAACACCATAAAGTTGATGACCGCCCATTCGGCGGGGGAAGCGGGATGGTGTTGCAGGTTGAACCCATTTTTAGGGCGGTTGCGGCAATCAAGAAAAAGGTTAAGGCTAAAAGTAAGGTGATCTTATTATGCCCGCAGGGGAAAAGATTAAATCAGGCATATGCTAAGAAACTGTCTGTTTGCCGTAATTTGATATTAATCTGCGGCCATTATGAAGGGATAGATGAACGGGTCAGGCAGTATTTGGTGGATGAGGAAATTTCTATTGGGGATTATGTTCTCACCGGAGGGGAGCTGGCGGCGATGGTGCTGGTAGATAGTTTAGTCAGGTTGATTCCCGGAGTGCTGGGAGATAAAAACTCCTTGAATTTTGAGTCATTCGAAGGTAATCTATTAGAATATCCACAATATAGCCGGCCGGCGAAATTTAAGAATTGGCCGGTACCTGAGGTTTTGTTGTCGGGGGATCATCATAAAATCTACGCATGGCGTAAGCTTCAGGCGCTTAAGCGCACAAGGCTACGTAGGCCGGATTTACTAAAACGATAAAAGTAATAGAAAGGAGTAACATGGATATCAAATCAATTGAAGCAAAATTTGCTAAGAAAGAGATGCCGGCGATTAATGTCGGAGATACAGTCAAAGTGCTTACCAGAATCCCGGAGGGGCCGGATAAGTTTCGTCTTCACCCTTTTGAAGGTGTGGTGATTGCTAAAAGCGGGTCAGGTACTAAAGTTAATTTTACGGTAAGAAAAGTTTCTTCCGGTGAAGGGGTAGAAAGGGTGTTTCCGCTTTATTCCCCGACTATCGAACGTATTGAAATTATCCGTTTGGGTAAGGTAAAAAGAGCTAAGCTTTATTATTTGAGAGAAAAAGTCGGCAAGCACGCGACCAAGATTGAAAGTAAAGAAGAAAAAACCAAGTAGTGTTGTCATACGAAAGAAAACTAAAAAACAAAGGCTACGATTTAATTATTGGCGTAGATGAAGCTGGCCGCGGGCCATTGGCCGGGCCGGTAGTGGCCGCGGCAGTTTGGTTAAAAGATTTTAATTTTGCGCATCGTATAGATGATTCAAAAAAATTAACCCCGGCTAAAAGAAAAGCCGCATTTTCCGAAATAAAAAGTAAATCTTTATATACGATTGCTGCGGTTAATCACATAAAAATTGATCAGGTTAATATTTTGCAAGCTACAATTCTGGCTATGCAGAAGGCGCTTGCAGGATTAACCAAGCAGCTGACCGTTGAGGAACTAAAACGTACTTTTGTGCTGATTGACGGAAATATGCGGTTTAAGCTGGATTTGCCTTATCAGAGTATTGTGGGGGGAGATGGCAAATCGCTAAGCATAGCCGCAGCAAGCATCCTGGCTAAAGAACGACGGGATCAGATTATGTCCGCATTTCATGAAATTTACCCGCAGTATGAATTTAATAAACATAAAGGTTATCCTACGCAGCTGCATCGGGACATTTTAAAAACCAAAGGGCCGATTGCTATCCACAGAAAGAGTTTTTTAAGGTGTTGTCAGTAAATTTAGAGTTTGGGAAAGCTGCTGAAGACGCAGCGGTTAAGTTTTTAAAAACTCAAGGCTATAAGATCCTGGAACGTAATTATCGCAATAAATTTGGTGAAATTGATATTATCGCGCGGCAAAATGGGGTAATTTGCTTTTTGGAGGTTAAGGCCAGACATTCTCTGGATTTTGGAACGCCCCAGGAAGCGGTTTCCACCGGCAAACAAAGGCAAATCTCCAAAATCGCAGTTTTCTATTTAAAGATGAATAATCTTTTAGAGCATGCTGCGCGTTTTGATGTGCTTGCGCTTTTATATGTAAATAACCAGCCGCAGATATCTTTAATTACGGATGCCTTTGAATTACAGCCGGGATTTTAATTTAAATTATGGAATATAAAAACCAAAGCTTAACTAAATATCTAAATGATCTTGCTGCCCGGCTGCCCGCTCCTGGAGGCGGATCGGCGGCGGCTTTAAATGCCGCTCTGGCTGCCAGCCTGATAAGTATGGTGGTTAATTTTACTTTAGGCAAACCCAGGTATGCGGCTTTTATGAAAGAATTAAAAGCCATATTGGTTAAGTCGGAAAGATTAAGAAAACAATTTTTAGACATTGTGGATTTGGATATAAAAGCCTACCAAAGTAAAAACATCGAAAAATCTCTGGCCGTTCCATTGCGCCTGGCTGTTCTTTGTTCTCAAGCGGCGCAATTATGCCTGCCGTTAATTAAGAAGGGTAATATTAATTTAATCAGCGATGTGGCAGTAGCTGCGGTTTTATTAGAATCAGCTTTGGTTGCCGCTTGTTATAATGTGGAGATAAATCTTAAAAGCATGGCCGATAACAGGTGTGCCCGTAAAATTAAAAATGAACTTAAACAGATGCAAAAAAGAGTTTTAAAGATCCGTAAAAACACGGAGGATGAGGTTGGCAAAATTATTAGAAGGTAAAGTTGTCGCAGATAAAATTAAAGAAACACTTAAAATCAG
>JAQTQG010000013.1 GCA_028712375.1 Candidatus Omnitrophota bacterium
TCTGCCAATTTAGGCATATATTTGTCTTTAAATTGCCCTAATTGTTCTACAATGGCTGCTCGTGTTGAAGCTTGTTCGCTGTTTAAAAAATCAAGCAGCTTAGGCTCCATTTCTTGATCACCTAAGTTAAGCAAAATCTTAGTAACCAGGATTCTTATGATGTAACTCTCATCCTTTAAAGATTTTTTTAAGATTGGAATAATTGTCTTATCGTTGAGCTTATTCAGGGCTTCCAGTGCTGAAGTACGTATAAGGAATTCTCTGCTTTTGAGTCCGCTAATCAGCATATCTTTCATCTGGGGATCACCGATTTTGCCCAGCGCCTCTAAAGCTTTAGAACAAACTATGATTTTGGCGTATTTGGAATCCAGATGAGGCTTGAGCCGTTTATCATCCTGCTGAATTGCAAAAAGGCCGGTACAAAATAAAAATAGGCAAGCAATTGCGGTTAGAATAACTTTAAGATTTTTTTTCATATTTTAGGCCTTCATCTGTTTATAATTTCCGTAACCGGACCAAATATAAAACTACAAAACCTCCAGGCTAATATCAACAGATTCTACGGAATCGGTCAGCTCCCCTATTGAAATTATATCTATACCGGTAGCAGCGTATTTTTTTACATTACCCAAATGTATTCCTCCGCTTGCTTCTAATATTGTATTGCAAGCCCGGCAATTATTTCGAAGATTATTCCTGATTTTTACCGCCCTGGAGATATCATGAATATTCATGTTATCCAGCATAATAATATCTGGCTTGAAGCTTAAAGCGCGTATAAATTCTTTTAAGTTTTGAGTTTCAATTTCAATCTTGCATCCTTTGGGAACGTCGGGTAATTGAGAATAGCTTCCCATAATTTTTAAATGGTTATCTTTAATTAAAACCATTTCATCCAGGCGCATCCGGTGATTATAACCGGAACCGACTCTCACCGCATATTTCTGTAGCTGCCTTAAGCCAGGAATAGTTTTACGTGTATCGGTAATTTTAGTTTTAAAAGGCTCGATTTTTTTAACAAACTTGTTTGTTTTAGTGGCAACCCCGGAAAGAAAAGATAGCAAATTTAGGGCTACCCGCTCAGCGGTAAGTATGCTTGCGGCTCTTCCGGAAATGATTACCAGGTTTTTTTGGTTAAAGACTTGTTCTCCATCCTTAACTTTTGGGGTAAATTTTAAACTAGGGTCAACGGTTTTAAATACCTTTGCGGCTAGTGCAATACCGCAAACTAAGAAACTTTCTTTAGCGATAATTGCAGATTTTATCAATATATTTTTAGGTATGCTTAACTGAGTAGTAATATCGCCCTGTCCGATATCTTCTAAAAGAGCAAGCTTAGCAACTGATTTTATATCTTCAGGCCTGAGGGTAGGCTTAGTTTCGGACAGAAAATATTTAATGCAAGCCATTTTTAATTACCTCCAGCTTTTTGACCTGTTCGTGCATATCGGCTAATTTATTTCTTTCGGTTTCTACGATTTCTTCAGGCGCGCGCGAGGTAAAATTTTTATTGGCGAGCATCCCTTCTTTATTTTTTATTTCGGCCTTTAATTTTTCTATTTTTAGGGCAATTTTTTCTAGCTGTTCTGTTATATTGATTACTCCGGCAAGGGGCATCACAACATGCAAATCCTTAAGCACGACGGCGTATTGGTTGATTTGAGGAATATATTGGTCGGTGAAAATCAAATTGTTAATTTTAGCTAAATTTTTTATATAAGATGCCAGCATTTCCAATGATTCCCGGGTTAGTTGGTTATTAACTGTTAACTGTATATCAACCCGGCTGGCAGGATTAACTTCAAGTTCGGCGCGCATATTCCGGATGGTATTAATCAGCTCAAAAGCTAACTCCATCTGTTCTTCGTCTTTGCGGTTGATTAATCCACCCTGCAGGTGCGGCCAGTGTTGTTGCATAATGGAATCCTTTGCTCCCGGCAGGCGCTGCCAGATTTCCTCAGAAATAAAAGGCATAAAAGGATGAATTAACCGGAGGTATTTTTCTAAAATTTTATACATTACTACCTGGGTAGTTTTCTGGCTGATTTGAGGTTTAATTAATTCCAGGTACCAATCGCAAAATTCATGCCAGAAGAATGCATAAAGGCTGCCGGCGGCTTCATTAAATTTAAAATCATCCAGATCTTTTTCCACTTTACTCAGGGTGGTATAAAAACGGCTTAAAATCCAACGATTAACCGGATCAAGCTGTTCACGCTTAAAGAAAAGACACAAATCAACATTAACCTCTTCGGGCTTAAGATTAATCAGAATAAAGCGGGCGGCGTTCCATATCTTATTAGCAAAATTCCTGCCTTGCTCGAATTTTTCTTTGGAAAGATATATGTCCTGGCCTTGAGAGGTTATTGAAATAAGGCTGTAACGCAAAGCATCTGTTCCGTATTCAGCGATAATCTCCAGAGGGTCGATGGCATTACCTAAAGATTTGGACATTTTTTTACCCTGGCTATCGCGGACTGTCCCGTGAATATAAACATCTTTAAAGGGAAGTTGTTTTTTAAATTCAAATCCAGCCATGATCATCCGGGCTACCCAGAAGAAAATAATCTCCGGAGCAGTTACTAAAGTTGCAGTCGGGTAGAAATATTTCGCATCTTTGTTTTTCTGTGGCCAATAAAAAGTGGCGAATGGCCAAAGCCAACTGGAAAACCAGGTATCTAAAACATCCTCATCCTGGATTAAATCCTCCGAAGAACATTTGGGGCATTTTAAGGGCTTAGTCCTGGAAACAATAATACCTGCCTTAGAGTTTTTTGCCTGGCAAGCTTTACAGTAGTAAACCGGTATGCGGTGGCCCCACCAAATTTGCCGCGAAATACACCAATCCTGAATATTATTCATCCAGTTTAAGTAAACTTTAGTCCAGCGGGCAGGATGGAATTTTATTTTATCTTTTTTTACTGCCGCGATTGCCGGCTTAGCCAAAGGTTTCATTTTTACAAACCACTGTTTTGATAAATAAGGCTCGACAATCGTGTGGCAACGGTAGCAATGCCCTGCAGAAAGAGTGTGCGCAGCGGTTTTTTCCAATAAGCCTAATAATTTTAATTCTTCCAATACTGTTTCTCTGGCTTTGAAGCGGTCAAGACCGGCAAATTTTTGCGTGGATGCGTTCATTTTACCGTCCGGATCCAAAACGTTAATAAATTCTAAGCCGTGTTTTTTTCCTAAAGCATAATCATTGGGATCATGCGCCGGAGTTACTTTGACCGCCCCTGTCCCAAACTCCATATCAATTGTGCTATCGGCAATGATCTTTATTGGACGGTTAACTATAGGTAAAATTAAATATTTACCCACATATTTTTTATAACGTTTATCTTTCGGGTTTACCGCTACCGCGGTGTCCCCCAGCATAGTTTCCGGCCGAGTGGTAGCGACACTGATAAATTCCTGAGGATTATCTTTTAAAGGGTATTTAAGATAGTATAGATTGCCTTGTAGCTCTATATGACTGGCTTCTTCATCGCTTAATGCAGTCTGGCAGCGTGGGCACCAGTTAATAATGTAATGCCCCTGGTAAATAAGTTTTTTTTCATATAAACGTACAAAAACTTCCGTGACGGCTGCTGAATAATCCTGATCCATAGTAAAACGTATCCGTTCCCAGTCGCAGGCACAGCCGAGTTTTTTAAGTTGATTAATTATGGTTGTCCCGTAAAGCTGTTTCCATTCCCAAACCCTGCTGACGAATTTTTCACGGCCGAGATCCTGCCTCTTAAGCCCTTCTTTAGCCAAGGCTTTTTCGACAACATTCTGCGTAGCGATTCCGGCATGGTCGGTTCCCGGCATCCATAAAGCCGAAAAACCTTTCATTTTTTTATAACGAATCAGGATGTCTTGTATGGAATTATTCAGGGCATGTCCCATATGCAGGATACCCGTAACATTCGGCGGAGGAATTACAATGCAATAAGGAATTTTATCTGCCGATGCTTGGGCCGAAAAAAGATTATTCTGCTCCCAAATTTTATACCACTTATCTTCAGTATCTTTCGGGTTATATTGTTTACTAAGTTCCTCGGCCATTATTATCCTTATTTAAACAAAAGAGTAAAATTTTGATTAAATTTTCCTGATTGTTAATTTATACGGGAAAATTTTATCAATCTTTTAAAAGTTTATATTCTATACTGTCCACCAAAGCCTGCCAGCTGGCTTCAATGATGTTCTCATGGACTCCGATTGTGCTCCAGGTGTCTTTTTCGTCTTGGGACTGAATTAATACTCTTACCCTGGCGGCAGTACCCGCTTTTTCATCCAGCACACGCACTTTAAAATCAGATAAATGCATTTTAGCTAGCGTTGGATAAAAATCTTTAAGTGCTTTACGTAAAGCATTGTCTAATGCGTTTATCGGGCCGTCACCTTCAGCAGCAGTGTGTTCTTTTACCCCGTTAACCTTTAATTTAATCACGGCTTCCGAAGTAATCTTTTTATTGCGCCCTTTTTCAATAACTACCTTAAACCCTTCCAGCTCGAAAAATTTCTTGAATTTTTTAAGAGATCTTTGCATTAATACCTGAAAAGATGCTTCTGCTGCTTCAAACTGAAAACCTTTATGTTCCAAAGCTTGCACTAATTCCAGGATTTTTTTTGTCTGCGGATCGGTTTTACTTAAATCGTAATTTAAGTCTTTTGCCCTTAATAATATTCCGGTTTTGCCTCCTAATTCGGAAACCAATATCCTGCGTTTATTTCCGACTAAATGCGGATCCAGGTGTTCATAAGTGAGGGGGTTTTTCATAATCGCATTAATATGCATTCCCCCTTTATGTGCAAAAGCCGAATCTCCCACAAAAGGTTGTTCATTTTTCAGGCGCATATTGCTGATTTCGCTGACAAAATGCGAAAGATGCGTTAATTGTTTTAATTGCGCGTCTGAAATACAATTGATCTTCAATTTTGTTTTCAGGTTAGCGATAATCGGAATTAAATCCGCATTTCCGCAACGCTCACCGTAACCATTAATCGTCCCTTGAATCATGGTTGCCCCGGCTTCAACCGCAGCTAAAGAATTAGCAATCGCTACTCCGGAGTCGTTATGGCAATGAATCCCCAATTCAGCTTTAACCATTCCTTTAATTTCTTTAGTAACAGAAGCTATCTGGCTGGTAAGAGTCCCCCCGTTGGTATCACAAAGACAAATGATAGAACTGCCGGCATCAGAAGCAGCAATCAAAGTTTTTAAAGCGTAGTCTTTATTGGCATGGTAAGCATCAAAAAAATGCTCTGCATCGTAGAACACTGGAAATCCCTTTTTAACGAAAAAATTAACGCTGTCAAAAATCATTGCCAGATTTTCATCCAACGTGGTTTTTAAAACTTGCGTTACATGAAAATCCCAGGTTTTTCCGACAATAGTAATTACCTGGGCTTTTGATTTTAAGAGAGCCAAAAGATTATTATCCTGGTCTGCCGAGATATTAGGCCTGCGGGTCATACTGAAAGCGGCAATTTTAGCATTCTTAAGCTGACAGCGGCTTATTTTTTCAAAAAATTCTTTATCTTTGGGATTTGACCCCGGCCAACCACCCTCAATAAAATGTATGCCGACTTTATCCAGCTCTTCAGAGATGCGGATCTTATCCATCACGGAATAAGATATCCCCTCTGCCTGGGAACCATCTCGTAATGTGGTATCATACAATTTTATTGTCATAAGTTACCTCTTTTTATTTAATTCGTTAATAACCGTTATTTAAAGCCCGATTTATTGAGCCTTGCTTAACCCAAAAGCAGTATGTAATTTTCTTACTGCAATTTCCGCATCCTTTTTTTTGATAATACAAGAAATGCTGATATCCGACGTAGAAATCATTTCAATATTAATTTTATTATCTGCTAAAATTCCAAACATTTTAGCTGCTACACCATGATGGGATTTCATCCCCACCCCGACGATCGAGACGCGTGCGATATCTTCATCTAACAGAACATCGCTTGAGCCGATTTTTTTAGCTACTATTTTAGTAATTTTACTTGCTTTTTGGCAATCAGATTTAGCGATTGTAAAAGATATATCTGTTGAGCGGGTATGGCTTACGTTTTGAACAATCATATCCACGCTGACACCGGAAGTCGCCAACTCCTTAAATAATTTTACCGCAACACCGGGCTTATCCGGAACGCCGCAAAGAGTAATCTTTGCCTCATTTTTATTCAATGTTACTCCGCTGACTAAAACATCCTCCATCTTTTTAACCTCCTTAATAATCATCGTGCCGTTTTTAGTGTTGAATGAAGAACGCACATGTAAAGGCACATTAAATTTCTTGGCCACTTCAATAGAGCGCGGCTGCATTACCTGGGCGCCTAAAGAAGCCATCTCAAGCATTTCGTCATAAGTAATTTCCTTTATCTTTTTAGCAGTTGGTTCGATACGCGGGTCAGTAGTATAAATACCCATAACATCCGTATAAATTTCACAGGAATCCGCCTGCAATTCTTTAGCCAGCGCTACTGCGGTTAAATCTGACCCTCCTCGGCCCAAAGTAGTAATATCTTGGTTTAAAGTAACCCCCTGAAATCCTGCTACGATAACAATCCTGCCTTTTTTTAGTTCTTCTTTAATTTTGTCTACATTAATTTTTATAATTCTTGCCCGGGTATGGCTGTTGTCCGTAAGTATTCCTACCTGCGAACCAGTAAAAGAAATAGCTTCTGACCCCAGTTTATGTATCGCCATCGCCAAAAGCGCAACGGAAATCTGCTCTCCCGTAGAAAGCAACATATCCATTTCTCTTTCCGAAGGACTGGAATTGATCTTGCCGGCCAACTCTACTAATTCATCCGTAGTATCCCCTAGGGCTGAAACAACCACTACCAATTCATATCCTTTTTTACTGTATCCAACCACCCGCTTAGCTACTCTTTGAATACGCTCAACATTAGCGACAGATGAACCGCCGTATTTTTGCACAACTAAACCCTTAGACATTCTGTTTTCTCCTTAACGTTAATACTAAAACGTCTTTTATGTTCGCAAATTTATGAAATATTCCATAAGCTGATAACCATTCTCAAAATAGGTTTGCGATTTTTGCGCTTCTTTTTCGCTGTAATTTAGAAAATTATTCTTGGGAATGTTTTTGCCATAAATGGCAAAAGGAATAGCTTCCGGAGTATGCGTTTTTAAAGATAGCGGCGTGGCGTGATCCGGCAAAACCATAATCCGGAAATCATCTTTATTTTTAAGGTATTCCAATAATGAGCCTACGATTAGCTGGTCAAAACGTTCAATAGCGGTAAGTTTTTCCCGCAAGTCCCCATTGTGCCCGGCTTCATCCGGAGCCTCAATATGCACAAAAACAAAATCATTCTTCTTGAGGGAATTAACCGCGGCGAGCGCTTTTCCTTCATAATTAGTATCGTAATAGCCGGTTGCTCCGGGGACATTAATTACCTCCAGGCCTAAAATACGCCCAAGCCCTTTGATTAAATCTACTGCCGAAATTACGCTTCCGGATAAGCCGAATTTATCTGCAAATTTAGGCATATTTGGTTTTACCCCCTGCCCCCAAAGCCAAATCATATTTGCCGGGTTTTCTTTTAAATCCAGGCGGACTTGATTGATTTCATGCAATCCTAAAATTTCTCTAGAATCAAACATAAGCTTAGTAAGCATATCTGCGTTATCGCCTTGGGGTAAATGCCGTTTAATACTTTGCCCGGCAATATCATGTGGAGCCCAACATTTTAAATTTTGCAGTTTTAGTTCTGCGCCGCGTTTGATTAGAAGCAGATGCCGGTAACTTACGCCCGGAAAAAAACGGACCTTATTATTCCCCAGTTTTTGATCAATAAATTTGATCAGGGTATGGGCTTCTAATGATTTAATGTGACCGGCGCTATAATCAAGAAGAATATCTCCGGCAGCAGTAATCAGATTGCAACGGAACGCCACATCATCTTCTTCTAATTCAATGCCTAAATTCGCGGCTTCTAAGGGGCCCCTTCCTGAGTAATATTTCTTTGGGTCGTAACCAAGGATAGAAAGGTTGGCTACGTCAGACGCCGGGATCATTTTATCCGGAATGGTTTTGGCTTGGCCCAAACATCCGTTTTGAACAATAAAATCCATGTTTGGCGTGCGGGCCGCTTCTAATGGCGTACGCATACCCAATTCTTGGATTGGATAATCTGCCATACCGTCACCCACTAATACGATAAACTTTGCCATAATTATAAACCTTTTGTAATTAGTTCAGATAAACAGTTAGCCATCTTTTTCTTGTTAGTAAAAGGCCCATATTGTTTTAGGCAAGATAAAATATAAGCTTGATAGTTGTTATTTTTATTAGAGTTGGCTACCACTAAATTTAAATCTGCCTTTTTTAAAAGCATCCTGCCTCTTGCCAACAGCTTATCTTTAATTGCATCCGGTTCAAATTTGAAACCGACAGTAAATAAATCCGGATATTTATTAAAGCTATGGATTATTTTTTTTGTAGGAACTAAATTTATTGCCCAGTTTTTACGCCGTGAACTAACCTTATTATGGCATACCCTTTTAGGCTGATAATCTGCAACTGCTGCTGCATGAATAAGCGCAGTATATCTGCCTGTTTTTAGCTCCTTATCTAGGAGCTGCGCTAATTCGGAAAAATAATGAAAACGAATTAAACGGATGCCTTTTGCAGATCCGTAAAAATTCCCCGGCCCAAGTAATAGGGTGACCTTAGCCCCCAGTTTTTTAAATCTATCCGCTAAGATAAAGCCGGTTTCGCCTGAAGCCAGATTACTTATCACTCTCACCTGGTCAATCGCGACCCAGGTTGGCCCGGAGGTAATCAAAATATTATTTTTAGTAACCAATTTCTTTGGTGATCGCTTTAAAATCCGCGCGCATTAATTTCGGCGGCTTGATGGTTTTAATTGCCCGTTCAGGATCTTTTAACCCATGTCCGGTTAATATACAGACAATTGAAAATTCTTTATTTTTCAAATTGATTTTTTTAAAATATCCGTTTTTTACTAATTTTAACAGGCCGGCAACTGAAGCGGCTGAAGCCGGTTCCGCATACACACCTTCTTTTTCTGCAAGTATTTTATAAGCAGTAAGTATTTGTGAATCGGAAACCATACCGATTAGCCCGCTAGATTCATCGCGAGCCTCTGTGGCGCTCTTCCAGCTAGCCGGATTTCCGATGCGAATAGCAGTGGCAATTGTTTCCGGATTAATAACCGGTTTGTTTCTTACGATGGGGGCAGCTCCCTGCGCCTGGAAACCCAGCATAACCGGGAGTTTCTTGCTCAATCCCAGGCTTTTATATTCTTTGTATCCTTTCCAGTAAGCGGTAATGTTTCCGGCATTTCCAACAGGCATAACCTGAAAATCCGGGGCATCTCCTAAATCATCGCATATTTCAAAACTGGCGGTTTTTTGACCCTGGATGCGGTAAGGATTCAAGGAGTTTACTAATTTTATGGGAAACCGGCAGGTAATTTCTTTAACTAAATCCAGGGCGGCATCAAAATTTCCTTTAATTGCCAGAACCTTTGCCCCATGGATTAATGCTTGGCTAAGTTTTCCCAAAGCGATTGCCCCGCTGGGAATAAGTACAATACATTTTATTCCGGCTACTGCCGCATAAGCCGCGGCAGATGCTGAGGTATTCCCCGTAGAAGCACACATCACCGCTGTGGCTTTTTCTTCACAGGCCTTGGAGATTGCCAAAGTCATACCTCTATCTTTAAAAGATCCGGTGGGATTAAGTCCTTCATATTTCAGATAAACTGCGCATTTTTTTCCCACCAAGCGGCTTAAATATCCGGCATAAATTAAAGGAGTATTACCTTCATTTAAAGTAATTACCGGGGTTTTAGCGCTTACCGGCAAAAATTTGCTGTATTTCTTAATTATCCCTTGATATCTTAATCCGTTCATTATTAAACACCTTCAATTCTTATCGCAATAGATTTATCTTTAATATCTGTTAATTTATCGATCATCTTTAAAGCCCCGCGGAGGTTTTTTTCCTTTACTTCGTGGGTAACCATTACTACGGGCACAACATGAGATTTTAATTTTTCTTTTTGATTAACAGAAGCGATACTGATGCCAAATTTAGCCAATATTCCGGAAATTTTCGCTAGCACTCCCGGTTTGTCCACCGCTGTAATACGAATATAATATTTATTCTCAAACGCATCTATTTTACGTAAATTTTTTATTGAACTATCTTCCCTGGAATTTAATGTTGGGCGGAATAAACCCGCCTTAATATCCTGAACAAGATCAACGATATCGGAAACAACTGCTGAGGCAGCGGGCAATTGTCCGGCCCCAGGACCATAGAACATCAAATCTCCTGCCAAGTCACTGGAAACATAAATGGCATTAAAAACTCCGTCGACTGAAGAAAGCAAATGTCCGCTAGGCAAAAAAGTCGGATGTACCCGGACCTCTAATTCATTAACTTCTTTTTTTGCAATTGCCAATAGTTTTATGGTATAACCTAATTCTTTAGCATAAGCAATATCCGCAGCAGAGATTTGGGATATTCCTTCAATAAAAATATCTTTTAGGCCGACAATTTTACCAAAAGTCAGGTAAGTAAGCAATACCAGCTTATGCGCTGAATCGATACCCTGGATATCGAAAGTAGGGTCTTTTTCCGCAAAACCTTTTAGTTTAGCGTCGCTGAGGGCATTAGTAAAAGAGCAATTTTCTTTAGACATCTGCGTAAGCACATAATTTGATGTCCCGTTAACAATACCAAAAATGCTGGTAAATTTATTAGCTACTAACCCTTCTTTAATTGATTTTATAATCGGGATACCCGCTCCGACAGAAGCTTCAAAATAGATATTTTTTCCCCTCTCGGCAGCTTCCCTGAATAATTCATTACCATGTTCGGCTAATAAGGCCTTATTAGCCGTGACTACATGCTTACCTTTTTTTAAAGCTGCCAAAATAAATTCTTTAGCCGGATTAATCCCGCCCATGAGCTCTACTACAATGTCAATTCCGGGATCGTTAATAATTTCATAGGCATCATTAGTAAGCAAAGCCTTGTCTATAACAACATCCCTTTTTCTGGCAAGGTCTTTATCGCATATTTTTTTAATTGAGATTTCAGTTTCTATTTTCTCCGCCAGGAGAGGTTTTCTTGAAGTAATGATTTTGGCTACACCACATCCGATATTGCCGAAACCGATAATACCAATATTAATCTTCTTCATAAATCAACCTTTCTTAAGATAATAACCGATTGTTTCACCGATTACTTTGCGGTGCTTTTCATCTACTGCTAAAAAAGCAAGCCGCGTATCATAAATCACGCCCCTGGTAATTTCACTTGATTCTAAAACTTTAGCAATAGTCATAATCGGGTCAGGATCAAAAGGCAGGCGAATTTCAAGGGCTAAATTTGTTCCAACCGGAAACTGGCAATTAGTAGTTAAAAGCATTCCGCCTAAGCTTAAATTTTTAGTCTGGGAGATATCCGCATTACTATTATTCGGAATAACCCGGTACGAAACAATAAATCTTCCGTTTGCGCGGGGAAATTTTCTTTTTTCCGGACCAGTATATTCTTTTGTCATATAGCCTCCTGATTAAAAGTATGTTCACTATTAATTCGGATACCTTTTTTCTTATCCTCGCTCGCTTTACTCGCAAGGATTAAATTCGCGCATTGACTTACTTATACTGTTACAGATCATTTAATACTTGTTCGCTTCGCTCACAAGTATTAAATTCGGCCATACAACTTAGCTCGCTTACGCTCGCTAAGTTGTGGCTTCATTTATCTTATCCTTGCTCGTTTCACTCGCAAGGATTAAATTCGCGCATTGACTTACTCGTACTATCGTACTCGTAAGTCAAGCGCTCATTTAAGTCGGGGCGACAGGACTTGAACCTGTGACCTCTTGAACCCCATTCAAGCGCTCTACCAAACTGAGCCACGCCCCGTTGCATCTCTGAATCTTTTCTTGTGGAGATGCAACGGGACAGGCCCCATCACATCCACACAAATTTAAATTATCAAAACCTGAGAAATTTGCAACGGGGCACGCCCCCACAATTACAAATCTCTCATGCTTTTTTCTTGTGGAGATGCAACAGAGCACGCTCCATCGCATCTCCACGCCAATTAACAGCTATTCTTCCTTACTTTTTCTCGTCATTAAATCATTTACCGCCTGAGCCGGAGATTTATTTTGATAAAGCAGCCGATAGACTTCCCTGGTAATCGGCATATCTATTTTATATTTTAAGCTTAAAGCATAAGCCGATTTTGCTGTCGGCACTCCTTCAGCAACCATCTGCATATTTTGATAAATTTCTTTTATAGTTTTACCTTTACCAATCAATTCTCCTACGCTGCGATTACGGCTCTGATTACTAATACAGGTTGTAACTAAGTCCCCTAATCCACTTATACCGCTAAAAGTTTTTGATTTTGCCCCCATTGCTTTACCCAGCCTGGAAATTTCGGCAAGGCCACGCGTAAGAATAGCAGCTTTAGTATTTGTGCCAAATCCCAACCCATCAGAAACTCCACAGGCAATCGCAATGACATTCTTTAAGCTACCCCCTATCTCTACCCCAATTACGTCGGGATTAGTATACACGCGAAATCGTTTAGTGCTAAACACTTCCTGGATAATTTTACGTATTTGTTTATCCGCCGAAGCGGCTACCGCAGTAGTCGGAATCTCTTTAGCAACTTCACCGGCAATCGTCGGACCGGACAAAACAGCTAATTTGACTCCGCCGAGCTCGTCCCGAATCACCTCAGACATCCTTTTAGAAGAATTTATTTCAATACCTTTAGTTACGCATAAGAAAATAGTTTTTTTATTAACCATCCCTGTAATTCTTTTTAAAACAGACCTTGTGTATTGTGAAGGTATAGCCAACACAATAATTTCTTTGCCCGTTACCGCGTTTTTTAAATCATTAGTTATCTCGACCTGGCGCGGTATTTCTATCTTCGGAAGAAATTTGGGATTGCGCCGGGTTTTAAGCATTATTTTAGTGTATTCGGCAAACGCGCCCCAAAGAGTAACCGGATACCCTTTTTTAGAAAGCAGTACAGCTAATGTTGTCCCCCATCCTCCATCACCTAATATCGCAATACGTAGTTTAGGCATGATTAACCGTAAAATCCTTTTTTTTATTTGTCCTTAACATCGCTAAGTCCCAGGCGTAATCATAAAGATGTAAGCCTTTGCTTACCGCGATAATCTCCCCGTCTCCTACCCCGATTTCTTCCGCCATATATTGTTTTACCAATTGTAAACCGCCTAAATTTGATGGAAAACCACCCCATAAATCCCAGGAACGGAAATAAAGCATAAAGTGCAGCTTGCCGTAACGCAAGCGGGTATCAATCAGCCTTAAGCAGGGCGGGTCAATTAATTTTATATCTGATGGCATGCCAATTTCCATCACTGCCTGGTTCGTCCCCGGACCCTTTTCCTTATACATCTTAATTACTTCTTCTATCTGGTTAACATTTAAAGGCATGTCTGAAATTAATTCTTTGCCCTCCACGCTTTGTTTAATCTTAATTTTAGGGTCAACCAGCCTTTCCCCATAAGTATAATCTTCTGTTTCTGTTTTTGCCCCGGTAAGCAGATAATTCAAATACCCCTGAATATAATCCATATCTGTCGGGGCAGGAATGCTCATACCTTCTGGAATTATTGGAATAATCTGATGCCCGGGCTTGCGTACCCGAACGGTAATAAAATCAAATTCAAGCCTTTTTTGCCCCTCATAGCTGCCCCGGGTAATGGTATAAAGGTGGCCTTTATCTAAAATTGCTGATAAACATTGAAACCAGGCATCATCCAGATCAAAAGCATCGATAAAAACCGGTTTTAAAAATTCATCAATCATGAAGAAGCGCCTTTTTGTTTAGCCTCTTTTACAAATCGCTTAAAAGTAACAATAATTTCAGATATCGGCATATTTTTTCCGATGTAACCGCTACAACCAAATTGTTTACTTTTACCGATCAACTCTTCATCAAATCCAAAACCGGTAATCATCACTACAGGTAAATTGGCATATTTTTCCCGGATATTTTTCAGTACCTCTAAACCGTTAGTTTCGCACAACTTAATATCCAGTAAAACAACATCAAAGGTATCTTTTTTTAGTATCGCCATCGCCTCTTCTTGGTTACTACAAGTAATCGGCAGGCAATCCTCTTTCTTTAATAAATCCCTTAGCAGGTCTCTTACAGGCTCCTCATCATCAACTATCAAAATTTTATAGAGCACAGTTACCTCCTCATCTATTTCTAGATAGTATTCGCAAAAACACCGCAAAAACAAAAAAACGCTTGCAGCATCTTTACATAAAAGGTAATTTAACGGTAAAAGTTGTACCTTGGTTAACCCGGCTTTCTAATTCAATAGATCCGTTATGACCCTTAACAATGTTATGACAAATTGATAAACCTAATCCAGTGCCATAGCCTTTAGTTGAAAAAAATGGCATAAAAACATTTTTTAAATTAGCTTCCGGAATACCTTCTCCCGTATCAGTAATTTGCACCTGAGCGTAACGATTCGAAAGGTTGCTTGTTGTAATCTTTATTATTCCTCCGTCAGGCATAGACTGGTAAGCATTAATGATCATATTTAAAAAAACTTCCTGCAACTGGTCCGGGTCGCCGGAAATTTTTGGCATATTTTTCTGGAAGTGTTTTTTTATTTCAACTTTAGCCGGCAGTGATTTATTATAACGGACCAGCGGTAACACCGCTTCAATGATTTCATTGATATTGACTGCTTCCAAAGTTAAAGTTGTCTTACGGGCAAACTTTAAAATATGATTAACCAGCTTACTTATCCGATTTACCTGGGAATCAATTAAATCAAGCTCCTTTTTAAATTCTAAAGCAAGCTTTTCCTGTTTGAGCATCTGGAGTTTTCCGGAGATAACAAAAAGCGGGTTATTAATTTCGTGGGCCATGCCCGCTGAAAGCTGCCCTAAAGCGGCTAACTTTTCAGACTGAAAAACCTGATACTCAAGTTTTTTTGTTTCGGTTATATCTTTAGCGATAAAGATATAACCGGTTAACTTGCCATTAGTATCCAAGAATTGGTTAACGGTTAACCAGACCGGTATAGCCGAGCCGGCTTTATTTATTAATTCTAGTTCCGATTCAAATTTATTAAATAAACGCACATGCTCTAAGATCAGGCTGAGTTCAGCAGCAGCTTTATTAGGGTTGTGTAAAATACTTACATGCTTAAAGATAATCTCTGGCTTGCTGTAACCAAGCATGGTTGCGCAACCCATTCCGAAGTAAGTAATCAGGCCGTCCAGATTGGTAACATATAAAGCATACTCATCAATACTAGAAATAATATTTTTCAAAGAACCATCAATATTTTTTATTGAATTCTCGCGCTCATGAATCTCGGTAATATCGTGGCCAATCAAAAGGCTTCCTTGCACATGATTAGTTTTACTGAGAATAGGGGTAATATTCCAGGAAATGTGCCGTAGGTTTCCACCCTTGTTTAACAAATGGCATTCGAAATCTTTTGCCCTTTTGTAAGTTAAAGCCTCATCAAGCACTGCCTTGAACATCTCCTTCTTTATGGTTTTACCAGCCCCCCTGAATAGTACTTCGAGCCAGTTTTTTCCTTTAGCTTGCGCATATTTAAGGCCAATTACATCCGTAGTTTTTTTATTATAAAGAACAATATTCTTATTTTTATCTAAATAAATCACCAACACCGCAGCATTTTCTATTAAACTAGAAAACATGTCTTTCATATGGGTGTTCAAAATAATATAAAAGCGGGAGAGGGGAATCGAACCCCCATTCATAGCTTGGAAGGCTATTGTTCTACCACTGAACTACTCCCGCATAGGTCTTAAAAGTACGCGGGAGTATCCCGCGTTACAAAACGCGCACCCGCGCAATACTCCCCCTCCCCCCACCTGGCGGACATTTGCCTAATTCCTATTAGGACAAGGCGCAATTAGCGCGGGGGTGATTCCGGTTAATGCAAGGTGCCGCAACTACCTTAGCGTAAAAAATGGTGGGCAGGAAAGGATTCGAACCTTTGAAGCACAGGTGCAACAGATTTACAGTCTGTCCCCTTTGGCCACTTGGGTACCTGCCCAAAAACATTTGTTTTCAAATTTTACTTCAAAAACGCTTCTAATGAATAAAATCAGATTTAGCGAAAAACTTATTAAGCCGACGAGAGGATTTGAACCCCCGACCCGCTGTTTACAAAACAGCCGCTCTACCAACTGAGCTACGTCGGCAAAAATCGTAATTCTAATATCTACCAACTTCCGCCAGAGGCGGACCAGCCTACGGCTGGGAGCTACGTCGGCACTAGCTGCACTTCTTAAGCGCATCCGGAATCCGGCTGATAATGTCCGAAGCGATTAATCCCATTTGCGTTTTATCAGATGCCGCCATATCCCCAGCTAAACCATGAATATGGGTTGCGTATTTTGCCGCACTAAAAGCATCCAGCCCTTGAGCTAAAAATGCTCCGGCAATACCGCTAAGCACATCTCCGCTTCCGGCAGTCGCCATCCCGGGATTACCGGTTTTATTTATATAAAATTTTCTATCCCCATCAGTGATAATACTTTGATGGCCCTTAAGAATAATTATACTATTATAATGTTTCGCGTACTTTTTCGCAACCAATTTCCTATTTTTATTTATATAATCAAGATCCACCCCAAAAAGCACTGCCATTTCCTTAGGGTGTGGAGTTAAAATAAATTCACCCTTATGTTGCTTGAGTATATTCAAATGCCGGCTAAGAGCGTTCAGCCCATCGGCATCAATTACCACAGGAAGAACGGATTCCTGAATAATCTTTCTTACTAAGGCGTAAGTTGATTTATGATTATCTAAACCGGGACCAATTATTAAAACATCAGAATTTTTGAGAAAGAACTTAATTTTAGGAAATGCCGCCAGGCTTAATGTCCCGGCCTTAGTTTCCGCTAATGGTAGAGAGATTACCTCTTTAATTTTATTTTTAATCAAGACCCGGTTAATACTAGCCGGCGTTCCTACTGTTACCAGCCCCGCACCGGAGCGTAAAGCCGCTTCTGCGCATAATAGAGCCGCTCCTGAAAATCTACTTGAGCCGGCCAAAATCAAAATTTTTCCGTAGTCTCCTTTATGCGAATCAACTTTTCTTCGTAACAACCGCATTGGCAACCGCATAGTTTTTTACATGTGAAATAGAAATACATACATCAATACTTTTGCCCCGGCCATTTAAAAATAAACAAACCGGCTTTCCTTCTTGATCGTTATGTATTTGGATATCCTGCCAGGAAAGCTGGTTATCCCCGACCGCTTTAAAAATTGCTTCTTTAGCAGCAAACCTGCCGGCTAAATGCTGATAAAATGATGTTTTAGTTTTCGCGTTTTTTATTTCGGCTGGAGTAAAAACACGTTTTAGAAAATCTTCCCCCCATTTTTCCACTGCTTGGCGAATACGCCTTACTTCGGTAATATCCACCCCCGTCCCAATAATCATTATTCGATCAACTCCCGCATTTCCTTAACTGCAGAAAACAACCCGACATATAAAGCTTTGCAAATAATCGCATAACCAATGTTAAGCTCCTCTATTCCCTTAATTTGAGCGATCCGTTTAACATTAGCGTAATCAAGCCCATGGCCGGCACAAACAGTTAACCCCCGGGCCTGCGCATAATCCACCGCGTATTTAATTTGTTTGAAGAATTTTTCCGCCTGCCGGAAATTTTTGGCTAAGGCATACCTGCCGGTATGAAATTCAACAATACTGGCGTTACTTTCTTTTGCGGCATCAACCTGTTTTTTCTCCGGGTCAATAAATAAACTTACCTGTATAGCGGATTTTTTTAATTTTTTCACAGCCGCAGAAACGTTTTTGAGATTACCTGATACATTCAATCCGCCCTCAGTAGTCAATTCTTCCCTTTTTTCCGGTACTAAAGTTGACTGATAAGGTTTAATTTTGCAGGCAATTTTTAAAATTTCCGGAGCGATGGACATCTCAAGATTAAGCCTGGTTGTAATCTTTTTGCTCAAAAGGTAAATATCTTTATCCTGAATATGCCGGCGGTCTTCCCTTAAGTGCACGACAATGCTTTTTGCCCCGGCCTGTTCGGCTAAGAAAGCCGCATACACAGGATCCGGCAGTTTTCCACCGCGGGCCTGCCGCAAAGTTGCCACATGATCGATATTCACTCCCAATCTAGGCATAGCGTAGTTAAAATCTTTCTCCCCTTACGTAAAACCAAATAATAATTGCCAGAAAAAAAGAAATGAGTTTTAACCAAGGATGGGCGGAAATTAAGCGCGTAAAATATATACCAATGTTTTTCCGGTGCTTATTCATTTTCTTTTGCCCTAAGTAATTCTTTTATTTTTGCTTCCAACTGCACTGGCCCAAGGTCTTTATAAAACTTTCTTTGATAAACAATAGAAATATCATGTCTTTCTTCGGAAACAACAATTAATATTGCATCGCTTTCCTCACTTAAGCCCAATGCCGCCCGATGCCGCGTGCCAAAAACCCTGCTTAATTCCTGGTTAACTGCCAGAGGAAAAATACATCCTGCAGCAGCAATCCTGGCATGGCTAATAATCAAACCTCCGTCATGGAGCGGGTTATTTGGAGTAAAAATTGCCTCGATTAAATCCGCACAAACTCGAGAATCTACAGCTTCTCCACTCTGGATATAGGCGGCTAAAGAGTCGTCTTTTTCGATGGCAATTAAAGCTCCCAACCTGTTTTTAGCTAAATTTTCGCAACCATCCGCGATTTGCCTGCTTAACAATGCGATATCTTCATCTTTTAGATTATTTTTAAAAATTTGCCGCTTACCAATTTGAGCCAAGCCCATTCTTATTTCCGGATGGAATATAATTAATATTCCGATAACAGATATACCGAAAAGTTTTTCGAATAACCAGCTTAACACCGAAAAATCAAATTTTTTAAAGATCAAAAAAGCAAGCAAAAGTATGATAATGCCGCGCAAAGCCTGTAAGGCCCGGGTACCTTCAAAAAACAGCATAATTTGATAAATAAGAAACCAGAGGATAACAATTTCAATTCCCGGTTTCCAGTACAAAATTAAATTATTAATTAGCATTTTTTATCGCTTCCACTATTTTTAAAGCCTGCTTTACTTCTTTTACATCATGCACCCGGACGATATTTGCTCCGCGTTCAGCTGCCATCACGCAAGCAGCCACAGTCCCGTTAACTCTATCCTCGGAATCCAGTTTTAAAACTTTAGTGAGAAAAGATTTTCTTGAAGGCCCAATAAGCAAGGGTTTGCCCAAAACCTTAAAATCCCTAAGATGCTCAATTATTTCAAAGTTGTGCGCGCATGTTTTACCAAATCCGATTCCAGGATCAATAATTATTTTGTCTGGCTTAATCCCGCCTTCCTGGGCAGAGTTTATAGCGTTCTTTAGATAAATCGATATGTCACTAATCAGCGATCTGTAACGAATCTTTTTTTGCATATTTTCAGGAATACCTAGCATATGCATGATTATTACCGCAGCTTTGCAGCGGGCGGCTATTTTAATCATCTGCTTATTCCTTAATCCGGAAATATCATTGATAATTTGCGCGCCGGCATCCAAAGCCGCCCTGGCTACTTCAGGATTAGTAGTATCAATGGAAATAGGTGCGCTTATTTTTTTGGCTAATAATTTTACGATGGGTTTAATCCGGCGCAATTCTTCCCGGGTACTTACAGCTTTTGCCCCCGGACGGCTGGATTGGCCGCCTAAATCAATAATACTTGCACCATCAGCAATCATGCTTTGCGCTTTTTGCAAAGCTAAATCAGGATAATTATTGCTGAAATTACGGTATAAGCCATCAGAGCTAAAAGAATCAGGCGTTAAATTAATAATCCCCATGATCTGCGTTCTATCGCCAAGCCCTAAAAAACCTTTTTTTAAAGGCACCACAAAATTATTTTTTGTAAAATTTTTAATGTTTTCTTTCAGTTCACCCGCGAATTTCTGCAAGCCGAAAGGTTGAATACTTAATTTTTTTACTAAAGCGTTAAACTGAGCCAATTCCCCCATTAAAAGAATGCCGGTTTTTTTGGTTTTTCCGGTAAGCGCCCCTCTGGCAATTGCCGCATCTGCCCCCAAAGAAAGCATCTCCTGCTTAAGAATATTGGCTGCGATATTATTGACGGTTTCAACCCGGATTAAAAATGCTGTTGCTTTGGGCAGCATGATTTTGGCTCCATAAGGATCAACGCCAATTTCCTGCATGATTGCTTTTACTTCTTCAGAACTGTTAAAATTAAAAATACGCATCTGTCTATCCGTTAAAGGATTAAATTAGCTGGCGTAAAATCAGGCCAAGTCGGTTTTTTCAATCCCCAGTATTTTTTTCACTTCTTCCCCGCTTAAGACCTCTTTTTCTAAAAGCGAATCGGAAAGAAGTTTTAATTTATCCCGGCTGCCTTTTAATATTTCTTTAGCCTTAATATAGGCATCATCGGTTATTTGTTTTACTTCTTCATCAATAATATGCGCAGTCTGTTCGCTATAGTTTTTTTCTTCCATGATATCCCGGCCAAGAAACACTAACCCTTCTCTTCTACCTAAAGTTAAATTTCCCAGCTTCTCAGACATCCCGAATTGCGTAACCATGCGCCTGGCCATGCTGGTAGCTACCTCTAAATCATTTTGCGCTCCAGTAGTAACTTCGTTTAGATTTAACTCTTCAGAAGCCCTCCCGCCTAAAATCATAGTAATTTCAGCGAGCAATTCTTTTTTTGTCCAATAATGCCGGTCTTCCAATGGCGGAGTAAAAGTATAACCTCCCGCTAATCCCCGCGGGATAATAGAAACTTTTTTAAGAGGATTAACCTCTGGTAATAATAAAGAAAGTAACGCATGCCCGGATTCATGCAAAGCGGTGATTTCCTTTTCTTTTTTAGACATAATGTGGCTCTTTTTCTCCGGCCCCATTAATACTCTTTCCACTGATTTATCTAAATCCGCCTCTTCCACCGCTTCTTTATTGTTACGGGCAGCCATTAGCGCTGCTTCATTGCAAAGATTAGCTAAATCTGCCCCGGAAAAACCCGGAGTTTGACTGGCTACAGATTTTAAATTAACTGATTCGGCAAGCTTGATTTTACGTGTATGCACTTTCAGGATTTCTTCACGCCCTTTAATATCCGGCAAGTTAATAATAATCGTACGGTCGAATCTTCCCGGGCGAAGCAGCGCCGGATCCAATGTATCCGGCCGGTTAGTAGCGGCAATCAGAATAATGCCTTGCTGGCCGTCAAAACCGTCCATTTCCACTAATAACTGATTAAGAGTCTGCTCACGCTCATCATTGCCTCCTCCAATCCCGGAGAAACGCAAACGGCCTACGGCATCAATTTCGTCAATAAAAATGATTGCGCCTTTTCCTGAAACAATACCGGCTTTGCGCCCCTGGTCAAATAAATCCCTGACCCGGCTGGCTCCCACACCCACAAACATCTCCACAAAATTAGACCCGGAAATGCTAAAGAACGGAACACCGGCTTCTCCGGCAACCGCGCGGGCAATTAATGTTTTACCGCATCCCGGAGGGCCGACCAGGAGAACTCCTTTTGGAATTTTACCGCCTAATTTTTGAAATTTTTTAGGCTCTTTAAGAAATTCAATTACTTCCTTCAATTCCTCTTTTGCTTCATCAACCCCCGCCACATCGTCAAAAGTAGCCTTTTCATTATTACTTTGGATTTTAGATTTAACCTTATTGAAAGACATGATTCTGCTGCCTAGCTGTTCTCCGCGGGCGGCCATCATCCACCAGAAAAAAATAAGTATTAAAATCGGGGCTAAGCTATAAAATAAATTAAGCCAAAATGTCCGCGCCGGCTGAATCTCAAAATTCTTTAAATTTTGGCGCATCAAAGCAAGCATCTCCGGGTCATTATCAGGAATGTTGACAAAGAATTTTGAATTATCCGCGAAATCACCCTGCAGCTTATTTTCAATCTTAATAACTTTGCTTATTTTATCAGGAGTATTTTTTAAAACCTGGTAAAATTGGCTATAAGTGATTTCTTTGGGAACGCCTGATACGGGAATATTATTAAAAGTATTCACGAGCATAATCAGAAAAAAGAAAAACAATAACCAGCCAAAAGGAAAACGCTTTATCGTATTGATTTTGTTGGGTTTAGGATTTTTTTCTTTGGACATTCTATTTCTCCGGGTTCAAGGAAATCACTTAAAGCGACTCCGTGATAATTAAATAAATAATCCGCTTTTGCTTATAGCGAAGTAAAAAGTTAGAATAAATATTATATCCTTAAAAATGCTTGTAATCAAGTATTTTATACTTTTAGTGTTTAAAAAAAAACAGGCTGTTGCGGGTTTTTTTTATGCTGACCCCTTTAGGCAGGTCAACGATTGAATCTATCGGCCGGGTAAAGATTAAATCTTCAAGCTCCTTTATATGTTGAAAAGTTATCCTGCGCGTCCCCCCCTGGAGGAATGCTATGCTTTGACGCAACTTAAGGCGGAGGATAGCTGGGTGCAATTTTGCTAATTTTTTGATATTAAGCCTCAAAGGATTGCCTTTTAAAACGCGCCTAGCAACCTGATCTAGATATTCATAATCATAAGAAACGCTTTCCGCTAAACCGGCTAATACGCTTAAAATATTAGGGTTATACTTGCCTCTAAGAAAAGGGATTAAATCGTGGCGGATCTTATTACGAAAGAAAATATCTTCACGATTGGTTGAATCAATACATGGTTTTATGCCTTTTCTTTTTAAGTATTGATCAATTTGGCTGCGCGGAGTTTCAAGCAGCGGGCGTATAAAAAGCGTACCACGGATATTTCTTTTAGCGGATATCCCGGACAAACCGGATAAACCTGTGCCGCGCAACAGGCGCATTAACACTGTTTCTGCCTGGTCATTAAGATTGTGCCCCAAAGCAACCTTGTCTGCCTTGACTAGTTTGGCAGTTTGAATAAAAAATTTTAACCTTTCTTCCCGGAAAAATTCTTCCAAAGAACCTTTTCTTTTTGCTTCTGCCAAAGGCAGGCGTTTTATTGTCACGGGGAGATTAAGCTTCTGGCCCCAACTTTTCACAAAAAGAGCATCCAGCCCGGAATCTTTACGGAAACCATGGTCCAGGTGCGCTACATGCAAAGCTAATTTCAGTTTAGATTGTAAACTAAAGAGTTTTAAAAGCAGCGCCAGGGAATCCGGGCCGCCGGAAACAGCGACTAAAATTTTGTCTTTCGGTTGGATTAAAGAATATCTGGCGATTGTTTTCATAATTTGATTTGTCATGCATTTATTTTATCATAAAACATACAAAATGTGCAGCCGATTTTCTTTGTCAAATTTAAAATAACTGCCAACTGAAAAAATTATGCGCTTTTTGAAATTAAATAATAATTTTAGTAAATTCCAGGTTGACTTTATTACCTAAAAAGAGTAAATTAATTTACATGGCAGCAAAAATTATCACCCATAAAGAAAGAAAAATCGTCTTAGGAAATTTCATCTCCTTAACTACCCTGCAAGGTATTAGCTATATCCTGCCCTTAATTGTCCTTCCTTATCTTATCCGGGTTATTGGAATTGAAAAATTCGGCTTAATTGCCTTTGCGCAAAGCCTGGTACAATATTTTATGATCCTTACAGATTATGGGTTCAGCTTGTCAGCAACCCGCACCATCTCTCTCATCGGAGAACATAAAAAAAAGACCAGCGCTTTATTTTCATCAGTTATGACAGTTAAATTTATTTTTGCAGCAGCAAGTTTTATAATCCTCTGTATTATTTTATACCTCATCCCAAAATTTAAAGTTGGCTGGCCGGTTTACATTTTATCTTTCGGCACGGTTATCGGCAGCACACTGTTTCCTGTCTGGTTCTTCCAAGGCAAAGAAAAAATGAGCTATATTGCTATAGTAAATGTGGTTAGCGGGATACTTTATGCAGTCTGTATCTTTATGTTTGTGAACGGGCCCGAAAATTACCTGCTAGTGCCATTATTAGGGTCTGTTTTGTCTATAATCAGCGGAATTCTAGGCCTTTATATTGCGTTTAAAAAATTCCGGTTGGAATTTATTATACAAAAATATGCGGATATAAAAAAGGAAATTAAGACGGGTTGGGATATTTTTATTTCCATACTGGCGGTAAATGCCTATACTAACAGCCGGGTTTTTGCTATAGGGCTATTAACAAATAATATTCTTACCGGCTATTATTCGTTGGCGGAAAAGATTGCTAATATTATTCAAACATTTCCGATGGATTCATTTACTCGTGCGGTTTATCCCCGGATCAATAATGTCTTTGCAAAGAATAGGCAGCGCGCAATAGCCATAATGTACCGGATACAAGACGGTATAACGCTGGGTTTTGTGATTAGTTTGCCGATTGCCTATTTTATTACACCCTGGATCATCGGCTTGGCTTGCGGAGTTGCTTATAAAGAAGTGGTATTTACTTTAAGGTTGTTATTGGCTGCGGTTTTTTTCGTAGGCGCGAATAACTTTAAGGTCCAATTCCTGCTGGTTTGCGGAAAACAGGATCTTTACGCTAAAATCCATATTGCCGCCGCCCTCACCGGGTTACCGCTTATATTTATTTTAATCAATCAATTTTCTTATGTAGGGGCAGCGCTAGCCACAGTGTTGACTGAAGCGGGAGTTTTTATTGTTACGTCATTGATCGTGGAGAAGCTGACTAAGAAAATTGCCGAAAAATAGCCGCTCTTTTATTTAGTTTCCGGCATAAATGATCTTCTGGATGCTTCCGCCATAACCTGCAATAAACTTTGTCTTTTAAAAAATGCCTTCTACAATAAAAAAGCAACCCATGGCTCTGGGTTGCTTTTTTATTTAAAAATGGCGGAGAGTGGCCCTGCTCCGCTATCGCTTCGCAGGACTGCCTCTCTGGACTTAAAATGGCGGAGAGTGGATTTAAACCACCGACCAAGCGGGTATGAGCCGCGTGCTCTATCAGGCTGAGCTACTCCGCCATAAATCTTTATTTACTAATATCTCTATACACGCGGCTTGATTTAGGTATCAAGCCGTATTATTTTTTGTCTTTCGGCGCAGTCCCTGAAGCCGCAGGCTTCGGGGAGAGCCGCGTGCTCTATCAGGCTGAGCTACTCCGCCATAAATCTTTATTTACTAATATCTCTATACACGCGGCTTGATTTAGGTATCAAGCCGTATTATTTTTTGTCTTTCGGCTTGAATCAAACTGAGCTACGCCGCTATAAAATAAAGCTATTTCTTCCGATAAGCTTCTAAATACGAATCACAATAGATATTCTTATTTAAAATAAGCTCTGCGGTAATTAATGTGTCCAGAAGCTCTTTATCATTAGGATCAAGTATAGCAGAATCCAGCCCAGATGCAACTGCCATCGTTAAAAATGTGCGGTTGATCAAGCTGCGCAATTTCGCTCCTTGAGAAACATTGCTTAAACCGATAACTGTTTTCGGGCTGGGGTCTGAAATCATTTTGAACTCATGTATCGCACCCAAAATATCCTGCATCTGACTTTGCGCTACATTAACCGGCATAGCTATCGGGTCAAGGTATAAATCCTGTATAGGAAAATCATTTTCACCGGCGTGCGTAAGAATAACCGCCGCCAACTCTAAACGCTGGTCTTTATTTTGCGGAATACCCCGGGTATCAATAGTTATGCCGATAAGTTTAGATTGATACTTTTTGGCTAATGGAATAAGGATCTCCAATTTCTCAATATCTGCGGTTGTGGAATTAATAATGGTTTTATTTTTGGCTGCCTTTAACCCTTCTTCAATAACCTTGGGTTTGCCGGAATCAAGGCAAAGCGGCTTATCCGTTACTTCTTGCACCGCCTCTACCAGCCAAGGCAAATCGATTAATGGATTTTTGGAAGCCGGGCCGCAGCTTAAATCTAACGCATCTGCACCGTTAGAAATCTGCTCTAACGCACAAGTTTGCACGATTTTTTTATCGCGCTCTTTAAGCGCAAAAGCGATATTAGAATACATTCCGTTAATTAACTCGCCAATAATAAACATTTTTACTCCCTAAATAATGCTTCTATATGCTTACTGACATTTCGGGCAGCCTGTGGATGGCGCATAACCAAAAGATCCGCTCCTGATTGTATTAGACTGGTAGCGGTAAGCGTTTCCCAGATAATTCCCTGCTGCGGGCTCACTTTTGCTTCTTTAGTCTTCCAGGTTTCCTGCCCGACAAAACAAATAAAGGGCGAAGCCAGAGTTTTATCCCCGGATAACGCAGCCAGCCTGGCTCTCTCCATAATAGAATAAGCATATTCTAAACCGTATCCTAATGCCCCGATCGTCGGATTAATGGCTATACGCTCCAGGGCCAACCCCATATCAGAAATCAGAATATTAAGCTGTTTGGCAATATTAATATCAATGGGGCTCTCAGCAATAATATTATGTCCATCCGCCAATACGCTAGCTACTAAAGTTTTATAATTTTCCTGTACCGCGCAACCGATCAAACAACGCTCTCCTTTAGCTGCTTCTGAACAAACCGGCATAACCAGGTTATCCTTAAAATCATCCCCGCTTCCTAAGATAACCAGGGGAACTTTAACCTTATGCAATAATGTGGAAACAAACTTTGCTGCATCTTGAGGGGTTTTATTGCCAAAATCAGGATGAGTTCCCTGCATTTTTAAACAAAGCAATTCTGCTTTATAATCATTAACGCAAACTTCAGCCCAGGCAAATGGGTCTCTTATCGCCTTGCCATATGCACAGAGCAGTTCTTCATCAAAATCAAGCGGGGCAATATCCCAAATTTCAAAGGCGATTTTAGGCTTATTCGGGATAACACCCTCCCGGAACAATAAAGGCATGGCTGTTTGCCCGCCGATTTTTACAACATTGCTACGAGTACCGCCTTCAGCTTTTGTTGCTCCTATAGATACGGTCGAAATTACTCCCGGCCATTTCTCAAGCACTATTTGAGTTTCCATATTTGTTCCCCCAATAAATTTAATGATCTCAATATCTGCGCATCCGGCTTTAAACTAAAAATTGATCTTCCAAGTAAACTTAATTGCTCAATTTCCGGGTCTGCCGGTAAGCTGCCTAAATAACTTAAACCGGTTTCTGCAATTTTTTCTTCTAGAATATTATTTTCAAAACGGTTAATTAAAAGGCCGTTTTTTTTAAATTCAAACTTTAAAGTCTTGGCCAGATCCATAATTCTTACAGCTGATTTCAAGCCCACGTTCGAGGCATCCGATACTACAATCAGCATATCCGCACTACGGCAGGTACGCCGGGATAAATGCTCCAGCCCCGCTTCATTATCGATTATTATATAATCATAATCGGCAATCAGCTTAGTTATTAATCCGCGTAAAACATTATTTACATAACAATAACAACCTGGGCCTTCGGGTTTGCCCATGCTTAATAAATCAAAACCATTCTCTTCCTGAATAGCTGCCTGAACCTGATGTTGAATAAAACGTTCTTTGGTCATCCCCGCGGGCAGCTTCTCCGGAGCGGCAGATATACGGTCAAGAATTTCCCCTACGCTATCACCCTGGTTTACGCCTAAAACATCCCCTAAATTACTATTCGGATCGGCATCAATAGCCAATATTGACCCCAGTTGCCTCTCTTTTAAAATACGCACAATTAAAGCAGCAAGCGTGGTTTTACCAGTACCGCCTTTTCCTGCCAACGCAATAATATACCCCATTAAAATTTCACCGTAGGGAATTTAGTCAAATCCGTATGTGGAAAAAATAATGCCTGGCTATATTCTTCCATATACTCCGGATTAACGGATAGTTCAAAATAAGTAATTTTTAAGGCGAGCGAATCTGCCATAGTTTTAGCCTGATTCGACAAAAGGACTTCTCTGGAGCCAGCCAAAGAGCTGTTACCGATAAAAATAAACTTTGAGTGCGGTAAATCCGGCAACAACCCGATGTTAATAGCTTTTTCAATATCCAAATACGTGCCAAACCCTCCGGCGATAAATATTGTATGAACAGCAGAAAATTCCAAGTCCAGGTGTTTAACTAAAATTGCACATGCAGAATATATCGCTCCCTTAGAACGTTTAAGATTCTCAATATCCGCCTCATTAATCACAATATCCGCTTGAGACCGGATATCTTCTTTAAAGCAAACTACAAATTCTTTACCGGTATCAGTGGTACGAATGCGCCTGCCTTCTGCCTTAATCTTGCCCGCTTTATCAATTATCCCAACCTTGAGCATTTCGCTGAGCAAATCGATATAACCTGAACCGCAAATCCCTTTAGGTAATTTATCCTGAATTGTTGAATATTTAACAGCAAAATCATCCTTATTAATACTTACTTTCTGAATTGCCCCGCTTGAGGCACGCATGCCGCTGGTTACTCCGCTGCCTTCGAAAGCCGGGCCGGCAGATGCCGCGCAAGCAACCAGGAAATCCCGGTTGCCCAAAACAATTTCTCCATTTGTCCCGATATCAATTAATATGCAAGGCGCTTCTTTTTGATATATTCGGCTGGATAGAATCCCCGCGGTTATATCCCCGCCAACATAACTGGAAACTCCGGGGACACAACTTAGCAAACCGCGCGGGTTAATATTTATCCCTGCCTCTGAAGCACGCAAAACCGGGATAAAATTTGCCGTAGGCACATACGGCTGGCGCCGAATATGGGACGGATCCATATTTAAAAATAAGTGGATCATTGTTGTATTTCCTGAACAAACAATACAATTAACATTATTTAAATCCACCTGGCATTCGCTTACCAAATCCTTAATAATCTGGTTCATTGTGTCAGATACTGCGTTATGCAATTTTTCCAAACCATCAGTTTTAGCCGCATAAACTATGCGCGTAATTACATCACTGCCAAAAGCAGCCTGTTGATTATAGGTTGCTTTAGTCCCCAGGATTTTTTTTGAATTCAGGTTTACCAGCTGGCCGGAGATAGTCGTAGTACCAATATCAAAACAAAGCCCGAAATTTGTGCCGGTTGTGTCTCCGGGCTCAATTAAAACAATCTCTACCGCATCATTGCGCCTGCCCAGAGTAACAGTAACCTTCCAGGCATAATCGCGTAACAATTCCCCTAGCTGACGGATATTAAACAACCCGGTCTCAATTGCGGGAAACTCGCCGAAATTACGCAAAGCCCGATAGAGTCTTTCTAAATCGCTGACGCTGTCATTAAGCGTAGGCTCTGGAAGCTCCAGGTATATTTTTGTAGCAAAAGGAGAATGTTTAAAAAATTTATCTTCGAAATTTTCTTGCGCAGGCAAAACATCTTCTGATTTTGAATAAAGGCCGCTTAGCCGCTCTTCTAATTCCTCCGGGGTAAGCTTATCGAAATTTATCCGCGAACTATCCGGCACAAAAACATCTAAATCACTATGTATAGTGGTAAGACAAGCTAGATATACATTATTTTTTCTTTCCTGGGCAGTAATTATCCCGTTTGGTTGGCTATTAACCCGGCCTTGTTTAACTACCACTTTGCACCTTCCGCAAATACCATCCCCTCCGCAGCTAGAGTTAATATAGACTCCTGCGGATATAGCTGCGGAAAGAATAGTCTTATCCTGCTCCACAGTTACAGACAAATTATCAGGAAAAAAAGTAACTTTAAACTTTTGCATAAACTAAAGAATTATAAAACGGCTTTTTACAACCTGGCATTCATTAAAATTTCAATTGAGGTTTTTTAAAAAAGCCGGGATTCCAGCTGCTTCTTTCGGCCCTACGATTATTTTAAATCCGGATTGCTCTTCAAGATCTCCGCTGATCATGGCAACATAACCGGGGATAATTAAATTTTTATGCTCAACCGCTTCTTTTACCCCAAAGTTATCCAGCGATTTTGTAATTGCCTCAGCATTAAATTTTTCCGCCGCCCAGGCAGTAAGCACCGACATCCCCTGAGTATCTACGCTCAAGATATATGCCGGTATTTTACTAGCTTCCACTTCTCCCAAAACAGTATAATAACTTAAAGAAAAATTAGTAGTTACTAAAACCGGGGAATTCCGGCTTACTTGCCCGATCGGATAAAGCTTAGGATCAATTTGTAAAGGTTTTTGCGGGTCAGTATAAATATTTTGCCTTAAAGTCAAAATAGCAAGGGCCTCCCAGGCAGAAAAACCTTTAATCAACACAATCCCCGAATATTTCGCAATATAAGCGGCTGCTTCTATTGCCTCATCATAATAATCAGCTTGGTCGATAATTGTTATAGCCGGATAACCTAATGCCCGGTTAGTTTTTTTAAGTGCTTGCCGGCGCAATTGGGTCAAATCCCACAGCTTATCTGCTATAGGTTTTGTCCCGGTATTTAAAATAAGATCTTTGGCTCCCAGGTTAACCAGTTCTTTAACAAGCAGGCTTAGTTGATTAATATCCTGCGCGGTTACCACTAGAGGCAACTGAAATTCTTTAGCAAGAGTACCAATCTGCGCAAAATTTTCCTGATGCGCAGAATAAAGCAACGGTTTACGCGCATGGCTAATGGAGACGGCCTGCTTTAGAGCAATCAGATCCTCACTCATCAGCATAATTGGCAGATCGGTATTATCTAAAAGTATTTTTAATGCTTCCAGGTACCTGCCGGCGTCTTTATTTTGCTTTATCGCCACTAAGTTGACAAATAGTTCCTGCCCCACGCGTTCAAATTTCAATTGCTTAATTTTTCCGAGCCGGGATTTTATTTCATCATCACTTAAGCTGTCCTCAATAATAAAACCGACGCCGGTAGGATTGCGAAATTTTTCTTCATGCCTAAACATCACCGTCTCATTACCGATTTCAAACTTAGTTTTATCTGTGCCCAAAGTAATTAACTTAATAAGCGGCAACGCTTGAGCTTCCAAGGTACTTTTTGCTTCAGGAGAAATAAAAGGGCACTTCTCGATCGGTATAGTTTTTTTAGCAAGCTGCATCGCAAAAGCCAAACAAGTAGCTAAACCGCACTGACGGCAATTTGTTTTAGGTAATAACTTATAAATATCCAAACCTGACAACGCCATAAATATCTCCTTAACGCGGGTTTTTATTAATTAAGCTGGCGAAATATCCCGCTCCGAATCCGTTATCAATATTAACCACGCTTACTCCCGGAGAACAGCCATTTAACATAGTCAACAGAGCCGCCAGGCCGGAAAAACTAGCTCCATACCCACAACTGGTAGGCACAGCCACAACCGGCACTTTAACTAAACCACTCACTAAACTGGCTAAAGCTCCTTCCATGCCCGCTACCACCACAATTACCTGAGCCTTCCTTATTTTATCAACATTGCGCATTAAGCGATGTACCCCGGCTACTCCTACATCATAGAGCCTTTCGACCCGATTGCCCATAACCTGAAGTGTTTGCGCCGCTTCTTCGGCCACCGGAATATCCGCGGTACCGGCAGAAACTACCAAAACCAAACCTTTAGATAAAATCTTAGGCCTATTTAAATAACCAATTTTTGCAAGTGGATTATATTTTAAAGCAGGGATAGTCTTTTTTAAGAAAGAAAATATATTTTTATCTAGCTTAGTTAACAGCAGGTCTTCTTTAGAATCAGCTATTTTTTTAGCAATTTGCTTTAAATGTTGCGGGTCTTTACCCGGGCAATAAATAACTTCCGCAAATCCTTTACGCTTTTTTCTGTCCGTATCAATTTTGGCGAACCCTAAATCACAAAACCCCTTACCTTCAGTCATTATTCTATAGACCCCGGTAAAGTAAATATCCCAAAAGAATTATGAAAATTAGAGAAAAAATATAGAAATCGTTAAAGTAAAAAAAATCGTGCACTCTCGCCGCTAAGCCTTCGGGTTCATTTTTAACCGCTTCAGAGCTTAGGTGGCTTTGTTTCTTTTTGTACTGTTCCACCTGTTCCTTTTTAAACCTCAAGTACACACCTGCGACTTTATAGCCGGGGATTGTTCCGTTTTCAGTTAAATCTAAAACATCTTTTTCTGAAACTCCCAGCATAATCGACACATCTCTTACCGTGAGCATTTTTTCTTCAGTCATTTTTATGCGCGGCCTAAACTTAATATTTATTATTCTAAGCGATATCCGCTAATAATTATCTTTTAAAATTTATTATATACGTTATTTTGCGATTTTACCTGAAGCTACCCAGGAATCTATCGCTTTACGTTCAAATTTCCAATCGTTATTTTCTTTGCTCGCCGGCACTTTCCCTGAATTAGCCCATTCCATGATTGAGCTCAATTCCACCTCTAAATATTTAGCTAATTGTTCAGAGTTAAGAAAATCATGTAGCATTGTACATTGCCCCTCAAATACGGCTCCTTCTGCAACATTAAGTTTAGCCGGATAGATATGCCCTTCTACTATTGCCTGGGGCAAAAGGGTTAACCGTTCTTTAGCGGTAATCTTGCCCTTTACCCGCCCACCAATAATAATATTGTCACCGACGATATCCGCATTAATTACCGCGGTAGTTCCGATAGTCAGATTACCCCGGGTATCCAAATTGCCTTCAAATTTTCCGTTAATCCGTAAATTAACCGGATCCTTAAAACTTAAAGTACCCTGCATTGCCGCATCAACATCCAAAGTTTTCTCCTCTAAATTTTTTTTAAAGGCCATGTTTACCCTCCTTTGAAAGTGGCGCTTCTATATAACGCAGAAAATATAAAACAATCAAAACTAAAAATGTAGTCCAGATAGCTATTTTAATAAAACCTATCCCTACGGCCAAACCTATTCCTGCCACTACCCACAGGCTTGCCGCTGTAGTTAATCCTCTGACCTTATCGGATTCCCGGATTATCGTACCAGCGCCAAGAAAACCGATACCCGTAACCACTCCCGCAGCAATCCGCACAGGGTCTAAAGACACCTGATCTTTATATATATCAAAAACATACAGAGATGTCAACATGATAAGGCAGCTGCCCAAAGCCACCAGTATATGCGTACGTAAACCGGCATCCCTGCGGTGAAGCTGTCTTTCCCAGCCAATCAAGCCGCTTAAAACCAATGTTAAAAACAAGCGCAACATCATTTGAACATCTGTAGGCATATACCCTCCTTAATATTTTTATCCAAAACCCTCACGGACAAAGCAAGCAAGAATCCAGCTTAATTTTTATACACAAAGTCCTGGCGAGTGTAACGAGCCAGGGCCCCGCCTTTTTTACATATCCAAATAAAAATCGCTTCTTGCTCCGTGTTTATAGATGTTTGCTCCAAAACCGGCAATCATTGCCGCATTGTCCATACACAGTTTGTTATCCGGAAAAAAACAGTGTACGCCTGCAAGTTTAGCGCTGGCCATAAATTTTTCACGCAAACAACGGTTCGCGGCCACCCCCCCGCCGATTAACAGATTGGAAACCTTTTTACGTTTACAGGCCAACAGGGATTTTTTAACTAAAACATTAACCGCGCTCTCCTGAAAGGATGCGGCTAAATCTTTATTTAATTTAATACATTTTTTTTTGTCCTTCAAATAATATAAAACAGCGGTTTTTATCCCACTAAAACTAAAATCAAGCTCATTTCCCGCCCCTGAGCAAGCAAACTTAATTTTTTGGCTGTTTCCGCCTTTAGCTATTTTTTCAAGCAAAGGCCCGCCGGGATACCCTAACCCCATAATTTTAGCCACCTTGTCAAAAGCCTCTCCACAGGCATCATCGCGAGTCTGCCCCAAAACCTGGATATTAGAAAAATCTTTAATATAAAAAAGCGAAGTATGACCTCCGGAAACTACTAAAGCCACAGCCGGCAGCTTAATTTTGCGGTGACAAAGCAAATTGGCGTAAACATGGCTATAAATATGATTGACTCCCAATATCGGTTTATTTAAAGCCAAAGCTAAAGCTTTAGCAAAAGAGATACCCACCATTAATGACCCAGGCAGACCAGGATGAGAAGTAACCACAACCAAGCCTATCTGTTCAGGGGTAATTTTAGCAATTTTAACTGCTTCGGTAAACACACCGGCTATGCTTTCTAACTGCATACGTGAAGCAATCTCCGGAATCACGCCTCCATGACGGCTATGTAATTTTAAACTAGTAGCCACAACATTGGCTAAGACTTCCTTCTCATTCTTAACGATTGCTACACCGGTTTCATCGCAAGAACTCTCAACCCCCAAAACAATCATCGCTGGACTCCTACCAACCGCTCACGATGCCCCTGAGTAAAATTTTGGAATTTTATTTTATAAAACAAGACTGTAAATTTATATCGAAGGGTCATCGCACCACCTCTGAAAGAAAAACAATTTTATAACCATCCGCCTCTAATTGCGGGAGCATTTCTTTTAACACTAATAAGGTATTTTTACGGTCATGGCCGATACCAACAGCTACGCCTTGATTTTTGGCTATTCTTTTTAATTTTAAAACCTGGCTTTTAATATACGCGGGGTCGTCCGAATTATCCAAAAATACATCTCTTTTGGCAAATCTAACTTTTATTTTTTTAGCCAGATCAGAACAAACTGACTTGTTGGTAACAAAACTATCCAGAAAATACAGGTTCCGCTTTTTAACATCGGTCATTATTAAAGCAGCCGTCCTGCTATTTTCAGTAACCCGTGACCCCATATGATTTGAAATACCTTTGGCAAAAGCAATACTAGTTAAATCTTTTTCAAGAATATTGTGAATCTGCGCAGCATTCATAACCGTGGTAATCGTATCTCTCTCTAAACGATATTTTTCTTTCGGCTCCATAGGCAAATGCAGGATTATTTCAAAACCAAGGCTATATAATTTCTGCATAACCGGTTTTGAATTCTTCAAGCCCGGCAAAACCGCACAAGTCAAAGGCTGTTTTATCTGTTCAACAATTGAAAGATTGTTTAAATTATACCCCCAATCATCAATTACAACAGCAATCCGCCTGGAAAAGGCAGGCAGCTTCTTTGCCACCTTCACTACCGGGGATTTTTTATGCAAAGGAGTCAAGATGAGCGCAATAAATACCACTAAAAGAAAAATGCCTCCTAAAATATTATAAGTTTTATTCTCCATCTATTTAACACCTGTTGAAATTTAAATTATTTAACCTGCTTATAAATCTCGATTGCCTTTAAAGTATCTACGGCACGCATCAGTTGGGCATCGAGCTTATAATTAAAGGCGTCTTTGTTGGGTGGCAATCTATCCGCCTGTTGGCTATCTTGGATTTTATCAAATATTTCACCGGTAGCTTCTATTTGCGCTTTGTTCGCCTGAATATCTTGCAGTTTATTTTCTTCAACGATAATATCAGGAGTAACTCCTTTATCTTGGATGATTTTTCCGGAGGGAGTAAAATAATGGGCAGTAGTTAATCGTAAAGCCGACCCATCGCCTAATGGAATAACTGTTTGTACAGAGCCTTTTCCAAAAGATTTATTTCCGATAACTATAGCGCGTTTATAATCCTGCAAGGCCCCGGCAACAATTTCGCTTCCGGAAGCCGACCCTTCGTTAATCAAAATTACTAATGGCAAACCCAGGTCGGAATTTTTGGAATCTGAAAAAAACTCCAGATCCTGATTTTTTTGCCTGCCTTTAGTATAAGCAATTAATTTATCGGGTTCTAAAAACTTTCCGGTTATCTTAACCGCAGTATCCAGAAGGCCTCCGGGATTATTACGCAAGTCTAAAATTAATGCCCGCATCCCTTGTTTTGAAAGGGCAGTCAATGCGGTATTAAATTCCGCAAGCGTATTTTCACGAAACTCCGCCAAACGTATATAGCCAATTCCACTCTCCAGAATCCCCGTGTATTTTATATCGATAATTTTGATAATATCTCTGGTAATCTTAAAATCTAAAAGCTTCTTTTCAGTATCTCTTAATATAGTGAGATTAACCGATGAGCCGGGCTTACCGCGCATTTTTTTGACCGCGTCAGTAAGGGACATTTCGCGGGTTAAAACATCATCTATCTTTACAATCCGGTCATTAGCTTTAATTCCCGCTCTCCAGGCAGGCGTATCTTCAATCGGCGTAATTACGGTTAATAAACCATCTCTAATGGTAATCTCCACCCCCAAACCGCCGAATTTACCCTGAGTGTCTACTTTTAATTCTTCATAAGTCTGCGGATCCATAAATTGGCTGTGCGCATCCAATGATGCCAGCATGCCTTTTAACGCCCCATAGATTAAATCTTTAGTTTTTGTGTCATCAACATATTCTTTATGAATAATCGCTAAGGTATCAGAAAATGCCCCAACCTGCCTATATAATTCATCATTATTTTTCTTTTTATTTTCGGTAAACCCTCTTTGAACACCAACAAAGATGAGCGCCGCAAATAAAACAGTAATAACTATTTTTTTACGCATCAACTAAGCCTCTGCCTGATTAACTCTCCCACTACTTTCGGGTTCGCTTTACCTGAGCTTTTCTTCATTACCTGCCCGACCAGATACATTAAAGCATTTGCTTTACCCGCTTTAAAATCAGTTACGGATTTTGCATTTTCCTGAATAACCGTCTCAATCATCTGCGTAAGCGCGTCAGTATTTGATATTTGTTGTAAATTACCGGCCTGAATCAAATCCTGAGCAGATTTCCGGGTATCCAACATTTGATTTAATACAATCTTTGCCGAAAGATGCGAAATTTCCTGCCTTTGTACAAAAGCAATTAAGTTAATCAACTCGTTTTTATCTAAAGCTAATTCGTGTAATTCCAGCTTACGTAAATTAGCTTCGGACAATAGCGGACCGATTAACCAATTAACAATCTCTTTTTTATCTTTTTCCGGATAAGCCTGGATGCATTCTTCCGCAAACTCGGCATTTTTTTTAGTGCAGGCTAAAATTTTAGCGTCATATTCATTTAACCCGTACTCTTTAACAAAGCGGGCAATTTTTTCCTGCGGCAATTCCGGCAACTGGCTTTTGATGCGGGAAATCAGGGATTGTTCGATTACAAAAACAGCTAAGTCCGGATCGGGAAAATACCGGTAATCTTTTGCCCCTTCTTTAGTGCGCATGGCTACAGTTACACCCTTTTCCACATCCCAAAGGCGGGTTTCTTGGACCATCTTTTCCCCCGCATCTAAAAGTTGGCTCTGCCGCTCTACCTCAAAGGTTAAAGCATCTTTAACGCCTTTAAAAGAATTCATATTCTTTAACTCAGCTTTAACCCCAAGCTCTTTAGCTCCGGACAAGCGCAAAGAAATATTAGCATCACAACGCAAAGACCCTTTCTCCATGTCGCAATCCGATACATCCAAATATTCAATAATATTTTTTAAGTCTGTTAAATAATCAAAGGCCTCTTGCGGGCTGTTTAAATCCGGCTCGCTGACAATTTCTAACAGAGGAATTCCGGTACGGTTAAAATCCACCAGGCTTTCTTCTGCTTCATGAATAAGCTTTCCGGCATCTTCCTCTAAATGCACCCTGGTAATCCCGATGCGCTTAGGCTTA
>JAQTQG010000046.1 GCA_028712375.1 Candidatus Omnitrophota bacterium
CTAAGCCTATATCTTCAAAGGCGCTGGCCAGCAAAACCAGGGTTTTGCCTTCTAGGGGAGTGGTCATAGTGTTAGCCTTATTATCCCATTTGTAGAGCGAGAACATCCTATCCATAATAAGTTTCAGCTGAGCGCTGGCGGCGTAGAAATACAACGGAGTAGCCATGACAATCACGTCCACCAAAGCCATTTTTGCTAAAACCGGGCGGGCTTCATCTTTGATAACACAGGCGTATTCTTTTATTTTTTGGCACTGCCGGCAGCTGATGCAGCCGGTAGATTTGTATTTTAAGGTTGCGGCATTCACTACATCAATCTGGGAGCCCTTGGCATGCGCGCCCTGGCAAAACCATTTGACCAGATGGGCAGTATTGCCTTTTTGCTTGGGGCTGCCGGAAATAATTAAAATCTTCTTAGACATATTCTAATTATATCCTTATATAGCAAAAATTCAACCCTCTTCAATGGTTATAGAGAATTTGATTTTAAATAAATTTAAGGAGTATTTTAGCAGATGAGCTTACCTGGACAAACAAAGTTTATTGGAATGGTGAGCGAATTATCGGCCGCATGCTTTCCTTCATAATATGCGCCAGCTTTTGCTGTTTTTCCAAATCAATGCCATCAAAAGATACGCCCACCCGGTATCCGTCAGCCTCAAAAGGCTTGCAGGAGCGTACTTTCGCTTTAACCTCAATCGGCACCGCCAGGCTTTCGTAAGAATCCAGGTGCGATCCAAAAACGATAAATTTAAGGCCAAGATCGGAAAAAGTAGGTATGTTGTATTTACTCATAAAAGCCATGCCAAAAGGGCTAATATCCAAAGTAATCGCCGCCAAATCGGTTGGCCCGAGGATCTGACAAAGATCTTGCGGATGCAAAGCTTTGTACCAAACTATCAGGTTAAGATTAAGCCTTTGAAATCTCCTACGGTCCTTACCCCATCTGCGGTTATACATCGGCTGTCCCTCCCAAAATAAAAAACCACGGCGATGAAACAGTATCGTTTCACTTTTCCGTGGCTTGGTAAAAACTAGCTTATTTCAAGGTAAGTATATACTATAAAACTGGATTTTTCAAGGCCGCGGTTATTTTTTAAAGTTCCGGTAAAATTTAAGGATTAGGGAAGTTTTTTGGGTTTAGGCTTAACAGAAGCATTAGCAGCCAGGCGCCAGGTAAACAGGACAATCATCAGGACAATGGCGATATTACGCAGGTTCCGGATATGAAAAATCATGGTTTTATTTTTCTGCACTTTATCTTTTAAGAATACTTCCGGGTCGGCGAGGGTTTCTAGCCTGCCCGTAAAATCTTTGGCCAAAACAGATTCACGGGGCAATTTATCGGTAAGGAGTATTTTATCCAGTTCAAGCTTTAAGCCCTGCCTGCCGCCGACGGTATAGGCAACCAGGAGTTTATCGTAAAAATAAGTATCCACGCCATAGCGCAGGATCATTCTTACGGCAAAAAAATTCGCAAAGAGCATGCAGGATAAAAATAACGCTACCGCAAAAAACTTAATTATACGCATTCTTAGAAATCTCATTTGTTCCCTTGATTTTATTATACCGCATGCGGTTGCTGAAACTAAAAGTTCAATCCGCGCTTTTGGTTACTGCTGTTTAATTACTTTAAATGAATTAAAGCTTCTGTCGCTTTTGTAACCGGCAAAGGAAATACGGACTAACGACCAGGTATAAACTTTGCCGTCCTCAAATAAATCCGGGCTGGCTTGATAAGCGGATGCCCCAGGCGGCAGGTTTTCCTTTAAAATCAGATTATCCGCATACATATTGAAACCTTTGTAAACCTTTAAGATAAAACCGCTGGTATTTACTGCATCCAGCCACCAGCTGAATTCCAATGGCTGGCGGGCATTTATAGCCGCGGTTTCATAAATAGGGAATCGTAACCTGGGCGCCGGCGCAGAATTAAACTGGTTATCTAAAGTACAGGAGACTGTGCCCGCGGAAGAGGCACTGATAAAAGTAAAAATTAAGGCGGTTAAAATTAATGTTTTTTTCATCTATGAATCTTTGCCGTCGGCTCCTATTTGTGCCTAAAAAAAATATTAAGAATAATTGTAAGTAAAATACTGACAATTAAAGAAGTGGTCAGCGGAAAATAGATATGCGTATTTTTTGCGCGGAGCATAATATCTCCGGGGAGCCTGCCCAAATGGGGGATTTTTCCGGCAAGCATAAAAAATAATCCGGTAAAAATTATGATGATACCGAAAAATATGAGTATTCTGCCGATACTTTCAAAGGAACACATAGAAAATACCTTTTGCTTTTAAAACACTTTTTCTAAACTGCGGCAAACATGCTTCTTTACAGAGGGATGGCTAACCGGTAATATTGCTGTAATCCACCGACACTGAATTTATTTTGTCATAATTACCGCTGCATTGGCCGCCGGCACGGTAACTCAGGACAGCTTTAGGCTGGTCAGTAGTTTCATCCACAGTAAAATCACTAAAAAGAAGCACCTGCCGACAAACTACAGCGCCCTCTGCATTTAATAGTTTTATGCTAAATTGAAGCGGGACAAACTCTAGCTTGCCGGATGAAACATTAATACCCAGTTTTTCTTTTACCGGCTCCGGGGCATCCGAAATTTTATTATAAATGATCTGGACATCCACCATGCCGCCTTCCGGCATGATCTTAACTATCCCCCCGTCTCCGATCTCGAAGGTTCTAAATTGCGGATCTTGAGCAAAAACAAGGTTTACGCTGATCATAAAAAATGCTATCAAAAATAATTTTTTTTCCATTCTGCCTCCTGCTACAGCCGATTAATTCTTGTAATTATTCTAAATTCATTAAAAAAAACAAGTGAACCGCTATTTATCCGGATTATTAATCTCCCAAGAAGATAGTTTATCTTGAGTATCAAAATTAAGCAGGATTATGGAAGTAGACAGTCCTCCGGGTTTACGATAAATGCAAGTTTCCCGACGGATGCCGGTTTGGCTGTGTGACTGCCTGCATAAAACAGGTTGCCCATAAAGAGAAAAAATCCTGCGTTTTTGCGTAAATTGCTTCAGGCGCCCGCGATCAATATCGGTTCTTAATTTATTAAACAGCTTTTCTTCTCTATCTAATTCCGCCTGCATTGCTTTCTGGTTATCTTCTAAACTCTTCAAAAATAAAGTTTCACGCGGATGGATTAGGTACGCGCAACCGGGGAGAAAAATTATAACTAAACTTAAGAAAAATATCTGTAGATGGCAAATTTTTGTTTTAGCCATATTGCTGATCATTATTTCTTCTGCCTTGGGGTTAAAATATAAAAACCGGAAGATTCTTTATTTTCCGGAAACCTGCATTGTTTCGATTACCCGCTGACTAACCCCCTGTTTCTGTAAATAGTCCAGGTCATCGGCGGTTAAAGAATATTTAGAATTGGCGGATTTGATTTTAGTAATAATTTCATCGCTGGATACGCCTTGTTTAGTCAAATCCACTATCTGCTGCATAGTCAACTGCGCCGCGGGCGAAGTTGAGGTTTCCGGTGCTGGTTTTTTAATCTGTGATCCGACTACCGCTCCTGTACCGCCGCCGACTGCGGCGCCGATTGCAGCGCCCTGAAGCGGATGGCCGCTTTGGTAACCGATAATTCCTCCGGCCAGCGCCCCGACTGCCCCTCCGATGCCTGCGCCTTCGGCTATTCTGGTTTTATTTGACGCACAACCGCAAGCTACTAAAACGAATAATAAAATTAAAAAAGAATAAAGATAGCGTTTCATAGATTACCCCTTTCTTTGTTTTTATATCACGATGCTAAACATTATTATATATTTTTACCCGTTGGGCAAGATAAATTAAAATACCTTACTTTATTTAGCAATTATCGAAGCCCTTTGAAAATATTTTTAATTATTACATTTTTATTTAAATCTTAGAACAAAGTATGAGCTTTGATGTAATTTGAAATAAATAAGCTCTCAGTCGGCACAATGCTTATAAAACTGACGCCCAGAAGATACGCTCCTTTTTCCTCCGGCATACAATAACAAACTTGCCCGCTTAATTCAAAACTGCGCGTACGCTCACGGATATTTGATATTACATCGTTAGTCAACGTAAACTTAACCGTTAGCAAAGAATCAACCGGAATCTTAAAATTAGTCAATAACGCCAAGCCTCCCTCGCCGATATTCCGGGCGACAGCCGGGCGTTCAAGCCCACCCATATACATCCGCACCGCGATAGGGAGCTTAACCGCGTATAGCATGGCAAAAGATACTGGAACCCGCTTATGATTTCTTTTCTCTTTATTTTCCATTTTTAATTTACACCTTTGGGTTTTCTGGGAGTCACCATCCAAACACCCAGATAAGCTAAAACACCTATTCCGCACGATAAAATAGTAACTAAAACAAAAATAACTCTAAATACCGTAGAATCTAGCACAAAATATTCACCTAGGCCGCCGCAGACCCCGCCGATTTTTCGGTCGGTGTTAGAAAGATAAAGTTTTTTCACAGCACCCCCTTTTTATATTTAAGATAAAAAAAGACGGTCCTATCTTTCTAGAGACCGTCCATTAAGAGTATTTTGATTTCATTTGCCTTATCAACATATTAAATCATTTTACTTCCTTAAAAAATTATTGTCAAACAAAAACAAGCACCTATAGCCTTTATCTAGCGCAGTCCTTGTGAACGCTAGCGAACAAGGCAAGCACCGCATAGTTTTATCTAGCGCAATCATTTTCCCTATCCTTGTAATCCATCTCAAATAGTATATGCTTTAATTGGAAGGTGGGTAAAATGAAGATGGCTGCGATTATCCATTTTCCCGACAAGAGCTGAGGCTGTAGAGGCAAGGTAGCTGACCCTAGCTCTTGTTTTTTATACGGTTAATCATTCCAGTCTGGCTAATAATCTCTCGTTGCTGATTATAAATTACAGATTTTGGATAAAATAAAACAGGCTGAACGGTTAAATTCAGCCCATAAATACATAATTAAATAATTGCTTATCTCTTCGGAATCCTTAATCTATATTTTGCGCGGAAAGAAATACTGCTTTGGAAAGGGCATCAAAAAAATCCTGGTAAGGCTCAGGGGTATTAATCGCTTCTATGCCATATTGGGCGTTTGCCCTGACCAGCAGTTGTTTATCATTCTTGGACCTGACGATAACGGTCATTTTTATAACTTGATTGCCGGAAAATTTAGTGCCGGTAACAATACCCAGCTCATCATCGGCTTTATTCACCACGAATTCTAGATCCTGTAAAGTAGCGATAACACTACGCATCATTCTTTCTTTGTCGGCGGTGTCAAATGAACGAGTTTGGATGCTTCTAAGTTTTAGCTGATTCTCACTTAAATCAAGAATATGCTCTATTGGGGTAGTTGTGCAACCAAAAATCAGAATCACTAACGGAACGATTAAACACTCAAGGATTTTATGCCTTAGAAAAATCATATTTTGTTTGCCTCCAGGAATATAGATTTTGATAATTTATCAAAAAAACCTTGGTATATTTTCGGGTCGTTTATTGTTTCAAGCCTGGATACCTGCTGCATACGGTTAAAAATAACTCTTTGAAAGGCCACCCGCACGACAACCTTACTGCCCTCCAGGTTTAATCTGGTAACGCAAGAAACCAAAACAGACTGGACGGCATCGGTCATTGCTAAGGTATTAGAAGAAGAACCAGCCGCAGCGCAGAGAATATCGGCGAAAGCAGCCATTGCCACCTGGCCGGGAACGGTAGCATCACGCTCTTTTGAACCGACGATTACGCCCAGGTCATTTTCAATTTCGGTTAAGGTAAAGCCCATGTCCTGGAGAACATTAGCAGTAGCCAAGAGAACTTGCAGTTCGTTTTTTGTGTCAAATTGCCTGGATTCAATCTCTCGATTTCTCAAGCTATCCGGGGAGAGCTTTAACGCATTCATTCGAGCGGAAGTAGCACAACCAGTTAAGCTCAGACAAAACAGTATAAAGAATATTTTCGGAAGCAGAGATTTTATTCTCATATAACTTTTTTAAAAACTGGAAGAATGGTACGCAAAGTCGCGAACTTTTTTATCTGCATCAAATTTTATAACAATAGTCAATGTTCTCTGAGATGTAGAAACTGCTCCTGAATTACCGCCGACAGCACCAAAAATGAGCCAGACGCCTCCATCGCTACTAGAGTAAGATACATCGCTGGCGATTTTATCATAAACCCAGACCTCCAGCCTATTTTCGTCGGTTGATACTATATTTGGTGACCCCAGAGTCTGAATAACTTGGGCAGACGACATTCCAACGCGGATTTCCAGCTGAACTTTGCCAACAGTAACCCTATCCCCCGCGTCTGATTGAGTTGATTTTAAATGAGAGCTGGCGGTTGAACAACCGGATAGAAATAGTAAACTCAATAAGAAAAAACATACTTTCTTCATATTCATATTCTCTCCTTTTTGTAAACAATAAAGGCGATTCTATTCTCTAGAAACCGCCTGCCTTTAAAGTACTTTAACCTGGCTTGTTCTTTCGTTAGCATATTAAATTATTTTACTCCCACAAAAGTTGTTGTCAACAGAAAAGCCGCTAAGAAACAACGGCTTTTCTGTTGGTTTACTAAAGCAGGTAAATTAAAACTTTTAATTTCTTATTTATTTTCCGGAGCAGGAGTAACTGTTATCACAGCACTGTTTGTTTTAAGCGCTTTAGCCAATTCTGCTTTAGCCATCTCTAATTCTTTCTTTATAGCCTCTAACTCTTTTTGATTTTCAAAAACTTTTTTAATCAGACCGTTAGTTTCCACACTTTGTTGCTGAACAATCTGGATTAATACAGTTTCGTTTAATTTGCCATACATAAAATTGGTTATCACTAAAAGAGCCATTAAAGCTACTGCTAAAATCGATAGCGCAACTTTACTCAGCTTCATTTCCATATACCCTCCTTTTGCTTTTATTATACCACTACTTTTAAAATTAGTTTTAAAAATAATTCTGATTACCCTAATCCAAAAAAATTTTAAAGTAACATAGGGATAAACAATCTTTCAATTGATTTTACTGATACAGATTTAATCCATATTTTGTCTTTAAAGAACTGGGCGCAGAAAGATTTTATCTGGAGTATAATCCTCTAAATGGCCAACAATAAAAAATGCCAGCTACCTTATTTCTAAGATAGCTGGCACATTTAAAGGAGCACCGACCTACTCTCACATGTCCTTACGAACACACTACCATCGGCTCAGAGGGGCTTAACGGCCGTATTCGGAATGGGAACGGGTGTTTCCCCCTCGATAAAGGCACTCCAAAACATTTAAAAGTATCAATAAGCTTCTGGCTCCGGCGCGAAACCGCGCCTACAGAGCCTCTTGCACTTTTTAGAGACATCAACAACTACATACAGATTTAAAACATGCAGGCAAAAACTACTCATCCAAATAACCCAAGTGAAACAAAATTAAGGACAAGCCTATTGGCTGATTAGTACGTATTAGCTTAAACTCTCACGAGTCTTACACTTTACGCCTATTAAAGTGGTAGTCTACCACTAGCCTACAGAGTCTTGCGACTCAGGGATACTTAGTCTTGGGGTGGGCTTGGCACTTAGATGCTTTCAGCGCTTATCCCTTCCAGACATAGCCACCCGGCCCTTGCCCTTGGCAGGACAACCGGAATACCATAGGTCTGTTTCTCTAGGTCCTCTCGTACTGAAGAGAACT
>JAQTQG010000014.1 GCA_028712375.1 Candidatus Omnitrophota bacterium
TCTGTCTCTACCGCTAATGCCCCCAGGCTTTTCAAAATTACCTTGGCGTTTTCTTCCACTTTCAGTCCGCGTAAACCCAAACAAATTACCTGTAAATAAGCATAGAAAGTATTCGGAGAAACCGGGATGACCTTCTTAGACATGCTATAAGTAAAAATATCCTCCTTAATAATCACTTCATAATAAACGTTTTCTGCCGGGATATACATCAGGGCAAAATCATAAGTATTTTCAGCCGGTAAAATATATTTTACGGCGATCTCATTAATACGGTTTTTTATGTCCTGAATAAACTTTTTACGGAAGGATTCTTTACCCTGTTCATCAGGCGCTTCAAGCATCCTCTGAAAATTCTCCAGGCTGAACTTAGCATCTACCGGCACCAGCCGCTCCCCCAGCCGGATCACCGCATCCACAGTGTCTGAACTTTTAAAACGGTATTGCACCTGGTAATGTTCTTTAGGCAGCACCTGGGAAAGTAAATTTTCCAGAAAAGTTTCACCCATTGACCCGCGGAATTTCGGGGCGCGCAGAAGTTCCTGCAAACTGGAAATATCCTGGCTGATAGCAATAATCTGCTTATTGGTCTGCTCCAGCTTACCCAGCTGCTCTTTAACATTCCCGAAAGCTTCCGTGGCATTACCCAAATTAGTACCAATAATTTTATTGGCCTCCTGGATAGACTGATTCATCTGATTCAGGCGGTCATTAACCTGAGAGGAAATTTTTAACACTACCGCCAGGATAAACCCGGCTAAGATAAAAAATAATACTGCGGCTAGAATAATCATAAACTTATTATACCACTGCGTAGATTTTGATTAAAGTAAATAATCTTTCTTTATTCTCTTTAAGGAACGAAAAATATTCTTTTTTATATCCGGACAGGTCTTTTCCAAATTCTGAATAATACGGCCCATACGATGGCGGTTAGAAACAATAGAATGCGGACAAATGCAGGCATCGTGCCCCAATTTTGCCTCTTTGGCAAAACGCTTAATCAAAGATTCCCCGACATAAGCCAACGGACGGATCAGAATTATTTTGCCTTTAAACATCTCCTGTTGCGGCCTCATCGTGGATATCTCTCCCCGGAAAAATAAATTCAGCAGAAAAGTTTCGGCAATATCATCCATATGGTGCCCCAGAGCAATCTTGGTGCACCCTAATTTATTAGCCGCCATAAACAGCTCTTTTCTGCGGTTCCAGGAACACCAAAAACAGTTAATTTTACTTTTAGGAGTTTTTTTAAGAATATCCGTTTTGATTATTTTGTATGCGACATTAAGCTTCTTAAAATATTTTTCTAATTTAGCCGCGATGGACTTAGGATAGCCCATATCAATATGGATAGCCACAACATCGTACTTGATCGGCACAAATTTTTTACGGTCTATCAATAACCGCAGCAAGGTCAGGCTATCCTTGCCGCCGGAAACCGCAACCGCAATTTTATCTCCGGGGGACAACATCTTATAATCCATAACCGCCCTACCGATCCCTTTAGAGATATAATACTCAGTACCCTTCAAAATTCCCATAGGTTTAATTTATTATAAATATATTATGATTGATAGAAATTTACGAAACTCTCTCTGAATCAATAACCATCTTGCGGATTTGTTGATTTACCGGATGAACCAAGAGCTCCTCAAGGCTAAGCGGAAGGCGTAACGACCAGTTCTTCGGGCTGATTGTACCCGGGACATTAATACGGTATGGGTAGGGATCCCCTTTAAAAATATCCATCAACCCTAAATAATCTCCGATGGAATTAATGCAAAATACCGCCTGGGAACTTAAAACAAAACTCATAACTCTCGCCAACAACTCATCACTCGCCTCTTCCGTCATTGGACCGGGACAATCCAGAATCTTCCAAAGTTTTTCTTTCTCGGCGAAAGTATTTTCATAAAGATCAATAAAATCGGCTACTTCTTCCCTTCTTTTACCCAGTTCCCAAAGAAACTTATCCACACAATCAATTTCCTTTCTCCAGCGCAGGCGTCCGTGAAAAGAAAGCCCCGCATCAAAAAGCTTTACACTTACCCCGGCAAAATCAATCTTACGCTCATTACATTTTCTGATAAATAGCCCCTGATCAACCGTACCGGCTTCATACTGCCACCAGGCCTTCCAATTAGTTGTGTCATGAGTAGCCAACATGGCTACTGCCAGCTTCCGGTATTCACCGGGGAGAAGAAAATCATGCCGATTATTCCAATCCTTTACCCACCGTTGCACATCATTACCGCAAATACCAAAATCCCTAAGGGTATCGATACAGCACTGAGGGATTACGCCTAAATCTTCAGCGCAAAGCAGCATGCCGGTATTGCGCACAAGAACATCCAAAATCTTACGCCCATGCTCATCCCAAAGCTGCTCATTAAATGGATCAAAAACCCCGTTAATCCCCTGGTTCTCTTCCAGGTCATTATACGGGATACTCCAGATACGAAATAGCCCAACCACATGATCAATACGTAAAATATTATAAAACTCCTGCGCGTATTTTAATTTTTCTTTTATATAACGGTATCCGTCGCTGGCGATTGCACCCCAATTATATGTCGGCATTCCCCAGCGCTGGCCTTGCGCCGCATACATATCCGGAGGGGCTCCGGCGGCAAAATCCAGCTTAAAGAAACCCGGATGGCTCCAGACATCCGCGCTGTCCCGCGAAACCAAAACCGGCAAATCGCCTTTAATAAAAACATTTTTGGCGGCAGCATAAACACTCGCCTCTTTAAACTGCTTGAACAACACCCATTGCAGCCACATCTGAAAAGTTACCGCTTCAATATTATCCTGCTGGAACTGCCTTAAAGCCTCCGGCTGACGATTTTTGAAAACACCCTCCCATTCATACCAGGGTTTACCCTGATGGCATTCTTTTAAAACTTTAAACAAGGCAAAATCCGGCAACCAATAAGCATTGCTGCGCTGAAACTCTTCAAAATCCAAAGCTTCAGACAGGTCTGTTTTTAAATAAACATCCAAAAGCAGTTTTAGCTTTTTTTCTTTTAACCGGTAATCCACATGAGCGGGTTCAACAGGAAAAGCGTCAAATTTCTTTCCGGCAATCTCCGGAAAATCTTTTAAAGAAATATAGGAGGGCTCTAAAGCAAATGAGCTGACCGCGTCATAAGGGCAAAAAAGCGCTCCCACTTCGTTCATTGGTAAAAGCTGGACAATAGAATTAGCGGTTGATTTTGCCCAATCAATAACCAGTTTCAGATCATCCAAATCCCCAATGCCGTAGCTATTTTTAGAATAAACGGTAAACAAAGGAATTAATACCCCGGCACGTTTTCCAAAACCAACACGCTCCCAATTAACTCCGGATATAGTGTTAGTAAGATAGTCTTTAAGATTAATCCCTGGCATATTAGTTATTTTACAATTGCGGAGAATATTGCTATCTCCCAGATATCGGAAGAATTAAAGGAATTATTTTATCCGCCCAGAATAAACTGACTAAAGCAGCAATTGAAAGAAACGGGCCATAAGGTATTGTATGGTCCTTTTTGGCAACTAAATTGATAACTCCGAAAACGATGCCTATAAACGGCGCCAGGAAAAAAGTCAAAATCGCTACCGGCCAACCCGCAAAAGCACCAATCATCGCCAACAGCTTTACATCCCCTCCCCCCATTGATTCAGTCTCCCCGTTAATCGCCGGGCGCTTAAGCCACTTAAAATAAACCAGGTCAAAAAGTACCCCGGTTAAATAAATAATCCCTCCGCCGACAATTATCCCGGATACGGATTTTAACATAGGCACAAAGGTAAATTTTAGCGGATTAAAAGTAAAACCCGTAATAGAAACCATAATTAAACCAAGGATCATGCCTCCCACAGAGACTTCATCCGGTATAATCCGGTAAGCGATATCCACAAAAGTAGCAATAATCAACCCCCACAGCATCACCATATACAGAAAAAACTCAAAACTTAAACCGAGGCGGTCAAAAAGCGCCACCATCAACAATGCAGTCAACAGCTCAACCAAAGGATAGCGCAGGGAAATTTTTTCCTTACAGAAACGGCAGCGCCCCCTAAGCAGGATAAAACTTAAAAAAGGAATATTATCATAACCCGGAATACGCTTCTGGCATTTCGGGCAATGTGAACGCGGCCAGACTACCGATTCATTCTTAGGCATCCGGTGTATGCAGACGTTTAAAAAACTACCCACGATAGAACCAAAAACAAAAACAATTATCCTGGCAATCATTTGCTCATCACTCCTTTCAAAAGCGCTTTTTTCATAGCTTCAACCGGAGGCTGCCTGCCGCTAAAATGTTTAAAAGCAAAAACACCCTGATATAAAAGCATTCCCAGCCCATTGGAAAAATTTAACTTACATTCTTTCGCTAAAGAAATTAATTTTGTCTCAAACGGGCTGTAAATAAGATCATAAACGAACAACCCGGGATGTAAATCTCCGCAGGTAAACAAGCAGGGATCAACCTGGCGCATCCCCACTGGAGAAGCATTAACCAGCAAATCTTTATCTGCCAAAGCCAAATCCTCCAAACAACTAACCACATCAAACTTAGTTTTTGGAAAGCTGGAATTCAACTTCTTAAAAAGGCTCAAACTTTTGAATTTATCAATATCATAAATACAAAGCTGGGCAACTTTCATTTTAGCCAACGCAAAGCTGACTGCTTTAGCCGCTCCTCCTGCTCCAACCAAAGCCACCTTCTTAGGCTTAAGCTTTAATTCTTTAAGATGCGCCATAAATCCCAGGTAGTCCGTATTAAAACCTTTTAGCCTACCGGATTTATCCACAACTACCGTATTGGCTGCCCCGATTTCTTTTACACCCAAAGATTTACTACTCAAAAAAGCAAGGATTTCTTCTTTATAAGGATAGGTAACATTGAAACCATAGATATTCTTCTGCTTCAGGCTGCCCAAAAACCCGCTAAGCTGGCCAGGCTTCAACTCGAATAATTTATATTTGGCTTTTATCTTCAGCGCAGAAAATGCAGCATTGTGCATGCAAGGAGAGAGGCTGTGCTTGACAGGAAAACCTACTAAACCGTATACCCTCGCGCCAATTGCCTTCTCTTTCTTATTACGATTGGTATGAGAATAAAATCCCGGCCTTAAAGTCATTTATGATCTAATTTGTTTACGGCATCGATATACGCCTTAACCGCCGCTTCCACAATGTCCGTACTTGAACCCCGGCCGTTTACAACATAACCGGAAACCTTCAGCTTAAGGCTTACCTGGCCCAAAGCATCCTTCCCGGAGGTAACTGCCTCAAGGCGAAAATCCTCTAACTTAGCTTTATATCCGGTAATTTTATCGATCGCTTTAAAACAAGCATCTACCGGCCCATCACCCGATGAAACTCCGGAAAGATTTTTGCCGGCCTTCATCAATACTACTTGTGCTTTAGGCTGGATTTTGGTCCCGGAATTAATCTCAAAACTATTCAGCGTCCAAACCGGCTTAATTACCCGCACCTCATCCTCAACAATAATCCTTAAATCATCATCAAAGATATCTTTCTTTTTATCCGCTACTTCCTTAAAACGCTCAAAAGCTTTATTGAGTTGCTGTTCATTAAGATAAAACCCGAGAGTTTTTAACCTATCCCTAAAAGCATGCCTGCCGGAATGCTTGCCCAGGATCAATTGGCTGTCAGCAATACCCACATCATGCGGGTCCATAATTTCATAGGTAATCCGTTTTTTTAAAATCGCGTCCTGATGAATACCGGACTCATGGGCGAAAGCATTTTTGCCGACGATGGCCTTATTTGGAGGCACAACAAAATTAGTCAATTTACTTACCAGCCGGGAAGTGCGGTAAATTTCCCTGGTGTTAATATTGGTATAAAAATTACCAAAAACATCCTTGCGCGTTTTCATCGCCATCACTATTTCTTCCAAAGAAGCATTACCCGCGCGTTCCCCGATCCCGTTAATCGTACAATGCACCTGGCGCGCTCCGGCCAAAACCGCAGACAAAGAATTGGCTGTAGCCAAACCTAAATCATTGTGGCAATGGGTAGCAATAACCGCTTTATTGATATTCGGGACATTATTTATAATATCGGTAATCAAAGCGTAAACTTCCTGAGGATAGCTATATCCGACTGTATCGGGGATATTAATGGTGCGCGCACCTTCTTTAATCGCCATTTCAACCATCCGAAATAAAAAATCCTTATCTGTGCGGGTAGCATCTTCCGGAGAGAACTCAACATCAGCGCAGAACTTCTTGGCCTGCCGGATAGAATCTTTAGCAATACTAGCTATTTCATCTTCAGCTTTCTTAAATTTATATTTTAAGTGGATTTTAGAGGTCGCCAGAAAAAGATGCACCCGCGGATGCCTGGCTTTCTTGACAGATTCGCCGGCACGTTCGATATCCTTATAAATACAGCGGGCAAGAGCGCAAACCGAACCTTTTTTAATTAACTTTGCAATCGCACTTACCGCCGCAAAGTCATCCGGAGAAGCAACCGGAAAACCTGCTTCAATGATATCCACCCCCAGCCTTTCCAGCTGGCTGGCTACTTCCAGTTTCTGAAAACTGGTTAATGCCGCTCCCGGAGCCTGCTCCCCATCCCTTAAAGTTGTATCAAGTATAATTATCTTTTCCATATTCACACTCTACTCTAAAAAATAGTAAATTTTGCTTCAAAATAACGCGGGTGACGACGGTTGATCCTTTGGAGGCAATTGCCGACAAAGGGCAACCGTCGGCAGGACCCGCGCATTAAATCTAGAATTTACTATTTTTTACTTCTTCTCCCCCGCGTAAACATCTGGAAAATCTCTTCGATATTTTCCAGATACGCGTGGGATAAATTCGCGCAACAAGCGCGTACTTGCGCAATTCAAGTTAGCGCAAGGTACGCGCATTAACTTACTCACACTAGCGTGTTCGTAAGTTAAGCGCTCATTTAATCCAAGGCATCATCTCTCTTAATTGCTTGCCTACTTTCTCAATTAAGTGATCATCCCCGGCTTTAATTAAGCTATCAAAATTCTTGCGTCCGGTTTCATTCTCTTTAATCCACTCTTTGGCGAATTTTCCGGTTTTAATCTCTTTCAAAATCTTCTGCATCTCTTTACGTGTTTTTTGCGTAATAATCCTGGGTCCGCGGGTTAAATCGCCATAACAGGCAGTGTTGGAAACTCCCCTGCGCATACCTGAAATACCGCGCTCTTGAATAAGATCCGTAATTAATTTTAACTCGTGCAAAACTTCAAAATAAGCAATCTCCGGCTGATAACCTGCGTCAATCAAAGTATCAAAACCTGCCTTGATCAACTCACTTACTCCGCCGCAAAGTACTGCCTGTTCACCGAAGAGGTCAGTTTCTGTTTCTTCGTCAAAAGTAGTCTCGATTACGCCGGCGGTAGTAGCTTTTAAACCCTTAGCATATGCTAATGCTAAATCTTTAGCCTGTCCGCTGGCATCCTGATAAATAGCAATTAATGAAGGCACACCTTTGCCTTCTTCATACATCTTTCTTACCAAAGCGCCCGGCCCCTTCGGAGCAACCATGAATACATCCACATTTTTCGGAGGCTTAATCTGCTTAAAACGGATATTGAATCCATGAGAAAAACAAAGCGCTTTGCCTTTTTTCAAATTCGGCTTGATTGACTCGTTATAAACCTTAGCCTGCACATGGTCCTGGGTAAGGATTTGAATGATATCCGCGGCTTTGGCTGCTTCGGCTGCGCTTACCGGAGTAAAACCGTCCTGCTTGGCCTGCGCAAAATTAGGGGTTCCTTCCATTTCAGAAACCACCACTCTTACTCCTGAATCGCGTAAACATAAAGATTGGCCGCGGCCCTGAATCCCGTAACCGATAATTGCCACCGTCTTATCTTTTAATAAATTTAAATCCGCGTCTTTATCATAATAAATCTTTGCCATCTGTTATCCTCTCTGCCCATAAGGGCGTTTTCTAATTATTCAATTGCCAGCTTTCCTGTTCTGATTAACTCTTTAACTCCGAACTTATTAAGTTCTTCTAGAAGCGCTTTAATTTGCTGCTGGTCACCCACTGCCTCGACAATCGCAGTATCCGCTTTATGTTGCACAATTTTTCCAACAAACTTTTTAAAAATTGCTTCCAGCTTAGGCAGGTCTTTTGGCTGATAATTTATCTTCGCCAAAACCAATTCCCGGTCAATATGCTCCTTTTTGGTAAAATCCGTGACCGTGATTACATCAATTAATTTATTCAGCTGTTTATTGATTTGTTCTAAAACTTTCTCATCTTTAGCATCCACTACAATCGTCATATAAGAAACGCAGGGGTCTAAAGTTTCACTAACCGCCAAAGATGCAATATTATAACCTCTGGCGCTAAAGAGCCCGGCAACCCTGGCTAACACGCCGAATTTATTTTCTACTAACACCGAAATTGTATGCTTCATCCCGCACCTTCTCCTTAATTCAATTCTCCGATTTAAAATTTCCGCACTATCTATTATTTAATAAAAGAAGGTGCGGGATTCATTACGCCAGGCCTCCGATAATATTATTAATTGCCTCTCCGGCAGGCACCATCGGAAAGACATTTTCCTCTTCCTCAACGTGAAAATCAATAAAAACTGTATTATCGGTTTTAATCGCGCGCTCTAAAGCCGGCTTAACCTCTTCTTTTTTAGTCACCCGGATGCCCACCGCTCCATAACTTTCGGCAAGTTTTACAAAATCCGGGCTGGTGATCGGAGTATAAGAATAGCGGCGTTTATAAAAAAGCTCCTGCCACTGGCGCACCATCCCCAGATATCCGTTATTTAAAATAGCAACCTTAACATTGATTTTATTAGCCACGCAAGTACCCAGCTCCTGAATATTCATTTGTATCGAACCGTCGCCGGCAATATTGAAAACTGTTTTTTCCGGACGGCCGAGTTTTGCTCCGATAGAAGCCGGAAAACCGAAACCCATCGTCCCTAAACCGCCGGAGGAAATAAAAGTACGGGGCTTGGTATAATTAAACCACTGCGCCGCCCACATCTGATGCTGCCCGACTTCAGTGCAAATAATGGCATCCCCGCCGGTTACCTCGTCAATCTGCTGGATAACATATTGTGGCAGGATTTTTCCTTTATCTTTATGCCCCATCGGATATTTCTTTTTTAAAGCATCCACGTGTTTTAGCCATTCATCAATTTCCAAACTGTGTTTGATTTCCTGCAAAAGCTCAATCAGCACCTGCTTTAGATCTCCGACAATCGGAACATCAACATGCACATTCTTACTGATTGAAGAAGGATCAATATCCACATGAATTACTTTAGCGTTAGGAGCAAACACATCTAATCTGCCGGTCACCCGGTCATCGAAACGTGCGCCAAGAGCAATAATCAAATCTGACTCCATAATACTATGGTTGGCATAGGCTGTTCCATGCATACCTAACATACCCAATGATTGTTTATGCTTGGAAGGAAAAGCACCTATCCCCATCAAAGTCCAGGTCACCGGACAGCCGATTTTTTCCGCCAATTCCAATAATTCAAAAGACGCTCCCGAAAGAATAACACCACCACCTATATAAAGTACCGGCTTCTTGGCTTCCATAATCATTTTGGCCGCGCGCTTAATCTGTCCGGGGTGGCCGGAAAGTTTCGGATTATAGCTTCTAAGTTTTATTTCATCCGGCCAGATAAATTCAGCTTGAGTAACCTGCACATCTTTCGGTAAATCAATAAGCACCGGGCCTGGACGGCCGGTTGAAGCAATATAAAAAGCCTCTCTTACTATCCTGGCTAAATCCTTGATATCTTTAACTAAATAATTATGCTTAGTAACCGGCCGGGTTATACCGGTAATGTCGGCTTCCTGGAAAGCATCATTACCGATTAATGCCGTAGGGACCTGCCCGGTGATCGCGACCATCGGAATAGAATCCATATAAGCATTGGCAATCCCGGTCACTAAATTCGTTGCTCCCGGTCCGCTGGTAGCCAGACAAACGCCCACCTTGCCCGTTACGCGGGCATAGCCATCAGCAGCATGCGCTGCCCCCTGCTCATGGCGGGTAAGAATAAACTTAAATCCTTCGTAGCCATAAAGAGCGTCGAAAGTAGGAAGAATCTGGCCTCCGGGATAACCGAAAACCACCTCCACCCCTTCACGTTTTAAGCACTCTAAAAGTATTTGCGAACCAGTCATTTTCATTTTAATACTGCTCCTTTATCTGCGGAGCTCACCAGCCTGGAATAACGGGATAAATAGCCGGTTTTAATTTTAGGCTCCACGCTCTTCCAATTCTTAAACCTTTTTTCTATTTCCGCCTGGGTTAATTTAACTTCCAGCTTACGGTTAGGAATATCGATAATAATTGTATCACCATCTTTAATAATTGCAATCGGCCCTCCGGCAGAAGCCTCCGGAGAAATATGTCCGATACAAGGGCCTTTAGTCCCTCCTGAAAAACGGCCGTCAGTAATTAAAGCCACAGAATCCTCAAGGCCCAGCCCGACAATGGCCGCAGTAGGCGCCAGCATTTCGCGCATTCCCGGCCCGCCCGCCGGCCCTTCATAACGGATTACAATACAGTCGCCTTTTTTTATTTTATTATTCATGATCGCCTGCATCGCCTGCTCTTCACGGTTAAATACCCGGGCTTTTCCAGTAAACTGCATCATCTTGGCATTCACCCCGGATTGCTTAACTACCGCTCCGTCAGGCGCAAGGTTACCATATAAAACTGCAATCCCACCCTGCTTATGATATGCCTGTTCAAACGGCCGGATTACCTCTATATCAAAAATCTTTGCTTTATCAGCGATTTCAAAGGTAGTCTCACCGCTGACATTAAGCGTATTATTAAGTTTGGATTTTAATCTTTTTAACACCGCGGGAATTCCTCCGGCGTATTCTACATCTTCCATAAAATGCGTACCCGCCGGTTCAATATTAGTGATGTGCGGGACAGTCTTGCTAATTTTGTCAAAAGTCTTTAAATCCAGATCAATACCTGCCTCATGCGCGATACTCATTAAATGTAAAACCGTATTACTGGAACCGCCTAATGCCATATCCACCACTATCGCGTTCTCTAATGACTTCTTAGTAATAATGTCGCGCGGTTTAATATCCTGCTTAACCAACTCAACAATCCGCTCACCGCTAGATTGGGCAATCCGGCGTTTTTTAGCCGAACCCGCCAAAGCTGTACCGCAACCCGGAATAGACATCCCCATGGTCTCTGTAAGACAAGCCATGGTATTAGCCGTATATAACCCCTGGCACGAACCTTGCCCAGGGCAAGCTTCCAGCTCTAAACAAGTCAACTCTTCTGCAGAGATATCACCTTTTTTCGCCCGCCCCATACCCTCATAAGTGTCATGCACAAAAGCTAACTTTCTTTTATTAAAATGGCCGGCAAGCATCGGCCCGGCAGTAACAATAATCGCCGGAATATTTAAACGCGCCACCCCCATTAACATGCCCGGAGTGATCTTATCGCAATTCGTCAGGCAGATAATCCCGTCCAGTTGATGGGCATTGCATACTGTTTCAATCATGTCGGCGACCAACTCGCGCAAAGCCAAAGGATAACACATCCCCAAATGGCCCATCGCAATCCCGTCACATATACCCGGAACACCAAACAAAAACGGCACGCCTCCGCCATAACAAACCCCGCGCTCAATAAATCTTTCCATATCGCGCATGCCGACATGCCCGGGAATAAGGTCAGTAAAAGACGTAGCTACTCCGATAAACGGCCGTTTTAAATCATTGCGCGATAAACCGGTAGCATGCAAAAGCGCCCGATGCGGCACTCTTTCCAAACCTTTTTTTATTTGATCTGAACGCATAATTTCTCCTTACCCGGGATGATTCCTAAAAAAGCTTTTTTAAGAAGCAGGCTTGCTTTATTAAAACAAGCGCCATCCCTGATTAAATTTAGTCAGCGCCTTCTCCATCGTGCACAACAGCTGCGGCATCCTGGCGCTTACGCACAATTACTCTTTTTAAAGTAACATATTTATCAACCAGCGCCGAATTATTTACAGCGTTTAGCTGCTTAAAAAGAAAATCGAATTTATTTTCAATCTCCGCGGCAATTGCATCACGCACGCTTTGCGGCAGGCTCATAATCTCTTTCTTAAACGGCCCCAATGCTTTTTTTCTGGTCTTATAGAAAAACTGCTCCTGGGTCTCCCCGGCTTTTGCTTCATTGGCGGCATTAGTTTTAAGCCATTCATAAATCCTATTCTTTAGGTCCGCAGGAAAATGCTTAGAATCAAAAATCATATTCTGAAATTGTGTTGCCAAGTGCACTTCGCAAGCTTCACATTCGGCGAATTTATGAAATGCCTCTTCCGGCAAGGTAGATGCGCCGTGCTGGACTGCCCCGCCTAAACCGAATTCTTTACGCGCCAGCGCCGAGAGATTCTTTAAAGTTTCAAAATCTAATTTTACCTGGGCAATAGATCCATCAGGCAGAACCACGCCGCCGTGAGATGTACCGGTTTGAATAGAGATCTTGCTAATCCCGGCTAAACCTTTACGCAGGCGCTGTTTAAAACCCGTCATAAATGCCCGTAAATCCTCAGGCGTAGAATTCTGATGCCCCACTTCGCCGATCTCCCCGCCTACCGAAACCGTAATTCCTTTGGGCTCAATGCGTCGGATAAATTGCGTAAGCTTTGCGCATACTTCGTAATTTAAGTACTGCTGATCCGCTACCTTGGGTTTACTTAAATCTACCAGGGTCGAAGAATCAATATCAATATTATAGAAACCTGCGCCAATGGCCTCGGTAATAATCGCCTGCAATGCTGCAATCTCCTTATCCGGGTTCTCTTGGTATTTTTTCAGATTAGCCTGAAAATGATCCCCTTGGATAAACACCGGTCCGGCATAATTTTCTTTGATTGCCGCAGCCAGAATTACTGCAGAATATTCTACCGGCGGCTGAGCAGTATAGCCCATTTCAGACTTAGCGATCTCAAAGATAAAAGTTTTAGAATTATTCTTTTTACCTACCCTGAATAATGCCCTGGCTAAATCATAAGTTAAACTGCGGATATTGATCGCCGGGACAGTGGATCCGCTGAACTCTTCTTTCCCGCGCGCCATATAATAATCTTGAATACTGGATGGATAAATACCCTTCTTGTAAGCAAGATCCGCAATTTTTTTAGCTAATTTCTTTTTCAAAACTACATCATCGGTCATTATTAAATTAGTTACAATTTTATCAATCTCCAGCGGCTTCCTTCCCATTTTACCTTTCTCCTTGTTATTATCCCTGCTCGTTGCCTTACAAGGATTTTGTTAAATTGAATTAAACTTTTTCAGAACCCACAATTACGCGCTTACGCTCGTAAGCATTTCGTTAAATTAAAACTTTAAGGTGCTCAAGTTAAAGTTTTGACTAATTTATAAAAATTATCGATTTTTAATTCTTTCTTCTTGATTGCCGTTTCAAAATTAACTTCTATGATCTTACCGGAAGCCATACCTAAAGCGATATCCGTTTTACCGGCAATTAAACAATCTACTGCTGTCTTACCGATATTTAAAGCCAAATCCCGGCTGACGGCTGTAGGCCGGCCCCCTCTTTGTACATGGCCCAAAACCACTGTCCTGGTCTCAAGGCCGGTCATATCGGTTATCTGACGGGCAATATCATCTGCCTTGCCCGCTCCTTCAGCCACAACAATAATCCAACTCATTTTCCCGATAAGATTGCCATGCACAATATCATGACAAACCACATTTAAATCCATGGTTTTTTCCGGAATAATCACATCTTCACACCCTCCGGCAAGAGCAACTGTCAAAGCGATAAAACCTGATTCCCTGCCCATAACTTCGACAACAAAAATCCGTTCCATACTGGTAGCGGTATCACGGATTTTATCAATCGCATCTAAAGCAGTATTAATTGCCGTGTCTGTGCCGATAGTATAGTCAATACCATTAACATCATTATCTATAGAAGCTGCCACGCCGACACAAGGAACATTGAATTTTTTATAAAACTCATGGGCAGCGGCAAAAGAACCATTCCCCCCGATTACCACCAAACCATCGATATTATTCTTTTTAATTGTTTCATAAGCCCGACCCTGCCCTTCTTCAGTCCTAAATTCTGCGCAACGGGCAGTCTTAAGAATTGTCCCGCCCTGCCCGATGATTCCGGACACAGAACGGTGGTTTAAAATTTTTAACTCTTCATTAATCAGGCCCCACCATCCGCGGAAAACCCCCATCACTTCCAGCTTTTGGCTGATCCCGTAACGCACTACGGAACGGATTGCCGGATTCATCCCCGGGGCATCGCCACCGGTAGTTAATACCGCAATTCTTTTCATCAAGTACCCATCTCCCAGCTAGCTAAATACTTTTTTTGCTCCGGGGTTAAAACATCAATCTTAATCCCCATAGATTTAAGTTTGAGCGCAGCAATATTTTTATCAATATCCTCCGGAACCGTATAAACTTGTTTCTGCAGGCGGCGGTAATTCTTAACCATATATTCAGCAGAAAAAGCCTGGTTAGCAAAAGACATATCCATAACGCTTGCCGGATGCCCTTCGGCAGCTGCCAGGTTAATTAAACGGCCCTGCCCCAAAAGATAGATCTTATGATTATTCCTCAATGTATACTCGTCAACAAAATCCCGGGTTGCCCGTTTAGATTTAGCAATTGCTTCCAGCCCTGGAATATCAATCTCAACATTAAAATGCCCGGAATTAGATACAATAGCGCCATCCTTCATTAAACTAAAGTGCTCTTTACGGATAACATTAATATCGCCGGTTACCGTAACAAAGATATCTCCGATTTTGGCGGCGTCTTTAATCGGCATTACCTCAAAACCGTCCATGGTCGCCTCCAAAGCCCGCAAAGGATCTACCTCAATTACAATAACCTTTGCCCCCATGCCTTTTGCGCGCATGGCCGCGCCTTTACCGCACCAGCCATAACCGCACACTACAAAATTCGATCCGGCAATTAATTTATTCGTGGCGCGGATAATTCCGTCCAGCGTAGACTGACCGGTACCATAACGGTTGTCAAAAAGATGCTTAGTCTGTGCATCATTAACCGCGATAATCGGATAACGTAATTTTCCTTCCTGCGCCAAAGCCCTCAGGCGGATTACTCCAGTAGTTGTTTCTTCCGTACCGCCGATAATATTAGCATGCATTTCCAAAGGACGCTGATGGATTGTGCTAACTAAATCTGCACCATCATCCATAGTAATATCAGGCTTAATCGCTAAAGCTGATTTCATATGCACATAATAAGTCTTGGTATCCTCGCCCTTAATCGCAAAAACAGACATTTTCTGGTCTTTAACCAAAGATGCCGCCACATCATCCTGCGTGGAAAGCGGATTAGATGCGCATAAATACACATCTGCTCCACCGGATTTCAAAACCCCTGCTAAAACAGCGGTCTCGGTAGTCACATGCAAACAACAGGCTATTTTAAGCCCGGCTAAAGGTTTTTCTTTGATAAACCTATCTTTAATTAAACCCAAAACAGGCATATTCCTGGCTGCCCACTCAATCCTTAAAGCACCCTTCTTTGCCAACTTTATATCTTTAATATCATATTGCATATTTTCTCCCTTTATGAACGCTGTTTCCCAAACATATCCGATAAAATTATTATAATCTTGCCGCTTGCTTTTTCAAATTCGCTGCTTTATCTAACTTTTCCCAATGAAACTCCGGTTCCGGCCTGCCAAAATGGCCATAACTGGCCGTTTTCCTGTATATCGGCTGGCGTAATTTCAATGATTCAATAATTCCTTTAGGAGTAAGTTGAAAATTCTGACGGATCAGTTTGCCTAAAGCTTCTTCGGAAATCATAGAGGTACCGTCGGTTTTCACCATGACGGACAAAGGATCTGCCCGGCCGATTACATAAGCCAGCTGAATAAGGCATTTCTCCGCCAAACCGGCAGCCACAATATTTTTGGCAATATACCGGCACATATAGGCTGCAGAACGGTCAACCTTAGTCGGATCCTTACCTGAAAATGCCCCGCCGCCATGAGCTACTGCACCGCCATAGGTATCAACAATGATTTTTCTTCCAGTCATCCCGGTATCAGACTGCGGTCCCCCAATTACAAATTTTCCGGTTTGATTAACAAAATATTTAGTATTCTTATCTACCCAGCCCTTAAGAATCGGCCCGGCCACATGACGGATAATTTCCTGACGGGACTTTTCTGTAATATGCTTACCGCTTTTATCTAAGATATCTTCGGTATGCTGGGAAGCCAAAACCACTGAGTCTATGCGCACGGGCTTACCATTATCATATTCAACCGTAACTTGAGTTTTTCCATCCGGGCCCAGGTATTTTAAAATTTTTTCTTTGCGCACATAGGTTAAGCGCATAGATAATTTCTGAGCCAGCATCAAAGCTAGCGGCATTAATTCCTCGGTTTCATTGCAGGCATAACCGAACATTATACCCTGGTCTCCTGCCCCTCCGGCGTCCACACCTTGCGATATATCCGGAGATTGCGAATGAATTGCGTTAAGAATGGCGCAGGTATGAAAATCAAAACCATATTTAGGATGATCGTAACCGATCTCTTCAATAATATTTCTGCTTATTTCATGGACATCAATAAATCCCCGCGTAGTAATCTCACCACCTACAATTAAAAGCCCCATGGTAACATAAGTCTCACAGGCTACGCGCGAATAAGGATCATTTTTTAAACAGGCGTCTAAAACTCCGTCTGATATTTGATCGCACAACTTATCCGGATGCCCTTCAGTTACCGACTCTGAACTGAAATAATGTTTCTGCACAGCCATGACTCCTCCTTTAAATAAGCGGACAGCTTACGGAGTCCGTAAGGACGACGTAAGTTGTAGCTCCGGCTTGCCGGAGCGTCCGCGAATTTATTCCGCCGAAATGCAAAAATTCTAGAGAATTTTTGCATGAATTTGAGGCGGAACATTTTATGTTATAAATTTATCTTTTGCCGCGTTTAAATACTTATGATCACCGATATCAAACCATGACCCGTTGAAAACATGCCCGTAAACAACAGCCCGGCCGATTAGCCAAGCAATATAGCTTCCGGTAGCATCGGCTTTTCTTTTTTTACCCAGCAGATACTTATTAATCAGATTCAAACAATCCTTCGATATATAATACAAACACATCGCCACTAAATTTGAATCCGGATGCTTAGGTTTCTCTTGGAAGCTGATTACTTGCTTTAACTCGTCTAGCTTAACTACACCGTAACGACAAGCATCTTTTGCCTGCTTTAACCTATACAGGCCTATACCGACAGAAACAGCATTATTCTTAGAAGCAGTCAAAAACTTTTGCAAAGAACCGCTGAATAAATTGTCACCACCCACAACTAAAAGATCCTGGCAAATTTTTTTCTTCTTTATTACAAAATTTATATCTCCGATCGCTCCCAACCTATCCTGATTATTTTTAGTCAGGTCATCAACCAGAGTAATTTTTTTATGAAATTTTACTGTTTTAAACCACTTTCTAAAATCTGATATAAATTTACTATTAGTAACAATATAAATCTCATCAATGCTATCAATTACTTCTAATTTATCAATAATATAATTAATAATCGGCCGCCCTTTTACCTCCAGCAGCGGTTTAGGGTATTTTTTAGTTAATGGATACAACCGGGTAGCATACCCGGCAGCTAAAATCAAAGCTTTCATCCCGTGCCTTCTTTTTTATTCAGTTCACTAAACCCGACACCTCTAATCTTTAAATATTCAGAAGGTACGGGATTCAATTTATTTCAAAATTTCCGCTAATTTATTTTGCGAAAATTCTTCAACTTCTTTGCCGGTAGAAAGCTTCAACGCATCCAGCGCAATCTTTTGAGCAGATTTAAAGCCTATCGCACGAATTATATATTTTAACTCCGGGATTACCTGCGGAGGCAAGCTAAATTCATCTAAACCTAAACCCAAAAGAATAAGCGCCAAAGACGGCTCCCCAGCCATCTCTCCGCACATGGCTACTTTAATTTTAGCCTGATGCGCCGCATCAATAATACTTTTGACTAATCTTAAAACTGCCGGATGAGCCGGGTCATAAAGATAAGCGACTTTCTCATTGCTGCGGTCAACCGCCAAAGAATATTGGATTAAATCATTGGTCCCAATACTAAAGAAATCTGCTTCACGGGCCAAGATGTCTGCGGTCATTGCCGCTGACGGAACTTCTACCATTACCCCTACTTCAATTTTATCGTTAAATTTGAGGCTGTTTTTCCTTAATTCATTTTTAGCTTCCTCAAGCAGCTGGTTTGCCTGGCGCAACTCCTCAATCCCGGAAATCATCGGATACATTAATTTAAGGTTTCCGTGCACGGAAGCCCGCAAGATAGCACGCAGCTGCAGCTTAAATATATCCGGCCGCGCCAAACAGAACCTAATTGCCCTCCACCCGAGAAATGGCTGCATTTCGTGAGGAACCTTAAACTGCGATAGAAATTTATCCCCTCCAATATCCAGAGTGCGGATAACTACCGAATGCGGGTTCATCTCTTCCGCTACATACTTATAAGCCTGATAATGCTCTTCCTCACTGGGAGAATCCTTGCGGTTCATATAAAAAAACTCGGTGCGGTAAAGCCCGATCCCCTGTCCACCGTGCAGCTTAACACTAGGAACTTCATCAGGAAACTCAATATTTGCATTAATTATAATTGTCTGGCCATCGATAGTAACCGCTGCTAAATCCTTTACCGATAGAAATTTATCAATAATCCCTTTTAATTTTTCGAGCTTCTGCTGATAGCTCTTGAGTGTTTCTTCATCAGGATTGATAATAACGATCCCGGTACTACCATCTACAATCAGTATATCCCCCGGGTTTACTTTGGAAGTAACCCCTTCTAAGCCTACAACGGCCGGTATCTCCAGGGACTTGGCCATAATTGCAGTATGCGAAGTTTTGCCGCCGATATCCGTAACAAAAGCTGCAACATTTTTAGAATGCATTGCCGCGGTATCGGAAGGGGAAATATCGTGAGCAACAATAATCGCCCTACCGGCAACATCATCTAACCCCTTCTTCTTTTTACCCAGAATATTTCTTAATATCCTTTTTCCAACATCATTAATATCCGCAGTGCGTTCTTTAAGATACTCATCCTCAATTTCCAGGAAAACACCAATATATTTTTTTAGGACTTCAGAAAAGATATAGGCAACATTAAGTTGTTCTTTTTTTAAGCGGCTGATTACCTCTTCAATGAGCATCCGGTCTTCCAAGACTAACAAATGCGCATCAAAGATTTGCGCTTCCTGCTGACCCATATCCGAACTGATTCTTTTCTGTAATTCAATAATTTCCCGGCGGGTCTGAATCAATGCTTCTTCAAACAGCTGAATCTGGGCAGGAATATCCGTCCAGACAATTGTTTCGCGCGAAACAATAAATTCTTCTTTGCCCAACATATAAGCCGGGCCGATACTCACACCACCTGCCGCAGCAATCCCTTTTAGTTGAATCATAACTCTTCCTCGCTACTAATCAGCTTTTCCAGTTCCAGCAATGCTGCTTCAGCATCTACCCCATCAGCCTCGACAACAATTAAACTGTCTTTTTCCGCCCCCAACATAAGAATGCCCATAATGGACTTACCATTTACCTCTTCATCATCATGACGCACAGTGATCCGCGCATCAAATTTATTAGCAATTTGCACAAATACAGCAGCGGGCCGCGCATGCAATCCTTGCTTATTTTTTACGATTAATTCTTTTTTAACTAGTGGCATTTAATGAAAGCTTAACTTACGAACACGTAGTGTGAGTAAGTTAATGCGTGAATTAATCCCCGCGTTTAGCTTCAAATATAGAGAAGCTGCGGGGAGACTAAATCTCCTCAATAAAACTTAAAATAATTCTGGCTAATTTTTCCGCATCATGGCGGATCACTCCATCCTGAATCATACTAAAATCTTCCTCAACCGCCCTGACCCCCAAATTCTCAATCTTTTTGCGGTCATTAACCACTAAAAGAGAACCATCCTTAGAGTAACGTTTTAAAATTTCATCAGGAACTTCGCCATTATTAATTACACAATAATCCAATATTTGTTCATTGCCATGTTTTAATAAAGCCTTAATATGGTCGGAAACACTGTATCCGTCAGTTTCTCCGGGTTGGGTCATTACATTGCAAACATAAACTTTTATCGCTTCCGATTCTGCGATCTCCCGGGCAATTTCCTTAATTAACAAATTCGGAATTATGCTGGTATATAAAGAACCAGGGCCTAGAACAATGATCTGCGCTTCTTTAATTGCTTTTAAAGCATCCGGTGTAGCTAACGGCTGTTGAGGAGTAAGGCTAACCCTGCTGATTGTCTTTTTAGCCTTAGGAATTTGCTCTTCCCCGGCAACCATGGAACCATCAGAATAATGCGCTACCAATGTCACATCCCCTAGCGTCGAGGGAATAACCTGTCCGCGCAGGGCTAAAACTTTGCTTGTTTCTTTAATCGCTTTTTCGAAATCGCCGGTTAAGCGCGTCATCACCGTAAGAAAAAGATTCCCGAATGAATGCCCGGAGAACTCTGAATTACCATCAAAACGAAATTGAAAAAGATCACGCATCAATGTCGGGGCATCCGCTAAAGCCACCAAACAGTTACGTATATCACCCGGCGGCAGAACATCAAACTGCTGGCGAAGCCGGCCGCTAGAGCCTCCGTTATCTGCCACTGTCACTACCGCAGAAATATTAGAAGTATAATTCTTCAGCCCGCTTAAAAGAACAGATAATCCTGTACCGCCTCCCACAGTAACAATACGCGGACCCCGGCTTAATTGTTTTTTTTGATACAAAATATCAATTAACTCCGTGCCTCTGGAGGATGGGGCAAATATAGCAATAAAAGAACGCATCAGGCGCTTAATACCCAGAATTAAAATTATAATTCCGGAAATTACAATCAAAGCGTCCAGGATTTGAATCAACCAAAACTCTTCGCTGCGTAAATTCGCTGTGCCTAAGATTAAAAGGATAACTCCAAAAGCGCTTAAACCCATCCAGCGCTTAATTCCTATACCTGGAGAAAACCATTTTAGAATATCGCTAGCATAAGTTTTCATTTTACAATACGCCTTGGGGATATATTTAAAGAAATAACTCTTACCCGGTTTACGCTGGTAAGAAATTTATTTATTAAAGACGTTTGGAGATTAAATCTTTTTTTCATCTTCCTGCGTAATGACCTTAATGACGGATTTTTCATCCATACAGGTACGTAAGGTATCGCGGAAGTATTTATCCTTTAAAAGACGCGATATTCTGGCTAAGGCTTTAAGATGAGGGCCGGCGGAATCCTGCGGGGCAACCAGTAAAAAGAAAATATAAGCTAACTCACCGTCCAAAGAATCAAAGTCTACGCCTTTTTTGGAAAGGCCAAAAGCCGCCACCAGCTTATCCACACAATCGCACTTTGCATGCGGGATAGCTATGCCTTGGCCGATAGCCGTTGAACCTAAGGCCTCCCTGGACATCAACGCATCGATGAGCTTATTGCGATTACGTTTTTCTACATCACCGGCTTCAATTAAAAAATCCACCATCTCTTTAATCACATCTTCCTTGCTAGTGGACTTAATATCGGTAAGAATAGCTTTTTTCGAGAGAAAATCCATTATCTGCATTTGTTACTCCTTTTTAAATGATTAATTCCGCCAATTTTTTTGACAGACAAATACTTCTATTTTTAATGGAGCGGGAGACGGGATTCGAACCCGCGACATCAACCTTGGCAAGGTTGCGCTCTAGCCAGCTGAGCTACTCCCGCGCTACCAAGCGCGCACCAACGCAATTCCGCTAGGCGTTGGGTGCGCATACCTGGCGAAAACTTTTTTATTGGGCGGAAGAGGATTTGAACCTCCAAGGGTTGCCCCAATAGCTCCTAAGGCTATCGCGTCTGCCAATTTCGCCATCCGCCCGGATACTTCCTCTTCTACCTGCTTAAATTTACTGAGCCTCCCGCGACTCGAACGCGGCACAACCACATTAAAAGTGTGGTGCTCTACCTGATGAGCTAGAGGCCCAAACCTAAATTAAATTTATTGCGCGAATCAAGCACCTTATAGCTTTTATCCAACGCAGTCCTTGCGAGTGCAACGAGCAAGGATAATCCCGCCTCTTGCATTCCTATATTCTATCAAGAATGCGACAGGACAAATTCTAAAACTCCAATACTTCTTTTTCTTTAGCTTTCAAAAGCTCATCAATCTTAGCGATATATTTATCCACTACCTTCTGTAATTCATCTATACCGCGAAATTTTTCATCTTCAGAAATAATCTTATCTTTTTCCAGCTTCTCAACAGATTCTTTAGCTTCTCTTCTGATGGTCCGCATAGATACCCGGCCGTCTTCAGACATTTTATGCAATAACTTAGCCATTTCCTGGCGTCTTTCTTTAGATAGCTGGGGAACGGCGATTCTGATTATCTTTCCGTCATTCGAGGGACTGACCCCTAAATTCGATTTCAGGATTGCTTTTTCAATCTCAACAATCGCGGTAATATCCCAAGGCTGAATAACGATTAAGTGCGCATCCGGAGCAGATATCGCAGCCAGTTGCTTTAACATGGTCGGAGTACCATAATAGTCAATGTGCAAACCTTCCACTAAACTTGGAGATGCCCGGCCGGTTCTTACCTCATGAAATTGGCGGTTCATCGATTCAAAAGCCTTTTTCATTTTTTCTTCAGTATTTTGTATTGCTTCCTTAACAGACATGATAATCTTCCTCCGTTTAGCGAACGACCGTACCGATCTTTTCTCCTAAGACTACCCGCTTAATATTACCCACTCGGTTAAGGTCGAAAACTACAATTGGTAACCTATTATCCATACATAAACTAATTGCCGTAGCATCCATTACCTTCAAACCTTTTTTAAGTACATCAATATATTTTAATTGCGCGAATTTTCTGGCATCCTTTACTTTCATCGGATCCGCAGAATAAACTCCGTCGACTTTAGTCGCTTTTAAAATAGCATCGGCATTAATCTCCATCGCCCGAAGAGCAGCCGCCGTATCAGTAGTAAAATAAGGATTGCCGGTCCCGGCAACAAAAATAACTACTCTGCCTTTTTCTAAATGCCGGATTGCCCTTCTTTTAATATAGGGCTCGGCTATCCTTTGCATTTCAATAGCCGTCATTACCCGGGTAGGCACACCGGTTTTCTCCAACGCATCCTGCAGGGAAAGCCCGTTAATTACGGTAGCCAGCATCCCCATGTAATCGGCAACGCTGCGGTCCAGGTCCAATCCGCGGCAAGCAGTATTCTCCTGGCCACGCAAGATATTGCCAGCACCTAAAACTACCGCCACATCTACCGCCAAATCCCTGATTTCTTTAATCTGGCGTGAAATAGACAAAAGAAACTCTGAATCTATACCATGTGTTTTCTTACCTTGAAGCGCCTCACCACTAAGCTTAAGGACGATTCTCTTGTAAGCCGGCCTGGTCATTTATTCGCCAATCTTGTAGCGGATAAACCTGCGGATAACAATATTCTCACCCAGTTTTGCCACAATACTGCCTAAATAATCTTTAATCATTAAACTTGAATCTTTTACAAAAACCTGCTCCAGCAAACAATTATTTTTATAATAATCTTCTTTATTTTTTTCATGTTTTAAAGCTTCTTCCGGAACATCTTCTTTCTTAATGTATTCCGGGCTGGTGGCCGCAATCTGCATCGCTAAATCCCTGGTAAACTTTACAAAATCCTCATTCCTGGCCACAAAATCCGATTCACAATCAACTTCCAGCAAAACACCGATTTTATTGCCATGATGAATATAACAATCCACCCTACCTTCTTTGGCTGCACGTGATTGTTTTTTAGCGGCGATCTCTAAACCCTGCTTACGCAACAACACTACTGCCTGTTTAATATCGCCTTTTGCCTCTTCTAAAGCTTTTTTACAATGAGCAACACTGGAACAGGTTAAATCTCTTAATTCTTTAATTGCATTAACTGAACTTTTCATCAGGCCCTTTCTTTCTATCCAATTTATTAAATCGTATAGTTTTAGAAACTAACTTTACAGAAAGTGCGGGATTCACCCCTGCACCTTCTCTTTCCTATTCAATGTAATTCTAAAATCTTATTCCAAACCTTCAGGTAATAACTAAGAAGGCGGGAGTTATCCTTTTTTTCTTAATTTCGGCTTAACTTCTGCAGCGGCTTTCAAATGCGCCCTTTTTACCGCTGCTGCCTCATCCGTAGGCTGGCTATCCTCAACGATCTCTTCAATCTCCTTAATCTTGATCTCTTCTTCCGGAAGGACCTCTAGAGGAATATCAGCAGCTTTGGCCTCTTCTACCTTAACTCCTTCTTGAGCAAGATAAGAAAGGAACTTCTTCCTTCCCTCAATAATGGTATCGGCAATAATTGTAACTACTGTGCGAATAGATTTAGTAGCATCATCATTGCCGGGAATTGGATAATCTACTAAATCCGGATTGGAATTAGTATCAATCAATCCGATAACCGGAATCCCCAGCCTGCGCGCTTCGCGTACGGCTGTTTCTTCTTTTTTAGTATCTACCACAAACGCGGCCTTGGGCATACGCTCCATAGGAACAATCCCCGAAAAGTTCTTGTTAAGCTTGGCCAGTTCTTTCTCCAGGCGCGCAATCTCTTTCTTGGTCAGCTTTTCAAACGTCCCGTCAGTACGCATCTTTTCAATATCCTTGAGACGGTTAATACTTTTTTTGATGGTAGCAAAGTTGGTAAGCATACCACCCGGCCAACGGTCCGTAACATAATACATTCCGCTGCGGATAGCTTCCTGCTTAATGACATCCTGGGCCTGTTTTTTAGTCCCCACAAAAAGAATAAATTCTCCTTTTGAAGTAATCTCGGTCAAAAAATCCCGGGCAGCATTAATACACTCCTCGGTCTTTTCCAGGTCGATAATATATATACCGCTTCTTGCTCCAAAAATAAACTTCTTCATTTTAGGATTCCAGCGCTTGGTCTGGTGCCCAAAATGTACACCTGCTTCTAAAAGCTGTTTAATTAAATCTGATGGCACGTCTTTAATCCCCCATTTCTTTTGGCTTAGTCACCGGCGGCAAACTTCCCTGAAGGCTTTACAGTTTATCAAGACTTCAACCGGCTTCTAACCCGTTGGTTAATAATATTTCTACTTCGTTTGCAAAAAAAACAATACACTCGGCATCGCTTGAGAACCCAAAATACCGCAGTGGAAAGTTAATCGGGTAATTATAGCAAATTTTTACTTAATTGCAACTATTTTTAATAAGCAGATGACTTATGGAACGCTAGTGACATAAGTCATAGGCGAAGCCGTCTGCGCATTAATTCCGCCGAATACGTCAAAATTCTAGAGAATTTTGACGTAAAAACTGAGGCGGAACAAATTTTAACTTACTTCTGTAACTCTTGAGCTTCATACAACCGCTTATATAAACCGTTATTTTCCAATAACTGGCTATGCGTCCCCTGCTCAACAATCAAGCCTTTATCTAAAACCACGATCCTATTGGCATTTCTTACTGTGGATAGCCGGTGCGCAATCATAAACACTGTCCTGCCGCTGACTAGCCGGTCCAGCGCTTCCTGCACAAGACGTTCAGATGTAGAATCCAGCTGTGAAGTAGCCTCATCCAGGATTAATATCGGGGCATCCTTAAGCAACGCGCGGGCAATCGCAATCCGCTGGCGCTCTCCTCCGGAAATCATTACCCCCCGGTCGCCGATAACTGTATCATAACCTTGCGGGCAATTCATTATAAAATCATGCGCATGCGCTTTTTTCGCCGCCTCCTCTATTTCACTAATCGTAGCGCTGGGCTTGCCATAAGCAATATTAGAACGGATTGTATCATTAAACAGCATGGTTTCCTGATTAACTATGCCTATCTGGCTGCGCAAAGACTTCAAGCTGAACTCGCGGATATTTACCCCGTCGATCAATACCGCTCCACTTTGCGGGTCATAAAAACGCGGGATCAAATCTACCAGAGTACTTTTACCTGAGCCGCTGGGGCCGACAATCGCCAGCATCTGCCCGTATTCGATCTCCAAATCAAGGCCTTTAAGAATCTGCGTATCGGCATAACTAAAATAGATGCCGTTAAATTTAATATTTTTTCTGAAGCTGCCCAGAATCTTGGCCGGCTGAGGCTCTTTAACACTGATCTCCGTTTCCAACACCTCATGAATACGCTCGCTGGCAGCCATAGCCTGCTGATTAAGGGCATTGACTTGGCTTAATTTTTTAAATGGCCGGATCAGAGATAGTAACGAACCCAAGAAAAGGCCAAAAACCCCGAATGACAGCCTTCCAGCGATAACCTCACGCCCTCCCCAGAAAAAAACCAAAACACCCGCCACTACTCCCAAGAATTCTGTAGACGGATTAAGCAAAAGCGAACGTTTAATCGTCTTCATGCAAATCTTATAATAATCCGCATTTACCCGGTTAAATTTATTAACCTCATACTCTTCCATGTTAAAAGCCTTAACAATCCTGGCTCCCATAATCGTTTCATAAAGCAAAGAATTGGTATCGGCGATCTTTTCCTGAGAACGCTTAGAAAGTTTCCTTAAAGCTTTACCGACTTTGATAATCGGAAAACTAATCAGGGGCAGAAAAACAAATGAAACCAGGGCCATCTTAAAATAGATAAAGAAAATAACTGTAGCGAAAATAACCACCTGCAGGCTCTGATAGATTAAATCCGTCGAGCCGTAGGATACGGCGTTCTCCACAAGCTTAACATCATTGGTAATCCGCGACATCAGTTCCCCGCCGCGTTTATGCGTAAAATAATTGAGCGATAATGACTGGATCTTGGTATAAAGCTGGCTTTTGATATCCCGGATTACCCTTTGGCCGATATCCGACATCAAATAAGTTTGTAAAAATCCAAAAATTCCCTTGAATAAAAAAAGCAATAAAACAACTACTACCATATAGTTAAGCAGTATTTCCGGGGGAGTATTATTTATTTTATCCACAAAACTTACCAGGAAATCCGGCAATTTGGTGGGGATAATGATCTTTTTGTTAGTCAGCACCTTATCCGCCAAAGGCACCATCATTGCCAAAGATACGCCGTCAAATACCGCCGAAACCCCCATACAGACAATCGCGGCCAGAAAAAGCCACTTATAAGGTTTCACAAATTGTAATAATTTTAAATAATCTTTCATTTCCGCCTTTCTTCAAGAAAAGGTATTTTAACATATACCTTTTGGCATAGCAAACGTTTTATTAGGTTATTTACGGCATATTATGGATATTTTTAGAAGCAAAAGGATTATACTTGCTCACACTAGCGTGTTCGTAAGTCAAGTGCTCATTAAATTCCTATTGCAAGTATCCCTTGGCTCTGCTATGATTTTAAACATGGATAAATTAAAAGTAGGAGTAATCGGGGTTGGGCACTTAGGCAGTATTCACGCTAAAATTTATAAACATCTTCCCGGCTGCACATTAGTCGGCGTATGCGACTCTGACCCGGCAAAGTTAAAAGAAGTATCCGGCTCCTTAAGGGTCCCCGGGTATAGCGATATCAGGCAGTTATTTGGCAAAATCGATGCTGCCAGCGTGGCTGTACCTACCCGCCTGCATTATAAGGTATCCGAAGAACTCCTTAAACACAATATACATCTTCTGGTAGAAAAGCCATTTACGGTTAACCTGGAAGAAGCGGATCAGCTGATAGAATTAGCAAAAGAACAAAACCTTATCTTGCAGGTTGGGCATATCGAAAGATTCAATTCTGCTTTTACCGCTACACAAAAAATAATTAAAAGCCCTAAATTCATTGAATGCCACCGCCTCTCTTCTTTTCCTAACCGCTCGCTGGATGTAGGCGCGGTCCTTGATATTATGATCCATGATATCGATATCGTTTTAGGGCTGGTAGGCTCTCCCATCGAAAGAGTTGAATCAGTAGGAATTAATGTGCTGACTCCTTTTGAAGATATTGCTAACGCCCGCCTCACATTTAAAAACGGATGTATTGCTAACCTCACCGCCAGCCGTATATCCGATGAAACAATGCGCAAAATCCGGATATTTCAGGAAAATACTTACATCTCTCTAGATTATAAAAATGCGGAAGCCTGCGTATACCGTAAGCTTGCGGATAAAATCACCAAAGAACGCCTCCCTATTGAAAAAGAACAGCCTTTGCAAAAAGAACTGGCATCATTTGTCGACTGTGTAATCAATAAAAAAGAGCCCCTGGTTTCCGGGCCTGTCGCCAGAGATGCCCTGGAAGTTGCTTTAACCATCCAAAAACAGATATGGCAGAAATGAACCTGCTTAAAACCCTTTTCTTCAGAAAATTTGATAAGCGAAATACTCAAGCGGCCACCATCTGTTCACTTTCCACGGAAAACAATTTTAAGCCGCGGAGTGTAAGAAAAATTTTTATTGTTTGCGGGGAGCCCTCCGGAGACCTTCTGGCGGGTAACCTTGTATCGGCAATGCAAAAAATCAATCCGCAAATAAAATTCTGCGGCGTAGGCGGTTTACGCCTGGCTGAAACACAAACAAAAATCCTCTACGATATCGGCGAATTATCAGTTATGGGTTTTTTCGATGTTTTAAAAAAACTGCCTAAATTTTTACAGTTAAAAAAAATAATCTTAAAACAGATCGAAACCGCTAAACCGGATTGCTTAATTTTGGTCGACTTTTCCGGTTTTAACCTGCGCCTGGCAAAAGCAGTCAACAAACGCATACCGGTTATTTACTATGTCAGCCCGCAAATCTGGGCTTCCCGGGAAGGCAGAATAAACTGTATAAAAAAATTTATCTCAAAAATCTTCGTGCTTTTTAAATTCGAAGAAGAGTTCTACAAACAGCGCCAAATACAAGCAACCTGGGTAGGGCACCCTTTAATAGATTTAGTAAAACCATCGGCAGAAAAAAACGGCTTACTGGATACCTCCGGAATAAATCCTGATAAAAAAATTATTGCTTTGCTTCCCGGTTCACGTAAACAAGAAATCAGGTTAATCCTGCCGATAATGCTTAAAGCTGCCAGCCTCATTAATAAAACAATCCCCCAAACACAATTTATCATTGCTAAAGCCCCGAACCTGGATACCCGGATATACCTGGCGGAATGTAAAAAATTTGCTTTGGATTTAAAAATTATTAATGGCCGGACGCATGACTGCCTGAACATTGCGCAGGCCAGCATGGTTTGTTCAGGTACTGCTACTTTAGAAGCAGCAATCATACAAAAACCCTTTGTAATTGTATACAAAACTAATCTGTTTAATTATTTACTCTACCGGCCGCAGATAAAAGTCCCTTACATCGGGATGGCCAACATTGTGGCAGGAAAAAAAGTAGTCCCGGAATTTATCCAATTCGGCGCCCGGCCGGAAGCAATTGCCGGTTCCATTGTTGAATTATTACAAAACCCTCTCTCTGCCAGCCAGATGAGCAAGGAATTAAAAATTATAAAAGATACTCTGGGGGCTCCCGGAGCAGCAGAACGGGCAGCTAAACTCATTTTAGACTTTCTTCAAAAATAAAGGGACCGTTTCTATTTTTTAGAATTAAACTCAAGAAAAATAGAAACGGTCCCTTTATTTATCTCTGGCTAGTTTTATGCGTTCATCAATCGGCGGATGGCTAAAGAAAAAAAACTTAATTAGCGGATGCGGATTCCGGTCGGCAAGATTTTGTCCAGCCAGTTTTTCCATAAGGCTGATAAATGCTTCTTTGGCTTTCGTGACTTTTAACGCCAATAGATCAGCATCTTTCTCGAATCTGCGGCTGACAAAATTCTCCAACGGCTGCATAAATATCCCAAAAAGCATAAAATACAGGAAAAGCAGCGGTAAACTGGATAATTGCTCCAAAGAATGCAGCTTAAAAAATGCTAAAGCATAAATACTGGTTTTAAAAATCAGATAAAACAATCCCAAGGTAACCAGAGAATTTATAGCAATTAATTTAAAAATATGTTTAAGACGGTAATGCGCAAATTCATGCGCCAGGATCACCTCGACCTCATCATGGGTATATTTATCTTTTAAGGTATCGGCAAGCAGTACGCGCTTAGTTTTACCCATCCCGGTGAAAGCCGCATTAGCCTTGAGCGACTTCCTGCTTAAATCAATCTGAAACACATCTAATAACTTAACTTGCATTTTAGCGGCTAAACTAAAAATCCTCTGGCGCAAGATTTCATCATCCAGCTTTTTATATTTAAAGAATAATGGAATAATTAAAACCGGGGTTAGTTTAGCTAAAATTATGCTAAAAACTATCCAAAAAACAGAAACTACCAGCCACCATTGGCTAAAATGCCGCAAGATCCAGTAAAAGGATAAAATAAGGATCAAAGAAATAATATACCCCAAGATCCCGGACTTGAGTTGATCCATCCACCAGGCCCCGATCTTTTGTTCAGAAAGTTTAAACTTATGTTCTAATTTAAAACTGGAATAGAAAATAACCGGTAGATTAAATAAATAATAAAAGGCGAAGACAATCAACAGGAACACGCAAGTTAAAATAGAGTGCGTTAAACCGGCGCTTTTCAGGAAGTTTTCTAAAAATAAAGAAAGCCCTGAACCTAAGAAAATCAGGACCAGGGCTATACTATAAAACATATCGATAATACTTAGAACGTACTTCTGATGCGAATAGCTTTTCGCTAAACTTGCTGGGTCTACGGCAAATAATGTAAACTTTGGCTTAAGAGCCGGCAACATTTATTTCTTGGCTGCTTTGGTTACAGGCGCCACATTAACAAAAGTGCGCAGTTTACCGTGGCTGGTTTTTTTACGGGTAAAATAAACCTTACCAGGGCAGGCAGCAAACAAAGTACCTAAACCGCGGACATTTACCCCCGCTTTATAGGTATCCACGCCGCGCACTAAAATTTCTCCGGTTTTCACCAGCTTGCCGCCGCTGGATTTAAGCGCTTTATCTTTTTTGGGAGTTGAAAAACCACCGATCATTGTAAAATCCTTTCGTTAGTGTTTTAGTAAGATTCTAAACGGCTAAACCATCCGTAATAAGACAAGATATTACCACAAATCTATTAATTAAGCAACACTTCTTCGTCTTTATCCGGGATATGCACGTTCAACCCTTTTGATATTAATATGTCCGCCAGGGCCTGAGATTGCTCCAATTCTCCGTGCACTAAAAATATCCGCTTAAGCGGCCCGCCTGTCGCAGAGGCGGGCAGGCCCGCCTGTCGGCCAGACAGGCAACCGTCAACAAATTCCAACAGCTCTTCCTGGTCAGCATGCCCGGAAAAAGAGTTAATCACCACCACTTCCGCATTAAGCTCATACTCCACTCCAAATATTTTCACAAAAGGAACTTTCTCTACTATCCTTCTGCCAAGTGTATCCTGAGCCATATAGCCCACCACTAAAATCATATTGCGTGAATCCTCGATATTATTCTGCAAATGATGCAATATCCTGCCGCTTTCACACATGCCGCTACCGGCAATAATAATCATCGGCCGCTTATCCGTATTCAGCGCCTTGGATTCTTTTTGGTCCCGGACAAAACGTAAATTTAATAGCTCAAAGGGATTATCCCCCCGGGCAAATGCCTGACGGGTTTTCTCATTTAAAAATTCCAGATGATATTTAAAAAGATCGGTAATATTAGTCGCCAGCGGGCTATCCACATATATCGGCACTGAAGGAATAATCTTTTCTTTTAACAGTTCATTTAAAAAATAAATCACTTCCTGGGTCCGCTCTAAAGTAAAAGAAGGAATAAGCACCTTTCCCCCTCTTTTAATCGCGCGGGAAATTGCCTCTCTCAATTTAGACTGCGCTTCATCAATCGGCCGGTGCATTCTGCCGCCATAGGTAGATTCTAAAATTAAATAATCCAACCCCTGCGGAATCACCGGATTATTTAAAAGCGGCAGGTTTTTTCTTCCTAAATCCACAGCGTAACCTAAACGTATAGAGCGATCACCATCTTTAATATCTAAAACAACCGTACCGGAACCTAAAATATGCCCGGCATCAACAATCGTAGCGAAGATGTCTTTGGCGATACAAAATCTCTGGTTATACGATATAGAACGAAATATCCGGGTAGCTTTGGAAGCCTCTTTGGCCGTGTACAAAGCTTTACGCAAAGGCAAATTCATCCGCCGGTTAATCTTATTTACATAACGCACATCTTCTTCCTGGATCTTACCGGAATCCACCAGCATTAAATCCGCCAGATCCTTGGTGGCTGAAGTAGTATAAATTTTACAGCGTAAGCCCTGCTTGATTAAATTAGGAATATTACCGCAATGATCAATGTGCGCATGCGACAAAACCATTGCTTTAATCGTGCGTGGATTATAATGAAAAGTTGTGTTAATTTTATAAAATGCTTCACGATGCCCCTGGAAAAGGCCGGCATCCAGAAGGATATCGGTATTGCCAGCCGAAATTAAATGGCTGGAACCGGTAACCGTCTTTACCCCTCCTAAAAATTTTATTTTAACGGACATAATTATAATTTTATTGCGTTAGGGTAACTTTACTTATAAATTATAAAAAACTTGGCTGTAAAATTATTTATCGTAAGTAGAATAAAAATAAGGAGTATGCGCCTTAAACTCCGCCGCGCAAGTATCTACCAGTTTAAAATCCGGCAGGATATCCAAAGATTTTCTTAAATTATAAATCTCCGGCTCACTCATGGCTAAAAGCTGGCTTAACTGCTTATCACTAAAACCATATTCTTTGGCTTTCTTCAAAAGCTCAGGAGAAAGATTATGCTTATTCTTAAGCAGTTCTTTCTCACAATCAATAATTTCTTTGATATTATGCAGAAACCAGCGGTCAATCTTAGTTAAATCATGAATTATTTCAATATCCAGTTTGGCACGAAAAGCATCGCCAATATAAAAAATCCTTTCTGCGTTGGGCTGCCTTAATTTCAGGTAGATTTTTTCCAGAAGCTCATGTCCAACTTTAATCTCTTCTTGATTTTTAAAAAGAATGCTTTCTAAGCCGAATTTTTTAAGCTCCAAAGCCCGCAGGCCTTTCTGCAGCGCTTCCTTAAAGGTGCGCCCGATCGCCATCGCTTCGCCGACTGATTTCATCGATATCCCTAAAGTGCTGTCGGCCAAGGCAAATTTTTCAAAAGTAAACCGCGGAATTTTTACTACACAATAATCGATCGCCGGCTCAAAACAAGCAGGCGTCAGGCGGGTAATATCATTAGGAATCTCATCCAGAGTATACCCCACAGCAAGCTTGGCGGCGATTTTAGCAATCGGAAAACCTGTAGCTTTTGACGATAAAGCTGAACTGCGTGAAACGCGGGGATTCATCTCAATCACCACCATTCTGCCGTTTTCCGGGTTCACAGCGAATTGGATATTGGAACCACCGGTAGAAACACCGATCTCACGGATACAGGCCATAGCCGCATTACGCATTATTTGATACTCCTTATTCGTAAGCGTCTGAATCGGCGCCACAGTAATACTATCTCCGGTATGCACCCCCATCGGATCAAAATTTTCAATCGTGCAGATAACCACTACATTATCTTTTAAGTCCCGCATTACTTCTAACTCGAATTCTTTCCATCCGATAACCGATTCTTCAACTAAAATTTCACTGATAATACTTGATTCCAATCCGCGCTTGGCTAAAACTTTGAATTCCTCAATATTGTAAGCAATAGATCCTCCGGCTCCCCCCATTGTGAAACTAGGCCGGATAATTATCGGAAAACCGATTTTTTTTGCTATCGCCACCGCTTCCTCTAAATTATAAGCCTGGTCACTTTTGGGCAGGTCCAAACCGATCTTTTTCATCGCCGCCTTAAATAGC
>JAQTQG010000015.1 GCA_028712375.1 Candidatus Omnitrophota bacterium
ATATTCCAGGTGGTAGAATTGGTATTGGCAATACCGGATTTAATATTAATCCAGTCGCTGCCGTTATTGCGGGAATAATCAACACTGACATTCTGCACCACGCCGGTAGTCGTCCAGGCAATCGTCTCGCCGGTTGTCCCCACCACCCACTCATCGGTGCTGATCGGGTCGGTAATCACCATATTCGCCCGCACTTCAAAGAGGCTGGAGGTTAATGTCGCCACCGCGTTATTCGGGTCAAAAACTTTAACTAAACAGCTGGAAGCCGGATCCGGCAGGCCCGAAGTCGGGGCAGTCCAGGAATAACTTCCGGTGTTAGAGATAAGATAAGGTTCCACAGGATTAAGATCCGCCCAGGTTTCCCCGTTATTGGAAGAGAACTGTATGCGGACATTGGCGATTCCGCTACCAGTAGTCGACCATCTGACATTATAAGCGCTACCGGACTGTAAAACATTCACCGGATTATTCCCCTGGTCTTCTACTCTTAAATTGGTAAAGCCGCCTCTAATCTTAAAGACCGCGGATTCGCCGAACTCTACCGTCGGATTGCTGGAAGAAGCGATCTTAACCTGTACGCTACCGGATACGCTGTCGGGAATACTCGGCCAGTTCCAGGAACCTGCCCCACCGGTACCGATGGATACGCCTGAGGCAATTGAAGTATAGCTGCCTGCGCCGTATTTATACAGGATATCGGCGGTACCCATGCTACCTTTATATAGCCAGGTAATATTTTTATCAGTTGAACCCACTAACCAGTTCTGGTTGACATCCGGCTGTTGTATGGTGAATGAACCGATGATGTTAAAACTTTCGCTGGTCCCGTAGACATTCGGATTGCCGTTATCTACAACCCTGACCTTGACATCACCGCTAATGGCATCCGGGATATTATTCCAGGTATAAGGCACAGTGGCATCAACCGTGCCGGAATCGTCAATGACATTGGTGAATTCACCGCCGTCTTTGGAATAATAGAGTTTTACATACTGCACCTTGGTCGAACCATTCAGGCTCCAGGAAATGGTGTTAGAACTAGAGCCAACAGCTAAACTTTGGTCCAAAACCGGGACAGATACCGATATCTTAGGCCGGATAGAAAACGGCGCCGCCGATACGCCAAAAACATCCGGATACCTTAAAGGATCGGCGTCCGAAACACGAATATAGCAGGTCTCCGAGTTTTCGTCGGCAACCGAAGTCCAGGTATAGCTATTAGCCCCCGGCAGGTGCCCGCCATGATCAGCAACCACCGTATTTAAAGCTCCGGTAAGAGTAGTTTTATATTCAATCTTTACATTACTAATTGTCCCGTATTCATACCAGCTGATCTCTTTAGAATCCCCCTTATACCAAATTTGGCCGCCATTAGGGACAATATCAGTAATTGCGCCCAATATCTTTATGGCATTGGTACAAACCGCCACTACATTCGGATCATCTGAATGGCTTATCCTTATCTTTACATTGTTGCCGACTGCATCGGGAATTTCCCAATCAAACACTTTTTGCACATTATTAGCGGAATTAGCCACTTCCTGAATCAGATGCGTTTGTAACTCATCCGTAAAACCATTAGTAGAGTATTCCACCTTAACCGGAGAATAAGTTCCCTGCGGAGTCCATTTTATCTGATGCGTTGAACCGACCGCCCATTTTAATCCGGATTCGATCGGCTCATCCATCACAATTTTACCCTCAATCTCAAAAGCATCGCTCTCTGCGAATACCTCTGTATTATTCACCTGCTCTATGCGCACCTTAGCCGCTTTAACATTATTCGTAATCGAATCCAGAGGCAAACTAAAACCGGCGTAAGGGCTGGAATTATAGGCAACAGTAGCTACCACAGACCCCCAAGGGGGATTACCGGTTTTGGAAAAATAGATGTTTACATTTCCCATCGGAGCGGTACCCAAAGTAGTCCAGGCAATCGAGAAAGGATCGCTGATATGGCCTATGGTTGCAGTAGTTGGAGCGGAAATACTAATACCGCTTTTAACCATAAAACTCGAACTGAGGCCGTAAACCACACCGAAACCTGCATCTGATACTTTAATTTTGGCTTGCGCGGCAGATAATACATCCTGATTGGTAGGTATTGACCAAGCATACGGACTAAGCGCAGAACCCCGGGAAGCAACAATGTTATAAGCATAAAGGTCGGTTCCGTTATCCTTGGAATAATCAATGCGTACATTATCCACGATACCGGTAACTCCCCAGGCGATATTATTACCGGTTGTGCCGATCGTCCACTTATCTCCGGTGGCAGGCGAAGAAACAGTAATCGCCGCGCGTATTTCAAAGACCGCAGATGTGGCCCGGGTAGCTTCTTCATTATTCGGATCAGATATTCTTAATTTACAAGTCTTAGAATTAGTCGTAACCGGCACGCTCCAGGAATATGTTCCGGTGTTATCGAATAATCCAGTACCTCCTCCAATATTAGTAAAAGTAATGCCGTCGGTAGAAAATTCTAACTTAACCTGGGGAATATTTGTACCGGTCTTACTCCATTTCACCGGATAGGTCGAACCAGCAGGCAAAACTTCGCCATCTACCGGACCGGGATCATCAAAGGTAAATGAACCTTTAATCTTAAAAGCAACACTCTCATTAAATTCTTTACTCGGATTACCGACAGAAGAGATTTTTACTTTTACGTTATTGGATACTGAATCCGGAATAGACGGCGCCCAAGTCCAGCTCCCGGAGCCGCCCGTCCCCCTGGATACACCTGTAGCTATCGGATCACCGTAACCGGTGCCATAATCATAATAAATATTTATATTTGATATACTTCCCGTATACAACCAGGTGATATTTTTATCAGTAGCTCCTACTGCCCAATTAGACGTATCATTAGGCTGTTGTATAGTTAATGAACCAATGATATTAAAAACAGGAGACAAGCCAAAGACATTGCTATTGCCGGTTCCTCCGGTTTTATCCACGACCTTAATTACCGCAGTACTGCTCAAATTATCCGGAACGCTGCTCCAGTTACATGTACCTAATGTCGCGTCAACACCGGTAAGAATTGTCTTATCAAACGGTCCGCTAATACCGTTTGTGCTAAAAAGCACATCCACATTGGAGACTTTCGTAGAACCATTTAAACTCCATGCAATGGCATTATTATAAGTAGTGCCCACAACAAAATCCGCACCCAATAACGGTTTACTAACACTGATTACCGGACGAACGGAAAAAGCGGCAGCGGATTCAATCGGTACAGCTAAATTATTATGATCACTAATTTTAATATAGCATTCTTCGCTATTGATATCCGGCACAAGCGGCCAAATATACTGGTTACTACCGACAGTGTGGCCTGGATCATCAGTTACAATAACCCCGTCGTAGCTGCCGCTGGCGGAAGTTTTATATTTAATATCCACATTGGTAATCGTACCGCTAGCCGTCCAGGAAATAATTTTACTGGTTTCATCCTTATACCAAATCTGGCCTCCATTGGGGCTCATCGCCGTGAAAGCGCCCTTGATGGTAAAAGGATTATCGCTGGAGTCACTCACCGGCAAACCGCCGACACTAGTCAGGCGCAGATAAACGGTATTACGGATAAAATCCGGAACTTCCCAGGGGAATGGCACTGTCGCCGACGGCCAACCCGGATGCGCAGTATGCAGGTCCGTAGCAAACGTCGGATCCGTAGAATATTCAATTGCTAAATTACCAATGGTGCCGGTTTTGTCCCAGGTTACATTAAAACTTTCGCCGACCGCCAAAGTATTATAACCATTGGGGTTAGTAAGTAAAATCGACCCTTTAATATAGTTATCCGCGGTAGTTTCTCCAAATACTTGCGCGTTGGTTTTATCTGAAACTTTAACTTTAGCGGCCGAAGTAATCGTATCCGGAACGGTCCAAGCGTAAGTAGTGGTTCCGGCGGGGAGAGCGCTTCCCTGGTCAATAATAGAATGCCACAAAGTTCCGTCGAAATAATCAATCACAAAGCCCGGGATATTACCGTTAAAAGTCCACTCCACAGTAAAGGGTTTACCCACCACCATCGTTTCGGCATTCATCGGGTGAACCATAAAAATACTCCCGATAATCCCATTTTCACCGCTAGAGACAGCAATTACATCATTAGCATTAGCTTTTTCATAAATACGCACCTTGGTTGTTGGGCTCGGGTCATTTGGAATCGTCCAATCAAATTCAGTAGTTACCCCGGATGCCCCGGCATTAACGTCTTCTGCGCCCAAAACATTCTTCCATTCCGCATGCTCGGAATCAGTAGAATATTCTATTTTACATTTACCGAAGGTGCCGGTGGGAATCCACTTAATTAAATAATGGTTAAAGATCGGCATATTTACGTTGGCAATCGGCTGAACCAGCTGCAAAGAACCCATGATCGAAAACTGCTGCGAATCGCTTTTTACGGAACTATCGCCTACCTTGGATATCCTTACCACTGTATCGCCGTTAGCGCTATCCGGTATAGTCCAGCCGTATCTTAAAGCGGTAGGATCCAAATTATCAGCAATCGGCGGGGTCTCCCAAGTAGATCCTGCATCCAGCGAATATTCAATCTTTATCTTATCCACCTTGCCTTTAGGAGCCAGCCATTCGATATCTGAACTTGACTCAATGCGGAATTTAGAAGTTGCATCCGGCTTGGTGATTGTCAAAACCGGCTTAATTTTAAAATCATTGGTACTTGTTCCATATACGGTAGGCTCGGTGGAATCACTCACCCGGATGCGGCAGGCATCAGAAGTAACTAAAACATACTGGCCGGAAGGGATTGTCCAAGTATAAGGATGCGCGTTAGCATTACGTCCGGTAATAATTTCAATAGGATATCCTCCGGTTCCGCTTAAGGTATCCAAATAAATATCAACATTGGCAATCGTGCCGGTAAAACTCCAATCAATATTATTTGATATGCCGTCTACTGTCCAGGTTTCCGGGGAACCCGGATTTTTACCCGGAGTAACCAGAGTGACTGTGCCGTGAACCGAGAAATCTGCGATCGAAGCATCATGGACATAAGTCGCATCGGAAGCCTGCACAATCTTTACCCTGTATTTATTACTCGTAGTGTTGGGAACCGGCCAGGAATAATGACAAACATGATTGCCATCTTCATTATTATTATAAGGCCTGGTAATAATGAAATTAGGATAGTTATCATTACCGCTATTAGTATCATAATATAAACTGATATTGCCCAAAGTACCGGTATATTTCCATTGGATATCAATCGGATCCCCGCCGACATGATAGGGGGCGCTATTATTAGGAGATCCATCCGGGTCAGGCGCTACGTCCAGCGACCCCTTAATCTGAAAAACTTCGGATTCATCATTAACATCACTGTCACCTTCCGCGACTACCTTAATTTTATTATCCACGTTCAAGTCTACAGCATCCGGGACTGTCCAAGCATAGTTCGGAAGCGCAGAATCAACTCCGGTAGCAAAAGCCGCTCCGTAAGTTACCCCGTCAGGGGCAAAAGAAAAAGCTAATGTACCAATTGCGCCTAATCTGGTCCAGGTGATCAGGTGGCTGGAACCGACAATTAAAGCCGTAGCATTTTGATTAGAATTATTCGGGCTGGTAATAGTAACCGCCCCCTTAACTTCAAAAGTATTTTCGGAGGTAAGATTGATATCATTAGGAAAAGCGTTGCTTTCCACTCGGATACGCAATTGATCACTGATCGGACAGTTTACCGGATCCCACAAATAACCCTCAAAATTTGAAGTATTGGTTACGATTGTCCCGCTGGATCCGCCGTCAATGCTATATTTCACATTAACCGTCGGCACTTCACCCTGGGTAATCCAGGTAATATTACGCTGCTCTCCCAGGCGCCAGACCTGCCCGCCATTAGGGACCAAAGTAATAAGGCGGGATACCATGGTTAGAGGTTGCGCGGAAATAGAATAAATCTCTGAATCCGAGCTGCTTACCACTTTAATTTTTATTTGGGTATTCTTGCCGTTATCTCCGGTTTTAAAAGGAGCGCTATTAATAGGTAAGGTCCAAACGTAGGAACCATTGCCGGTGCCTGCCGAAATAGTACTGGAATTATCAATGATATTAATAAACAGGTCATTGCCATTATCTTTGGAATAAAATAAATTCACTGTCCCCAATTGCCCGGTGACATTCCAACTGATCTGTTCTTGAGTACCGCAAGACCAGGATAACCCTGTGTCACCGGAATTAGTCGATGGGCGGGTAAGAGTAATTGTCCCGCGAACGATAAAATCGTTTTCGCTGACCGAGAAAACTTCATTTTCTTTTCCGGTTTGATAAACTTTAACGCGCGTTTTTAATCCCACAATCCCGGCCACATCCGGTATCGGCCAGTCATATCCGCCTAAGCTGGCATTAATACCGTTAGCGATAAACCCCTGATAACCATCGGCACCGCTATTGCCATCCCAACGCAGCCCTACCGTTCCAAAAGTGTTGGGATTAGCCGTCCAGGTGATATTTAAAGTCTCACCGACAAATTTACTAATACCGGTAGCAGAAGGATAATTTATTTTAAGGTAAGGAATTACTTTAAAAACTGCGGAAGCGCCGGCAGTCCCGGTTACCATATCTTCATCACCATCCAAAGCGACCTTGATTTTCGCTGTATCGCTTCTGTGCTCCGGCAAGATCGTCCATTCGTAAGTCCTGGGGGTAGCGATATTAACTACTCCTTCGGTTAAAAGTACCGGCCAAGTACTTCCGCCGTCTAAAGAAAGCCGGATATCGGCGGTACCGGCGAAGGTCCCGAAATTAGTCCAGGTAATGACTTTAGTATTTTGCTCCACAGCATCAGTAACCTTTAAGATTTCGTTAAGATGCGGCTCATTAACGGTAATTGTCCCTTTAATGCTAATCGGGCTGTTAGATTCCGCATAAATATTTTCATTATCTTTATTGCAGACGCGGATTAAAACGTTATTCATGCCTAAATCATTAGGCACCGTCCAGTTAAATACCTGCATAACCTCCGGAGTGCCGGCGGCAAGGTTGTTTTCCGGCCGGGCGTTTTCGCAATAGTTCCAGGAACCGGCACCGACTTTATATTTAATTACCACATAATTCATTGTCCCGTGCACGGTCCACTTAATAGGCTTGACTTCATTATAACGCCAGATCTCTCCTCCGATAGGTTCATTCACGGTAAGAGAAGCCATCATATGAAAATCCGCGCTTACCCCGTAAACCGTCGGATCGCTGGAGTTAACTACTTTAATTTTGGAAGTCGGGTTTGAGCCATTAACCGAAAGAGGAATATCCCAGTTCCAGGAACCGCCGGAGGCATCCGTCCCCGCGGAAATATCATTAGCAATAGGAAGCTCTCCGTAAGTAAAACCGGCGTTGCTTGAATAATATATGTCCACCGTGCCGTCGCTTGCGCCTCCCCCCAATAATCCTTTCTTTGACCAAGAAATCGTCTTAGTGTCTCCGGACAACCAAGTCTCGTCACTGGTGGGAGAAACATTATAAATATTGCCTTTTAAAGTAAAATTACTGGTTGCGCTTTCTACTAATCCGGCGTCCCCGTAATTAAGAATAATTTTCAATTTATTTTGCGTGCCGATTAAATTTTCGCCGCTTAGGCTCGACGGAATACCTGCCCAACTCCAGCTGTTTCCGCTTGAACCGTCATTACCGGGGACAGCCGTAGCCGTTAAGGTATGCGCAAAATTAGTTCCGTCAGTAGATAATTTGATTGTGGCGTTTGCCGGAGTAAGCCCGTTTAGGTTTCCATTCGTGGCCCAGGTGATATCGTGTGTTTCTCCGATTAACCAGGTATTGGGAGGCTGAACAATAGTAAATTTTCCCCTGATCGAAAAATTTCCGTCTGATGTATCATAAAACCGGGTCGGAGCCCCCGCATCTTTATCAGAATCAATAACCCGCACCTTCAGCTGATTACCCACTAAATTGCTGGAAGAGCCGTAGCTAGCAGGCACAGTCCATTCCCAGCGCCCTTCATTATTCACGCTGGAATTATTATTAACATCCAAACCGGTGACTAACGGCAGAACCAACCAACTTGATCCGCCGTCTACGGAAAGCTCAATCCTTACTCTATGCACTCCATCAGTCCCCGTACCAAGCATACTCATGGAATCAGCATACTTCCAAACAATATCATGCTTATCACTTACCGCCCAGCTTTCGCCGCCGTTTGGAGATATAACGGAAATTGGGGACAGCTCGGTCAACGCCCAATTAAGCGTTACATTGCCGGTAGTAGTGGTGTTAAGGCGGGATATGCTAAAAGTACTCACAACATCCGTATCGCGGCAGGTATCCTCAAGTTCCCATTTTCCCGCGGTAGCATTATATCCATATTTTAAGACCGTCCCCAAATAGGCGCTGGCTACCCATACTTTATCCAGGTCATTATCATACGCGATACCATATGGAGCCGCATCAGTAACCAATGAATCAATAACTTCTCCGGTTTCCGGGTCAATAACGTCAACGACATTGGAGCCTTCGCAAACAACAAACATCTTGTTGCGGGTAGTATCCCAGGCCATCTGCCTGGGCATACGGTCGGTAGGCAATAGATCGGTAGTGGCATTGGTAGTAACTGAAGAACGCGCATTATTCATATATGCCCTGCGCACATAGTTGCCGGTAGAAGAGTTAGTAATAGCAGATACCGCCCAAAGAGTATCTTGTGTCATGCCGCCCACGCCTACAGTCGGCGCATAATTTATCATGGCATAATATTGATTTGTAGAGCCAAAATCCGGGTTTAATGAACGATTGCCGTCCGAACAGCGGAATCTATAAATATTATCATCCAATTCAGTAATCACCCACATATAGTCTGTAGCGTCACTTGGCGTAGGGTCATAACATATTCCGGTACCCCTACCTTGCGACCCATTATAGTTGGTTACAGTATACGGACTAGCGCTCATTAACTTTGAGGTAACCGGATAAGGAGTAGCTCCAGTGTAGTAATTTGCTGTCCAGGCGCAATTAGTACTGGGATCCCAGGCAATATCCCTGGGCTGTTGTCCCACATTATAGGTACGCACAAATGCCCCGGTTGAAGCATTTAAACAAGTAACAGTGTTAGCAGAATAATTGGCAACCCAGATATAACCGCCTCCTGAACATACGGCAATCGGGCCGGTACCGGTATTATAAGAGCCAATCTTGGCCCCGGTAGCCGAATTATATTTAGTAATAGTATTAGCGGCATAGTTGGTTACCCATACCGATTTAGGAGTAGTAGATGCATCATAACAAACTCCCTTTACGCTTAAGCTGGCAAAATTCGGAGCAAAGCGTATCTCATCATCATATGTAGAAAGAGTCGTATCTGTCGGGCCGGATGCCCCGATAAGCGGGAACATACGCAAAGGGTCAACTGCCGGGTTCAATGTCGGATCTGCCGGGCCGGCCGAACCGGTAGCGATGGCAATATCATTTGTTGAACGCACGCTGGTGCCCTGATCGGTCATTTCCACCACAAACCATTCTATAACAATATCAGAGTTGGCAACAGCTGCTGCGCGGTCGAATTTTACTTGAGAAGCATTAAGAATCTTCCCCCGCACAGCATCATAGGCCTCTCTACCGGCAACACCTACCTTTGACCTATAGCTAAAAATCAAAAATGCATGGTCTAAATTAGTAATATCGGGATCAGCATGGCCAGGATTTATATTTTCTGTTTTCGTAGTATCGGTCGCCGCAAAAACCGTTTCTCCGGCGGTCACCACCGCTCCATCCGTAAATTCCACTACCTGCCACACTACATTTACTGTCCTGGCGTAAACCGTGGTGCCATACTGCGTAGAATCACGCTGAAGATGCAGCGTACTTTTATTCGGAATGTCAGCGCTGATTTGGGCAATCTGGTCGCAATCATTCCTGGCAAAATTCGCCCGGGCCTGAACAATCGCAAACGCCTGATAATCATCTGCCATATCCGAAGTAAGTGTAATGGTTTTTTGGGTATACGCCGGATTGGTAACCGCGCCCGGGGAAAAAGCACTTATCCCGCGCTGGACATTTACTCCTGAAGCAAACTCCACAACCACGTAAGTTACATTACTGGCAACATTGGCATAATCACGGGAAATGATTAACTTGCTATCGGATTCAAAAACTGCAGTGAACAACACATTGCCAACATAATTACTGGTGTTCGCCGCCGGGCTCGGATAAAGCAATACCATTGTTTTAGATTGATTAACCGATTGGATATCGACTACCTGCGAAATATCGTCTGTGTCGAAATAAACTGAACCGATTTGCGACCTTTTAACTTGAGCCGCCTGCGCTTGGCTAACTAAAAAAAGAATAGACACCAAGGCTAAAACTAAATGAATTTTTCTAAAATTTTTAATAAAATTAAACCACATTTATTTTTTAACCTCTTTTTCTATCAGCTTAACTGCTGCAGCCTCAACCGTCGCCATCTCGTCAAAAAATTGCTGCTCTTTCGGCGCAGGGTTCATGAACCTGACCACTTTGGCCACTCTAGCCAAAACCCTGGCCTTATTTTTCTTCTCAGCTCCCACCGTATCCTGAAAAACTTCGGTTATTTCTGCATATTTTACCCAAACTCCCTCTTGAGGAAGAATTTCCTTCAAGCTTTTTTTACGCTCTACTTTGGTATCTTTATCAATCGCCAAAGCCATTTCATAAGAAGTTTTTTTATCCAAACCGTAATTAATAGCAATAAAATTGGGGCTGATCGCTACTACATTACCTTCTACAATTTTCTCCTGGGTTACTTTTTTAGGCTTATTAAGCTCGGGAACTTCTACCGCTATCCCGGCGCCTTTTACACCTAAAACTAAAAACAGAACCAACCCAAGTTTCATTATTCTTAAGCCCGCCATTATTGTTCCCTCCAATACTGGCCGTTAAATGTAAAATCCTGCACCGCCAAGCCTTCTTTGCGCAAACTTAAAACCCCCTTCATCCTGCCATCCTGGCTGATATCTGCCCGCCATAACGCGATTCCTTCGGCAGAAGCCTGCATGGTTTCCCAGATAATTTTTCCGTGCTCTGCGTTTCTTAAAGAATAATTGGAGGAGGTAAATTTTTTAGTACTTAATTTTGCGGAGGTGAATTTTTTCTGTGAAAAAGTTAAGGTGTCGGTTTCCTGCGCGCCTCCGGAAGCCGGCGTAAGGTTAATCTGCCAGGTAGTGCCTTCTAAAACATCCTGTATTTTTGGCGCAGAACGAGTGGCCGGCAAAACAGTTGCTTCTGTTTTTTTAGCAACCGCAACTACATCCTGATTAAAAAAAGCCGGCTTATTTTCTCTCACTACGACCTTTGGCCTTTCTTTCAGAACAACTGCCTTATTTGCTCTAAGGGCAACTTTGGCCACTAGGGTTAACCCCAACCCAACCAGTGCTACCACCAAAACCGTATTACCAACTTTTAAACCCGGCCTCTTTACCGGCCCCTCGTTTTCTTCTTCTGCCTTTTCTTCCTTACGCCCTTCTTTATTGGCAAATTCAGCCTTAATGCGGTTTCGGAATTCCACCCCGCCCAATACTCCTTTTTTCTGCAAATCATTATGTAAACCCAAATCCCCTTCCTTAATTAGCTCCTGCATAAACTGTTCATAGGATTTTTGCCCCAACAATCCTAAAACAATATTTTTCTCTTCCCGCAGAAATTGCTGTAAAGGCATTTCTTTGTTTATGTAGAGCCTATAACTGCTATAAGGATAGTCTTTAGCGGAAAGAACCAGATTAGTTTTTTGCGGGTTCAAATGAATGTAAGCGGTAAGTTTTAAAAGATAAGGGTCCTTTTCAATTAAAGCGGTTTTAAACCTATCCCGGAAAAGGTGGCCTTTCCTACCGTATTTCCCATTAAAATATTTAGTATAAGAAGAATTAAGCCCATGCATAATCTCTGAAATACCACCTTTAGAACCTTCTTCACTTTGACCCGGCAGTTCCAGCAATAAATGAAAATGGCTGGGAAGAAGCACATAAGCATATAATTTGAATTTATATTGTTCTTTGTATTTTTTTAGTAATTCAAAATACGCGTTGTAATCTGATTCTTCTTTAAATATATCCTGATTATAAATACAGCGGCTGGTTATGTAATATAGGGCATCTTCTAATAGAATTCTCGGCGGCCTTGGCATTTATTTTACCTTTTTACCTGGCACTTTTAATTTGTGCCTGACACTTTTTCCAATTTCACAAAAAAAACCAGCCATATTCCTTGGCTGGTATTAGTTAGCTGCTTGAACTCATTATTTCTAGCAACCTGCCAATCCTTAATCCCAGGATGCACGGCTTTGCGTCCCCCGATTGCTCGAGGTTTGCCCTTCGAATTCTTTTCTTTATCTGATAGAAATATAACATATTTTAAAGTATTTTACCAACTTTATTAATCTTAAAACTAAAAATTACCCTTTATCTTTCTATCCAAATAAAAAGCCGGTTCAAATTATACTAAATTTTAATATTAGCCTTAATTATTTTCTGTTCTTTCACAGGCTTATCTTCCTTGCTGGTAGCCACGGAATTGATTTTATTCACCACCTCCATGCCGGAGATAACCTCTCCGAAAATAGTATGCCTGCCATCAAGCCCGGGAGCCGGTTTAACCGTGATAAAAAACTGGCTGCCATTGCTATCCGGCCCGGAATTAGCCATAGCCAGGACCCCGGGTTTATCAAATTTAACTTTTTCGCTTATCTCATCACCAAAAGGTTTTTTCCAGATTGACTCACCGCTGGCTCCGGTGGCTGTAGGATCTCCACCCTGAATCATAAAATCCTTAATCACCCGGTGAAAAGTAACTCCGTTATAATAACCTTTTTCCACTAATCCGATAAAATTTTCACAAGCCAATGGCGCTATCTCAGGAAACAGCTTAACCTTAATCTGCCCCTGATTAGTCACAATAACAACCTCGGATTTTTTCTTCATTTCCGCTAACTTTTCCGCGTCTTCTTTATCTTTAACGAAATCTTTTAAGTTCGCCCGCTTAAAAAGATCATCTAAAAACTCCTGGGCAATTTTACGCTTGCGGCCGACAGTCAACATCTTGCGATAGTATTCCTGCTTAGCCGCGTCATATTCTTTTAAATTCGCTTTCCGCGCATAAAGCAGGCGGAAAACGACATCCCCATAATAATTCTTGGCCGCGATAAAATCCCCGGGCTTGGAATTCAAAATACGGTAAGCATCCTCCCGGGGGATCATCCACAGGTCAATTAAAGCCTCCAGCGACATAATATTAATCCAGGAAGCGCCTTTCTGGCCTTGCGGTTTCTTTTGATTATAAGTATCAAACCACAACTTCGGATTCTTTTTTACCTGCCGCGCGAAATCCTGCGCTTCTTTCTGCTTGTCTTTGCCAAATAGAATATATTCACTTTCAAAAGAATTATAGCCATTAAGAAACTTATCTTTCATTTCTTTTTCTGTAACCTTAACTTCCGGGTCAAGTTTAATCTTAAGCAGCTTATTGACCATTAATAATTCTTCAATGCGCTTTTCAAAAGTCTCCGGGTCTTCGTTAAAGTTTGTGCGCACCCAAACCTGGTACTTCTCTGTGCCATATTCAACACTTTTTTCCGCCAGCAGGCGTTTAACTTCTGACAAAACATCTTCCCTAGGTATAAGTATGCCGCTATCCCTGGCTTCTTTAATAAAAACTAAATTCTGCCAGGCTTCCTGGCGCGCATCTTCATCTGTACGTTCAACTTGCGACCCTGAACGCGTAAAAAGCATCGCCGTTTTATAATAATTAAGGAAAGTTGCGCGGCTGACCGGCTTGCCAAATGCCTCCCCCACCGTTTCAAACTTAATAATATCCTCAAATTTATAGGCTTGGGCAGCAGAAACCATCAGGGAAATTATAAAAATAACGGATAAAATTATTAAACGCAAATTTAAATATTTACAGGTTTTTTTAATAGTATTCATCTTATTTTTTATTATTCACAATGGTAAATTTAACCGGCTCAGATATTAATTGTTCGGCAAAAACATCCAAACCTATCTCTGCGCCAAAAACATTCCGATAAACCGCTGCCACCGTATAAGTTCCCGGTTCAGTTAAATCAAAATACCCATTCAGATTCCTGGGATAATCAGATTTTACTTCTTCCCCGGGTGCCAACAATTTAAAATAATCTGTCTTCGGATAACCGGTTTCATAAAAATGCTGGCAGGATAACTTTACGCCGGAAGGAGAAATCAGATCAAAATAAACTTCTTTTTGATCCTTAGAAGCATTTTGGGAGCTGACGTAAAATCTCTGGTTCACGATCACCGGACCTGCCCCTGTATTTTTTAAACTAAAGACAATATTGATCGGCTCACGGAGAGAATACTCCGACTTATCTAATATCAGGCTGAATTTAAGCTGGGCATCAGAACATAAAGCAGAACGGCCTAAAACCAATGCTAAAACAACAGCAAAAAAGGCGGATGCCAACCTGATGAAAAATATATTTTTTTTGTTCATTTCAAGGTTCCCTAAAAAATTAATAAAATTATTTACAGGCTACCTTACTCTTAATAATTTTACTGGCTAACCGGAATAGAAGACGGCTCTTCCGCTACTGCCGCAGCAGACTCTACTGAAGCCGGAGCAGATTCTACTACTGGAGCCGGAGCAGGCGCTACCGCAACCTTATTTGATTCCAAACTATAAAAATTAAAATCTGAAACTTTATTTTTCTTATCCCGTATGCTTAAAACTCCCCGCATTATTCCATCGCCGCCTATATCGCCGCGCCAGAAAGCCGCGCCATCTTTCTCCGAAACCTGCATCGTTTCCCAGGTATACGTTTCGCCATCTTCTAATAAGCGCATGGAAAAATTAGTGGCCTCAAACCCCCTGGCCCCCATATTCTTAGAACTCACTTTGCCATCCATAAAGGCTATCGTATCTTTTTCCATCTTGCCTTTACCGGACATTGCTTTAACCTCAATGTTCCACTGCGTACCATTAAGTTCTATTTTTTTCTTAGCGATCATATCCTGCGTTTTACCGGTTTGTTTTTTCGTAACAACAGTAGTAACCGGAGCGGCTGTTTTCCCCGCTTCTTCTTTAGCAAACCATTCCGCAAAAACAGAACTTGAATTCATCGCTAAAAACCCTAAAGCCAATAGCACCAAAAACAGTTTCTTCATTTTACCCTCCATTTGTTATCGACCAGATTTACCGTGCTGCCTGTATTATTATTTACAACCCCGCCACTCCACCTTTGTATTTATTGCACCCTCTGCTTACCATCATAGGCTTCCCAGGTAAGTAAATATTTCTTTACCCAGTCTATATCCTTATCGTCGCCTTTGGCCAAACTTAAATAGTACCTAAAATGCTTGCTGGCCTTCTGGCGGTTAACCAGGTATTCCGCATAAATATACCCTAAATTAAAATGCGCATAAGCGTGGTTAGGATCAATCTCCACTACTTTTTCAAATTCTATCGCTGCGCGGTCATACTGCTTATTTTTAGAATAAAAAATCCCCAGGTTATAATGCATCTGCGCAGTTTCCGATATTAATAACTTATTCTGACGGGCAAGTTCCGCAATTTTCTTAGGCACATTTTGCACCTCTTCCCACATCATTTTATTTTTCTTTACTGCTTCAGCTAAACTTTGTTTAAGATCCTTTATTTGTAATTTCAATGCGGCATTCTCCAGCTCTAATTTGGTTTTCTGCTGCTTGGCCTGGTCGAATTCGCTTTCCTTGCGCTTGGCGCTATTCTGTATAGCATTTTTTTCTTTTTGTAAATCTCCAAACCTTTTATTTAAATCCTTAATCTTAACGGTAGTTTCTGCCTTATCGCAGGATACTTTAAGCGTATTCCATTTTGCAATCAAATCTTTTTGAGCCAACAGCAGCCGGCTAATCTCATTTTTTTGGTTAAGGGTATTATCCTGCAATTCCTTTTTTTCTTTAGTTAATAAAGCTAATTCACTGCTGGCCCTCTCTAAAGCCGACCCCAACTCAGCAACTTTAGTCCTCTCCGGCAGAAGAGTTTTGATTTGTACCATAAGATTCTCCCGGTCAGCCTTAACCGCTTCATTGTCCTTAAGCAGCTGGGCATTTTCATTTTTTAAAGCAACAGCTTCCTGGCTCAATTTTTGATAACCCGGATTAATATCCTCCAGCTGTTTAGATAAATTTTGTAATTTCCTATTTAAATTCTTCGATTTATTAACAAGAAATAGAAAGCCGACACAGACAGTGAAAATCACTACACCCACAATGATTGTCTTTAATTTTAGTTTACTCATTACTTGCGTCTCCTTTAAGCGTAGGCTTATATTCTTCTTCTTGTTTAAAGACGGGATATTCACGATAAGATTTAATTTCCTCTTCCGGGGCGCCTTTAGGCTCTACCTTTTTCTCCCGGGCAGGCGCATCTTTAAAATCCGGCTTTTCCGTAAAAGGCGCGTAAACTCCATACTCTTTATTGGGCTCATCCATAAACCTCGGCTCGCGCCTGTCTCCGGTAGTCAATACATCCCCGGCTGTAATATGCGGCGTGATCATTACTAAAAGCTCTGTTTTTTCAACCTTATTTGTCTTGTTTTTAAAGAAAAAACTTAATATAGGAATTTTGCTGAGGAGCGGAAATTCTTCGGAAGCTGAAGTTTTATCTTCCCGGCGCAGCCCTCCGATGATAATGGTCGAGCCATCTTTAACCATTACGGTAGTTTCTGACATAGAAGTATCAATAATGGGAATTTTGTTTCCGCTGGGAGTATCCAGAAAAGAAACTACGCTGGAAATCTCGGGCTTTATTTTCATTGTCACATACCCGTCGTCATTTATCGTTGGAGTCACAGACAACTGGATACCCACGTCCACAAAGGTTACCTCTTCTGAAACCGTGGAAGTACTTTGTCCGGTAGTCGTAGTCGAAGTAACGTAAGCCTGGCGTTCACCCACATGGATTTTAGCTTCCTGATTATTCACGATAGAGATCTTCGGATTAGAAAGAATCTGCGTATTGCCTAAAGTCTGAACATACTTGAGCACAACATTAACATCCTTATCGTCGGATATTATACCCAGATTCAATATTCCCGGGCCGGTTTTGGAGGTAGAGGATGCGGAGCTGGCAGTATTGCTGGTAGAAGCGTATGAACCAATCTGGTTATTCATCGTATTTACTAAATAATCATACCTGGACTGATATGTGTTGGTAGTATCCATATCTGTAGGCCTTATCACACTAAAAGGGTTAGCTCCCAAATAAGTCATTCCGTATTTGCTGGCTGCTCCCAGCAAACCTTCCCATTCCGCCCCGGTCTCCAATTGGTCGGATAACTTAACTTTAATGATCGTACTGTCAATTAATACCTGTTTTGTTTTCTGGTCAAGGCTGGCAATCATTTTTTCGATATTTACCATTCTTTCAGGCAAGGTCTGGATAATTACCTGATTAGAACGCTCATCTGCTTTAATCGTACCGACTTTCTTTAAATCCAACTGGGATTTCAGGTGCTCTTCCACATCCTTGGCTTTCGCGTATTTTAACTGAAAAACTCTCACCAGGTTTCTTTGTTCAAGGGTGGATAATGCTTTCTCGATCTCTGCGATTTTATCCGGGGTATCCATAATTAAAGCGGTGCCGGAATCAGGTTCCACCAAAACCCTGCCAATTTCACTCTTTAAAGCATCCAGCAGCGTAAACACCTGTTCAGGAATAGCATATTTAATCCTAAAAACTTTAACTTCACGGATATCCGCGAATCTCTTGCCAAAAAGAGTTTTATATTCATCCCCGGTCATCACATTGTAAATCTCGCCTTCTTTTGTATACGCCAGGCCGTTTGAACGCAGCATAATATCAAACACATCTTTAGCCGGGACATCCAACACCATTAAAGTAACCCTGCCGGAAACATCTTTTGTGGAAATCATATTAATTCCTGTTTTTAGCGATAAGAATTTTAAGGCATCCGTAACTTCAATGTTACGCAAATCCAAAGAAATCCTTCCGGACATCCCAACAGCTACAGGTTCAACTACCTCCTTAACCTGCGGTTTCGCAGGCGCCTGTTGAGGCGTTGCTGCCGGCATTGTTGCGGCGGCAGCTGCTTGAGCCGGCACCAAAGGTGCCGAGACTGCCTGTTGCGAAACAACAGGCGAAGAAACAGACCCTTGGGCTAAAGCCACCGGGCGGTCTTCTGCTTGGGCTTTATAAAGAAAGAAAGTGCCGCCCAGGATAATTAAAATAAATATTCTTTGCATAATTTTCACTTGAGCTCAAACTCCTCGTTATCTAAGCTTAATATGATCTTATCCTTAAAGATTGCCTGCACCCTCGCATCCCCGACCATATCTCCTCTTTTTACAAAAAATGTTTTAAGCGCCTTGGTGTCTTCCACCATTGCATCCGGGTCATTAGACCAGGAAATACCGACTAATTTCAGGCTTGCCGCCAACTCCAGATTCTTTGAAGAAGGAGCGGTGCTTGCGGCGGCGGCTTTCTTCGCCCCCATGGTAAAAATATCCCTCTCTCTGACCTTTTCTAAATAATAAGAAGCGGCCTTCTTTAATCCTACGGGCTCAGGAAAACTTGTTTCCATTTTAGCCGCCAGAGTATTATTTGATTCTAAACTTGGCGTTTTATTTATATTAAACAAGGAGACAATAAAGTTGGCCGAAAAATACGTTAACAGCAGTGCTACCAATAATCCTAAAATACGATTCACAGCTTTTACATCCAGCTGTTCCAGGCTGAAACCCTGAGACCATTTTTCAAGCCTTACCCGGAAAAATGAAATCCTTCCCAGCCAGGCCCCGAAACTCAACCAGCTCATTCCGTGGCGCCGGGATGATTGAGTATGCACTCCCGTTGAATTCATTTTGGAGGTCTCAATAATCTTTAAAAGCTGTTTTTCTGGAGTGAGAGATCTTTCCTGTGCCATCCGGATTCTATATCCTCATTAATTATTTCCTGGATTAAAAATGCGTCAATAACAAATTTATTTTTTAATACTAAATTTTTTAAAGCGCGATGGCAAAGCATCGTTATCCTTCTGGGGTAGCCTCTGGTATATTGATGTATTTCTTTAATCGCATCATCCAGAAATAAATGCATGCCGGCAGAGTAACCCGCCTGCTTCACCCGGAATTCAATCATCTCCCTGGTTTCTTCGATGTCCAGGGGGTTTAAGGTGTACTTAAAACTGATCCGGTCAAAAAAATTAGAGATATCCGTTATTTTAGCATGCAGCTCCAACTGCCCCAAAAGCACCAGTTGAATAAGCTTGAATTCATTAGTCTCATAATTTAACAGTACGCGTAAAACCTCTAAAGATGATTCATTTAATTTCTGCGCTTCATCAATAATCAAGGTAACTGTTTTATTTTCGGTAACCCCTTTTTGAAACAAAAATCTTTCCAGGCCTTCCCGCAATGCGACAATCCCCACAGGAGTATCATTGCCGATTGTAATCTCAAAGTTCTTGGCTAAAGAAACAAGAAACGATTCTTCGCTTTCGAAAGAAGGATCCAGGATTATATGAAAAACAAAATCCGGCCGGTCTTTTAATTCTTGAATTAATTTTCTGGAAAGAGTGGTCTTTCCTGTACCCACATCCCCCAGGATAACCGAAAGCCCTCTTTTAAGCCTGAGCTCAATTAGAATATTAGCCAAAGCCGATTCATGCTCTTTGGATAAATAAAAAAAGTCCGGATCAGGGCTGGTAGAGAAAGGCTCCTTTTCAAATCCTAAGACCTTGAAATAGCTCATGTTTTAATCCTAATTTAGCCTGCTTAATCTATATAAAAATTAAACCTGATCTCATTTAAGAAATCAGGCTCATTTTGTAATTTGCGGGTTCCGCTTTGCAATGTTTTCAGAGGAATTCGTAAAATTTTCGACATCAATTTCCTCCACCAGTTTTTTACGGATCAAACTCAACGAATACCCTTGCTGCATTAACTCTCTTATTTTCTTTAACCGGCCTTTAACCGTATCCCGGTCATAATATCTTATATTGGCCTTTTTAATTACTACGGGCAATAACCCAAAATTAGTATAATGATTTACAATCTGGTAAGAGACCTCAAACTCTCTCATAATTTCTTTAGCGGTAATCATATTGTTGTCTGCAGCTTGATTATAAAGCATTGAGTGCCCTTATTATGAGATACCATAACTATGATATATACTATATATCTACCAAGAAATTCTTCTTTAGTCAAGATAAATTAGTAAATCGAACTTACCCGCTAAACTGTTCCTAACTTAAAAAGTCCGAAGAACTTAGCTTATTACGAACATACCCTCTCATATCTTCTTTTGCTGACAAAAAAAGGAATAAAACAAGCTTTTATTGGAAGAGACCTGACCCGTGCAGATTTATTTATAAATTCGAAAAATATTTATTTTTTAAGATTTCTATGAGTCCTTAATACCGCTTCCAATAAAGGCAGGCTGGCATCAAAATCTGCCCCTTTATAAAACACTCCCGACATACCATGAGACCGGGCTTCCTGTATCTTTGGGTCGGCGATATATGAACTAATAATGATTATCGGAGTATTGGCATCAAAAGTCCTGATGTTTTTCAACGCGTCAACTCCGTCCATAATCGGCATTCTTAAGTCCATAAAAACAATATCCGCTTGTTTTTGCCTGACCAACTCAATAGCCGCTTTGCCATCTGAAGCAGTAATTACTTTATAGCCTTTGGACTCAAGCCAAAATGTCATAAGATTTCTAAAGTCTGCTTCATCATCAACTACCAACACTCTAATACTTGTACCATTCATGGATCAACCTCCTTATTAATTATTCTAACTAATTCAGGGGAATAGTAAAACTAAATTTTGCCCCTTGGCCATTCTGGCTTTCTACCCAAATTTTCCCCCCATGCAATTGCACAATTTCACGGGCAATAGATAAGCCGATGCCTGTACCGCTAACATCTGTGGCTACTCTTTCACCTGTCTGATAAAATTTATCAAAAACTTTTAGCAGCTCATCCTGCGAAATTCCGATTCCGGTATCTTCAACAGTAACCATAATCTCCCGGTCATTGAACAATTTAGTTCCAACCGTAATTGTGCCATTCTGCGGAGTAAACTTAATCGCATTACCAATCAGGTTATTTAAAACCTGAATTATTTTATCCGGGTCTATTTTGACTTGCGGTAAACCTGCCGCGGCTTTGTTTACAATCGTAACGGATTTAGCGTTTGCCCAGGCATTCAATCCTTCAACCGATTCGCCGATCACTTTATCGATCTCGGCAGCAGTAAGATTAATACTCATCTTGCCTGCTTCAAGCTTGGAAAGATCCAACAGGTCATTGATCAAAAGGCTCAACCGCTTGCAATTCCTGGAGGCAATCGAAAGAAACTGCTGCTGGTTATCTGATAACGGCCCTGCGGCATTACTCAATAAGAAAGTTATCGCCTTATCAACAGAAACCAAAGGTGTTCGCAGTTCATGAGTTACGTTCGCCACGAAGCTTGATTTTAACCGGTCAATCTCTTTCTGTTTAGTAATATCACTTAGCACCGAAACCATGCCCACAGTCTGGCCATTTTCATTCTCTATGACTGCGCTGCTGGCCCGGATGGTCTTGCTTGTTTCATGGTTCTGGCTGAATAATTCAATCTCCTTACCAGCTTTGTCTTTTGAATCCTTAACCAAAGAAATCAACTGCTCATCTTTAAGGCTGTCATCTATGGTTTTACCGATCTTATCTTTTCTGGCTACCCCCAGGAGCCTTTCAGCCGCGGGGTTCATCATCACCACTTTCCCCTGGGCGTCAACTACTAAAAGCCCCTCTGCGACACTACGGATAACCGCGTCTGTCTGCTTCTTTTCGGAGAGAGTCCGGTTATATTTATCCCAAACTATTTCTTCATTCTTGGTGCTTTTTTCAATAATGCTCTCATACTTCTTGCTGATTTCTTTGGTATTTTGCTCTATCCTTTTATTCAGTTCCTGCCCGAAGATATCGGAAACAATCCTGGCAACTTCCTGGGAATTCTGCTTGGGGTCCAAAACCGAACTCAACTCTTTTAAAACAACGCGTTTGATTGTTTCATCCCCGGCAAATCCGGCAGCCGTTCCAAGCCCTCTCCTGCGGGCGTCTTCTTCTCTTATCCTGGCTTCTTCAGATAATCTTGCCCAATGAATCAATAACAATGCAATCAAAATGCTGGCAATCGGCGTTACAATATAAATTATCGTAAGAAGGGACATAAAAAAATATTTATATTAATAGATATCTTTATCATAATCATATACTAACAACTATTCTTATTCTACCAATAACCCGGTATTTGTCTATTGATTTTACCAATAATTTGCCCTCTCCTGAAAAATAAAACACTCATTTATCTTTTTCTTAAATGATTAATCCCTTTTACTGCGATAAAAATACAAAACGCCACGATTAAAAAATCAATTGTCGTATTAATAAACTGCCCATAATTTAAAGTGACTGCCGGCGCATCAATAGCCGCAGGCTTAAGGACTATTTTTAAGTTTTTAAAATCCACGCCTCCTAAAAGCACACCGATCGGCGGCATCATTAGGTCATTAACCAGCGAAGTAATAATCTTGCTAAATGCCGCGCCAAAAACAATGCCGACGGCCATATCTATGGCATTGCCTTTTACCACAAACTCTTCAAATTCTTTTATAATCGACACGCAACCCTCCTTTTTAGCCAAATGGCATAGGCACTAAATTCGCTATTTTATAATAAAATTAAAATTTCTATTTATCCCCTTTTAACCAATCGACGGCATCAGAACAATTTTCAAATACCTGCACTCTATTTTTTGTTTTGATTTTCTCTCCCTGGCTCCAAAGTTTATGCCATTCTCCAGATGAGCCGGCCTTAACCACAATAGCGGACTTACCGCTCCCGATTCTTTCTTCATTATCCAGATGAAATGCCCTTATTTTCTGTAAATCTTCTAACGGCACATTGTGAAATTCTAAAGCAGTGTGATCAAAAATCACGCTCACATCCGGCAGGCAGCGAGGATGGCGCAAGAGGTTTTCGGCCATCGCGATAAAATCACCGGCATTCATTTCCCCCTCTGTGATTACCATTAATAAACCTATAAAATCCGTATAGGATATCGTGTAACGCATAATGTATTTTACTGCAAATAAAAACCCCTCGCAAGCAGTTTATCTTACGAAGGGCGGCTTAAAATTAAAAACTTTTTTTACCGGAATTTAGGAATTGCTAACAGCTTTTCCCCTGTAAATACTTCTGCCGTTTAGGCTGCGTAAAACGCTCAATCGCATAGCGTAACATTGTCCTGGGCATAACAGAACAATATTTATTTAAAAACTTCTCCTCAGAAATTATGTCTTTTTTGCCCACTTCGCGCAACATCCACCCCACTGCTTTATGGATTAAATCATGAGGGTCGCAGATTAATATTTCCGCTATTTTTAAAGTATCCTTAAAATCATTATTTCCGATAAAATAAGCTGTTGCAACAATGGCGATCCTTCTTTCCCACAGCAAATCCGAACCGGCTAATTCATAAATAACTTTTCTGTCTTTATCCGCCAGAAAATTGCCCACGATATGTTTTGCCGTAACGTCCACCAAATCCCAATTATTAATGTAGCGGGAATACTTCAAATAAGCGTTAAATATTTTTTCTTTCTGGGGCAAACCTGCATTACGATACTTCAAGATAAGAATAAGCAGGGCCAACAATCTTTCTTCATGAACGGGAGATCTCAACAACTTCAGGGTTTCATTAAAAGCCAGGTTTTGATGGCACTTTGCCAGTTTCCTCAAAACCGGTACACGTACCCCGATAAAAATATCCCCCTGGGCATATTCTCCACGTCCGGTTTTAAAAAACCTTTGCAGAATCTTAGCTTGTTGTTTACTGCTAAATTGCCGCAGTTTACGTTTTATCTTTGATAAACTCATGCCCCGCCTTTAATCGCGCAACTTTACTAAAAAATTCCAACAGTTCGCTTTTATAGAAAACCGCCTATAGCAATTCTTCGGAATAAAGATAGGTTTGCAATGCAGCCCTGGCAATAAATTTTTTAGAGGCAGCAGCAGTTGAATTTGCATGCTGGGTTAACACGCAAATCAGAAAATCCCCTTTACAACTAAACATAATCCCCGCATCATGGCAAACAGTGCGCTCTAAACCCGTCTTATGGGCGACGCTAACATCTACCGGCAGATATTTCGGAAGACGATCATTTACACGCTGTAATTTTAAGATTTTCAGGCATTTTTCCGAAAGCTTTCTATTCACCAGGCTCCTGCGGTAAATATGCTCCAACAATAAAGCCATATCCTGCGCAGTAGTATAATTCTCGATCCCCCGGTCTCTTGAATAAAAATCGGCGATCCTTCTGGAAAGATTAGTATTTCTTAATCCCAGAGAATTAAAAACATTATTTAAATAATCCACCCCCAACATACTGGTAAGCATGTTGGCTGCAGTATTATCGCTGTCATAAATCATTAAACCGGTTAATTCTTCTATCGTAAAAGCTACTCCCGGCCGCATCTCTTTTAAAGTGCCTGAACCGGAAAATTTATCGCTATTTTTTAAAATAATCTCCTGATTAAGATTAATCCTGCCTTCCTCAGAAGCAATAAAACAAGCTGCCATAATCGGCATCTTTACCAGGCTTGCGGAAGGAAATAACCTGTCTTTATTATAAGCAATCTCCCAACCGGTCCGCAAATCCTTAACAACAATGCCTACTTCACCTTTAAATTTCCTTATTTGTCCGGATAATCTCTGCTGGAGCCTCTGCCAAGCAGCTTTTTTAGCCGCCAGGGCAACCTGTTGCCTCTTAGCAGCCTGAAAATAAAAATGATACCGCAAAACGCAATAGAGACCGCCGGACAGTAAAGCAGCAATAAGAATAATGCTAAGTTTTTTCTTAACGGTGAATACCATATTTTCCAGATTAATTACCGTGTATTTTTCTTAAGAAAAATACACTCTACAAAAATAACCCGCTGAAACAATAACCGTTACAGCGGGTTACGGGGAACAAGCTCCGGGGGCCCCTATAAAAAGTTACTACCGCTTGAGCAATCCAGAGCGCTCGGCGGCAGAAATAGCCATAAAACCAATAGCTATCTTTAAAACTATTACCGCAACTAAAAGCGCGATGGATATCCATAAAAAAGTGCTGTCTTTTGCCTGCGGCTTTAAATCATTTACTTTCGTTTTAGCTATTCTATCGCCGAATCTTTTTGCCTCTACCTTATCCTTGAGCATTACAATGTATTCAATAAGCGGCAAAACCGGAATGACCATTAAAATATTCCTAATAATCGTTTTAGCTGATTTCGCCGGGAGGCCGTCTTCACCAATAACCTGAATTCCCACTAAATATTTGCCCGCACTTTGCCCGTTAAAACAATCTTTAAAAAGAATCACAATAATCCAAATAGCCCAAGTAAAGTTCTTCCCCAGTAAAACAGAAATAAATATAGCAATAAACTGGGCGATTATGGAATCAATAAAGAACGCACACACTCTTTTATTCGGACCGGGCTTACTAAAATCCATCACAGACCTCCTTCTTAATCAGCCTCTGAATAATACAATTGAACTGGTACAAAATTTATGCAACTGCCCATGCTTAAACTATGCCTTACTTGTTTTTTCAATACAATCAATCAAAGCCCTTAAACTTACCGGCTTAGCAATAAAAGGATGCCCTCCGATGGTACCCATGCCTTCCTCAATCTCGGACTGCTTGGCAACTCCGGTTAAAAACACTATCGGGATACCTTTAGTCTTAGCATCATTTTCTAATTGATAACAAAGATCGCCACCATCAACATCCGGCATCATAATATCCAAAAAAATCAGGTTCGGGTTAAACTCTCTAGCGGCAACCAGCCCATGTGACCCGCTATTTTCCGTTCTAACAGTATATTTGCCGGTACCTTCCAGGTTTAATTTTATTAATCTTGTAAGGTCGGCTTCATCATCAATCACTAATATCTTTTTTTTATCCATTACACCCCCCTGTTCATTCTCATCAAAAGATATGCCTGCCCTGCCTGTAAACGTACTCCAGATTTTAAATACCCTCTATGCAAGACTTTTATTTAATTATAACTCCTGCACTACACTATACAAGAGTTTTCTGAATAAGCGCAAAACAACATATTCTTTTATGAATATGGCTACTTCTCTTTTTCCAGCGCCTGCTTAATCTCTACAAGAAAACCCGGCTCCAAAACTAATCCCAATTTTTCCGCTTTGTTCACATCCGCTAAAGCCTTACTATATTCATTCAAAACATAATAAATAACCGCCCGGTTTTTATAAGCCTGCGCATATTGGGGGTCTATTTCAATAGCATTAGTGTAATCAAAAAGAGCTTTAGCAAAATTACCCTGACGGGAATAAATAAAACCGCGATTATTATGTGCCTGGGCATACTGTGTGTCAATTTCGATCGCCATGGAATAATCGCATATTGCTTCGCTAAAAGCGCCTAATTTTTCATAAACCAACCCGCGGTTGTAGTAGCTCTGCGCAAGATGAGGGTTATTCTTAGAGTTAGGATTGATTGCTATAGATTTGCTAAAATCATGGATCGCTTGATTAAAATTTCTCTCCTGGGCATAAACCAGCCCGCGCATGTAATAAGCCTCTGCCAGGTCAGTGGGGCTTAGATCTTTTAATTCAAGATCAGAGCTCAAAGCAATGAACTTGCTAAAATTATAAATAGCCTGAGAAGAATTTTCCAGCCGCAGATAAGCCAGAGCGCGCTTGTAATAAGCCTCTGCCAGGCGAGGGTCTATTTTAACCGCCTCGGTAAAATCGGAAACCGCCTGAATAAAATTATTTAACTGAAAATAAGCTAAGGCGCGCTTGTAATAAGCCTCCGAAAGGCCGGGATTTTTTTTAATCGCTTCATTAAAATCGGAAACCGCCTGAGTCAAATCGCCTCTTTTAAAACAAGCATTGGCATTATCCAAATATTCTTGCGCGGTTTCGGCAAAAGAAAAATGAACATTTAAAAATGACAGCGTGATCAAAAAAACTATTCCAACCTGAAAGTTTTGAAATCTCACCTTTTTTACCCCTTTTTGCTTATTCTAAACTAAGTTGTATCTTATCACAGAAGGCCGATAAATCAAACGCCTCTATTCCCAAAATATACCGTTTACCTCAGGTTATAAACCCTTCAAAAAGAATGCTCTGCAGCCTGCTTGACAATACATAAAATTCAACTCTCCCGGCCCGGAATTAAATTAACAATATTACCGATAAGAATAACGATGCCATTATAGGAATAAATGAACGGAAAGGAAAATTTGAATAGAGAATGTTCCGGGTAAAAACTACATTTTACTCTTTTAGAGCCTATCAATTAATTTTAATTAATTGGAACAATGCGGTTTTTGCCTAAATTTTATTCCGCCAGACCGAACACTGAAGATTGGTTATATTTTTCTCCAAAACAAGCCAATCTTCATTATCCAACAGGTAACGATGCGCCGGAGCATAATAAGCTAAGCGGATCTGACGCGGATTATCTAATAAAGATCTTTTAATATTACCTAATACTTTTTCCAGTGTTTTACTGCCAAAAGGGTTAAACATAAAAAAAATTGTTTCATCTTTAATCTTAAAATTAACCGCTTCCTCATTAATGAATTCGATGGCAGTTTTACCGGACTTAAAATTGGCCAGATTATTATTGGCAATATTAACCAGCGATTTGTCCATTTCTACCCCGATAACTTTCTTTAGTTCCCGCAGGGCCGTAAAGAAGACCACTCTGCCCTTGCCTGACCCGAAATCCACAAATATATCTTCCGGCCCGGGTTTCAGATAACCAATAATCTTTGCTAATACATGGTAGGGGGTAGGCTGATACATCACTCCATCTTTATATAAACTAAAGGTATCTTCAACAAAAGTTGCCCCATCGGTTTTTATGTTATGCTGCTTTTCGAAAGAATGCACTTTCACAATTTCCAGAGCCCCAATAATAAAATGCAGCAGGCGGCGAAATTCGTTCGCTAAAGAAGCGGTAACATATTTGCTAAGTTTGCACCCTAATGATTCGTTCATCTTTTGCGCAAGCAATTACTTTTTCCACCCTCACCTTGTTACAAAATAAAATTTTTAATATGCTAGGATATTCTACCACAGAAGGTTAGAAATTTACACATCCTATAAGAAACGTAAAAAAATAAAAAGCCCGGTAAAATCCGCCGGGCTCTCTATAATCTCTGTTTAAAAGTAAAGATAAACAAAATTTAACTTCTATTTAAATTATTTATTAAATTCCCCCCCCTATACTTTTTTAAGCAGCTCCTTGGCAACCTTTTTGCCAGATAACAGCATGCCGCCGAAAATCGGCCCCATGCGCGGCCCGCCGATAACCGCATTAGCGCACATCCCGCAGACGTAAAACCCCGGGCACACCTCTTTAGAATTTCTGACAATTGTCTCTTCGCCTACCTGCGCCCACATTGATTGTTCGCCCATAAGTTTGCCTGTCTTTGTATTCAAACGAATCCCGGATTTTTTCTCAATGATCCTGGCTACCTCGGCAGGATGGCCGGTAGCATCCACCACAAACTTTGCCCGCATCGTAATAGGATCAACATGTAAATTGGCCATTTCAACCGCAGTCCAGTTCAACACCAGCCCGCAAACCCTTTTACGCCGGATCATTACATCTTCAGCGCTCAATAAATTAAAAATCTTAAGCCCCGCCTTAACTGCCTTGGAACAAATTGTCGACACTGTTTCAATAGAATCGGATAAATAATAACCCTTCTCATATTGCCTGGCTGTAATTTCAAACTCATCCAGTATTTTTTTAGCCGGCTCCTGAAAGACAATCTCATTAAACATTACCCCGCCGCCCCACATACCGCCTCCGATGGAAAGCTTCCTTTCAAACAACACAACCTTTCTGCCGGCTCCTGCCAGATAATAACCGCACACCAGGCCAGCAGGCCCGCCTCCCACAATTGCCACATCTACATCTAATGCGCTTATCAGCTTCTTACTGTATGATTCGATAATCGCCTGTGAAATTTTTATTTCATCTAATTGCATAGCATCCTCCTTAAAATGAGTTGTAAATAAAAAACCCTTACGCCGGGCGCATAAGGGTATCATTTCTCACTATTTTCCCTCCGCTGGCATTATCCAGATCAGGTTATTAGGGTAATCCGCTGCTTAAGCGAAACTCTCAGGCCGCCTGACGGCCTCCCCTATATTTTTACTAAACCAAATTTCCCATTTATTTTATCACGGTTACCTAAAAAGTCAAACTTCCTCTTCGAAAAGATTTTGATAATTTTTTATCCGGTATAAAATAATCGGCTTAATTCAGTTTCGCAGAAATCTCATAAAGAATCCCGCCTGCTATTTCCGGTTTAGGGAGCAGGTATTTCCGCGCGGAAACAACAACTTGGGTTCTGTTAACTGTTTTCTTTATAATCTTTACATTTACTTGAGCGGATTTTATGCCTGCGTTAATAATACCCCGCGCTTTATCTTCATTAGCAATCTTGCCCTGCCGCCTTAAAACCTTTAAAGCTTCTTCGTATACATTGTCAAAAGTTACGGTAAACTCCTGCTGAACACTATCTCTTCCCATAAAGGTTAAAGCCACCGCAACCGGTAAAACTGCCACGCCCGTCAGCATCGCGACTCCATAAATCGCCGCTCCTTGTATTCCAGCCGCTTTCATTGGTTCTGCCAGTATAAGCGCCGCTAGCTGCTGAACACTAGTTATGTTTTTATAACTTTTATGTATATTTATGTCATATACTTTGACAACGGGCTCTGCGCCGGCACTATAATCCTTGGAAACAATTCTTCCCATACCAAGGGAAAGCATATCAAGCTGCATAGGCATTTGTTCAGCGGGCTTGCTACCTTGTTTTCCTCCCTGCTTTACTACCTTGAGCTCATCAACGTTCAATTTGCCTTCCTTATTTCTCTCCAGGCCGATTTCCTTTATTTCAATTGCAACATTCACTAAATGCAATTTCTTCTTCAGTAAAGCGCCCAGGTCATACTTAACATTTATTTTCGGCAAATCCACAAGAATACCCCGGGAGAATCCTTTAGGATTGTATATTTTAAAACCGGATATCCGCACAGATTGGCTGGAAACACTTAAAGAAAATCCATCGATATGCACCGGCGCGCCGGTAACTTGCGTAGCTACAGTGGTTATCACAAACTTAATTATCTGGTCTTTAAGAATGCTCCCGGTAAAAATGACAATTAGAAGTATCCCCAAGATAACAATAAACTTCTTCATAATCATCCTCCTTTTCGGAAAATTTTGCGCTAAGCAAAATCACCGCGGGCTCCCCCGGGTAAAAAACTAAAGATCAAGCCTGCTGCTTGCAGGCAATTATATAGCTACTAGAAAAATCTAAAGGTAACCCTGTATTGCTTTTAATATCTTATCCGCAGCTACCCTATCCGAGTTAACCACCCCCACGCGGATTTCCACTTTTGTGGAATTATTGGCGATTCTGCGGATATCAATCCAAATCTCTTTACCATCGCTATATTGGCTTTTTAGCTGTGTGATATTGACTTCCTTTACTTTTCTGGTCATTTCCAAATTAAGTGAATTTAAGGCTCTCTCCGCAGCGCTTATGGTTTGTTCATAAGAAGCATTGAATTGCTGCGTCAACTTTCCGGATAGCCAAACCGCAGTCCCCGTACCGGCGGCTGCCCCTGCCAATAAAGCAACGCAACCGTAAATATTTAACAATAATGCCAGCGAAAAAACAAAAACAGCTATCTTTTTAAACATGCTTGTCTCCTTTTTTATTATTTTAATCCAAAATAAAACCCTCTGCAAGATATCTTATCATAAAAAAAATCAGTCCGGCAAATTCTACTCTGCGGCTTTAACTCTGCGTACCGGATGAATTTCATATTGGCCAAACAGAAAAAAGATAATAATTGTATCTTGCAATCTTACCTTGAGCGTGATAATATTCATCATATTATTCATAAGGAGGCTTGATGTACGAAACTTTGTTTTACAGCGCTCAATCCGGGATTAAATTTGATCGGTTAAGCTCCGCTCAAATACAAGAAGCCATAAAAGACCCCTGTGGTGTCTTGTGGATAGATATCCAGGAAATAGACGATAATGATATCGACCTGCTTACCGAGGTATTCAATATACACCCGCTCACCATTGAAGACTGTATCATGGCCAATACCCGGCCAAAGGTTGAAAACTTCAAAGACTACCTGTACCTGATTATGTTCTCCCTGGAATGCGACGAAAAAAGTAAAATTAAAATGGGCGAGATGGATTTCTGCCTGGGAAAAAACTTCCTGATTACTTCGCATAACGACCCGATTTCAACCTTAACAACGAATAAAGAAAGAATACGCAAAGATTCCCCGATAATTAAAAACGGCGCGGATTTTTTATTATATGCCATTATTGACAGCCTGGTGGACAGCTATTTCCCGGTTATCCACAAATTCGATGATTCGGTTGACCAAATGAGCGATGAACTTTTTAAAGACCCCACTAATGATACCCTTAAAAAAATATATAACTTAAAGAATGAAATTATCCACCTGCGGCGCACCATCGGCCCTCAGGCAGACGTAGTCAGCCTGCTGGCACGGGGGGATTACCCGCAAGTTACAGCGGCAAATTCAATCTACTTCCGGAATATATACGACAGTTTAATACGGATCAATGATATCGTGGGAACTTCGCGCGACATTATTACCGGAGCTATGGAGGCTTATGTTTCAGTAGTTTCCAATAGGCTAAACGAAATCATGAAAACCCTAACCGTGATTGCTACTATCATGATGCCCCTTACCCTGGTTGCCAGTATTTATGGCATGAATTTTAAACATATGCCGGAGCTGGAACATCGGCTCGGTTACCCTTTCGTCCTTTTAATCATGGCCTGCATTACCATAGGCATGCTTATCTTTTTTAAGCGGCGTAAGTGGCTTTAAACTTACCCCACCCCCGCCGCCAAATTATAATAAATAACTTTCTCTTTAAGCATTAAAATAGTATAATTTGTTCAAAAAGTTAAAAGGAGAGGCGTATGGCAAAATTTATTTTCGCAGCCGCAGCATTACTGGCTTGTTCTTTTATATCTTTTAATATAATCTCTGCCGATGAGGATGGGAACGCGGCCTCTATCCAAACCGATAAAGACCTGCCTGAAGGCATGGAACTGCGCAATGTAACCAACACCCCCGGCTACAAGGTCGTCCTGCCAAAAGGAACCAACATCAGCAGGCAAGGTGATTTAAGAGTAATCGAGGGAGCAGGTGAATACGCCGCGCGCAGGCTCGCAGAATTCGAAGAACAACTCACGAAGATGAATTCCGATATCGAATCGCTGCGCAAAGAGATTGACCAAATCAAAGAGGCGCTGGCGCAGATTCAAAAACCACAAACAGCCGGAAACGTTCTCACAAATTAAATCTTGGAATAGAATGCGGGGACGTCCCCCATATCTACTTACAATCCGTTTCCGTAAGATCGCCGCGCGATGATACCACAAACACCTTTGTCCCTGTAGTCCCGCATGTTTGCGGGTTAGCGGTTATTTCGTAACCATCACTATCCAACCTTATAGCATAAGAATAACCGTGTTTTGTGTTTTTATCATAATACTCAGAAATATAACCGCCTTTCTTAAGGTCATATTCACTAATCGGGTATCCTCCGTTATTTGCTACAGAATATGTTTCCACTGCCGTAGATATCATTCTAACTGTTGCTTTTGCGGAAGCGTCATTAGCTACTCTCCTGGCCCTTATAAGGTTTGGGATTGCTATTGCCGCCATAAGAGCAATAATGGCAATGATAAAAAAGATGCCAAAATATGCGATTACCGCTCTTAAAGTGTTTAGATTATGCACTTTTTTAAATCCTTTAACACCGATAACTATCCCCCAGATGCCCGCTATGACCTGGCCGATAAAAGGTATAACAGAAAAAATAGCGCTCGAGGCATTATAGGCCAATACGTTAAATGTCCCCTTAAACCCTCCCTTACCCCCTACTAACATAACACTAAGATGAATAACAGCCGAAGTAATAAAAATTCCAAGCAATGAACCTATTAAAATAAGAATCACGAGCATAAAAGGCGTAAGGTTTTCATTCTGTTTAAATAAAATCTGGATGGCACCGCCAATTATCCCGGTAGCTAGCGAAACTATCAGATAAAAAATATACGGTTCCGCCAGAGAATCCTTAACTGTCAAATTACTAAAGAAATCGTTAGGTTTAAATAAAACATATTTAATCGTATCTATAATGGCCTTGCCTGTGCCTAAATTTTTCCTGTCTTGCCATGGAATCTGCGAACCCTGACTGATGTTAGTGCCGGTATTCTCCATATTCATCCTCCTTTGTCCTTTGACGGGGACGTTCCCCAAAAGGGACACCCTTTAGAATCAAATTATAGCACCGGCAAGAAGCTAGACAAGCATAATTTCCTCTAAAATTCGGTTTGATAACCTAGTACTCAAAACCTACATCGCGACAATATTCCAAAGTTACCCTTACCGGGATAGCCAGAAACAAAAACGCCCAAGCGAATGCTTGGGCGTTAAATTTGGCTCCGCCTTTGCGACGAGATTAGAAGCTTCTTTAAGGATCAGGTGTTGGTTTAGTCCACCGCGCCTGTCGGCGCTCCCACATCTCCCGAGCCCCGTTCGCCCTCGCTGGGGCTCGGGCTCACTTGG
>JAQTQG010000016.1 GCA_028712375.1 Candidatus Omnitrophota bacterium
TGTTACTGCTGCCTGGCCGCTCCACCTGAATTTCATGCCGGATGACTTAATTAAATCACATAATCTCTCCAGCATTCGCACATTTCCATTGATCAAAGAATCATGGAAATCTATATGATCAATACGCGCCCCTTTGTGAAAACGGTCTTTTATCTCGGCAAGGATATTTTCAGCGCTTCTATACCTGTAGCTTCTCCAATAGGGCTTTTCATTGCAAAAAATACACCTATTCGGACAGCCCCGGCTCATAAACATCGGGAAAACAAACGGCTCGGTATAGCTGTCAAAATCCAGACCACTAAAATCCGTGCGAGGTAAAACATCTAAATCCGGAATTAGCGGCCGGTCGCCACAATCAATAATTCTGCCGTCTTTTTTGAAAATAACCCCTGCGCAGAAATCTATCTGCCGGCTTAACCCCAATTTGGTAACCAATTCTTCAAACGTTATTTCCCCTTCCCCCTGCACCACAAAATCCACATAACCTGACTCTAATAATTGAAAACCACTATTGACCCGGCTGGCTTGCGGCCCGCCAAAAACAATAATCTTTTTTTCATCTATCTTTTTTATTCTTTTGGCTATTTCTTTAGCTATATGCTCAGAAGAAAAATGTATAGAAAAACCAATTATTTCTGCACCGATATTTAGAATATCGGTAACTTTTCTGTCTATAACCTCATTATAGCGAAAAATAAAATTTGAAACCAACAACGGATTAACCCAAAAAGAATGATTCTCGGGATTCCAGGCTTCCGCATATTCGCTGCTTCTCTGAGCATATAATTCTATATTTAAGTCTTTTATAAACACCTGATGCCCCTTGCTCTTTAGATAAGTAGACAAAACAGCCAGTCCGTATGGCGGGCATTTAATACCCCAGCAAGGTGATTGTACTAAAATAATTCTCATAAATTAATTTTATTTAACTATTAATATTTTTAGCTTTTTATACAAAAATCACAACTCAACTCAACATTAATCTGCCCGATTTTAGTACAATTGACACAAGTGTTCTTTATTCCCGCGTTTGGCTTTTTCCTGCTCCGGATAAACTCCCGGGCAGCCTTATAATGGTTATTATTCCAGAGATGATGGAAATCCTGCCCGGTAAAGATATTACCGAAATCTTCTTCTTCCAGATAAATACCACAGCATGGCGCAACACTTCCATCCCAGTTAATCGTTATCCCTTCCCATGGCCAGTTACAAAAACTTTCCTCCGGCGCCTTAAGAAAACTTTCCGAACCGGACACTTCTTTAGGCTTATTTATCAGGTCATAACGATTATATTGGCTATTTAATGCCACCCAATCCTTATATTCATCTGAATCTACCGCCACAAATGCCGGAGTAATCCCCACCGCGTCTACCCCTAAATCTCTGCCCATAGCTTTGGCAACTTCAATTTCGTGTTCATTGTGGCGAAAAACTAAAAACTGCCAAAGAACAAAAGGTTGGCTGCTTTTAAGCTGCCTTTTTTTATTAACTAGGACGCGGGCATTTTCAATCGCCTTTAAAAAACTGCCTCCCCTTCTATATTTTTCATAAGTTTGCTGGCTTGCTCCGTCGATAGAAAGCACTATCCTGTCCAAACCGGAATTAACCAGCTCTTCAGCACTTTTTTCGTCAAAATTCTGAAAATTAGTACTGACCGTAATATTAATATCAAATTTTTTAGCATAAGAAATCATCTGGTATATATCTTTATTCAACAAAGGCTCTCCCCAATTTTGCATATCGATATGCAAAAGATACGGACCCAAAACATCCATAATTCTTTGGAAACGGTCTTTACTCATCATTCCCTTAGGGCGTTTCATCAATCCATAGCCAGTGGGGCAAAAAGGGCATTTCAAAGTACAAATATTGGTAGGATCAATGGTCAACCAGGCAGGATAACCGCTGCAGTAAATTGATTTATTGCTAAACTCTTCTAAAATTGTTAAAAAATTTTCTAATTTCCGGGCCTCTTGTCTTTGCTTAAGAAAGTTAATTAACGATAGCTCCTTTTCGGTCACAGGACAATTTATATCACTCATATCCAATTAGAGAAAATTAACATGTTCCTTGGGCTGCTTAATGTTCCAAAGGATCTGGTTAAAAGTATTCCCCCGGCATAACGGAACACAATCCTTGAAATTAATATTCTCAGAAACTATTTGCCTCTGTTTAGAATCCCATATTTCTTCAAAAGTATTTACTTTCAGGTCGCCGATACAATATTTTTTATGCCCGCGCATATGGCAGCACAAATACATCTTGGCATCCGCGGCAACAACCGCGGCAAACTGATGCCCGTAACATCTTTTATAGTTACGGCCGTAATTTTTATCTTTCATCATTTCATATTTATGCTGAGAGCAAAGCACTTCAAAACCATTGCCACCCTCCTGCATACAATCATCAATATTTTGCGCCAAATCAGTTAAATGATATTCAAACGCCCCGCGGTTATGAATTTGCAACGGCCTAAACTGCAGATAATTTACACCCAGACCTTTACATAATTTAGTAGCATCCAGCATCATTGTCTTAGTATAATCGCAGGTTAAATAACCCACGCCGATTATCGTTTTACTTTTAAGCTTTTTTTTCATTCCAGTTAGTAACCGGATATTTCCGGTCACTTTATCAAAAGCCGCTTTTCCCAAACCATGAACTTGTTTAAAAACCCTGGCTGAAGAGGCATCCAAAGAAACCCTTACCCAGGTACAGCATTCCAGTAAAACTCCGGCGGCTTCCCGATTGATCAACGAACCGTTGGTTATAAAACCAACATCCAGGCCTAACTTACAGGCTAACTTAACTGCCGGGAGGGTATCCGGATGGCAAAGCGGCTCTCCTCCGCCGGTAAAGATCAAACCGCGAATCTTAGCACGCGCTAACTGCTTAATTATATTTTCTGCTAGATCCTTAGGCAGGTAATCCCTGCCTCTGTCCTGAAAATACCATCCTGAACATTCCGGGCATTTATGATTACAAACATTTGTCATATCCAGCTCCACGGTAATCGGAGCCGGGTTTTTACCTTCTAACCATGCATTCACCCGGTCAAGATGTTTTAGAATTTTATCAGAACTAAATTGTCTTACATCCATCCCCATGATTATTAATCCCTTTCGCTTAAAAGATTAATCTTTAAAATATTCAAAAACCGCATAAAAAATATACAGAGAACATTAGCCAGAAGATAGAAAAATACTGCCAATTTAATCAGAAAATCTACAATAAGCCTGGGAACCAGCATTAGATAATACTTAACCGGCTTAAGATTCAAACCCCACCATTGGTGCCAGCGATTATTTAATAATACCCTGCCCCGCATAAATAAAACTGCTGCCGCCACCGGGGTTATATCCAGCGAAAGTAAAACAATATAATCATAGCGGGCTTTTCTTAACCCGAGCATAAAACCGGCAATTCTGTAACGGTTAATTATAAATCCGCTTAATTTGATTATTTGATCAATAGAACCTTCTTGTTCTAATTCTTTTAACTTCAAGGCAGTCAACGCTGTCACCCGGGCATAAGGCAAGTCCTCTTTAATCCTGCGCGCCGCGTAGATAAGCTGCCCGGGAACCCTTCCATCATCTACAATCAGAAAATTATGGCTGAGTATCTGTTCATCTTCGGTTTTTAATAAAACAAAAAACAGCCCGATTCTCTTCAATAAATTTTTAAAATTATTTTTTGACTTTTGTTTGTGGTAAAAAGATATAAATAATTCACTGGCATTTCTTAACCTTAAGGAACACCACTGCCCCCATTGATTATATAAAACTATCCGGGATTTAAACAATAACAGCTCTACGATTAACGGCGTAATATCTAAAGAGAAGTTAAGTAAATAATCAAAGTCCTTTTTACGCAGGAAAAACAGCCAAACGGCCAACCGATATTTACGCAGCCATGTTTTCTGCGAACAAACAATAATTTCCAGGCCCGGAAACTCCTGCTGCAAATATAAAATCCTTTCGGCAAAAGTTAAAACCGATATTTTTGATTTAGGAAAATAACTTTGTATTTTTTTGATCCCGGCGCCTAAATCTGTAAACCGGCTATAACCATTATCCACCACCAGCACCGATTGCCTAATCACCGAATCGTCTTTTTGCTGTAAAAAGAATAATAATCTCCCGATCTTCTTGATTATTTTCATTTCTGTTCCTTCCTCATTGCTTTGATAATAGGAATTTTCCCAAGACCAGCATATCCATCCCGCTCTTGGTAAAAGTGTTAAAAGCGTCCTGCGGGCTGTTTACAATCGGCTCCCCTTTTAAATTAAATGAAGTATTTAACAGGGCTGGAATTTTAGTCTTTTGATAAAACTTTTCGATTAAACGGTAATACAACGGATTGTCCTGCCGGCGGATTATTTGGATACGGCTTGTTCCGTCGATATGTGTCGCTGCCGGAATTTGTTCTTTTTCCTTAACTAAAACCGTGTAAAGCATAAAGCGAAACGGATACTCGCTGGCCCGGCCATTAAGTTCAAACAGCCTGTCGGCTTCTTCCGCCAGGACTGTCGGGGCAAAAGGCCGGAATGGCTCACGGAATTTAATTTTGATATTCAGCGTATCTTTCATTTTTTCATCACGGGGGTCAGCCAGAATGGAACGGTTACCCAGGGCCCGCGGCCCCCACTCCCCCCGGCCCTGAAACCAACCCACCACTTTGCCTTCGGACAAAGCATCCGCCGTTAATTCAATCAGCTGATTTTCGTTTTCGATAAACCGGTGGCTTATTCTATTGCTCACCAAAAATTCTTTAATTTCATCCTGAGTATATTCTTTACCCCAATAAGCATGTTCTAAAATAAATTTCCGGGGCTTTCCTAATAAACAATGGTACGCATATAACGCAGCACCCATCGCTGCGCCGCTATCTCCGGCAGCCGGCTGGATAAATATCTCCTCAAAAGGGGTTTCGTTTAAAATCCGGGAATTGGCTAAGCAATTTAAAGCTACTCCCCCGGCAAGACAAAGCTTATTCTTGCCGGATATTTTATAAAGATTATTGGCAATCTTGACCAGGATATCTTCTGTGACTTTCTGAATACTGGCAGCGATATCCGCATAATACTGATTAACTTGCATCTCTGCCTCTGTGGGGAGAGACTGATAATCATAAACCGAGGTCTTCGCCGTGATAAAACGGCTTTGCGGATCTTTCGGCTTACCAAACAATTTTATAAACTTTCTGCTAAAGCTGCGCCGGGTATCATAATGATAAGAAAAATACCGTAAATCAAGGCAGAAACTTCCGTCTGCGCTAACTTTAATTAATTTATATATTTTATCCGTATATTTAGGCTCTCCAAATGCGCTCATCCCCATAACCTTATATTCGCCTTCATTAACTTCAAAACCTAAAAACGCAGTAAATACAGAATACAAAAGACCCAGGGAATGCGGAAACCTAATCTCTTCAGATAATTGCAACTGATTCATCCCCCGGCCATCCCAGTCGGCTTTAGCGCTTCCGCGCGCAGTAGTCGTCCATTCCCCTACCCCATCCACAGTTAATATAGCCGCCTCGGAAAAAGGAGAGCAAAAAAATGAAGCGGCAGCGTGCGACAAATGATGCTGACAAAATAAAACCTTTTCGCCAGGCAGATTGAGTTTTTCTTCGATTAAACTTTTAATCCATAACTTATCCGCCATCCAGCTTATAATTGCTTCCTGAAAAACCCCGTAAGAAAAAGGATAGGTAGCAAGAATGGTTTTAATAATCCGTTCAAATTTCAAAAATGGCTTTTCGTTAAAAACAACGCACTCTAGCTGGCTGTTTTTAATGCCGGCGGACTCCAGGCAGAATTTGATTGCATTGGCCGGAAACGAAGCATCGTGTTTTATGCGACTAAATTTTTCCTCTTCAGCGGCGGCGATTACCTGTCCGTCTTTTAAAAGACAGGCTGCTGCATCATGGTAATAACAGCTTATCCCTAAAATATACATGATTATTGATGGCTTAACATCTCCTTTATGTCGCCGGTATTTTTTAAAGGTATCCAGGATGGCAAATGCCTCTTAACCCCCAAGTAATCTGCCGACACCTTGATGACTCCGGCAAAAGGTAACAACAAAACTAAATAAACAACAAACAGTAATATGCGGATCAGGATATTAATAGCCATCCTGATATATTTATTTAAAAATTTAAAAAATCCCCGCACTTTAGAATAAAGCATAGATAAACGGCACCACTGCTGCACTTTGCGTAAAAATAATCAGCATCCCCAGCAATAAAAATATAATAATCATCGGTGCCATCCACCAAAGCTTATTTTGCCATAAAAAAGCAAATAACTCCCCGACGGTAGAAGACTTGGATTTTACTTTTCTTCCCCACTCCTTAAATTTCATATTTATACCTCACAGTACTTGGCAGCATTCGATTTTAGCTGTCCAATTATAGCTTGCCAGGTTTCATTGATCTTCGGTATCATCTTCTTCTAAATCAGTCTTATTCACCATTTGCTTTAATTTGGTAAGCATTTGCTGCTGAGAAGAATCTATATTCATCTTCCCGGCCTCAATCAACAAACTATTGGCTTTCTCCGCTTCTCCGGTTGCCAGATATAATTCTGCTTTACTAATTAATAGTGAAATATCTTTAGGGTTAAGCTTTAAAGCCTTGTCTATTTTTTTCAAAGCCTCTGGTATTTCTGCGGAATCCGCATTCGCCTTAAGTACGTAAATATTAGCTAAGACCGTATTGGCAAAAGAGCTATTAGGTTTAACTGCTACTGCTTTTTTCGAAGCTTCTTCCGCGGCAGGCAAATTATTTTTCCGTATATAAGCTTCCGCTAATAAACAAAGAATATCCACATCATCCGGATTAAGCGCCAGATATTCTTCGGCTAACCTGACAGCAGAATTATCATTACCTTTTTTTAAATTTTCAATCAACTGGTATTTAGGATTTTCTGCCGGGCTCTGAGATAAATCAGGTTTTTTCTCCTCAGCAAAATCAGTTTGCGCAAATACCAAATTCATAACACTCTTTTTAATATCCAGGTTCAGGCCTAAACTAAACACTAAGATTAAAACCAAAATCCCGGATATACCGCATCCTCTTTTAAACATCGCACACCTCCTGATTAAAATATTTTTGAAATTTAAAACTCATAGCAGCCAATGCTTATCATCACCTCCTTTAAGTTGCCTAACACCCTGCCGCCTAATCATATTAGCAGTTTACGCTTTGATCATTTTTTAAAATAAGCAGCGTGCCAGGCTGTGCTTTTACGCTGCCTGGAATAAAATTAAGAAACTCTATACAGCCAATAAACTGGATAACCAGCGCGATTTAAAAACACTTTTTCCAGTTGTTTCTTCTTGCCGGACTCTTTAATATATTGCATAAATAAATCCTGATAATGTGTGCTTTTATAATCAAAGGCTAATTTCCAGTATTTTTTGCCATCCGGATTACCCTGTTTCTGATAAAATCTATCCAGCAGCAACCGCTTATCTTCGGTATCATCCGGATAGATGGCCAGATAAAATACCTGACCTTGGGCCGAACTTAACTGATTATACGCCAAAGCCACCGGGTGCGGGTAAAATTTATCGTAAATCACCGGGACAACTCTATTGCCGGTAAGAAAAATCAAATTCGCATGTAAATCATAATCAAACATCAACACCGAAGAGATGTTCTTATCCACTAAATAATCCGCCAGCTCATTAATAGCCGTTGACCAGCGGCCGGAACCGCCGGTTTCCTTTAACTGTCTATTATAATATAGATTCATAAATATGTTGAATAAAATGATGAAGGCTGCGGTAATTCCGACTAGCGCTTTAGCCCACGTTTTCTTTTTTAAAGAAGCTAAATCCCATAAATAACACAAAAATATAGCCAAGGCAACCTGGGGGAAGGGAAACATAACCAAAAGATGCCCTTGATTAAGCCCGCTCATCGTAAAAGGCGACAGAAATAAAACTATCGCGTAAAGAACATAAATAAATATTATCCGGGATTTAATTACCTTGGGCAGATGCGCAGAAAAAAACACCGCCGCCAAAAGCAAAATCAAAGAGAACAACACCAGAACTACTGCCAAGAAAGAAATTGCTTCAATAAAAAAATTGCCATTTATGCCCCAGAATAAACGTTCGCTGATGTCTCCTTTTAGAAGCTCAAAAAAATGCATAAACCTCTGCCCGAGATTGTTAAAATACTCTACGTTTCTTACCCCCTCACCGATAGTGTTAGCCGAGGTCGCCTGGGCATCTGTCAAAACCGCATATAGCTGTTTAAACATCACCCAGGGATTCATTATGTTATAAATAATCAATAGGGATGCCCCAAGGCAAAAGGAAAATAACATTAACCCCAGTTCTTTAATATTAAGCGTCCCCAAAATTTCCGGTTTTCTTCCAACCAAAAGATAGGCAACAATCAAAGCCGGCACATAGTATAAAAACGTAATTTTAATACTCAAACTTAACCCAAAAAGTACGCAACCGAGAACCAGGAAAAATAGGCGCTTCCCCTGCGCATATCTTAAAAGGCAAAATAAACCCACCCAGAAAAAAAGCATCACAAATATTTCTGTCCGGTATAAACCTATCCGCCCATATTGCACAAATGCTAAATTAGTAGCAGCAATTAAAGAAGCCAGGATGGCTACTTTGCGGCCAAACCAGTGGTAACAAAAATAATATAGAAAAAATAAGAATACCGATAAGAAAAACACGGAGCAAATCCGTAATGCCAAAGCGCTCGGACCGAATAAACGCACGAAAGGGAATGCCAGATAAGCTACTGTAGCTCCACAATACTGCGACTGCATAACTGGGAATATCTTGTCAAACAATACAACATGGCAATACAAAAGCGGAACCTTCCCTCCGGCGATATCCCCGGCATCTCTGAAAATATTGACACTAGGCACTCCGTTAGTCGCTTCATCCGTATTCAGGCCCGGGTAATCTATATTCCATAAAGTCAATATACAAAAAACCAGGATAATAAAACCGGAAAACACCCGGTTATTAAAAACGGGGTTAAATTTTCTGAAGATTCTTAAAAAAAACTGTAGTAAACCTGGCATTTTATAATAGATTATTTTAAATAAATCTTAATTTCCTGGCGGCGAAGAAAGCCATTCTTAAAAGAAGAGCGCCGTGCCTCCAGCGTTTTATATTAGTGCTTCCGCATGCCCGCTCATAATACCTTACGGGTATTTCACGTATTTTAAGGCATAACCTTGAAGCGCCTAAAATCAGGTCGAAATCGCCAAAAGGATCAAAGCTGCCGAAAAAATTCCTGTTTAAAATAATTTTTTCGTAATTTTCCCTGGAAATAACCTTGGTGCCGCATAAAGTATCTTTAAATCTTTGCCCGACCAGGAAAGAAAAAACTGCAGCGAAAAACTTATTGCCGATCATATTACAAAACCGCATAGCCTTACCATTCAAAGGATATACTAACCTGCTGCCGTTTAAAAATTCAGCCTGATCCTGGCAGATTGCCTTATAAAAATCTGTGAGAACTTCGGGAGCAACTGCAAGATCGGCATCCAGTATCATCAAAACATCCTTGGATGCACTAGCAAACCCTTTTCTCACCGCATCTGCCTTGCCTTTTCCACTTTGTTTTATGCACTTAATATTTAAAACTTTACCATACCGGTCATTTGCCCGCTGGATTTCCTCCCAGGTAGAATCCCGGGAATGCCCTTCTACAAAAATTATCTCGCTATCAAAGCCCATTTTAGGAATCCTTTTCACCAAGTTTTCAATATTCCCGGATTCATTCCTGGCGGGGATAATTACGGATACTGACAAATCTTTTTTTTTCTCCTTAAACACGGGCCTGGCCACCAGGATGTTCACCAAACAAAAAGAACTAAAAAGCGGCAAAGGAGCCAAATACCGGTTTATAAAGTTACTGATAAATGGAAAATAAAAAGGCGCCAAAATCCTCCGGTCAGTAAACACCGGCTCAAAATCCGCCAGCCACAAAATATTTTCTAAGTCCTTACGGTCAACCCAATTTCTTTCATCAGCCTTGCTATGCAGCTTTAACCAAGTAGCAAATTCCACCAGGGGCTTCCACAGCCCGCTGTAATACAAAACAATTACCCTGGTTTTACGGCTGCAGGCATCATGCAATTTATTAAAAAAACAAAGCACGTCTTTTTCATAATGCACATTGCCATTTAAAATTAAATACTCGGGATTTTCTTTTAACAACCGGCTAAAACCATCCGGATGGCTGGTATCAAAAATAAATTTCTTTTTATTTTTAAAAAATGAGCTGACCGGCAATGACGGCGGGTTAATTTCCGCCACGGAATTGCCCGGCTGGACAAAAACTGACAGATACCGGTAAATCAGCTGATAAAAATATTTTTTAATGCCGAATTTGATTTTCTTATTTTCTTCCATGCCCCTAACACCCTATAAAGCATCGGTTAAACGCCGCCGGTATTTTTATAAAAACAAGGTTAACCTGCCAAAAAAAAGAATAGCCTTAGATGAAACAATTTAATCTTTCCCCCCGGCCTTAACAAATCTGGCGACAAAATACAACGCAAAATTTCGTAGAAATGACGCCGGAAAAACCCTTAATTCTCTCTGCAAAAATAATTTTTTTGCCGCGCTAAAAATATTCCGATGCCCGGAAGGATGAAACTTCGCTGCATCAAACTTAAGCAGCTTAAATAAAAAATCCGTCAGCATATTTTCCGCCGGGAATCCGATAATCAGCTCCCCGGAATCTTTTAAAACCCTGAAAAACTCACTAAAACATTTTTGTAAATCTGTTACATGCTCTAATACACTTATACAAACTATGGTATCAAATATTTTTTCCTTATACGGCATTTCTATAACACTGCCGGTATTTAAATAAACATTGCCTGTATTGTTTTGTTTTAGCATCCGGGCGACAACATCCATGCGGGGGTGGACATCCAGGGTATAAAGTTTAGAGCAGCGCCGGGATAACTCCGGTAGAAACAAACCCCTCCCACAGCCTGCTTCCAGAATCTTCTCCTGTTTATCCGCTAAACATGAAAGCGCCATCCTAAAACGCCCCTGGTATAAAATGCCGGTCAACGGATGATAAATTAATTTTGTATGCTTATCCAATACCGGGATATTCAATTTTTCCAGAATTCCGGGATCCGGCAGATCAAGCCTTATCTTCATATTAATATTTCTGGCTGCTTAAATACTCTTCATATTTCTTTAGGAAATGGTCTTTATATAACATAATCTTATGCCCTCCCGAGCTCAAAGGTATATTCAAAGAAACAGCCAGCCGGCAGAATTCTTGATGCCTATGCAGGCGTTTAGGATAAGTATTTTTGCCATCCTCTGATTCCCAATACAAAGGATGGAACCTTTTTTTCGATACCCCTAACTGGCTTAAATGGGCCGACAGATAAGTCCCCGGATCAATATGACAAAAGGTTTCACTAGCATGCACCTGCGAAAAAGCTGACTGGTTTTTTTTAAGAAAATCCAGTGTCTGCTGAAAATCTTCCTCGGTTTCCCCGGGGAAACCGAACATAAAATTCACCCTGGCGTCTATTCCGGCATTATGTGTATCATTAATTACACGCCCAAGCACATCCAAATCATAAGGAGGCTTATGCATCAACCTTCTTATTTCTAAAGAAGCGCTTTCAATCCCATACTCAAGCTCAACGCATCCGGCTGAGCGCATCTTACGCATAAAAAAAGAATCCATCTCTTCCCGGATTACCGCTGCCCCCCGCCAAATCAATTGCCCCCAGGCAGGATTATCCTGCTGCCGGTTTAATTTAGCCTCTAAAATTAAATCGCAAAAATCAGACAGAGACCGCATATCGGCATTAATTACATGGTCATTAAAAGTAAAAAAGCTCACTCCCGGATACCGGCCCAACTGATAATCAATCTCCCGAAAGATGCGTGCTCCGCTCATCAATCTGAAATTTGCCCAAAAAAGTTTGGTGCTGCAAAAAACACAAGCATAAGCGCATCCGCGGCTGGAAAGAATGGGAAGCTGGCGCGAATTGCCATAATCCTGCAGGCAGAAATCACTAAAATCAGGAAAAGGCAGCCGGTCGATATTGGCGATTGCGGGGCGCATACCGCAGTCAATAATTTTTCCGTTTTTTTTACAAACTACTCCCGGGCAGAACTCCACTCTTTTGAGTTTATCAATTTTGCTGATCAGCTCAACCAGGGTTTCTTCCCCCTCCCCGACAACTACCGCATCCACTGCGTCATTATTTATTAGCCCTTCTGCTGCCGGAGACGGGAAACACCGCTGGCCGCCAAAAATTATGAGCTTATTGCTATCCAGCTTTTTAATTCTTCTGGACAACTCTAAACTTAACTTATAAGTAGTATTATAAACTGAAAATCCTATCACCCGGGCATCCACAGATAATAATTCATGTACAAATAAGTCCAAAAGTTCATTATTTTCATTAATGAATTTTGCAACGTCCTGATCGTCTTCCCAGCGTAAATCCTCTTCCCCGCGCCACAGCCCCTGCTCTTTATGTAAATTATGCACCCGTAAGTTAAAATCAAAAACTTTAACCTCAAAATCACGTTTGCGTAAAGCAGCGGACAATAAAGCAATCCCTAAATGCGGAGTTTCAATTCCCCAGCTAGGAGCCAATACCAAAATAACTTTCATTGTTTATCCAATTGTTGTTTGGGAAAAGACTCTTCCATCCCTAACGAATCAAGCAAACCCTTTAATCTCTTTTGCCTCTCTGAACGAACTTGGTAATTATTCTCTGGGCACAACCAATCATGCGCCTCGGGGCCTCTGGAAACAGCAAATTCTTCCGGGTATTCATTTATCCGGGAATACGGGCTAATCCAACAAGCAGCAATACTGCCCACAGAAGAAATATACGGTTTATTGCGCACAATAAAATCCAATGTCTGCACAAAATCATCTTCGCTCTCTCCGGGGAAACCCACGATAAAATTTACTACTGTTTCTATGCCTAAAGAATGCGCATCCCGAAGATTTGTTTGCGCATCTTCAACGTGAAACCCTTTGCGCATTTTATTCACTACCTGCTGCGAGCCGCTCTCTATGCCAAAATTCAATCCACAACAGCCGGCCATTTGCATCTTCTTTAGTAAAACAGCATCCATCTGTTTATCCACCATTGCAAACCCCGACCAACGTATCTTCAGCCCGCCCTGAATAATCAAATCACACAACTTAGATAATTCTTTAAGGTTAGCATTTAAAGCCGCGGAATCACAATGGAATGAACCGCAATGAGGATATTTATTAATTTGATATTTAAACTCTTCATAAATCGAAACAGCGCTGCGCCACCGGTATGCAGGAGTAGTCCCCGGCAAGGAACAATAAGCACATCGCCTGGGGCATCCCCGGCTAAAAATAATTGGTATCTCTCTAGTCATATATTTTTCTAAAGGAAACCCGTCAAAATCAGGAAACGGCAAAGCATCCAAATTCTTTACCGGCGCGCGCCGGCCCCAATCTATCACGCTATCATTGTTTTTTACGAGCGTCCCTGCATGCAATCCGACGCTGCCTGTCATTTGTAAATAATCGACAATCTCCACAAACGTATCTTCAGCTTCCCCATAAACTACTAAATCAACACATTCATTTTTAATTAAAGAATTACCCGACCATTTTGAAAAACATTCCGGCCCGCCAAAAATCACCTTAAGATTAGAATTAAGGCGCTTTACCTCCTGGGCGATCTCTAAACTTAACAATACGTTGCTATCCCAAACGGAAAATCCTACCACCTCCGCCCCGCTGGCCAGTATTCTTTTAGCGTATTCTTTAAACAACTGATTATGCTTGTTAAAAAGCTCTCCACTTAAGCTAAGTAAAGCAGGCGTATCCGGAAGAGCCCATTTATCCCGGTCAGCCGGGCAAACAATATGGAATAACTCCACATTCAGGTCAAAAATGAATGCCTCGTGGCCGGCCCTTTTGAGGACAGAATTTAAATACGCCAGGCCAATCAACGGCGGATAAGGCAAATTAATACAAGGAGACCTGACTAATGCTACTTTCATATAAATTTTAGCCTCTTTTATTTTACTTAAGCCGGGCATCCGGAGGTACCGGCCAATGCGCCAACCAATGATCCTCTTTTCCGATAAGCATACATTTCCAGCAAGGGCAATCGGTTTCTTTGCATAAAAAGGGGTTTTCCAGCAAAGAGAAGCTATCTTCTAAAATGCTGCCTAACTTTAAAGCGCCGCCTGCACAACAGCTATAAGCCTGTCCGTCCGGGCGGATTTTCGCATACATCTGCCCCATCCGGCACAACTTATTGCAGGTATTCCTTTTATTTTTATCAAACGCAAAATCCAAGGTCTTCTCTGTCCAAACAGAAGTACCTAACCGCTTAAGATGCTCTCGCTCCTGCGCAGAATATCCTTCCGGGTATTCTTTGCCGGCATATTTCCCCTTAAAAGGCAAGATCGACATTAAAATTCCGCAATCTTCAAATTCTTTTTTAAACTTCTCCATTCCCTCCATCGCGCTGGGATAAGCTACGTAATTAACCCACACCTCAAAACCTGCTTCTTTTAATTTCCGGGATTTTAAAAAAAAGGTTTCAAAACTCACAAACTCCGGATGAAAACTCACCCCGATACGCGCCCGGCCCGGTTTTATTATTTTAATGAACTCCTCGGGATTCCAGAAAAGATTGGTGGAGAATTCCATCGTGTGGATCTCCGATAAGCTCTGGATCAATTTCATAAAATCCGGATAAAAAAATGGCTCCCCCCCGGCAAAATGTATTTCGCTGCTACCGTAACGCTGATAAATATTAGTCCAGGCCTTAATCCATTTATCTATGCCCGGATAAATAGTCGGTAGCGGTTCTTTTACCCCGCCAACTCCGCCAAAACAGCAATACGCACAACTATAATTACACTTATAGGTAATTTCCCAATTAAAATAAACCCGGTAAGGAGCGATTTCTTTTCTAAAATCCGGAGGCGGCTTAATCATTTTTGAGAAATCCCGCTTGTGTTATTAATGTTTAGGATTTTATTTTCGGGAACAACCCAGTGCTGCGCCCAAGATTGCTCTTTTTCCACCAACATGCATCTCCAGCAAAAACAAGGCTCGCAATCGCAAGGCAGCGCTTCGTCTAAAAGCTTAAAAGTGCCATCAAAAAGATTACCGATGGTTTTTTTGTGCGGTCCGCAACAACGGTAAGCGTCGCCGTTGGGATAAATCTTTGCGTACATCTGCCCCATCCGGCATAATCTACCCCGGGTCTGTTTATAATCGGTTCCGGTTTTCCACTCAACAGTTTTGGTATTAACAATATCCTCATTATCATAACAGCCTTTTAGGTAAAATAATTCCTGGTCGCTATAGGCCGCAGGGTATTCTTTATCATTCAAAAACCCCATATAAGGCTGCATATTAAACGGAATGCCTAATTTATCAAATTCCTTCTTAAAACCGGCCATTTGAGGCATTTGAGGAGGATAAGCCACATAGTTAGCCCAAGTCTCAAAACCATTATTTCTTAAAATTTTATGCTTTCGCAAAAATTCATCCAAAGCTACAAACTCAGGATGAAAAGTAGTGCCAATACGCACCCGGTCGGCAGTCACGGCTTTTATAATGTCTCCGGGATCGCCGGAAAGATTGGTAATAATTTCTAAGGTATGAATTTTTGCAAGAAAATGGATTAACTTTAAAAAAGAGGGGTAAACAAACGGCTCCCCCCCGGTTATGTGCACTTCACAACTTCCATAACGGTTATAAATATCCTGCCAAATTTCCAATAGCTTATCGATAGGTGGATAAACTATCTTATCCCGGTTTTTATCCCATTTCTCCGGAGGATCCCCGGGTTTAGGAGTATTGCAATAAGTACACTGATAATTACATCCGTAATGAATATCCCAGGTTAAAAAAACACGGTGCGGGATAATCAGGCTACGGTCGATATTCTTCTGCGGACGGATTTCTTCTGAATCTACAGAAATTGTATTTTCGGCCACACTCACACCGGCAGTTACCGGTTCGGCATCCTTAATTAATAGCCCGGCCCATTCATTGCAAGGGCAGGTTTCAGACTGGCAGGGTTGCGGGTCATCCCATAATTTAAAATCATCATTAAACAAATTCCCGACTACCTGCGGATTATCTCCGCCGCAGGTAAACACCGCGCCATCAGCCTTAATATCAGCATATACCTGCCCGGCCCGGCATAATCTACCTTTCACGGCCTTAGGCGCTAACTGAAATTTCTCTTCCTGCCGGGTTCCTAAATATGGCTCGATTATTTTTCTTTCCTCATCAGTATAACCCGAAGGATATTTAATTCCCCGGTATTGCCCCCAAAAAGTTAGCACCTCGCACTGGATGCCGCACTTCCTGAACGCTTTAAAATAATACTCCATCGATTTAATCTGTGGCGGATAGGCAACATAAGCCACGCGGTCCCCAAAACCCTTTTCCTTAAGGAGTACCGCCCGCTGGAGAAATTTATTAAAATCTGCAAAAGCCGGATGAAAGCTTCCCTTAATATGAACACGGGAGGAATCAATTTGGCTGGTAAAATCATTAATCTCTACCGAAAGGTTAGTAGTCACCCCAACCCGGTGAAAAACAGTCAACCCCTTAACCAGCTGAATAATATTCGGATAAATAAGAGGTTCCCCGCCGATTAACTCAATATCCGCCTGGCCATAGCGGTCATATATATTCTTCCAAACTTTTAATATTTTATCCAAAGACGGATATTTATTCTGCTGAGCCATTTCCTGCCATTTACCGTAAAACCAGCAATAAGGGCACCGGTAATTACACACATAATGAATATCCCAGTTAAAAGAAACATTTGGCTTTTGATTAATCAGGACGTTTTTCATTGTTTATTTTTTGCATCCAAAAGATTAATATACTCATTGCACGGACAGGTTTCCGCTTCACAAGGTTTCGGTGAATCCAAAAGGCGGAACTCTTCATCAAAAAAGCTGCCGATTATTTTATCGGCCAACGGGCCGCAGCGGATAACCTTGCCATCAGCCTGAATAACAGCATATTTATGACCGGCATTACATAATTTACCTTTTGGGCTTTGCCCGGTTAGATGATAAGTAATCCTATCGATATCCCCTAAAAAAGGCCGGATCATTTCACGGTCATCCTGGCTGTAACTATCGGGATAACGCCGGCCTTCATATTCCCCCCAAAAGGCTGCTAACGCAAAATTAATGCCTGCGCTTTCAAACCGGCTCTTCACCGCGTTAATTTGTTTCATCTGCGGCGGATAAGCCAAATAGCATACCCCTGCCTTAAAACCTGCCTTTTTTAAAAGTTGAGTCTTTTTTATATAAGTATCTAAAGTAGAAAACAAGGGATGGAAATTAAGATCCAGGATAACCTTTTGCGGATCGATTTCCCTGACAAATGTTTCAATGTCCCCGGACATATTTGTGGTAATCTTTACAGAATGGATTTGGGATAACTGTTTAACCAAAGGTATGAAGTTCGGGTAAAGAAACGGTTCGCCTCCGGTGATCGCAATATGGCATTTGCCATACAGTCCATAAATACGTTTCCAATGCCGCATCCACTCTTCAACCGGCAAATACACATTACGCTTGCCGCCATCGACCCAGCCTTCATAAAACCAACAGTATGGGCAGCGAAAATTACATTTATAATGGCTATCCCAGGTAAAATTAATTTGAGCAGCAGCGGAGACTTGGCCGGAACCGCCGCAATCGCAGGCTTCTGCTGAATCATTATTTTCACTAACCTTTATTCTGTCTGTTGTATCTTCTGCAATAGTTTTATTTTCAACTGGCACATCATCCGAAAGAGGCAGCTCGCCTTCATCGCAAGGGCAATACTCCACAGGGCATGGCGAAGAATGCTCCAGCAGCTTAAAGTTATCATCAAAAAAATTACCTACCAGCGTACTTTCTCCCACCTGCCCGCACCTTGCCACCTTGCCATCCGGAAAAACCAGAGCAGTCTTGTGGCCAGCCTGGCATAATGACCCGTTTTTTTTCACCCGCGTAAACCAAGAATCATTGATACCGATTATTTCCCGTTCTTCAGAAGTATAATTTTCAGGGTAAACTTTACCCTGGTATTGGCCAAAAAACGGAATTATCTTAAGCGTCTCCTTAATGGCTGCGAAACTTTCCCGATAAAAATTAATTTTTCCGGTAAAAACAGGATAAGCCACAAAATTCACACATCCATTAAACTTATGCTGGCGGATAAATAAAAGACGCCGGATAAAATCATCTAAAGTATCAAATTGCGGATGGAAAGAGACAGATAAAGAAACCTTCTGCGGATCAACCTCTTCTACAAAGCTCTTTAAATCTCCGGAAGAATTGCTGGAGATATTAATATGAAAACAAAACTCGGAAAGCTCTTTTATGATTTCGACAAAATTAGGATAGATAAAAGGCTCTCCTCCGGTAATTATCAAATAAATCGGCCCGTATTTTTTATAAACTTTACCCCAGTGTTCTTTTAGTTGCTGGGGGGATAAATATATATTCCTCTTCCTATACTCCTCCCATTTACCTGCGAAGAAACAATAGGCACAACGGTAATTACAATCATAAAGCATATTCCAGGTAAATCGTACTGCCGGCTTCATCTAAAAACTCCCTTAGCGATAATTTATGCTTGCTACGCTTACTCTAAATCAATGCCTAAATTACAGTGATAGCAATCTTTCAAATTTTTGATGCCACTGATCAAAAATTATCCGCCCACAGAATATCCACCTCTTCCCTTGCACCGGATGCAAAAAGTACATGAGAACGAAAATCATTCACGCAAGCGGGATTAACAGCCCAACAATAATTAAAACAACCTTTATTTAAAGCAGCTTCTGCCCTGAAATTTTGATAATAAGAGCTATTCCAAACATCCATAAACGGTTTTTCCCGGAGATTATCATGGCCTGCCCCCAAATCACAGGTAAGCACATCCCCATTGCCATTAATTGTCATTTGCTCCCAAGGCTGACGGCAAAGACTAGCCTGAGGATAACTTTTTTGCCCAAACTTAGGAGGCAAAGAAACCTCTAACCCCAGCTGCCTGCTTAAGCTTTCCGCTTTTTCCAAAATCTCATTGGTCATCTTCTGCTTAAAAAAACAAGACAGATATTTTTGGCCGGGCGCGTAAACATAAGCATACAAACAATCTACCTTATCAACTCCTAAGGCCGCGGCCAACTTTATAAAATCCGGAAGATCTTCTAAGTTTAAAGTAGAGGCAATAAATGTAAGATGGATTTTCAGGCCTCCTTTTTCTTTACCGATTTTTACTAGACGCTCCGTTCTTTTTAATATCTCCGGAAATTCCTCGCTGCGCGTTAGCAATTTATACATCCGGCTATTGGACGCATAGAGTAAAATATTAACGGTATTTTTTACACCGTACTCCCGCCCGCAAATACCGCCCGGATAAGCAATAAAATCAATTGCCTCCGGAGTAAGGTCGAGCCCGTTAGTAAAATAAACCTTTTCTATTTCCGGAAAATTTAATTCCACACAATTAATATGCCAGCTGATCATTCTTTGTATTTCGGCTGATTTAAAAAAGTTCCCGCAGGACTTAAAAACAATTTTTTCCGCCTGCGCAAGGTAACGCGAAATCCCACCCTCGATTTTTTGATAAAAATTATCGAAACCAAATCCTTCATTGTGTTTTCTGCCCGGGCAGAAAACACAATTTAAGCCGCAAAACCCGCCCAACTGGATAACAATTTTCCTGGGAGAAGATGCTAATTCTATTTTTCTATTCTCATATTCTATATTATTTAATAAAGAATTACCTTTAGGCAAAGCCCAATGGCCGTCAATAACCAAATCATTATTATTTTTTTTAAACACTCCCAGGTTTTCTTTAATCCCTAACCCGCCGGAAGCAGAAAACATCTCCCGAAAAGCCAAATTTAAATTTATATCATGCACCAAAACATACCCGCCTAATCTCACCTGGGGCAACGCGCACGCGCACTCCCAAATCATATTCCGGTAACCGTGGTCGGAGTCATGAAAGAAAATGTCGATAACTTCATTCTCTTTAAGTATCCCCGGCAAAACATCCCGCGAGTATCCGCTTTTTAAAATAATATGTTTTTTTAAATCTTCCGGTACAATCGCCAAAGGGGCGCACCTGCCGATAACTTTACTAAAATTGATTTTTTGTTTTCTTACGTCATTATGTTCATAAAAACTCATTGTTTTCCACTCATAATCCAAATAAGGATCAATAGTATAAAACTTGCAATTATTATTGTTTTCTTTTACAGCCAAAGCAATAAAAGAGCTGCTAAACCCGATATTGCTACCGGTTTCAATAATCACTTTGGGCTTTATAATTTTAACCAGAAGGTAGAGAAAAATAAAACTCGGGTCATCCCAAGCCACCTCCCGGCGTAAAGCCAGAGGAAACTTTTGCTGAAATTGTTCAAGGTAAAGCTCAACAGCCGCCCAATCCCAGCCTAATTTTACGCTATTTTCTCTAATATATTCAAATATTTCCGCCTGCTGGGAAATCAACATTTCCTGCTGATCTTTAATTTGCGCATACGCCTGCTGATCATCATTCTTCAGGTTATCCATCCCCATTGCCACATATGTCCAGGAATCAATAACCGGGTTTTTATAATATTCTTCTAAATTCATCTGGCTGTTGTTGTCTAAAATACTTTTTGACATTAAAAATTATCCGCCCAAAAAATGTCAACATCCGAATCTTTCCTGCCCCGGCGGATTACATGCGAGCGGAAATCATTCACGCAGGACGGATTGGCCCGAAAACAATATTTAAAACAATTGCTTGAACCGTCCACCAAAGACTGCCTTAATTTTCTATAATACTGCCCATTCCAGATATCCCCGAACCAGGGGGCTTTCTCTAAGCTTTCATAGCAATCCTCCGCAGCATCACAAGGCAAAATATGCCCATTCATATCAAACATGACCTGGCTCCACGGTTCCCGGCACATATTATAAACCGGATATTCTTTCTGGTTGAACCTCGGAGGAAGCTGAAGCCCGATATTCAAGCGCGCGGCTATTTTTTCCGCTTCATCAAATTTTTGATTAGTTAACTCCTGCTTAAAAAAACAGGAAAGATATTTTTGAGCGGGAACATAAATATAATTATAATAACAAATCACTTTGTCTACCCCAAGATTAGCGGCCAGAAAAATAAAGTTCGGTAAATCTTCGATATTTAAGGTAGTCGCCACGAAAATCAAATTAATTCCGACATTCTGTGTCTGCTTGCGCAATTCCAACAGATATTTCAGCTGGCCTAGAATTTTATGGAAATTATCCAGGCGGGTCATCACTTGATGCAGCTGGCGGTAAGAAGCATGCAGCGAAGCATGAATAGTGTAGCGGCTTTTACCGGAGGCTATTTTATGACAAATTTCCGCAGTCAACCCGGAACCGTTAGTCGAAAACATTTTTTCTACATGCGGGAAAGCGGTATCAAAATAATCTAAAATTTGGCCTGCCTGCGGCAGCAGAAGATATTCTCCTGAACCGGTTAAAACAATTTGCTGTGCGCGTTGCGGAGTATAAAATAATTTTTCTTCAAATTTTTCCCGGAAGACATCGAGGTTAAACATCTCATAGTCGTTGCCGCGTGAACAAAACGCACAACTGGCATTGCATGGCCCGGAAACCTGCAGAAAAAAAGCCTTAGGCGTAGACTTGAGATTAATTCTTTTATCATTATATTCATCATCATTAAGCGCCAAATTATCCCGCTGTTCCGCCCTCGCCAAAGCCAGGCTTTTACCTCGGCCTCCCCGGCCGAAACTATTGATAACCGTCGAAAAAGATCCTTTCACCGCGCTAATCGCATCAGCGGCTTTTTTAAGCCGGCACAATATATCGGGATTTACCTGAAGCTGATTTACCTGATCTTTAAGATAATCATAATAACCCGACAATTTTTCGGTAATCAACCTATCCTGCGGTTCCCGCTCATAATAATTCAGGTAATTTTCCAATGCCCGGTTAAGATCTTTCTTATATTCATAGTAATGCGCTAAATTAAACCAACGGTCAAGATCAACCGCGGTTTGTACTCCGCTGGCCACTTCAATCCCCAGCGAAGAAGCCAAAGCGCAAAATTCCTCACAACGACGCAGCCTTTCCGGATATACGTTTCTGCCATCCTGTGATTCCCAGTATAAATGATTAGGAGAGTTCGCTAGGATGCCAAACTCCGGTTGATGCGCGTGCAAGTAACTATATTCTTCAATAGCGCAAAATGTCCGGCTGGGATAAGCCCGGTCCAGATACCCGGCATTCCTCTTAAGAAAATCCAATGTCTTCTGAAAGTCTTCCTCCTCTTCCCCCGGAAAACCAAACATAAAGTTTGCCGTAGCCACTATCCCTGCTTCATGCGTAGCCCGGATCACGTTATCCGCATCTTCTAGGGCATATCTTTTTTTCATTAACCCCAAGACTCTCTGTGAACCAGATTCGATCCCATAAATTAAATGTTTACAGCCTGCTTTTTTCATTTTTCTCAACAACTCCGCGGTCATCTCCTTACGGATAATCGCATTTGCTACCCAAGAAATAGTAATATCCTGGCTTAATCCCCAATCTATCATTAGATCGCAAAGTGAATTTAAGGCTTTGATGTCTCCATTAATCAACAGGTCTAAAAAATCGATATGCCCTAGTTCCGGTACCCGCTGCTTATGGAATTTTATTTCTTCAAATATTCTTTTGCCGCTCATATGGCGGTATCCCGGCCAAAAAGCTTTTGAGCTGCAAAATACGCACTGCTGAACACATCCACGGCTTGCCAATATCGGGATATGACATTTATCATCATACTTATCCAGCGGTAAATCTGAAAAATCCATAAAGGGTAATTCATCAAGATCTTCAAGCAATGGCCTGGGAGAATTATGAAATATCTGTGCGCCAATCTGATATGATATGCCCAGGCAGCTATCCAGGGGTTTATTCTCCTGGATAAAAGAAACCAACTCGCACAAAGTAATTTCGCCTTCGCCGATTGCCACGATATCCACAACGCCCTCAAGTAATATGCGCTGGCTCCAAGACTCCTCAAAAAACAAAGTTCCCCCAAAAACAATGACCTGGCCCGGGCGTGTTTTTTTAATTTTTTTGGCTAATTCCAGGCTGGCCAAACGCGAAGAAGTGCAAACGGAAAAACAAATAACCTGCGGATCAAAAGCAATAATCTGTTTTAAATATTGGTCAACCAACTCTTCGTTATCAACAAAAAATTTTGCAACATTGGCCGGATCATACCAAAAATCACTTTTTTCCCAGGCCCATAACCCTTTATGATTCTCTTTACGGTTAAGATATAGTTCAATATTTAAATCCAAAGCATGCACCTGATGTCCGCTTTTTTTTAAACAAGCGCTCAGTTGAGCCAGAGCCAATGGGGGGTCATATGTTCCCCAGACCGGACACTGAATTAAAGAAATTTTCATTCAATTTCTCCTAATATCTGTGTATTTAAAACCTGAAAGACTGTCTCTGCCATAATTTTGTATCCTCGAGCGTTGGGATGGTTATGATCGGAGGAAAAAAGTTCGTCGCGCTTATATTTGGTTAAAGCTTGCGAAAATGCGCGCCTGGTATCGGCAAACGGAACTTTGTACTTTGCCGCCGTTTTCGCGCGCATATTTTTCCGATTCTCCCTGGGGTAGCTTAATAAAACAATTTTAATATTGTAAGCGCGGCATAAATCTATAATTCTGCCCAGATTATATTGCAACAGTCTTTCAAAAATTTCCCTATCCTTTGCCACCTGCTCTGCCTCAAACGCAGATTTTTTAAACTGCCGGATGAACCGGCTATGCGGCTGGAGTTTTAAGGCTTTCTCTACCATTTCTTTAGCTGAATTTTTCTGTCCTTGCGCCAGATAAATCTTGGCTAAGTAAATATAGTTACTTGTCCTTAATTGCAGATCGCCTGCCGGCGCTAACGCTAACGAGCGATTGAACGATTCCAATGCCTGCCGGCGGTATTCATTTTTTCCCACAGCAGTGGTTTCGGAGTAAAAATAAAAATTTTCTCCCAGCTTATATATCGCTTCTGCATCCTGGGGGCTATCTTTAATATAGATCTGCAGAATATTTATCGCTGGTTCATATTTCTCCTGGTTATAATATATATCATTCAAAAGCAGACATTCTCTTCTATCCCGGGGGTCAATACCGCCGGGCATTTGCATAAGAATTTTGTCTGCGTCTCTAAATTTCTTTTCGGAATAAAGTATTTCCGCCTGTTTCAGAAAAGGCTCCTTCTCTGTACTGCGTGAACTATAATTACTCTTCATCGCCTGCTCTTTAAGCAAGCTAAAATCCTGCTTAGCGTCCATTTCTTCAAGATCCATCTCCGGCTTAAGCTTGTTTTTTAAATTTAGTGCTAGTATTTTAATAATTTTATACGTCTTGAGCTTACTCAACCATATATCCAGCCTTAAGCAAAGAGAAGCAATTCTGCTAATACCCGGGGAAGTAAATAAATAATAATCACTGTTCTCCAAAGTAGTCGCATCATTGGAACCGATTAACACGATAGCAATATCAGGATGATAAGTGTTAATATTGCGTACCAGGGTTTTTAAAACCATTGTAGAATTATTCCCGGGGATTCCCCGGTTATAAACAATGAATTTTTTACCCGGGTTATTTTCATTAAGCATTTTCTCTAATTGGCCGGGGTATCCCTCTTTATATCCTGCCCCCATTCCAAAAGTAAAGGAATCGCCTAAACAAATAATTTTTATCCGCCGCTTCCCGGAACACCCGCTATCCTCTTTATTTCTGGCATTATGCGCCGTATAAATAACTCCGGCCAGACGGGCAGCTATCTCCACAACCAACAAGCTAATTAGGATGCTTAGGAACACTAACCGCAGTTTTTGTTTTTTTGTAATCATTTTGTCCGTAGCCTAAATTATGTTTTGCAATAAAATATAATAAATAGCCGGCGGTTACGAGCTGCCGGGACAAGCAAACAAAGAATGGCAAGAAAGTATATCGATGTTCGTCATACCGGCGTGTTTACATCCAATACAAACATTGTGCTCCCCGCCGTCAGGAGCGGATCGGTATTTGATATACCGGCGAGCCTGCCTGAACAAACTGTTATTCCAGATTTCGCTGAATGGCTGCTGGAAGACATTCCCAAAGTCATCTTTTTCGTCTTCCACCGAACAACACGCTGAAACCGAACCATTGGGATTAATTACGATTTCTTCCCAGGGCCAATTACACGCTTTGTTTGGCGTTTGTTTAAAGTACCCCGAAGTATTTTTTTCTTTATTTTTTGTCTTTCGGTAATGGCTATAGTTCTTATTTAAAGGAAACCAATCCGGATTGCCGATAAAAGCTTTAGTAATTGAAACGCTGTCTACCCCTAAATCCTGGCCGATTTTCTTTACCAGATCAATCTCGTGTTCATTATGCCTAAAAACTAAAAACTGCCAGCAAATATACGGATTAGGCCTCCCTAAATGGTTTCTTTTTTTAATTAAGATCTTTAAATTGTTGATTGCGGTATCGAAATCCCCACCCACCCGGTATTTTGAATATGTCTGGGAGGTTGCCCCGTCTATAGAAACAATGAGTTTATCCAATCCAGACAGAATAATATCTTCGGCTGTTTTTTCATTAAGTAGATTTAAATTTGAATCTACCTTGGTATCAATCTTAAACTGCTTGGCGTATTTTATGAATTGCGCAAGGTTAGGATTTAAGAAAGGCTCTCCCCAATTACAAAAATCTGCATGAATTAAATAAGGCCCTAACTCATCTATAACTTTCTTAAAATTATCGAAAGTTAATATGCTTTTTTCACGCGTTCCCCGAGATTGGCCGGTTGGACAAAAAGGGCACTTTAAATTACAAGAATTAGCCGGATCAATCGTTAACCAATAGGGGTATCCGGAAAGATACTGCTGGCGAGCTTCTTTCTCCCGCTCAATAAGCAGGAAATTATTTAACTTATCTTGCAGGCCAAGCTTAAGCAAAGCATCCTTAACTTTTTCCTGCACCGGTGTTAAATTTGAAGTTAATTCCACCGAATCCGGTTTATCTTTATCCAAAACAACTCGAATTCCGGTTTTGGCGGTTTTTAAAAAATCCCACCGGCCGGCAGACTTGCTCTTATTTTTATTTTTTAGTTTATTCTGGCATTCGGTTATTTTTTTTAAAGTGGTGCCGTTACGCGATTCAAGCTTAAGAGATTTCTGAAAACACTCTAGCGCCAGGGGATAGTCTTTTTTGAATAAAAAATAATCGCCCAGCAATAACCATTTATCCGGTTTAACCTTTAGAACTCCGGATGTTTCCGGTAGCCCTAAAGCAAGCGCCAGCCGGCAAAATTCTTCATAGCGGCGGAACCGGTCTAAATAAGTATTGTTTTCGGCCTCCCAATAAAGATGATGTTGTGCATTAACAATCCCCAGCTCTTGAGCATGAGTATAAAGATACGTTCCCTTGTCAATCACGCAAAAAGACTGGCTGGCTAAAACTGAGTCAATATTTTCCCTGTTTCTTTGCAGAAACTCCAGGGTTTTCTTGAAGTCTTCCTCGGTTTCTGTCGGAATGCCGAACATAAAATTAGCCTGGGTGCCAATTCGTGCCTGATGCGTATTCTCCAGCACCTCCTCAGCATTAGCAATTGAAAAATGCTTATGCATATTTTTAACTACCCGCTGCGAACCGCTCTCAATACCATAGCCAAGCCATTCACATCCGGCCTTAGACATCTTCCCCAGAAGGTCTTTCGTCATCTCCGGACGAATAACTGCCTGCCCCGACCATTTTACTTTTAATCCGCTGCCGATCAATAAATCGCATAAAGCAGTTAACTCTTTAATATTACCGTTCAATAAAGAACCGATAAAATAAAAATAATTCACGCCTGGATACCTCTGTATTTGATACGCAATTTCCTCAAAAATCCGCTTGCCGCTCATAGAACGGAAAGTTTTCCAGAATTGCCACTCGCTGCAAAAATGGCAGCGGGTAAAACACCCCCGGCTATCCAATATCTCCAAACGTTCAGGTTGACGATAATGGCCCGAGAGAATATCTTTCCGGAAATCGCTATAATCCGGAAACGGCAAAAAATCCAAAGACTCTACCGGAAGGCGGTCGCCGCAATCAACTATTTTTTTCCCTTTTTTTAGTAAAGTTCCCGGTGAAAATTCTACACGCCCCTCTGTATCGAAAATCGTAGCTAGTTCCGGCAATGTTTCATCGCCTTCTCCCACCGCAACAATATCCACCGCATCCTCTTTAATCAATTCCTTGCCTCTTAATTCCCGGGAACAATCTGAACCTCCAAAAATAATAATCCTATCTTTATCCGCTTTTTTTATTCTCCGGGCAAGTTCTAAACTAACCAGCAAAGAAGAAAAGTGAATGGTAAAACCGATCATTTTTGCTTGAGTATCCAGGATCTTATCGATCTGAAAATTTATCATCCGCTCATTAGCGGCAATAAATTCAGCAATCAAAGCACGGTTACTCCAAAACGAATACTGGTCTTTATCTTCCCACATTTTTTTATATTTATCCGGACCGCTGCAATACAAGGCATTATTTAAATCGAACCCGAATGCTTTATGCCCTTTATTGCGCAGTATTGCCGATAGCAGCGCTACCGAATACGGCGGACAGTCCCGGCCCCAGCCAGGGCATTGAATTAAAGCCACTTTCATAATTTAATCCCTTTTAAAATCTTATCCCGGAAACCCGGTTTAAAATTTATATGTGCGCGTATATCATTAACATTCTCGCTGCGGTACTTATAACAATACTTACACCATTCTCCCGGGACATCATTAATTAAAGACTTGCGTAAATTTCTATAATGAAATCCGTTCCAGATTGTTTCAAAATCCACCTCCCCCAAATAACCAACATGGTCTCCGGCAAAACAACAGGGGAGAACAGAGCCTTCATTTTCTACATAAAAGTATTTCCACGGATCACTGCAAATTCTTGGCAGATTTTGCAGCGGCTGTTGTCCAAAATAAGGTGGCAGTCTTAATGGCATCTTAAGCTTATGCGCTACTTGTTGAGCTTTTTTAAACGCAGAAACAGTAATCTCCTGCTTAAAGAAACAAGACAGTTTAATTTGGGAGTAATGAAAAATATTCATATAGTTGCACGCAACTTCATCTACTCCTAAGCTTGCGGCAAGTTTTATAAAATTCGGCAAATCTTCAATATTCAAAGTATTGGCGAGAAAAACTAGAACCAGGTAAGGAGCGGTGCTGTTTTTACGTGCCGATACTAACTGCTTAATCTTTAAAGTAATCTCATTAAAAATATTAAGCCGGGTTAAAACTTTATGCAATTGCGCAGAAGAAGCATGCAATGATACTTCCAGGGCAACTTTACTCTGAGTCACCCTGTCAAAAACCCCTTTATTCAATAAGGGAGTGCCATTGGTAGTATAGATTTTATTAACTTCCGGAATACTATGATTAACGTAATCTAAGAAATCTTCAACTTCCGGCAAAAGCAATAATTCTCCAAAACCACAAAAATTAGCATAGCGGGCCCTGGAAAGAAGTCTGCCCAGCCTCGGTTCAAAAAATTCTTTATATCGTTGCAAAGTAAATATTTTTGGTTTCCCGCCTAGGCAAAAAACACATTGAGCGTTGCAATTATAATGCGCGCCAAGGCCCACTCCTTCCGGGGTAGATTCCAGGTGAATTTTACCGACATTATATTCAAAATCATTAAATAATAGATTTTTTTCGCGCGCGGAAAAATCCGTAGTATTCTGCGTAACCCTTCTTTGCGCGGAAGCAACGATCTCTTCTTTAAGAATCCTAACTCGCTCTTGCCTTGAGTCCATATTAGCAATCATGCTTTAATAACCCATTATTTACACAGGGCTTTTTCTAAAACCGGGAATACCGTACACACCAGCCAACAATGGCATTCCCCGTCTTTAATGAAACTTCTCATATGCTGGGCTTTTTCCGAGTTCCAAAGCCTATCAAAACCCTCTTGCCGGATATTGCCTATCGAGCTGGCTTTATGCCCCGGGCAAAAATAACAATCACCATAAGGATTAAACATGGCGAATTTAGCCCCGGCAACGCACTTCTTAAAGAACCGCTGAGGATTGGTTTGGTATTTAACAAGATGCGACCAATAATAAAGCTGTGAAATTAAATACTTATCCTTAATCTTATCTAAAGAAGTGATCTTGCTGCCTTGCCCGATTTTCTCAACAATCCCCTGGGTAATTTGCATAACTTCTTTATTCGCGTAATCTAAATCCCGCGGCGTCCAAATAAACTCCTCTCTAGCCTGCTTAGGAACAACAAACTGGGCGAAGAAATCCAACCCCTCGCTATCAGCAAATTGTTTAGCCGGAATTAATTGGTCCACATTATACGGAGTCAACGTAAAAGTTACCGAAAGCTTAACCTGCGGCAACTCTTTTTTACAATGATGAATAGTTTTATACAATCCCGCAAAGGCTCCTTCAATCCCCCGGATTTTGTCATGCTCTTTGCCAATGCCATCAAGAGAGCTGCCTAACCAGAACGACTGAGGTTGAAACCGGTTAAGGACATCTTTGGTTTTATTCAAAATCTCCTCGGTGTTTATGCCATTAGTCAGTATACCGATAGAGCTTTGGGGAAGCTGCTTGCTAAAAAATCCACAGAGATCAACTATATCCTTTCTTAAAAATGGTTCCCCTCCGGAAAGAACAACAACTTTAGAGTTCCGCAGCAGGCGAGATTCCCCAACAAAAGATTTAATTTCATCTAAAGATAACTCGTGGTTATCCTGAGACTTTCTTTTATGATAATCCCAAAGATCGCACATAATGCACTTACTATTACAATTATAAGTTAATTCCAAATGCAGCTCTTCCGGGCCATTTACCGGTTCAGCGATATCATCGCCAAGTTGCGCAAGCTTACGGTCAACCAAACCATTAGTCCTGTCGATAGCTTTATCCGTTAAATAAAAGTTAAAATTATCATACCCGGCGTCAAAAAGCAGGCTTTTATATACCATATCCAACTTAGCCATATTTTTAAGCCAGCCGTATTTGTGCTCAACCAGGCGGCGGGCGTTAGCAACCAGGCTGGCTCTTAGTTCATCATCCGTCAATAATCTCACCACCTGTCTGGCAAACTCCCTGGGAGTATCCGCAATAAGAATTTCTTCCCCGTGCCGGGCATCAATTCCGCTAGAGCCGACGGTAGTAGAAACTACCGGAACACCGCTGGCCATTGCTTCCAGGACTTTCCCTTTAATTCCTGCGCTGACACGGATACTATTAACAAATACCGCCGCATCCGCAAGATAAGGTTTAACATCCTCCACTTGCCCAACTAATGTTACATTGTCCTCCTGAGTCAGATTCTCAACATTCGCCGTGGGATGCGAACCAACAATTAGCAATTCCACATCCGGGACTATTTTTCTGATCAAAGGCAAAATCTTCTTCACAAAATAAACAATTGCGTCTTCATTCGGATAATGCCGGTAATGGCCTACAAATATTAATTTTTTGGATTTAGGTAAGCTGCTTTCTAAAGTGAAATGCTTCAGGTCTACTCCGGTAGGCACCAAGGTAATGCTGCTTTTGGGGAAAAACCCGCGCAAAACATTCTCGTCTTCTTTAGACAGAGTAATAACCCGGTCAAGGCGCTTAAACTGCATATCATGAAAATAAATTCTTTTCAAATTATCCAGTAAAGGCCAGAAAAATTGATTATCTTTTTTGTAGTAAGATTTTTTAAACGAGAGGAAACTAATATCATGCTCAGTATACACTATCGGCAGACACCCGGCATAATCAACCAAATACAATAATTCATTTGATTCAATATGCAGCATATCCAATGGCTTTGTCTCTCTGATCTCCTTAAGCTTATCTGCTAATTCCTGACTATAGCTGTAACCGAGTTTATATTGCTCAGGATAAAACTTTTGCGCGCTAAAATCCTGCCCTAAAGGCGATTTCGCATATACCGGATAAACTTCACTAAATATTTCTTTAAGTTGCGGCAGGTACTTTAATTCATCTCGGTGGTCAATCAGGCTAAGCAGGCTGAAATTATACCTGCTGGACAAAGCCTTAACTAAGTTATGTATTCTAATTTTACCCCCCATATTCAAAGGATAAGGGAGAAAACGGGAAATAATTAAGATATTCGGCTTTTCCCCGGAAGGATGAGATAAGCCTCTTTTAATAAAATTCCCGTAATAAAGCATAATTTTATTAAATATCTTCTTATCCTCAAAATCTCGGATAAACCCTCTTTCCAGAAAACGGTGCAATAAAGTCTGCGGAAGATGATTAAGTGCCCAGAAAAAGCCTTTAAAAAAAGCGCCCCGGTTACGATAAAGATTCCAAGGCAGAAGGTTCAAATGTTCTTTTAAAATATGCGGGTCCGTAATATTTTTCCAGGTAAATAACAGTTCGTTCTTAATCTCTTTGGGGCGTTCATAAGTTAAAGTCGCTCTTCCTTTATGGTACATAAGGCTGGAGGGCTCATAAAGAACTTTCATCCCCCTTTTCCATGCCCGGTAGGATATATCAATATCCTCCCAACAGTTAGGCCGGTAAATCGGATCAAAACCACCGAGCCACAAAAAATCACTTTTACGAAAAACCATTGCGCCGCCGATAGCAAATATGGTCGGGGATGCTTCACTAATTTTATCCCCGCTGCCAATCTCCGATTCATTCCATAAACGGATATAACCATTTTCATAATGCCCCATATGCATACCCCAGGCAAAAGTTTGCCGGTCCCATCCATAGAGTTTGGGAGTAACCGTAAAAATATCTTCATGCCGGTAGAGATGGCCTAATAATGGGTCCAGAAAATTTTTAGTCAGGATAATATCATTATTAATCAACACTACTATTTCATTTTTTGCAGCTTTCACTCCGCGATTACAGGTAAATCCAAATCCCCGGTTTTTCCGGTTTTTGATTAAACGCACCTCCGGGAAATTCTTTCTGATAAAATCTACGCTTTCATCCTGGCTGCCGTCATCAACCACCAAGACTTCATTCTGGTTGCCGCTAAATCCATCGGCGGAAAAAATAGAAGGCAGGCACTCCTTAAGATACGCTACTCCATTATAATTGGGGATTACCACGCTTACCTTACTGTCTTTAATAGATTTAACTTTTCTCTTAGGGGTTATTTTTCTTAAAAGCGGCCCGCAGATAGAACCGAAAATGCTTTCTGCCAGCAAAAATAACCCCAGGCTTAAGAAAACCGGAGTTAATGTAATGGCGATGGTAAACCAAAAGAACTGGGTTATTTTTTGGGATATTATTTTCATCAACTGGCGGGCATTCCATAGCGTCGTCCAAAAAGGCCGCAGGATAAAACGAAACCCTTCAGAGTTATAAATACCGCTGAGCTCCGTATTTAATGAAGAAATCTTGTTTTCCTTATCCGCCAGCAGGCTGTCTTTAACCGCAACTTCCGTGTTAAGCAAAGAAATCTTGTTTTCCTTATCCGCCAGCAGGCTGTCTTTCTTAGCAATCTCCTCTATACGCTCACATAATTGCTGAGAAAGATTAATTAATTCATTATCTAAAGAAGCTGTTTTTTCTTGCGCCTCCATCAATTGGCCGTCTTTAATCAATACTTCATCTATCCGCTTACGTAATTGTCCGGAAAGATTAAGAAGTTCTGTGTCCAACAAAGAAACCCGGTTATCTTTATCGATTAACTGGTTGTTTTTATCTGCCAGCTGATTATCCTTTTTAGCGATCTCCTCTATACGTTCACATAATTGCTGAGAAAGATTTGCCAATTCGGCATTCAAAGAAGAAACCTGCGCCCCCGCCTCAATTAACCGGCCGTCTTTAATAAAAACTTCCTCTGTCCGCTGGTGCAACTGCTGGGAGATATTAATTAATTCCGCATCTAAAGAAGCTGTTTTTTCTTGCGCCTCTACCAATTGGCCGTCTTTAACCAATACTTCATCCATCCTTTGACGCAATTGCTTAGAAATATTAATAAGTTCATCTTTATAGGCAAGAATTTCGCTTTCTTTGTTTTGCAGCAAACTCTTATTTTCTTCTTGGGCCACTAGACTGTCTGCCAGCTGTTCTGCCAGCCCGGACAATTCTTTTTTTAAAAACTCTGCTTCGTTATTTTTTTCTGCCAACTGCTGGTCGCGCGCAAATACTTCTGCGATGCGCATGTGCAATTTCTCAGAAAGATTTTTGAGCTCTTCTTTATAAGCAGCTGTTTCCTTAGCGCGCAATTTTCTATTCTGCTCACTAACTCGCGCATCCTGCTCAGCAATAATCCTTGCTGCTTTCTCTTTTTCCTTAAACGCTTTTATGTCTTCCCGCAGAACTTTCATCCGTGTAATATTTGCCTTAATTACCTTTTCTTGTTTTTTAATTTCCTGCTCTCTTTGTGCGATAATTCTGTCCTTCTCAATAAGCGCATTCTTCTCCCTAGCGTGGAGATCTTTAATCTCTTCCTGCAGGATGCTGATTTGCTTATTCCTTTCGGCGATAGCCTGTTCCCGGTCGATTAGTGCATTTTTTTCTCTATCCTGGAGATTTTTAATCTCTCCCTGCAGGATGCTGATTTGCTTATTC
>JAQTQG010000017.1:0-15466 GCA_028712375.1 Candidatus Omnitrophota bacterium
TCAGAAAGCATATGCATGGGTATAGCTGATGCATCAGCTGTCGGTTCTTCAGAAGACCAAACTATCCTCCTAAAAAATTCCGGCTGAGGAACCCCCATCGTCTTAACGTAATGCTCAAGACCCAAATGGCTGGCTACACACTGAGCATTAGAGGCCTCACTAAAATCATTCTCCTCAAAGTCAATAGAAAAAGTCTTAATGCATCCCCGCTTGTACCTTGCCATAAGAGAAACTACACTGCTTGAATCCAGCCCTCCGCTCAAAAAAGCGCCGAAGGGTACATCGCTGCCAAGCCTACGCTCAACCGAAGCAGAAAATAATTCAATAAATAACCTATCACACTCCTCCTGCGTCATATGATCATCCGCCACAAAAGAAGGCTTCCAATAGATATTCTTTTGCAGGAAATCATTGCCTGCAAAAAGATATTCCCCTGGCAAAACCTGATGGATCCCTTTAAACATCGTATTCGGAGCTGCCACATAATTAAAAGATAAAAACGTATCCAAACTTTTTGGTTCAATCTCGCGCATTAAAGAAGGATCCATTAAGATTGCTTTTATCTCTGAAGCAAAAAGTAATTTTTTATCGTTGTAAAAATAAAACAATGGCTTAATCCCCAGCCTGTCTCTAGCCAATAACAAACACTTTTTATTAAGATCCACTAATCCTAAGGCAAACATCCCGTTCATGCGGCCAAGACAATCCAAACCCCATTCTTCATAAGCATGCAAGATAACTTCAGTATCGCTGTTTGATCTAAAAACATGACCGCATTTAATCAAAATTTCCTTTAAATCTTTATAATTATAAATTTCCCCATTAAAAGACAACCAAATAGTGCGATCTTCATTTGTCATCGGCTGATTGCTACTATCTGATAGATCTATTATCTTTAATCTGCGATGCCCAAGCCCAAATTGAGCCTTATGCCAAACAGCTCCATAGTCAGGACCACGATGATATAACACACGCGTCATCTTAGATAATAAATCCGCCTGAACCTGGTTACCATCCCGATAAAATATTCCTGCAATACCACACATAAAACGACTAACCCTCTTTCTCTTTCTTTAAATAATCTTTAGCCTCAAATCTTTCCATTCGCAATTGCGAAATCTGATCCGCGAGAAGGCCAAATACAAAACTAAGTACTCCAGTAAATACCATCAGCAAAGCGCCAACCGGGAACCCAGCCTGATTATTAGTAAATAGTTTATAGACACCATAGAATAATCCAGTGCTTATAAAAAACGCGCTAAAAGTCAAAAAAAACTTCATTGGATTAAAAAGCATAATAATACGCAAAATTAAAATAATAGTATTGATTCCGTCATGCAAGTACCGCACCTGACTCTCTCCAATTCTTAAACGAGTAGCCACTGGAACATATTTGACATCATACTTGCGTGTTAAAAGAACTATGGTCATCGTTGTTGAAGCAGAAAAACCATCAGGTAAAAGATGTACATATCTTAAAATCACATCCTTCTTAATCAAACGTAGTCCTGAATTCAAGTCCGGAATGTGTATTCCGGTGAGAAAATTCGCCACTAACTGCAAGATTATTTTACCTGGCGCCCTATAAAGATTACTAAAAGCCCTAACTCCGCGAGACCCCACCACCATATCCTCACCATGATACGCATCCAAAAGACACTTAATTTGACTAGAATGATGCTGACCATCCGCATCAACAAGACACAAAAGATTCGTACTCGCTTGCTTTATCCCAGTTTTAATGGAAGCTCCATACCCTCGATTACGACTATGTTCAAAACACTTGACCATACTAAAACTTTTCGCGATCTCAGCAGTATTATCGCTTGAACCATCATTCACAACAATAATCTCAGAACCATCAGCGAACATCTGTGTCAGATCATTAAGAACATTTCGCAACGACTTGCCTTCATTGTATGCCGGAATAATTATGGAAAATTCTGGTTTATTCATAATCACCTCTTATTTTACGTTGAAATTAAACCCCGCAAGAACATAAAACCATCCTTCAGCACAGTCATAAGCCCATATAAATATATCCGCCTTAGAAGATTAAACGGCCTGATATAAAACTTCAAAAAACCTTCATTTTGTAAAGAAACGAGTTTGGCAGGAGTTAGATCGTTAACAAAAACCGAAGCTGAACCAAAACGCTTTAATCCGTCGAACCCAATTTTGCCGTCAGCAAGCCTAGACCCACCCTCGCCGCGCAAAATCATTTCTCGAACTTGAGTCCCTGGATACGGTTGAAGAATATTAATAATCACCTCATCTAGCCCTTGTAAATTCTGAACAAAATTAAAAGTATCGCGGACTGTTTCCTGAGTTTCATAAGGAACCCCTATCAAAACTGATCCCCTGGTAGCAATACCCACATCCTGACTGATCTTAAATGCTCGCGAAATCTGTTCAAGAGTTTCATTCTTACGCAAAAACTTTAAAATTTTCAAATTACCACTTTCAATGCCATAAGATATCCTGATTAAACCAGACTGCTTCATTTCAATAAGCAATTCTTTATCTACCAAATCCGCACGACTTAACCCTTCCCAAGTAAATTTAAGTTTGGCCTTCCGGATACCAGAACAAATTTTATACATACGCTCTCTGTCAAGGGTAAGGCAATCGTCATTAAAAGCAATGTGATCAATACCTATTTTATTAACAATGTACTCAAGTTCTTCAACAACATTTTCCGCAGTCCGCAAACGAACATTCTGCCCATGAATACTTTTTACCGCACAATAAATACAGGAATATGGACAACCTCGCGATGACATAAATGACGCGGTTGCAACATACCCTTTTTTTGGCACAACGCGGGCATAAAGGTTATTAAGCAACAGATGTCTTGCAGGAAAGCGATATCTATCCAAATTACTTTCCATGAGGCGGTAAGAATTTTGAATAACCTTGCCCTCTTTTCGAAAAATCAGCCCTTTGACGCTGTAGAATTTCTGAGAATTTTGAGGATCCTCAAGAGCATCAATCAGTTCCAGAATAAAATCCTCACCATCGCCAATACAGCCAAAATCAAAAACCGGATTCTCTTCCAAAACCTTGTTTTCAAAAATATTAATATGTGTTCCCCCTAAAACTATTGGGGTCTGCGGGAAATATCCTTTGAGGTCGCTTGCCAGGGATATAATTTTTCCTATTTCAATTGAGGTTGCCGTCAAACCAAATAAATCCGGCTTATACTCCTTCGCCATGCTAATGATGTCAGTTATCCGTAATCTCTGGGCCTCCCCGTCAATAATCTTAACCTCATGCCCCGCATGCTCCAGGCTTGAAGCCAGATAGCAAAGCCCCATGGGAGGATTTAAGAAACCGCGTTTATAGAGGTATTTGTAATTGCCATAGACATCTTCAAAACCTGGAATAATAAATAAAACCTTTGCGGGCAATGTCATCTCCTGTATTTTGTTAGAAAATATTTTTTCTCGCATTTGGAGGCTTTTACTATCATATCTTATTATCCTCCACCTCAAAAACCGCATATTTATCTGTAGTTATAACTTCCTTAAATAAGTATGCCTGCTCCCTGAATTTCTCTACTATTTGGCTATCCTTAAATCCTCCTAACCCATCAGGCACTACTCGAGAAACAGATATAGAATCAAAAAGGACACCCTCGCCTCTGTCTACATTTGCCCTTAATGCCACGCAAAGATTCCTGTAATCAGCCATAAAAACAGCTGAAAATTCCTTCCAAGCATTGCTTGAAATACCATCTATGGATAACTGCGGCTTCGCTCCCCCCAATTGAGATTGGTAGATTTGGATAGAAAACGGTTTTTTAGCAGGTGTGCCGCTTTTTACATAACCCTTTAATCTGTAATTTTGCCCTATTTCGCAAATAATATCCTGGTAAACAAGCGCAGTATTATGCTTTGGTTTTTTTACGCTTAACTCAAAACAGTTCCCGGAAGACACCCCTCCTTTTACTACTCCTGCTTTCGTAGGTGCCACTATATCCCAGTATGCGCTACTGTGAGAAAATTCATTATTAACCACAAGATTATCATCCAAGGAAACTACAATATATTTACATTTATATTTTTTTATCAGGCTCTCCATTTCTTTCAAAGAAACGCTGAAATTTAATAATTTCTCATTATCTAAACGGCGCTCAATAGCCATGCGGGAAGCCGCAATAATATAATGCGGGGTTGTCATCGCTAAATATTCGGCCTGCTCAAAAGGCATGGCTACGACCCCCTGCTTTAAGTTCGACAATTCGATATAAAGCTTATTTTTGGACGCATCCAGAATACTTATATTAAAGCACCTGTCTCTATTAATAAAGCCGTAAATAAGCTTGACCACTGAGGGCCTGCCTAAGCTCCAGCCGATCCCAAAAACTAAAATAAGGGATAACAATATTTTTTCTGATTTTTCACGATTTAAAACAAATCTTTTATTTTTTATTAGAATAACCACAATAGCTGCAATTGCGCCAAATTTACAGGCGGTTATAAAAGCTTCGTAGGACAGACCCAAATACCAAATAGGTATAGGACTATTTAAAAGTTTTACCAAATACGGCACAATTAAAGGATTAAAAACTATAAAACAGGGACCAAAAAATATTCCAGCGAATACCCAGATAAAATATCTCTTCTTATTTACCGGCAAACCTGTATTTTTGAGCAGAAAAATTAAAATTACAACAAAACTAGCTAAACCGCCAAATCCTACATAATGCATAAAGTATTTAGGATGCATCGCAAACAGATTCTTATTTAATTTTAAGCACATAGTAAGAAAATGATTCATCTGGCTTGGGGATTGTGCCGCGCAATAATCACCATAGCCCTGTCCAATCCAATTTTGATGAATAGGGTTAACCGTAATATAAGCAATAGCTGCCGCTAAAGAAAAAATGGCCAGAAAAAGAAAAAAAATCATTTTTCGTCCTTTGATCTGAGGGAAAAATAAGGAAAAGAAGAATATCGTTCCGACAATAAGCGGCATAATCACAAGGAACAGAGGATGCAACCCCATCGCAGCCAGCGCCAAAAGGATAGCAGCGCCCCATGAAGAAACAGAGTCAGTTCTTAAATAATTAAAGCAGATTCCCAAAAATATAGGTAATAGAATCAATTCACCAGTAATCCCCGGATGCGGCAGGAACTGCAGGTAAAATCCGCCCATTCCAGGGCCCCAGCCTAATGCCATTTTAGACACCCAGGGCCCGATCATTAGTAATGCGCCTGCTAAAGCGATAAAATTATCAAAAAACAAATTTTTTAATAAAGCATAAACGCTGAAGAAAAAAAGAGGAGTGAAAATAATTGCTAAGAGAACATAAAGCCAAGCCACGTTTATATTGGCCATCCTGGCTGTTAAACCAAAAGCTAAATACCAGGGATTCACGGTATAATTTAGTAAATAAGAATATTGGGGCCCTAAAAAAGGATTGCTAACGAAAACCTTGGGGCTAATCGCTATCTTGCTGGCTCCTACCAAGTGCACCATAGTATCAAAATCATTCCTTTGATATTCTACGCTAAAAGCAACAAGCAGGGTAACGATGAAAATCAATATCAAGAATGCTAATAAAAACTTAGGTTTAAATGTTTCAGCTGCTTTTCTATCTGCTTTCTCCTTTCTTCTTCTAAAATATTTTAATAATAAAAAAAATAAGGCTGCTAAATTGCACAAATTTATTGCTAATATCACCGAATCGCTTTGCGGTTGAAGACGATATGCAAAAGCAGCTATAATAACCCAAGCTGCCAGGGAAAAACCCAGAATAACTGGACATCGCTCCATAAAATCGAGCTTTTTGGAAAACTTAGGAAATATCAACTCTAGGATAAAAAATCCCGGGAGAAAAAGCATACATACTGTTGCTGGGATTAGTTTTAAGAATTCAAACATGGCTGACTTTGTTTTTAATAGACAGGTTTTTCAATCGACTTAGACACTTAGTAGAAATTTCTGCATCCGCTCCACCAATTGCCAGCCTAAAAACTGATTGAGAGCTGAATATTCAGAATTAAGCACTTTATATGGTTACAATCCCAATAAAACTCGCAAAAATGAAATTACACCTAATTTATTGCAGAAAAGTGTCTTATTATATACAAATTATATTATCGATATCCTACATCTTAATATTATCCAAATCAAGACAAAATTAACCTATTGTGCTTAAGTTGGTAATTTTTTACCTAACAGGACAGGCAAGAATTTTCCAGACCGTTTCTATTTTAGTATAGCAACATCAATGAGTTACAATAGAACTATCCCCAAGCTATGTTTAGAAACGGCCCGATGTTTTACTCTATCTAGAATCGTAAGCTCACTCCCAGGGTGTCCCTTTGGAGGACGTCCCCTTTATTTTATTCTAGATTAGCGGATAACTGCGTAAGGGCAGATTTGATTATAAGCGCAATAAGTACAGGCCTTATATTCAGGTTTCGCCGGATAACTCTGCTGGCGGATTCCCGAAGAAACCTCCAGAATATCTTCTTTTACTTCATCCAAATCTTCTTCATCTAATTCATGCCGGCCGATAATCCCTGATTCCAAAAAATACAACTCCACCGCTACTGGCAAAATTCCAAATCTATACTGATACGCCAAAGCATAAAGCGCAAGCTGCTTATTCTCTTTAACCCGCTTATCCGCATCCTTTTGAGCTTTAATCGCTGAAGTTTTAAAATCCATAATCACCGCACCATCCGGTTCCATATCAATCCGATCAAACCTGCCGGTAACTTTATTATTCCCAATTACAAAATTAAACTGTTCTTCAATGAATCTTGGTATCCGTTTACGCGCCTCTTCATCCTTATAGAATCTAGTTAGAGCCTCCCGGCCGACACGAAAACGCTCCTCCTGGTGATTGGCATCTAAAAATCCCTGGGGATCAAAATTGGCTTCAAAGCAAACCAGAAGTTCATCTATAGAAACTTTTTCACCTTTAAGCTTGCGCAGTAAATATTGGCTTACTGCCTCATGCATCGCCCGGCCATAAATAACCGTATGGTGCTCCATAATCGGCACGCGTAAAATATTTACATATTTGTATTTCAAAGGACAAGTTAAATAATCATCAATTTGATAATAACTTAAAGTTACCAGCTTATCTTCGGGGATTTTCGGAAGGGCCGACTTAGACAGTACTTTAACCGGGGCAAAACGCTTAATACTTTCAATTGCCGCAGTTTTTTTCTTTTCTGTTTCAAGCGGTTGCTTACCCAAAGCCTCCAGCACAAACTGGCTTACTTTACGCAGGCGCTTACCGCCATAATCATCGGCACTGGTCAAATACACTTCTTCTTTAGCGCGCGTTAAACCTACATAAAAAAGCCGCCGCTCTTCCTGTATATGAAAATCTCCGGTAGGCAAAACCTCCTTAATTAAACAATCCGGTAAGCTGATTTGCTGCGAGCGTTTGGGTAATGGAAATTTACCCTGCACCAGGCTGACTAAAAACACAACCCTGAATTCCAACCCTTTAGATTTATGAATCGTTAAAATATTCACCGCATCCTGGTCTAAATCCGCTTCCACCGTAGGCGGATCATCCCCTGAATCAATCAATAAATTAAGATGTCTAATAAAACTTATTACCCGGTCCTGGCGGGCTACCAGTTCAAAATCCCGCACCTGATTAAAAAACTTTGCGATATTCTGGATTTTTATTTCCTTTTCCAGGGTGGGATCATGCGTTAAATATTTAAGATACCCGGTATCAGTAAGAAAGCTATACAACAATCTACCGGTAGTTTCCTGACGGGAAATCTGCAGAAATTTCTCTATCTCTAAAAGTATCTGTTTTATTTTTTCTTTAGTCTGATCCTGCAGGCCAGCCAACTCCGGAATATTTGCCAAGTCTCCAAATACCGCATAAAGCGTACGGTTCCTGCGCCGGGCAAAATGATTGCATAATGTCAGGTCCGCTAAATTTACTTTATAAATCTCAGAACTCACCAAATAATATAAGCTTAATGAATCTGAAGGATTGGCAATCACCCGTAAAAAATTAATACACAGCTTAACCTCTTCCCGGGCATATAATCCCTGATTACCGCTAAATTGCCAGGGAATACTCTGCATATTCAACGATTGGATAAACCCTTGGGCATCAGAATTAGAGCGGACTAAAATCGCAAAATCCCTATACTTAAACTTACCTAGACTTACTTTATCTTGTATAATCTTACTTACGGCATCCGTTTCCGCTGAGTGTGTATCGAAATGTAAATGTTCAGGCAGCAAACCTCCTTTAACCAAACCGATCAAATGTTTATTAATATTGGCTTTTACTTCGAAACGCTCCGGATTATTATATTGAATCAGCTGATACGCGCAATCTAGTATCGCTTGCGTAGAACGGTAATTCTGAATCAAAGTAATATTTTTTGCCCGAGGATACTCCTGAATAAAATTAAGCACATTGCTATAGGCAGCCCCCCGCCAACGATAAATACATTGATCGTCATCAGCGACAACTGTAATGTTTTTTTGCGTACCCGTTAGCAGTTTCACCATTTGAAATTGCGCGAAATTAGTATCCTGGAATTCATCCACTAAAATATATTTAAACTGCTTCTGATAATTCTTCAGGATTAAAGGATGGCTACGCAAAAGCTCTAAGCTCAAATAGAACTGATTACCAAAATCTACCAGGCTTTCTTTAGCTAAAAGTTCCTGATACTTGAGATAAGCGGCGGCAATCTCCATCTGCTGCAGGGCCAGCTCTTCATTGGCGCGATCAAGCGGATCGGCTTTAGACTGAATTAAAAAATCCTGAGCGTATTTTAAATATTCCTTGGCAGAGATATCTTCATCTTTGGCGCGGCTGAAAAACGAAATTAACGCTTCGATAAAACGGGTAGGCTCAGCCAATGGGCGGAAATAATCAAGAGTAAATTCAAAAAGATGCTCCCGGAAGAAGACTGCCGCTTCCGGCTGCGCCAGCACTTTAAAATCCGGGTTCAATCCGGCGACCAAAGCATTTTCACGTAAGATCCGATCCCCAAAAGCATGAAATGTAGAAATCCAGATATCCGTGTAGCCATAAGGCATAAGAATATCCACCCGCTCCTGCATCTCTTTGGCAGCCTTATCTGTAAAAGTAAGTGCCAGAATTTCATCGGTCTTCGCCAGGTTCTGGTTAATCAACCAGGCAATCCGCTGCGTGATCAGACGCGTTTTACCGGTACCTGCTCCGGCAATAATCAACAGGGGCCCATCCTTATGGGTAACCGCCTGCACCTGCTCTTTATTTAACCCCTCTAATACCTTATTCATAATTTGGCTTAAACTGTATTAATCTTTATTGATAATCTGGATTAATTGATAAAGGCGGCCATAATCACGTAAATTAAAACTCATCACCAAGCGCGGCAAATCCGGAAATTCGTTTTCCTGAATCTCTTTAGGCGTAGGGGAAGAAACCGCAATCTGGCCGTTAGTTAAAATATCTTTAAATTCACGATTAATCTGATTCAGCGTTTTTGCGGAAATTTCTCTCTTTAACCTTAAAACTGCTAATCCGTGAACGTATCTTATTGAATGATACACCCGGTAGAAGTCTTCAATATATTTTACTGCCGCATCCACAGTTTTTACGATATGAATAAGGCTAAGGTCCTCTTTTTTAATGAACCCCTTATTCACTAACTGACTCTTTACAAACTTCATCCAATTGGACCAATAGCTTGAGCCTTTTGGCTCCATCAAAATTATCGGGCGGGGCCGGGATTTTCCGGTTTGCACCAAAGTAATCATTTCAAACCCTTCATCCAGCGTGCCAAAGCCACCGGGAAACAATGCGGTAGCGTCAGTTTCCTTAACAAAAATTAATTTCCGGGTAAAGAAATATTTAAAATTAATTATTTTATCTTTTTCATCGATATATGGATTAGGTTTTTGCTCAAAAGGTAAACGTATGTTTAATGCAAACTCCCGGCCGGTTTTAGCGCCTTTATTGCCTGCCTCCATAACTCCGGGCCCGCCGCCGGTTACAATCATATAACCTTTCTCAGTTAATCTCCGGGAGAATTCTTCCGCCATCTTATACTCCGCAGAACTGTTTTTTGAACGGGCTGATCCAAAAATAATTACTTTCTTAACCTCTCGATAGGGAGAAAATATCTTAAAAGAGTACCTTAACTCTTTAAGCGTGTTATTTACCAGCTTGAGGTCCCCCTTATCCGCCGATTCCCTGCCTAACTTAACATTAGTAGTTAATATTTCACGCAACAGATGCTCCGTTTCCGGGGTAGCGGATTTCTGGGTTAACTGAGCAATTAAATCATCGATAACCTGATCGCCAACTTCATAATCTTTTAAAATTTTATCCATTATTTTAACTCCCAAATTAACTGCCTATTTAACATTATAACCTAATTTAGATAATTCCTGCGCTGCCTGCCGGCGGAAATCCCCCTGCAACTGAATAATAAAATCTTTAACTGCCCCTCCCGTGCCAAAGCGCTGCTTTAAATTCTTCGCTATTTCCAAAAGGCCTTCTTCATGCAAAGGTAATCCGCTAATAAGTGTCATACCTTTACCTTGGCGGCCCTTAATTTCATAACGCAACCGCACAACCCCATCTGTATCAGGCATAGTATTTTTTTTAACCTTATGGCATATACAGTTGTTAACCGGCTGAGCGCAATCCTGGCAAATCTTACCCTGCGCAGTAGAATAAACCAATCGTGAGCCTAAATCTTTGTTTTCCATAAATTATTCGCTCCCATTTCTATTAATTTTATTATCAAATAATAGCTGTCAATAATTAAAAAGGTCCTTGAGCACATACTGCTTGCCTGCGGCTTTATTCAAAGCATTAAGCAGGCGGTACTGAATTTTTAAATTTAAGCACCTGCCTTTAACTGCGCGGCTGACCATTTTATGCGTAAGCTGCTGGGTAGAATTAACCACCAGGTCATTTGGCTTAAAGCCATACACAGCCATAATTTTAGCTATTGGCTGCTCCCCAAGATCACGTTCTATTTCCTTATTCATAGTTAAACCCTCAAAATATTCTATCTTGACAATACCGTAATTTCAAGTATACTTAATGAACTAAATTAACACCTGGCGTAACTAATCAGCCAGTGCGTATCCGTACATAAAGGAGCAACCAAAATGCTTAAAAAATGCGTAATCTGCAAAAAAGGTGCACTGCAAGGAAAAGTATTAGCCAGAAAAGGCCAATACAAAGCTAAAGGCGGTACAGGCTCAAAAATTGCCCGTTGGTCTAAGCGTAAATTCCTGCCAAACCTGCAAAAAGTAAATATATTAGTTGAAGGCACGCCCCAAAGAGTCTTTATCTGCGCCAAATGCATCAAAAAAGGCGATTTCAAGAAAGCCACTCCCAGAAAACCCAGGGCCACTACTTAAAGAATATATCCTTGGCCTCCAGGATCATTGATTCCTCTTGGCGCCAATTGTCTATTTTAGGGGTATAAATAAGATCAAAAGAATCTGCCTGCAATAAACTTTCTCTTAAACTGCTCATTCCAAAAGCAATAACTTCAGAAGTAGTCTTCCCATCGGTCGCCCAAAACTTTAAGGTCCCGCGGTTTAAAAGCTGTACTGAACTTTTAAGCTTCAACATGCGGCTGTAAAATAAAGGCTCCGGGTTAGCCATGCCGTATGGTTCCAATAATTCCAATTCTTTAACCAATGATTGGTTCAAATCTCCCAGAACCAGTTCAGCATCCACATCCCGGCTTGGAAGTAAATCCTCTAAATTCAGCCTATCGCTGGCCAATTTATTAATACTTTTCCTGAATTCATCAATATTGTCCTTAGTAATTAACAATCCGGCAGCATGAGCATGGCCGCCAAAACTGTCTAAAAGCGCCTTAGAATCCATTAAAGCGTCAAAAAGGTGAAAATTTTTAATGGAACGGGCTGAACCCTTGCATAAATCTTCTTTTATCGAAATAACGATGGCCGGACGGTAAAATCTGTCGGCCAATTTAGAAGCCACGATTCCCAGCACCCCTTGATGCCAATCTTCCTTGGCAATCACAATAACTTTATCCTCTTTAAAATTCATCTGCTGATTAATCAATTCTTCCGCTTCTTCTAAAATTTTACTTTCAATCTTCTGGCGTTGGCGGTTAAACCCCTCCAGCTCTTTAGCTAAGCTTTGCGCCTCCTGTTGATTCTGGCTCATTAAGAGTTTTAAAGATACTTCCGCATAGTCCATCCGGCCGGGGGCGTTTAACCTGGGAGCAATAATAAAACTGACATACGTAGAATTAAATTTTTTATTTTCAATTCCCGCATTTTCGATAATCGCGCGTAACCCCATCCTTTTAGTTTGCGGCAGCCTGGCTAAACCCTCTTTAGCAATAATCCTATTTTCACCGCTCAAAGGCACGCTATCGGCAATTGTGCCCAAAGCAACCAAATCCAACTCCTCCATTAATAATGAATCCGCTATTGCCTGAGCGAATTTATAAGCCACTCCCACCCCGGCTAATTCCCTGTATGGATAACCTGAATGTTTAATCTTAGGATTAATAATGCTGGAGGCTGCCGGAAGCCCGGAATCCTGCGGTTCATGATGATCCGTAACAATCACATCAATGTTAGCCTGGCGCAAAGCTTCTATTTCTTTGTGGTTAACTATGCCGCAATCAGCAGTCACCATAAGTTTTACCTGTTTTTCTTTAGCAAACCGGACAATCTCCTGGTTTAAGCCATAACCTTCATTAATTCTATGCGGGATATGGTGTAAAACTTCTAAACCCGCCGACAAAAGTGTATTTTTAAGCAAAACTGTGCTGGTTATCCCGTCAACATCATAATCACCAAAGACCATCGCTTTTTCCCTATTTTCTTTTGCTTTTTTAATTAAACTAAGCGCCTTAGGCATATCGGAAAATAAATGGGGGCTGGATAAATCGCTGATTGCGCTTTTGAGGTATTTTCCAGCGGCAGCCACTGTGGTTACTTTACGATTAATCAAAATCTGCGCCAGTATTTTAGAAATGCCCAATTCTTTGGAGAATTGATTTTGTAAGGAAATATTCGGAGTGGCTAATCTTAGGATGGAATGGGAAGACATATATGCTTAAGGGTTATCCCTGTAGTACTTTTTGTTTGGAGTTATCCCGCCTCTTGCGTACTTTTTATAGGGCAAGAAAACGGCGGGATGAATTCGGGCAATAGGTTATGTTCCGCCATAATTCGTGGCGGACCCGCCAATGTTTTTGGCGGGCGCTTATACTCAATAACTTAAACACCCGTTCACATTTTCTCTGGCTGAGTTATTCCTAATAACTCTAACCCGCAGGATAAAACAATCTTCACCCCTTTAATTAAAGCAAGCCGTGCACAGGTTAAAACTTCGCCCTGATCCAAAACCCGGTGCAGATCATAAAATTTATGAAAACTTTCAGAAAGCTCCTGCAAATACACCGTAAGCATATACGGGTCACAGGTCGCCCGGCAAATATTTAAAATAGTATCAAATTCCAGTAACTTTTTAATCAGGCTCAGTTCTTCTTTTTCCTTTAGCACGCTAAGGTCTAAATCATTTTTAATCTCTATCGCGCTACTACGCAAAATACTGCAAATCCGCGCGTATGCATACTGTACATAAAATACCGGATTCTCCGCGCTTTGTTTTTTAGCTACCTCCAGATCAAAATCCAAATGGCTGGATGTCCGACGCATTAAAAAAAAGAATCTGGCAGCATCTGCCCCCACTTCATCTAAAACTTCCCGCAGGGTGATATATTGGCCGCGCCGCGTAGACATTTGCACCGGCTGGCCATTCCTGAAAATCGTAGCCAACTGAACAATAATCACGCTTAACTCATCCGGCTTATGCCCAAATGCCTCAATCGCCGCTTTAATCCGGTTAATATAACCATGATGATCCGGGCCCCAAAGGTTAATCAACCAGCTAAAACCCCGGTTAAATTTATCTTCATGATAAGCAATATCCGGAGCCAAATAAGTCTGACTGCCGTCACTTTTTATAATTACCCGATCCTTATCATCGCCAAAAGATGTGGATTTAAACCAAAGCGCTCCATCCTGCTCATACAGAAACCCTTTTTCTTTTAAGCGGCTAAATGCTTGTTCAATTTTTCCGCTTTTAGCCAATTGCTTCTGTGAATACCAGCAATCAAAATTGACCCCGAAATCAATTAATTCCTGCTTGATAATCCTCAAAATATAATCCGCGGCAAAATCCCCCAAACTAGTATCCTTAATTTTCTGTTTATCCGCTTCCCTGGCAATATCGTAAATATAATCCCCTTGATAGTAATTTTCCGGAAACTCAATTTTTTGCCCTTGCAATTCTTTGAGCCTTAAATCTACGGAACCGCCCAGGATATTAATCTGGTTACCCTCATCATTAAGGTAATATTCGCGCTGAACATCAAACCCGATAAAAGCCAGGATATTGGCCAAGCAATCCCCTACTGCTGCCTGGCGGGCATGCGCCACAGACAAAGATCCGGTAGGATTAGCGCTGACAAATTCAATTAGAACTTTTCTGCCGGCTCCGTTGGTGCTCCTTAAGGCAGCTTTCCCCTGCGCAATGATTACCTTGAGCTTATCGTAGAAATAATTTTCTTTAAGATAAAAATTTACAAAACCTACTCCCTCTACTTTCACCTGTGTAACTATTTTTTGCAGGGAAGTTTTAGATATTTCACGCTGCAGGCAAAACACTAATTCTGCGGCAATCGCCTGTGGCGGGCGCTTTAGGAGCTTGCTTAATTTTAAAGAGATATTAGTGGTGAAATCACCGAAACGGTTATCCGTGGGCAGCTCAAGAGAAATCTTTTCAGGATAGTTTTCCAGCCAGCCTAGCTGCGCCAGGCAACAGGCAACTAAATCCGACAGTTCTTCTTGAATATCTTTAGTCATTTTTAATTAAAATAGAGGTTGGTACAAACCAAGGTAAGTTTTAGCGCTTAGGGGCAACAACCCTGACTCTTTTAGCATCAGACCAAAGCCCCTCTAAAGAATAAAACTCTCTCACCGGTTTATAGAAGGAATGAGCGATTACGCTTGCGTAATCCAGGGCAATCCACCCCGACTCATCGTTCGGAGAAACCTTAGAGAGAGATTTTATTTTTTGAATTTCTAAGTCTTCCTGAATTGCCTGGGCAATGGCGGTAGCCTGCCTTAAAGAGTTACCGCTGGCAATCACAAAATAATCACAAAACCCGGCAACCTTGGAAACGTCAAGGATAATAACCTGCTCGGCTTTTTTAGATTTAGCAACCCAGGCTATGCGTTGCGCTAATTGTTTAGAATTTATTTTTTACTCCTGTTTAATTTAAAAGCAGTTACTTGGCTTTTCCTAAAATTTTATACATTCCGGTTCCGCATTCAGGGCATTTACCCTTCATGGCTGCGCGGCCGTTTTTCATAGTAACCTTCTGCTCATCCTTCATTGCTTTTTTACCCTTGCATTTTACGCAATATCCTGTTTCTGACATTTGTTTCCTCCTTT
>JAQTQG010000017.1:15566-31613 GCA_028712375.1 Candidatus Omnitrophota bacterium
TTAATTTTAACATAGGAAAATTTTCATGTCAATTTTATTATTAACCGCTCACTTTAAAATGTCTTCCTTTCATAGAATGCTTCTCTTCTATCTCACCCACAATCTCCTCCAGCAAGTCCTCTAAAGTAACCAACCCGATAGCTGATTTATTCTTATCCACAATAATCGCAATCTGGATCTTATCTGCCTGAAACTTCCTAAGCATTTCACTTACCCGCATTGACCCGGCAACAAAACAAGCTCCATGAAGAATATCCTGCAACAGGAACAAGCCTTTTTCACGTAATATATATAAAAGGTCGCGGGCATAAACTATCCCCACAATATTACCTTTACTGCCGCTATATACCGGAAGGCGAGCATGCCCCTCTTCCACAAAAATATTCAGCAAATCGTCAGAACTGGTATTAATATTTACCGCAATAATTTTATCCCCGGGAACCATCACATCAGCAAGCTTAGTGTTGCCGAATTCAAGGATACGGTGAAACATTTTTCGCTCATCAGAACTAAGCACCCCTTCTTCCTGCCCCATCTCAATCATGGTTTTTAATTCTTCAACCGTAATCAAAGGAGAGCGTTTAGTAACTTCAACCCTGAATAATTTTAAAATAAAATTACTGATTCCGATAAATAAAACAATGGGAAACTTTAAAACTATAACCATAGCTTCCATCAAAGGCGCAGTAAACAAAGCAACCTTTTCCGCTTTTTTAGCAGAAAGTATTTTAGGAGTAATTTCACAAAAAATAAGCAAAACTAAAGTAGTGACAAAGGTTGAAACAACTACTCCCCACCGGTATCCATAAATTTGAACGAATATCCCGGTAACAATCGATGAAACGGCGATATTTACCAGGTTATTGCCGATAAGAATTGCCGCAATTACTTTATCCAGCTTAACCACCAGCCGCTGCACACTTTGCGCATGCTTAATACCCTGTTGCAGCATATGACGCAAGCGAATCTTACTTAATCCGATAATGGCGGTTTCAGAAGCTGAAAAAAAGAAAGAAATCACAATTAAAATTAATAAAATAATAAAAATAATCATTTTTAGCCTATATTCAGTTTAGCGTAGATTTGCTTCTGGTTTTTCTCCAGCGGGCCGATTAGGGCAAGGTTAAGCGCCGCATTCTTAAATATCTGCCTGGCCACCAAGCGTATATCCTCCAAAGAAACCTTATCTACTTCTTTAATAACCTGTTCTAGAGAATATACTTTATCCAGGCAAGCAGCACTCTCACCCATCCAAAGCATATACTCCATCGTATCTTCTAGCGCCAGGCTCAATTGTCCAAGATAAAACTCTTTTGCCCGCCTAAACTCATCCTGAGATACTAAAGATTTTTTAGTTATACCCAGCTCCTGCAAGATTACCCCAAGACAATCTGAAACTTTATGATTATCAATTCCGGCATGCACTAAAAATACACCTGTATCATGATAACGTTTTAAACCCGTGCCAATCTCATAAGCTAGCCCTCTTTTTTCCCGGACTTCATTAAAAAGCCGGCTGGACATATTAGCGCCTAAAACTATATGCAAAAGTGATTGGGCATGCCGCAAGGAATGATCGCGCTCCAGGGCATGAAAACCTAAAGCCATATGGGTCTGTTCAGTGCTCTTATTAAAAATCTTTAGCTGAGGCTTATTCTGAAACTGCTGCGCTTTAATAAAAGTGTTCGCCTTGGCATTCTTAATCGGCGAAAAAATTGCTGAAACTTTTTTAACCAAAAGATCATCGTCTAATAATCCGGCGGCGCTAATTACCATATTAACCGGAGTATAATGCGTTGACTGAAAAGATCTTAGGGCTCCGCGGCTAATGCTATTAACGGTTTCTACAGTACCGATGATCGGCGATCCTAAAGGCTGCTGCGGCCAAAGTAACCCGTCCAGCAATTCGTAAACATAGCTTTGCGGAAGATCACGGTACATTTTTAATTCTTCCAAAACTACGGTTTTTTCTTTCTCCATATCTACCGGGGACAAGCTCGGATTAATTACCATATCCGATAAAATGTCTAAAGCCTTCGGTAAATAACGGTGAGGAATTTTAACCAAATAGCAGGTATGTTCTTCGGAAGTAAAACCATTCAACGAACCGCCTACCCCTTCAATCGACTCCTTAATTATACGGCAGGAATATTTCCTGCTGCCTTTAAAAAGTAGATGCTCCAGAAAATGCGAAATCCCTTTTTGCGCAGGATCTTCATAACGGCTGCCGATGTTAATCCAAATTCCCAGGGCAACCGATTGCACATTACTTAAACGTTTAGCAATTATCTTTAAACCATTTTCTAGCTTATGCCTTTTATACATTTAACCTTTCTACAAATTTACCCACTAGTGGTACCAAATCAGGTTTACCAATGTTTTCCTTAATTTTAGCAACAATCGCGCTGCCAACAATCACTCCATCAGATATCTTGTGCACTTCTTTAACCTGGGCAGCAGATGAAATACCAAATCCTACACAAACCGGCTTAGTAGTTAGTCTCTTCATTATAGATAATCTTCTTTTTAAATCCCCGGCCAGGCTTTTCCGGCCGCCGGTTACTCCAGTCAAAGAAACATAATAGATAAAACCACGGGCAACTTTTGATATCGCTTTAATCCGGGCTATCGAGCTGGTCGGAGCAACAAAACAAATATTGGCCAGGCCTTTTTGGTTTGCGTAATGCGTAAATTCCCTGGCTTCCTCGTATGGCAAATCCGGAATAATTACGCCATCCACTCCGCAAGCTACCGCCTTATCTACAAAGCGCTTTTCACCAAGGCGAAAAACCGGATTATAATAAGTCATCAGACAAATCGGCAATTTCACAGACCGGCGCAACCGCTTCACTAAATCTAAAATCTTCAGTATATTAGTTCCTTTTTTAAGCGCATACCCCGAAGCCTCTTGAATCACCGGGCCATCAGCCAGAGGCTCAGAAAAAGGCACGCCTAACTCAATTATATCCACTCCGCGTTTTTCCAGCTCAATAACCAATTTAGCGGTAGCGGATAAATCCGGGTAACCGGCAGTAACAAAAGCGATAAAAGCTTTTTTGTTCTGTTTTTTTAGTTGGATGAATTTTTTATCAATACGATTCATGCAGATCCTTATCCCCTCTTCCGGAGAGGCAAACAATAATTAAGGAATTTTTCTTGATTATTTTTTTAGCTTTCTTTAAATAGGCAATCGCGTGCGCAGATTCCAAAGCCGGTATAATCCCTTCAACCAGAGTTAATAATTTGAACCCTTCCAAGGCTTCTTTATCCGTAATAGACACATACTTAGCCCTGCCTGTCTGCTGATAATAAGCATGCTCCGGGCCTACTCCCGGATAATCCAACCCGGCAGCCACCGAATGCGCATTTTTAATCTGGCCGAATTGATCTTCCAGGATTTTTGATTTAGAACCGTGCAAAACACCTGCTGCGCCTGCACCCAAACTTGCAGAATGCTTACCCGAACTCAACCCCTTACCCGCCGCCTCCACCCCGATCATCTTTACGCTCTTATCATTATAAAAAGGATGAAATAAACCTATAGCATTACTACCGCCGCCAACACAAGCCACTAAATAATCCGGCAGCCGTTTTTCTTTTTTCAATATCTGTCTCCTGGCCTCTTTTCCGATTACGCTTTGAAAATTGCGCACCATTTCCGGATACGGATGCGGGCCGGCGGCAGTACCAATCACATAATGCGTATGGCGCACATTCGTCACCCAATCCCGCAAAGCCTGAGTCATTGCATCTTTTAAGGTTTGCGTGCCGGTTTTCACGCTAATCACATTAGCTCCCAGCAATTTCATGCGCATTACATTGAGAGCCTGGCGATGAATATCTTCCTCACCCATATAAACATCACAACTTAAACCAAATAAAGCCGCTACCGTTGCCGTAGCTACTCCATGCTGGCCTGCTCCGGTTTCCGCAATCAACCGCTTCTTGCCCATCCTGGCCGCTAAAATCACCTGCCCTAAAGTATTATTAATTTTATGGGCTCCTGTATGCAGAAGGTCTTCCCGTTTTAAATAAACTTTATTAATTCCTAAGTATCGGCTTAAATTCTTAGCTTCATAAAGCGCGGTTGGACGGCCGGCATACTCTGCCAAATAATAACTTAAATCCCTGATAAATTTTTTATCATGTTTAGCCCGGGCATACTCTCTGGTTAATTCATCCAAAGCGTAAATCAGGGTCTCCGGAACAAACCTGCCGCCAAAATCCCCAAAATGGCCGGTTTTATCCGGCATTTTATTCTGTGTAAAATATTTTTTATGAAGCTGGATAGATTTTTTCATAATCTTTTAGTGAGCCACTGTTCAAAAAATCCCTGATAATCTGACACCCTTGCCCTAAATCATTAAACATTCCCTGCATATTTCCTAAAGAATTAAAAGGCATGCTAAAACCCGGCAGCTTAGTCCGGAAAGCCATAATTTTATACATCACCGCATCAAAAACAAAAGAAAATAAATAAATAGCAATACTGCAGATTACAACAAATACGCCCAAAGCAGTCAGGCAGCCGGACAAGCACCTCATTCCCTTGCTTTTTTTCTTTAAAAACTCACCGCAATAGCGGCATTTTACAGCTTCCTCCTGAATCTCTTCTGCGCAAAACGGGCATTTTTTCATCTTCAGGTTTTCTTTTTAAGTACCCGGATAAACCGTTTAATCTTCCGATGATCCTTTTTCCCGGGGCTGGATTCCAAACCGCTTGATACATCCACCCAATCGGGTTTCAGCAATTTAACTGCTTTAGTAACATTCCCCGCAGTTAAACCTCCCGATATAAATACAACAGGCTCAATTTTAGCTGATTGAGCAAGGATTTTCCAGTTAAATTTTTTCCCTGTTCCTCCCAACCCGGCAGCAGAAAAACTATCAAATAAGTAACCAAAAGTTTTATATCCGGATATTTTAGCTAAATCTTCTTTTTTGCTTATTCTAAAAGCCTTAATAACTTTATACCCTTTAAATTTCCGGCAATAGGCGCCGGATTCCTGCCCGTGGAACTGCAGCATATCCAGCTTACAGGCCTTAGCAATTTCTCTCACCGCTGAAACATGCTCATCGACAAAAACACCCACCCGCTTGATTTTCTTCGGCAGGATCCGCGATATATTCTCAGCCTGGGCCGGGCTGATATAACGCGGGCTTCTCTTGTAGAAAACAAATCCTATAGCGTCTGCCCCGGCGAAAAGGCTGTATAAAGCATCTTCTAAATTAGTAATCCCGCATACCTTCACTTTAACCATATTAAAATATGAGCAGCTTCAGTGGCAGCCTGCCCGCCAACGGTTTAGTGGCGGGGACCCTCAAACGCCTACCATCCCATTATTTCTTCAACTTTACTTTTAATATCCGCTGACTCCATAAACGCGGTCCCGATCAATACGCTGCTGGCCCCCAGGATTTTCAAAAACAGAATATCCTGAGAATTTTTAATCCCGCTTTCAACCACCACCACTTTGTCCCTGGGCACTAAAGTAAATAATTTTTCAGTAGTTTTAAAATCAATTTCCAGCGTACGCAAATTACGGTTATTAATACCGATAATAGGCACTTTTAAACTCAAAACCTTCTTTAACTCCTTTTCATCATGCACTTCCACTATATAATCCAGGCCTAAACTATCAGCTACCTGCATTAACTCTACCAACTTATCCTTAGTCAATAAATCCGCAATCAATAGAATCGCATCCGCCCCGAAATAACGCGACTCATAAACCTGGTAACTTTCTAAAATAAAATCTTTTCTCAAAATCGGGACGCTGACTATACTCTTCACCTGATTCAGATAAGACAGGTTACCACTGAAAAAATCTTCCTCCGTTAACACGGAAACCGCCTGCACCCCTGCTTCCTGATAAGCCCTGGCAATCTCCTCAACATTAAAATTCTGACGGATAATCCCGCCGGAAGGCGAAGCCTGTTTAATTTCAGCAATCAAAGCAATCTGCTTAGGCTTGCTGATGGCTTCTTTAAACGGCCGGGTTGCCGGTAAACCCGCTGATTTAATAATCAAGTCTTCCTGACTCAACTGCTGTTTAGCCAGAATAATTCTTTCTTTCTTTTTTTCCACAATTTGTTTTAAAGTATCGATTTTAGCCATTTTTATAATGAATACTCCTTTAATAATTTAAGTTTTCCTGCCGCGGCTTGAGAGTCAATGGATTCTTCCGCCAATTTTATCCCCTGCGCAATTGTATCAGCTTTATCCGCCGCATATATGGCACAGGCGGCATTCAATAAAATAATATCCCGCTGGCTGCCTGGTTCCCCCTCCAGAATGCTTTGGGCAATCTTTACATTTTCAATAATTGAACCACCTGCTAAGTTATCCGGGCTTGCCCGTTTTAAACCAAAATCTTCCGGAGTAATTTCATAATCCTTAAACGAACCATTTTTTACCTCGGTAACAAAAGTCTTATCTGTAGTGGTCACTTCATCTAAACCATCCGCCCCATGGACTACCAGAACATGTTGAGATCCTAAGTTATGCAAGACCTCGGCCAGGGGCCTAACCCAATCTTGAGAATAGACACCGATTAACTGATTGGTTGCCCGCGCAGGATTAATTAAGGGGCCCAAAATATTAAATATAGTTTTTTGCGCAATTTGTTTCCTGGCCGGCATAACATAACGCATCGCCGGATGCAAATTGGGCGCAAATAAAAAAGCAATGCCGATTTCCTCCAGGCATTTTTTAATCTTTGCCGCATCCATACTAATCTTAACGCCTAAAGCCTCTAAAATATCCGCGCTGCCGCATTTACTGGATACAGACCGGTTACCGTGTTTGGCTACCGTTACCCCGGCGCCGCTAGCGACCAGGGCAGCCATTGTGGAAATATTAAAAGTACCTTTTTTGTCCCCGCCTGTGCCGCAGGTATCCAATATATTCGGCTTATCCACGATAATCGGCTCAACATATTGCAGCATCACATTTACCGCCGCAGTTAATTCCGCAACCGTCTCGCCCTTCTCATTCAAAGAAGCCAAAAAAGCAACAATATCGGCAGTATCCACCGCACCGCTTAATATCTGGCGCATTACCTGCTGCATCTGCGATGGGGTTAAATCTTCTTTATTAAGCAGCTGTTTGAGCAAACCCTTAATCATTTTAGCTTGATAAAATTATCCAGTATTGCTTTGCCGCTTTTAGTCAATATAGATTCCGGATGGAATTGCACTCCCCAAAGAGGATATTCTTTATGTTTTAACCCCATAATTTCAGACTCAGCGGTCTGCGCAGTTATCTCCAGGCAGGCCGGCAGGCTCTTTTTCTCAACCAATAATGAATGATAGCGCGTAGCTAAAAATGGATTGGGAATATTTTTAAAAATATCTTTTTTATTATGATATATCTTTGAAGTCTTGCCGTGCATCAGCCTTTTAGCTTGCACAATTTTTCCCCCGAAACAATAGCCAAGCGCCTGATGCCCGAGGCAAACCCCCAGAATAGGTATTTTTCCGCAGAATTCTTTAATCACTGCACAGGAAACCCCGGCATCCTCCGGCCTGCCCGGCCCGGGGGAAATAACTATTCTTTGTGGATTAAGTTTTTTAATATCCTCAAGAGTAATCGCGTCATTACGGTAAACCTTAACGGCCTGGCCTAATTCGCCTAAATACTGCACAAGGTTATAGGTAAATGAATCATAATTATCAATCATTAAAATCATTCTTTTTCTCTCCAAACCCGGGCACCCAGGTTAATTAGTTTTTGTTCAATAAATTCATACCCACGCTCTAAATGATAAATCCTGGAAATTGATGTCTTGCCGCAAGCCGCCAAACCCGCCAAAACTAAACCTGCAGAAGCACGCAAATCAGATGCCATTACCGGGGCGCCGGATAATTTCTTAATCCCTTCAACGATAGCATGCGGGCCTTCTCTTTGAATATGCGCACCCATACGGTTAAGTTCGGCAACATGCATAAATCTGTCGGGATAAATCTTCTCGGTGATTACGCTGATACCGGCGGTAACCGACATCAAGCTCATCATCTGCGCCTGCATATCTGTAGGAAATCCCGGATAAGGCAAAGTGGTTATATTTACCGCTTTTAATTTTTTGTTACCTTTAACCCGCAAAGCTGCCTCAGTGCGTTCGATATGCGCGCCAGCCTCACTTAACTTATCCAACAAAGCCCCCAGATGCTGGTGCTGCACATTTTTCACCAGAATATCCCCTCCGGTAATCAAAGACGCTAAAATTAATGTTCCCGCCTCAATGCGATCGGGGATTATGGAATGCGTAGCACCATGCAAATGTTTTACCCCCTCAATTTCAATTACCGGCGTGCCATGCCCTTTAATCTTTGCGCCCATCTTAATCAAAAATTCCGCTAAATCTACTACTTCCGGCTCACAAGCCGCAGATTCAATTACGGTCTTACCGGATGCCAGTACCGCAGCCATCATTACGTTATCCGTAGCTAAAACTGATGAACCGTAAACCCCGCCTAAATAAATGTAAGTTCCGCGTAATTTATTTGTTTGAGCAATCACATAGCCTGAATCGATACTAATATCCGCCCCCAAAGCCCGAATACCTTTAAGGTGCAGGTCAACCGGCCGCACGCCAATTACGCAGCCGCCGGGAAGGGAAACTTTGGCTTTTTTTAATTTTCCTAACAGGGGACCCAGTACGCAGAAAGAGGCGCGCATGGTCGAAACTAATTTATACTCAGCAATATAGCTGGAGGTTTTACCGGCGACTACGCTAACCCGGCCTTTGTCAAATTCCGCAATTTTTCCTAAAGCACGTAAAATCTTGAGCATGCTGTTGGTATCGCGTAGATTCGGCACACCTTTAATTACGCAGGGCTCATCCGTAAGCAAAGTTGCCGCCAATATTGGCAGCACCGCGTTCTTTGCCCCGGAGACCGTGACCTCTCCTTTTAGTTTGACTCCTCCCTCAATAATCAATTTATCCATTTGCTAAGATCCTTTGTTTAGCTGTTACTACACGCTTGATATTATTATAATCTTTTATTATCTCCACTGCACTAAAATTTTGCTCATTCAGCATCGCGCAAACCCGGTCGGCCTGATTAGCCCCCACCTCAAAAGCTAATAAGCCATTACCGCTCAAATAAACTGCCGCCTGATTAATTATCTTGCGGTAAAAATCTAAACCGTCAATGCCGGCCTCTAAAGCTAAAGCCGGCTCAAAGGATATTTCCCTGGCTAAACTGTCAAATTCTCCCAAAGCTATGTATGGAGGATTGCTGATAATTAAATCGAACTTTACATTTTTACCTTCCAATGCCGTAAAAATATCTGAATACAAAAAATTAATTTTAACATTTTGTAAATCCGCGTTTTCTTTAGCCAACTCTAAAGCTGGAACGGATATATCGGTAGCCCAAATAAACGCTTGCGGCAATATCTTAGCGAGAGAAACAGCAATACACCCGGAACCGGTACATAAATCCAGAATCTTTAACCCGGCAGTATCACTATTTAATTTTAATTTCTCCAACGCACAACTAACCAATATCTCTGTTTCCGGTCGCGGAATCAACGCACGTTTATCAATTTTAAACTCAAACCCCATAAATTCCGTTAATCCTAAAATGTATTGCAGCGGTTCACCGGCCATCCTGCGTTTCAATATCTCGGATACCCGGATGGATTTTTCTTTATCCAGGCGGGTATCTTTATTTAAATACAAAGACAAACGGTTGCAATTTAAAACATGTGTCAGGACTAATTCAGCCTCATTCATTCTTCTTCTCTTGTTCTGCTTTTAACAAGGCTTCAAACAACTCATCCATCTGCCCCTCAAGAACCCCTTCCAGCTGATGCGAAGTAAAATTAATCCGGTGGTCGGTAACCCGGCGGTCAGGGAAATTATAAGTACGGATTTTTTCGCTGCGGTCCCCTGTGCCAATCTGGGTTTTCCGGGCGCTGGATAATTTTTTTGCTTCATTCTCAATCTTTACCTCTAATATCCGGGCACGTAAAACCCGCATTGCCTTTGCCCGGTTCTTAATCTGTGAGCGCTCATCCTGGCAGGCAACTACCGTGCCGGTAGGAATATGCGTAATCCTTACAGCTGAATCGGTTTTTTGCATGTGCTGGCCGCCCGGCCCGCTGGAACGATAGGTGTCGATCCTTAAGTCTTTGGGCTCAATCACTAAATCAATCTCTTCCGGTTCCATTAATACCGCTACCGTAGCCGTCGATGTATGGATACGGCCCTGCGATTCTGTCGCGGGAACCCGCTGCACACGGTGCACCCCGCTTTCAAATTTCAAACAACGATAAGAATCCCTGCCCTTCACGCTAAAAACTATTTCCTTAATCCCGCCCGCCTCATTAACACTGGAATACATCGGTTCAATTACCCAGCCCTTATTGTCCGCGTATTTTGAATACATCCGGTAAAGCACCGCCGCGAAAAGCCCGGCTTCATCACCACCGGTGCCCTGGCGAATTTCTACGATACAATCCCGCCCGGCATCCTTATCTTCTCCGGCTAAGATTTTATTTAGTTTTTCTTCAAGAATAACCTTCTTTTGCCCTAATTCTTTTTGTTCAGCATGCGCCAATTCCATAAAATCCTGGTCATGCTTAGCTAACATCACTACTTCCAGGCCGGCAATCTCTTTAAGCAAATCTTTATATTCCCGGTATAAAGAAACCAACGGCTTTATATCCGAAAGTTCTTTAGCCAGTTTATTATAATTCTGGCGGTCGGTAATTTGCTCATGGTCCCCCAAAAGCTGCTCTAACTCCTGGTAACGGGCGACTGTTTTTTCTAATTGTTCATACATTTAAATGAGCGGACAACTTATGGAACACAAGCAACATAAGTTATAGCTCCGATTTATCGGAGCGTCCGCGAATTGAGCGCCTTGCGCTCTTGTTTAACGGAATACTGTGTCTGCTTCTAGAGAATTTTTGAGCGCCCAGACACAGTAGCTTATCAGTCTATACTCAATCATTAATGGTTTTACTTGCTTTTCGCGTACTTCTTCACAAACTTATCCACGCGGCCGGCAGAATCCACTAATTTCTGTTTTCCGGTAAAGAATGGGTGGCATTTAGAACAAATCTCCACCCGGATACCGGGTTTAGTGGAACGGGTATGCACCGTCTCACCGCAAGCGCAAACAATAGTACTTTCTTTGTAATTAGGATGAACTTTCTCTTTCACTTTACTGCTCCTTTCGTTAACTAACTTTTATTTTCATCAACACCAGCTAACTTACTTCTGGTTCATGCTGTTTAGAAACTCTTCATTATTCTTAGTTTTACCTAATTTCTCAATCAACAACTCCATTGCTTCCACATTATTCAACTCATTTAAAACTTTCCTTAAGATCCAGGTTTTACTTAATACGTCCGGTTTAACCAATAACTCCTCATGGCGGGTATTGGAACGCTTAATATCAATCGCCGGATATATCCTGCGCTGGAAGAGATTGCGGTCCAACTGCGTCTCCATATTACCCGTCCCCTTAAACTCTTCGAAAATAACTTCATCCATCCGGCTTCCCGTATCTACCAGGGCCGTAGCAATAATGGTCAAACTTCCGCCCTCATCTACTGCGCGCGCGGCTCCAAAGAATCTTTTAGGTTTCTGTAAAGCATTGGAATCAATACCACCGGAAAGCACCTTGCCGCTGTGCGGAACTACAGCATTATAAGCACGTGCCAAACGCGTAATACTGTCTAAAAGCACAACCACATCGCGCTTATGCTCCACCAGGCGCTTAGCCTTTTCTAAAACGATCTCGGCAACCTGCACGTGGCGTTCCGGCGGCTCATCAAAAGTTGAGGAGATTACTTCACCCTTGACATTTCGCTGCATATCCGTAACTTCCTCCGGCCGCTCATCAATTAATAAAACAATCAGGATTACATCCGGATTATTGCTGGTAATCGCATTAGCGATTTTCTGCAACAAGACAGTTTTACCGCTATATGGCTGGGCAACAATTAAACCACGCTGGCCTTTACCAATCGGAGTAAGCAGGCCCATAATCCGCATGGATAATTCATCCGGCCGGGTTTCCATATTGAATGGTTCACGCGGATATACCGGAGTAAGATTGTCAAAAAGCACCTTCTCTTTTACCTCTTCCGGATTCTCAAAATTTACCGCTTCCACTTTAAGCAAGGCGAAATATTTTTCTCCCTCTTTAGGCGGACGGATCTGGCCGCTCACCGTGTCTCCCGTGCGTAACTCGAACTTTCTGATCTGGGAAGGAGAAATATAAATATCATCCGGGCAGGGTAAATAATTGTAATTCGGGCTGCGCAGGAAGCCGAACCCTTCAGAAAGGATTTCCAAAACCCCTTCCCCGAACATCAACCCTTCCTTTTCCGCCTGAGCCTGAAGTATTTTGAAAATTAAATCCTGCTTTTTTAAACCGCTGGTACCGCTGGCATTTAATTCTTTAGCCAGCTTATTCAACTCAGTAATCTTCATGTCTTTAAGATTTTTAATATCTAACTTTTCCACAACTTCCTCCTTTTAGCTTCGATCCACAAAATCCTTGCGAGTGTAACGAGCAAGGGTCCTCCTTTTAGCTTCGATCCACAAAATCCTTGCGAGTGTAACGAGCAAGGGTCCTCCTTTTAGCTTCTTCAGAAAAATCCTGATGAGCGCAGCGAATCAGGGCCCTCCGTATTTTAACAACTTGTTTCTGGGTTTCGCTTATCTGTCCGCTATTATCTATTATAAAATCCGCAAAACGCGATTTTGCCTTCTGCGAAATCTGGGATTTCATCCTTAACAACATTTGCGCCTTTGTCAAACCCAAGCTTATCCGGCCGCGTGCAATCTGCTGATGCTTTTTTGCGGTAACCACTACCAATTTATCCACTAACTTGGTTAAGCCTGCCTCTACAATTAAAGCGGCATCCAGGATAATAATCATTTTATCTGAAGCACAGATACGCTGCCGGATCTGCCTGATCAATTCCGGATGAATAATACTATTAAACTTGGCTAAAACTAACCTATTGCTAAAAACTTTTTCAGATAATTTTACACGATTAATGGAGTTATCCGGATTAATAATCCCCCGGCCAAATAACTTTAAAATTTTTTTATAAATCCCCGTACCGGCGGATAAGATTTTATGCCCCAGGTAATCCGCATTAATTAACTGACAATCTTTGGTTTTAAGCATACCGGCTACCGTGCTTTTACCGCAGGCAATATTGCCGGTGACTCCAATAATCAATTTATTTCTTCTTGGTTTTAGCATATAACTGAATATACTTATCCGCGGAAACTTTCCAGGAAAAATTACTTTCCATGGCATTCTTCACCAAAGAAGCCCATTTTTTTCTATTTTTAAATACCGATACCGCTTTATTAATTAACTTTATTAATTCTGTTTTGGTATACTCGCTAAAAACAAACCCGTTCTGCCGGTTGATAGTATCTGCCAAACCGCCGGTTTTAAAGACTAACGGGATTGTCCCGTAATGCAAACTAATCAATTGCCCCAAACCACAGGGCTCATATTGCGAAGGCATTAGAAAAATATCGCTCCCGGCGTAAATTTTATGCGCCAGAGGATCATCAAATTTTAAATTCAAAGAAATAATTTCCGGATGTTTCTTAGCCGCAGCCGCCAGGATCTCCTGGTACTTCAAATCTCCGGCCCCCAAAATAACTAACTGCACATTCATTTTACAAAGCTCATCCAGCCCCTCAGAAAGAATATCAAACCCTTTCTGCTGCGCCAAGCGGGAAACAATACCTAAAACCGGTATATTTTTATCTTGGGGCAGCCCGCAGATTTTTTGCAAATCTTCTTTATTAAAAACTTTGTCTTCAGGATTAGCGATAGAAAAATTCTGCATAATATATCTATCCGTATTCGGATCCCAAACAGAATAATCTACTCCGTTAAGAATTCCGCTTAAAACATTCTTGCGCTCTCTCAAGAGGCCGTCCAAGCCAAACCCCAGTTCTTTGGTTTGAATTTCGCTGGCATAAGTAGAGCTAACCGTATTGATCGCATCAGCAAAAACAATCCCGCCTTTTAACAAATTAACTTTGTTATAAAACTCAAAACCATCAATACCAAAAAGCCCCCAATCCAGGCCAAGCTTAGAGAACTCTTCCTTGGGGAAAACCCCCTGATAACCGATATTATGCAGCGTTAAAACAGATTTCATCCTTTTATAAAAACTTCCAGCCGAATAAAGGTTCTTTAAATACACAGCAATTAAACTCGCCTGCCAATCATGTAAATGCAGGATATCTGCGGCAAAATTTATCTCTTTTAATAAATCCAACGACCTGCGGCAGAAGAATGAAAAACGGTCTAAATTATCCGGATAATCGCCATGTTTATCCCCGTATAACCCATCGCGTCCAAAATACTCCCGATTTTCTATAAAATAAACTTTAATGTTTTTCCCAATGGTTGAAACCGAGACATCCTGAGAAACCCTGGTAATTTTTAACTTAGCCTCTGCAATACATTTATAACCGGGCATAATTACAATTATTTCATGCCCGCAATACTCCAAAGCTAAAGGCAAGGCCCCCGCCACGTCCGCTAAACCTCCGGTCTTGGCAAAAGGCACAACTTCCGATGCCACCATTGCTATCTTCACCCGGCACCTTCTTTCGTATTCAATATCCTACTCATATTTACCCCTCCTGAATCTTAATACTTTAAAAATGATGAATAATGAGAAAGTACGGGATTCATCCCCGCCCTCCGGAAAACGTAGACATCTCCAGCCAATTGGCCCCTTTTTTAATATCTACCCTTATTGGCACATCCAACTTCACCACATTCTCCATTTCATTCTTAACTAATTCTGTGAGCACATTTAACTCCGAAACCGGTAAATCAAAAACCAATTCATCATGAATTTGTAAAATCATCTTAGTCTTTAAATTCTTCTCTTGAATTTGAGCGCTGATCTTAATCATCGCCAGCTTAATCAAATCGCTGGCTGTGCCCTGGATAGGGGTATTCACCGCCTGGCGCTGCGCAAACTGCCGGATTCCCATATTTTTATTGTTGATTTCAGGGATATATCTTCTCCTGCCCAACAGCGTAGTCACAAACCCTTCGTTTTGGGCTTTCTGTATCTGAGCGTCGATATATTCTTTTACTTTAGGATAACGCAAAAAATAGGCATCAATAAATTCCTGAGCCTGATTTACCGGAATCTCCAGGTCTTTGCTCAACCCATACGCGCTCTGGCCATAAATAATACCAAAATTGACCCTTTTAGCCACCTCGCGCATCTGATCCTGGATTTTTGATTCGGCAAGATTATAAATCAAAGAGGCGGTCAACCGATGGATATCCTGATTACCGTGAAAAGCTTTAATTAAAGTATCGTCTCCGCTTAAATGCGCCAGCACCCTTAGCTCTATTTGAGAATAATCGCAGGAAACCAAACAATGATTTGAAGCACAAGCAATAATCGCCTGCCGGATCTTTGCGCCAATATCGGTTTTCACCGGAATATTCTGTAAATTAGGATTGCTGGAGCTTAACCTGCCGGTTTCAGTACCCGTCTGGTTAAAAGATGTGTGCACCCTGCCGTCAGCTGGATCCACCAGTTTAGGCAAAGCGTCAACATAAGTATTTTTCAATTTGGTCAGCTGCCGGTACTCCAGCAGCAAAACCGGCAAAGCATGCTTATCGCTCAGGCGCCTGAGCACTTCTTCATCAGTAGAAGGCCCGGTCTTGGTCTTTCTAATTACCGGAAGGCCTAATTTTTCAAATAAAACCTGCCCGAGCTGTTTTGGCGAATTAATGTTAAACTGTGTTCCGCTTACTTGATAAATATCTGAAATTAATTTAATTAACCGATGCTCAATTTCATGCGAAAGATTCTTAAGTAATTCTGAATCCAGCTTTATCCCATCCTGCTCCATTACCGCTAAAATACTTACCAGCGGCATTTCCAATTCATAAAAAAGCTTGGATAAATCTTTCTCTTCCAGCGCCTGCTTAAGCGCGGGTTTTAGCCTTACCAGCAAAGCCAGGGCTTCCTGCCCGCCCAAAGATCCCGGCCGGATAAATTCGCCTAAA
>JAQTQG010000018.1 GCA_028712375.1 Candidatus Omnitrophota bacterium
TGCTGGCATAACAAGTCCTATCTTGCACAAAAGCGCGCACCGAACCGATAATTTTATCATGCATTAAACTCTTTAAGAAGACTTGGTCCTTAAAATCCCTCTGAAGTTCATCCAAAGTTTGCGTTAAAGGCGCAATACTAAAATCATTATACAGCTCTGCTTCACCCTGATAAGCTAATTTTTGTAAAGCTAGAATCTCCTGGGCATCAGAAAGGTTCGCTTCAATAATAACCAAATCCCCCTTGCCCTGGCTGATTGCCTGAAATTTTTTCTGCTTTTCTTCCAGGATCTTCAGCGCCTGGACTACTCCATCAATAATCGCTTCCGGCCGCACCGCGCATCCGGGAACATAAACATCTACCGGAAGAGCCTTGTCCACCCCTCCTGCAACATTATAGCATTCGCGAAATACGCCTCCGGAAGTTGCGCAAATCCCCAAAGCCACAACTACTTTAGGATCCGGCATTTGATGGTAGATATTCTGGATAACTTCTTTATTCTGCTCATTTACCGAACCGGTAATTAAAAATATATCCGCGTGCTTTGGATTCCCGGTGTTAATTATCCCAAAGCGCTCTAAATCATAAACCGGGGTAAGGCAAGCCAAAACCTCGATATCGCAGCCGTTACAGCTGGAAGCATCATAATGAATAACCCAGGGCGATTTTTTTAAATAAGACATTTTTATACCTTCGCGGTCACAAACCCGCTCAGTATCAACCATAATCATGCCCGGATTTTAAACCGGATTAGACTAGGTTGATTTTGGCAGAATAAATAATATTAATATATTACCGAAACCAAAAATCAAAGCCACCATCCAACAGCTTAACAAAGCCAGTTGCCACTTTACCCTGGCAAAAGTATTATCAATTAGAATAACTAAAAAATATGCCGCCAGGCTTAAAACTACTCCAAACACCGGAAAACTTGCAAAGAAAATATAAATAAAACCTAAAACCAGCATATTTTCAAACCAATGCGCTACCTCAATCATCGCCAGTGCCTTTCCGGAAAACTCGGTAGTAATGCCTTTAACCAACTCCTGATGGACATGGTGCGAAGTAGATAAATCAAATGGCGATTTCCTGAATTTCATCGCCAAAATATACAACAAGCCGAATAATATACCCGGAAGATAATAAACCAGCGGCCGGTCAAAACTAATGATATCGGCGACGGTAAAACTGTGCGTCACCATATACATGCCTACTGCGCTTAAAATAATGATCGGTTCATAAGCCATCATCTGCAGCAATTCTCTCTGGGCTCCGATAAAACTATAAGGAGAACTGGCCTTGAATCCAGCTAAAACAAAAAATATCGCTGCCAGAGTAAGGGCAAAAATCACCAGTAAAATATCCTTGCCGGTAAAAAATAAAGCTCCGGTAAAGACCACTAAAACCAGAAAAAAACCAATATAAAAATTCTGAGACCTCCTAACTACCAGATTTTCTTTTTGTAATAATTTTAAAACATCAAAAAACGGCTGGAAAACCGGCGGGCCGATCCTGGATTGCATGCGCGCAGTAATCTTCCGGTCTAAACCGGAAAGAATCCCGCCGCATAAAGGAGCCAGAATCAAATACAATAGAATATTCAAAATTAGATTCATAACAAAGATAACCCCAGCATTGCAAATACTAAAACTGAAGAAATAACGATACCGAATTTAAGCAATTTAACCTCGTTAAAATAACCCTCAAGGTAATAATTATGCATCGCCATGCTTTTAACGGCATTAGCGCTGCCCCGGAATTGTATATTGTTATGAATATTAGCCCCGCCCAAATAAGCATCCACTACTTTTACGCGTTTGCCGTAATTAATAAAACTTAAAGGAAAAAGCATAACCATGGCTAACATAATCGACATAATCACAATGTTTCCGTGGCTCATGGAAATAGTGCGGGCGTAAATTTCCAGGCAATAAGGTTCAATCAACGTAGAGGAAACCAGCGGGAAAAACCCGCAGATTACAATCGTCAAGACCGAGAGAGCCGTTAAAGGAAACCACTGGCTTTTACTTATCCTTTCCTCAATTTCATCTTTATGTTCCGTAACAATAATCAGTTTCCCCATCCATTTTACCCAGAAAAAAAGCGTAACCGAACTGCCAAATACTACAAATATCGCCAGCAAAGGGTTGTAATCAACCAAAGCCTTAAGTACCGCCCATTTACTGATTAGCATACCAAAGGGCGCTAAAAACATACCTGCCATACCAATTTGCATCATGATTGATATTTTAGGCAGGCTGATAATTAACCCGGACATATGTTCAATATTACGGCTATGAATTTTATGTTCTACCGTACCCACACAAAGGAACAAAAGGCACTTGGCAACCGCATGGAAAATAATTAACAATATCGCCGCCCACATTGCTTCATAAGTCCCGATACCGGCACACAAAACAATCAATCCGAGATTGGCGATAGTCGAATAAGCTAAAACTTTTTTGGCATCACTCTGCGAAACAGCGGCAAATGAAGCAGTAAGAAAAGTTACCCCGCCGATCAAAGCCAAAGCAAAACCTGCCATTGTTCCCTGCAAAACCGCAGCAAATCTTAAGATTATATATACCCCGGCTTTAACCATTGTGCTGGAATGCAAGAGCGCCGAAACCGGGGTCGGAGCAACCATCGCCCCCAGCAGCCAGGAAGAAAAAGGCATTTGCGCAGATTTAGTCAGGCCGGCAAAACAAATCAACATCGCAGGAACCAAAGCCCAAGCCTTACCTAACAACATTACCTTACTCAATTCGATACTTCCCGTCATCCGGTAGAAAAATACAATTGCCGCCAAAAAAGCTAAGCCTCCCAAAAGATTAAGCTCTAAAGCCATAAAAGCATTCTTCCGGGACTCTTCTGTTTTCTTATAGCCAATCAACAGGAAGGAACAAAGAGTAGTAATCTCCCAGAAAAAATACAACCAGAGAAGATTATTAGAAAAAATTACCCCGAACATCGCCGAAAGAAATACAAAAACGATAAAAAAGAAAAAATTAGTCCTGTCTTTTATTTCCTTATGGTAATCTTTATGAAAATCGCGCATGTAACCGATAGCGTAAACACAGATCAGGCTGCCGATAATACCGACTACTAAAGACATCAAAATGGAAAATTTATCGATGAACAGGTTATTCTCAACGAAAATCTTGCCTCCATAGGAATTTTCAAAATAGACCATTAACGCCGTCTGCAGCAAAATTAAAAAAACCACCCAGCTACGTTTAAACTTTATGCCCAAATACAAAATGTAAACAGCCAGAGCCATTTCCGTAAAAAACATTATCTTGTCAATCAGGTGGGATTCGGCATGGAAATACTGAATGCTCCGGTGGAAGGTACTAATAAGCAAACTGATGGCCGCCGCAGAAATAGCCAAAGCGGATATCTTAACTAAACCATTCCTCAGCTTCTGACCTTTTAACAAAAGTAAAAGCAAGGATACACACAGCGGAAATATAATTAAAAAACTTAATAAATACAAAACGGCTCCTTTATTTTTTATATATTCTACACCAAAATAAGTTAAAAATCCTGAATTTTATAGTTTCGGTAAGACAGATTGGCCCATAAGATATTTATCTATATGGTGAGCGGAACTGCGCCCTTCGGAAATCGCCCAGACAATCAGAGATTGTCCGCGGCGCATATCCCCGCAGGCAAACACACCTTTCTTAGAAGTCATAAAGTCACTGCCGGTTTTTACATTGCCTTTTTGATCCAATTCTAATTTTAACTCCTGAATCAATCCTTTTTTCTCAGGATGCAGAAAACCTAAAGCCAAAATTACCAAATCTGCCTCAATCTCAAATTCCGAACCTCTTATTTCCTGCATCAGCGGGCACCCTGAATTATCTTTCTTAAACTCCACTCTTACACAGTAAAGTCTCTCTACTTTACCGTTTGAGCCGGTAAATTTTTTCGTCAGAATCGACCAATCCCTTTGCCCGCCTTCTTCATGGCTGGTAGAAGACTTAAGCAATAAAGGATATTTCGGCCAGGAATGTTCTTTAGTACGGCAGGTTGGCGGTTTGGGCATAATTTCAATCTGCATAATACAGGAAGCCCCTTGGCGGTGGGCAACCCCCACGCAATCTGCCCCGGTATCCCCTCCTCCGATTACTGCTACACGTTTACCCCGGGCATCAATTAATCGATCCGCCGCGATTTTTCCACCCTTAATCCGCTTATTAGATTGAATCAGGTAATCCATGGCAAAATGAATACCAGACAAATTTCTGCCTTCAATACTTAAATCCCGCGGAACCCGGGATCCGCAAGCAATACAAACCGCATCAAATTCATTGATTAATTCTCTGGCTCCGTAATCAACCCCCACATCTAAGCCTGTCTTAAACTTTATTCCTTCTTTTTGCAGAAGACTAATCCGGCGGTCGATTATTTTCTTTTCCAGTTTAAATTCCGGGATACCATAACGTAAAATTCCGCCTACAGCATCATCCTTTTCGAAAACCACAATGCTATGGCCAGCAGAATTTAGCTGGTCAGCGCAGGCAAGGCCAGCAGGCCCGGAACCAACCACCGCTATTTTTTTCCCTGTTCTTTTCTTTATAACCCTTGGCTTGATTAAGTTGTGTTTAAAAGCATATTCAACAATACTCAACTCATTTTCACGTATAGTTACAGGATCGTCATTAATCCCCAAAACACAGGCATACTCGCAAAGCGCCGGGCAAATCCTGCCGGTAATCTCCGGGAGATTATTAGTAGCTTCCAACAAACCAAAAGCCTTCTGCCACTGCCCATGAAAAACAAGGTCATTCCATTCCGGTATATAATTACCGATCGGGCAGCCGGAATGACAAAAAGGAGTCCCGCAATCCATGCAGCGCGATGACTGCTCTTTATTCTGGGATTCGGTCCGCAATAAATTAACCTCTGCGAAATCTTTTACCCTTTCACAAACCGGCCGGTATATTCCGGGCTGCCTTTTAACTTTCAGGAATCCTTTTGGATCAGCCATCCGTATATTCTCCCAAATCCGCTTTTTTAGACGCTTTTCTTTCTTCCAATATGCGCTTATATTCTAAAGGCATAACTTTAATAAAAACATCTGTATATTTACCAAAGTCTTCAAGAATTTCTTTTGCCTTAGGGCTTTGTGTGTATTTATAATGATTGTTCAATAAATTTTTAATCGTTTCTTTATCACACTCGTCTAATTTCTCTAATACCACCATATCCAAATTACATTTTTTATCGAAATCCTTATGCTCATCCAAACAATAAGCTATGCCCCCGGACATCCCTGCGGCAAAGTTACGCCCGGTTTTGCCTAAAATAACAATCCTGCCGCCGGTCATATATTCACAGCCATGGTCCCCTACCCCTTCCACCACTGCGTTTAATCCAGAGTTCCTGATACAAAATCTTTCCCCGGCCACCCCCCGGATATACGCCTCTCCATTTATTGCCCCGTAAAAAGTAGTATTGCCGATAATAATATTTTCATCCGGCCGATAGTCTGCCTTTTTATCCGGATAAATTATGATTTTACCTCCAGATATTCCTTTACCCACATAATCATTCGCCATGCCTTCCAAAGTAAAAGTTACGCCTTTAGCTAAAAAAGCGCCGAAACTTTGGCCGGCCATCCCTTTAAAGTTACATTTAAGCGTATCCTGGGGAAGCCCGCTCTCGCCAAACCTCTTACAAACCTCTCCGCTGAGCATTGCCCCCGTAGTACGATTAACATTCTGGATCTTGTAATTTATCTCCACGCTTTTAGCCTCCGACAAAGCGCAAGCCGCCGACTTTATGAGCTCCAAATCCAGAATTTGATCAATACCATGATCTTGTTTTTTACAATAATGCGTAACTACCGACTCCGGCACCTGAGGTTTATAAAGAATATTGGAGAAATCAATTTCTTTGGCTTTCCAGGGCAGAATTGCCTGATTTAATTCTAATAAATCTACCCTGCCAACCATGTCCTCTAACCTTCTTATACCCAAAGAGCTCATAATCTGACGCAATTCATCAGCAATAAAGGTAAAATAATTAATGATATATTCCGGACGGCCGGTAAACCTTTTTTCCAGAATTTCATCCTGGGTAGCAATTCCCACGGAACAATTGTTTAAATTACAGTGCCGCAACATGACACAACCCAATACAATTAAAACCGCGGTGCAAAAACCGAATTCTTCAGCACCTAACAAAGCAGCGATCGCCACATCGCGGCCGGTACGCATCTGGCCGTCGGCCTGCAAGCGCACCCTGCTTCTTAAATCATTTAACACTAAAGTCTGGTGAGTTTCAGAAAGGCCCAGCTCCCAGGGAAGCCCGGCGTGTTTAATCGAGCTCAAAGGTGAAGCTCCGGTACCTCCGTCCTGGCCTGAAATAAGAATCATATCGGCGTGCCCCTTGGCTACCCCTGCGGCTACCGTGCCTACCCCAATTTCAGAAACCAGTTTTACGCTAATGCGCGCCTGAGGATTTACATTTTTCAAATCAAAAATAAGCTGTGCTAAATCTTCAATAGAATAAATATCATGATGCGGAGGAGGAGAAATTAAAGTAACCCCCGGAGTAGTATAACGGGTTTTGGCAATAATCGCACTTACCTTATGCCCGGGCAGCTGCCCCCCCTCGCCGGGCTTGGCGCCTTGAGAAATTTTAATCTGGATCTCATCAGCATTCACTAAATAATTTGTGGTTACCCCAAAACGCCCTGAAGCAACCTGCTTAATCGCGCTGCGGGCAGAATCACCGTTAGGAAGAGGAGTAAAACGTGACGGATCCTCCCCGCCTTCTCCGGTATTACTTTTGCCTTTTAACCTATTCATAGCAATGGCAATTGTTTCATGGGTGGACCGGCTGATTGAACCAAAACTCATTGCGCCGGTAGCAAACCTCTTAATAATTTCTTCAGCCGGCTCAACTTCATCCAGAGAAATAGATTTTTGTATTTTAAACTTCAGCAGGCTTCTTAAGGTAGTAGGATTATCGGACTGATCATTAATCAAAGAAGCAAACTCCTGATATTTTTTAGCATCATTATTGCGCACGGCATCCTGCAAAGCGGCAATACTCTGCGGGTTCCAAAGATGAAATTCCCCATCGCGCTTCCATTGGTAAACTCCGCCGGTGGATAAATAATCCGCATTCAGGCTCCTTACGGGGAAAGCTGCCTGATGGCGCAGAATAGTCTCCCGGGCGATAACCTCTAAAGATACGCCGTTAATCCTGGAGACTGTGCCGCTAAAATAATCATTAATTAGCTCCTGGTTTAACCCCACTGCTTCAAAAATCTGCGCACCACGATAACTCTGTAAAGTTGATATCCCCATCTTAGAAAGAACCTTCAAAATCCCCTTATCGATGGCTTTTATATAATTGCTCTTTGCCTTCTCAGGATCAAGATTAAGTTCTTTATCTTTAACCATCCGATCTAATGCCTTAAAAATAAGATATGGATTAACGCAATCCACCCCGTAAGCAAAAAGCAAAGCAAAATGATTTACCTCCCGGGGTTCGCCACTCTCCAGAATAATGCTTAGCTGCGTACGCAGCGAACGCCGCACTAAATAATGATGCAGAGCGGAAACTGCCAGGAGGCTGGGAATCGCCGCATATTCTTTATTTATCTGGCGGTCGCTTAAAATAACAAAAGTATACCCTTCTTTTATCGCCGACTCCGCTTGGCGGAATATTTTCTTAAGCGCTTTAGCCAAATCTATCCTGCCAGATACCTTAAAAAGCAAGGAAATAGTTTTAGTTTTAAAACCGTTCCTTTTTATTCTACGTATCTTTTCGATTTCAACGTCGCTAAGAATCGGACGGTTAACTAATAATTTATGGCAATGTTCATATCCATCGCTCAAAATATTTTTCTGCGGCCCTAAATAACTGGCTAAACTCATTACTAATTCCTCCCGGATCGGGTCAATCGGCGGATTAGTTACCTGAGCAAATAACTGCTTAAAATAAGAAAACAAAAGCTGAGGTTTAACCGAAAGCACCGCATGCGGGGTATCATTACCCATCGAACCCACCGGCTCTTGAGCATTCTGTGCCATGGGTTTAATAATTGTTTTTAAGTCTTCACGGGTATATCCGAAAGCTTTAAGTTGGGCCAGGGTATCGATTTTATCATGCGCATTAATCTTTAATTTATCCGATAAGCTATCTAATCCCAAAATATTCTTATCAACCCACTTCTGATAAGGTTTAGCTTGGGCTAAATCTTCTTTTATCTGGCTGTTCTCGATTATACATCCGGCTGCCGTATCGATAAAAAACGTCTTGCCCGGTTCAAGCCGGCCGGAATAAAGAATATTACCGGGAGCAATATCTAAAACCCCAACCTCGGAAGCCATCACCACAAGATCGTCTTTAGTAACGATATAGCGGCATGGCCTCAATCCATTACGGTCAAGCACTGCGCCGATACATTTCCCATCGGTAAAAGCAATGGCTGCCGGCCCATCCCAAGGCTCAATTAAACAGGTATTGTACTGGTGAAAAGCCCTTACGTTCCGAGCGAGTAAATTATTCTGCTCCCAGGCTGCCGGAATAAGCATAGAAATCGCCTGCGGCAGGCTCCTGCCGGACAAAGTCAAAAGTTCAAAAACATTATCGATCGCCGCTGAGTCACTCCCGCCCGGGACAATTACCGGTAGAATCTTCTTTAAATCTTTACCAAATAGCTGGCTCTGCAGAAGGTTTTGACGGCTACGCATCCAATTGATATTACCCCTCAAAGTATTGATCTCTCCATTATGCGCGATAAATCTAAACGGCTGGGATAAATCCCAGGTAGGAAAAGTATTTGTGGAATAACGGGAATGCACCAATGCCAAAGCACTGGTAATTTCTTTAGATTGTAGATCCGTAAAGAAATTCTCCACCTGATGCGGCATAAGTAAACCCTTATAGATAAAAGTACGGCTGGATAAACTGGGAATATAAAAAAATGTCTTTTGTTTTATCTCTGATGCGCGGATAACATTCTCAACCTGCTTACGGATAACATAAAGCTTTCTTTCAAAGGCTAAAAGATCTTTGATTTTTTTATTGCGAGAAATAAAGATTTGCTCAATCTGCGGCTGGGTGTTTTTAGCGGCCTGGCCGATATCAGAGTTATCCACCGGCACATTGCGCCAGCCCAAGAACCCCTGCCCCTGGCTAGCGACTATCTTCTCAAAGGTTTTTTTGCAAAATTTCCGCTCTTTGGCATCCTGAGGTAAAAACACCAAACCTGAAGCATACTCGCTTTCTTTAGGCAGGATGATATTGCCCTTAGCGCACACGGAGGCAAAAAAACCATGCGGAAATTGAATAAGTAATCCTGCTCCATCTCCGGTTTTAGGGTCTGCACCGGTTGCCCCGCGATGGCTCAGGCGGCTTAAAACTTCCAGCCCCTGCCGGACAACCTTATTGCTCTTTTTACCCTTGATATCACAAACAAAACCCACCCCGCAGGCATCATGCTCAAACTGCGGATCATATAAACCCTGCTTTTGGGGTAAATGTGAATTTTTCATAAATTAATTTTCCACTTATTAGAATCAATGCCCAGTTTCTTAATTTTAGCGCGCATAGTATTACGGTTAATTCCTAAAATACGGGCGGCCTTAAGCTGGTTGCCTTCGCAACGTTCCAGAGTCTGTTCAAGCAAAGGTTTCTCTACTGCCTCCAAAACGGATTTATATAATACACCTTTTTTTTCAATAAACAATGAATTTTCCAGCTCTATTACCTTATCCTTAATAAAAGCCAGGTCCCTTATGCAATCCTTTTTTACTACCCGAATAGCATCATGCTGGCCTGGGGCTGAAGACAAAGCATAGCCTTCTTGCTCTAACATCTTGGCTAAAGCTTCTTTGGTTTTTACTTCATCCTCGGTAATCAGTATAGTAATCATCTTCTGCTTAAACTTTATGCATGCCTATTTAAAAAAAAGACGTTCACTTTGGCAAAGAAACAGCTGCGCCATCATGAACGTCTATGTTCTCTTGGTTAAATCTTAAAGCACTACATTGTGCTTATACGCCAGAAATCAGAAGTTTCCGAATATTTATTTAATAAATAACATCTCACGATACTTGGGTAAATCCCAGGCATCATCAGACACTACGCACTCCAAAGCATCCACGTGCCTGCGAATATGCTCCATCAACGGCTTCAGCTCTTTAAAGTACAACTCAGCGCGCTTCTCGTTACTAACCTTGCCCGCCTTTTCTAATAAGCTGATCATCTCTTTGGCATTGCGGCGTACATAATAAATCTTGGAAACTATATCGCTTAAATGCTCTTTTTTATCTTTAAGCGCTGCCGCATCTATCTTTAAGCCTGCGCTCTTCTGCAGCTTAGATAGGCCATCTAAAGTACCGGCCAGTAAACTTTCATATTTATAACCTGCCGGAACCACAGAAGCATTCACCATTTCATTCAAAGTATTGGCTTCGATCTCCAAGGTCAGATTATACATATGGATCCAAATGTGATACCGCGCAATCAACTCTTCTTTAGAAAAAACTTTATATTTTTCAAAAAGAGCAATATTCTCTTTTTTCGTCAATACCTCTAAAGATTCATAAGTCGAAGCGATATTCGGCAGGCCGCGTTTTTTGGCTTCTTTAACCCATTCCTGTGAATAATTATTGCCTTCGAAACGGATATCTTTGGTCTCCTTAACGATTTTAGAAATAACCTGCAATACTCCGGCATTAAAATCTTTTCCCGCAGCCGCAGTTTTCTTAATCTGCTCAGCAACATAATCCAGGCTTTCGGCGATAATCGTATTAATTATGGCAATCGGCGTAGAAATATTCTGTGATGAACCAACTGCCCGGAATTCAAACTTGGCCCCGGTAAAAGCAAAAGGCGAAGTACGATTCCTGTCGGTTGAATCTTTGCTGAAGGTAGGCAGGCGGCCGATCCCAAAATCCATAATATCAGATTTAGAAACCTTGGACTTAACCCCTTTCTCAATCATATCCAAGATACTGTTTAACTGCTCGCCCAGGAATACGCTGATAATTGCCGGAGGAGCTTCATTGGCGCCTAAACGATGCTCATTGCCCGCCAAAGCTACGGAAGCACGCAAAAGATCACCGTGCAGATAAACTGCCCTGAGAACCGCAGCTAAAACTGCTAAAAACTGCAGATTATCTTCCGGGGTCTGTCCCGGATTAAGCAAATTATTGCCCTGGTTATCCGCCAAAGACCAATTCAGGTGTTTTCCGCTTCCGTTTATGCCAGCAAATGGTTTCTCATGCAAAAGACAAACCATACCATGCTTTAAAGCCACCTTCTTCATCAACTCCATGAGAAGTTGATTGTGGTCAGCGGCAATATTGGATTCCTCAAAGACCGGAGCGAATTCATACTGATGCGGAGCAACTTCATTATGCCGGGTCATTACCGGTATCCCCAACTTATAGGCTTCTTCTGCTACTTCAAACATAAAATTAATTACGCGTTCTTTGATCGTACCGAAATACTGATCTTCCAACTGCTGGCCTTTGGGGCTTGGCGCGCCAATTAAAGTACGGCCGGTCATAATCAAATCCTGCCGCAGATTATAATAATTCTTATCGATTAAGAAATACTCCTGCTCTGCCCCGCAGGTTGAAAAAACCTTAGTCACATTCTTATGCCCGAATAATTTTAATAATCCTATCGCGGCTTTATTCAAGGCCTCATCGGAACGCAAAAGAGGCAGCTTCTTATCCAGCGCTTCACCATGATAAGAAATAAAAATAGTCGGAATACATAAAGTTTTACCGAGCTTGCTTTCTACGATAAAAGCCGGGCTGGAAGGGTCCCAAGCGGTGTATCCCCTGGCTTCAAAAGTCGCACGGATGCCTCCTGAAGGGAAACTTGACGCATCCGGTTCCCCTTGGATCAATTTATTCCCGGAAAATTTTTCAATCACTTTACCCGGGCCGGTAATAGAGATAAAACTATCATGCTTTTCCGCGGTAAGCCCGGTCATCGGCTGGAACCAGTGCGTATAATACGTAGCGCCTTTGGCAATCGCCCAATCTTTCATAGCATCAGCGATCTCATTTGCCTGCACTAAAGATATCGTTTTGCCTTCAGAAATCCAGGTTTGAAAGGCTTCAAAAGTACCCTTGGAAATATGTTTCTCCATTGCTTCCATGCTAAAGGTATTCTGCCCGAAATAAGTAGAAACTTTCTTTGGCGCTTCCACCTTGTCTAATTCCAAGCTCTTAATTTTGAACAAAACTTTTTGTCTTATGCTCATTTCTTCCCCCTTTGCATATTATAAGAGAAACACCAGGTTATTCTACCATAACCAATTCAAAATAAAAGAGGCATTCTTAAAACACCAGAACGCCCCTGTTCTTTAATTACAAGTAAAAAAGCGGCACTGCTGGTAACCGAATTTTTTCTATTTTTTATTTCGAGAAAATTCAGCCTAAACACAGCGAAAGGCCTCATCCAATAGCAATTGATCCGCGCTCTTCGGTACGGATACGGATACATTCCTTAAGATCAAGAACAAAGATCTTGCCATCACCGGTTTCCCCGGTTTTGGCCCCCTTAACAATCGCCTTGATTGTCGGTTCCAGATAATTATCATTTACCGCAATTTCCAGGCGGATTTTGCGTAACAAGTTACCGGTTTCTCTTGCTCCGCGATAAACTTCCGTTACGCCTTTTTGCCTGCCATGGCCCAAAACTTCGCTAACCGTGATTAGATTAACATCCACCCCATACAGTTCTTCTTTAACTTCCTCTAATTTATACGGTTGAATAATCGCAATTACCAGCTTCATCAAAACCTCCTAGGTTTTAAAAATCCCAGAGACGGTTCCCTTAAAAAACCCATCCCCATATCTTTACGCTATTCTAATATAGTATACGCTCTTTCACGGTGCTGGGTCAGGTCAAGTCCGACTAATTCATCCTTCTCGCTTACACGCATCCTGAAAAATACATCTACCAGCTTATAGATACCAAAAGTAACCAGAAAAGTATAGGTAACCGCGACTGCCACTGCCAATAATTGTATTAATAATTGTTTAGGATTACCATAGAATAATCCATTAGCGCCAAGTGGATTAATTGCCTTGGAAGCCAAAACCCCGGTTAAAAGTGTGCCGAGTATCCCTCCAACGCCATGCACACCAAAAGCATCTAAAGAATCATCATAACCAAAACGCGGCTTAGTTACTGCCACCGCGATAAAACAAACTATACTGGCAGCAATACCGATAAGGATAGCAGAAACCGGGCTGACAAATCCAGAAGCAGGAGTAATCGTCGCTAATCCGGCAATTGAACCGGTGACTATCCCGAATACCGTAGGCTTGCCATTACGTATCCACTCCAGAAATGCCCAACTTAAACCCGCGGCGGCAGCCGCGGTGTTAGTAGTGATAAAAGCATTTACAGCAATACCATTTACTGCCAGTGCGCTTCCGGCATTAAAACCATACCAGCCAAACCACAAAAGCGCAGTTCCTAAAACTACAAAGGGAAGATTGTGCGGAGACGGGGAATGCTCTAAGTTCTTTCTTTTTCCGATAACAATCGTCGTAACTAAAGCCGCGATTCCGGCGCTGGTATGCACCACAATTCCTCCGGCAAAATCCAAAACACCCAGGTTTCTAAGCCATCCGCCTTCTCCCCAAACCCAGTGGCACAAAGGGTCATATACAAAAGTTGCCCAAAGTAAAGTAAAAACTAGGAAAGCGGAAAATTTCATTCTCTCGGCAAATGCGCCTATAATTAAAGCCGGGGTAATTACGGCAAACATCATCTGGAAAACCATAAAGGCTTGATGCGGAATAGTCGCAGAATATCCCGCATAAGGAGTTGATCCTACGCCATTCAATCCAAACCAACTAAACCCTCCCCAAAACCCATTGCCCGGGGCAAAAGAAAGGCTATAGCCGAAAAGTATCCATTGCAAAGACAATAAACACAATGCTACAAAACACTGCATTAAAACGCTTAAGATGTTTTTACGCCTAACCATGCCTCCATAAAAAAAGGCTAAACCCGGAGTCATCAACATTACAAAAGCCGCAGATAATAAAACAAATAACGTATCCGCCTGATTAATCATATTCCTCCTTAAGGCTATTTGCACAATTGAATACTCAACTGTGCAAAATTAGATAAATAAATTACGCCATAATTCATGGCGGATTCTCCAGGGCTTGCGGCGAAAAAAAAGCGCCTTTACGCTTATTCTATAATAAACGTATTGGCGCCAACATTGCGCTTACATCATTTGAACACTACCCTGTGTCTAAAATATACAAGTAAATAATCGTTTTACCTGGTAACTTAAATCTTCTAAAAAACCGGTGGCGGTCCTGAGTTTTCCCGGAACCGCCACCATGCTTTACTATCCTATCGCCGTAGTTCCGCGCTCTTCGGTACGGATACGGATACATTCCTTAAGATCAAGAACAAAGATCTTGCCATCACCGGTTTCCCCGGTTTTGGCCCCCTTAACAATCGCCTTGATTGTCGGTTCCAGATAATTATCATTTACCGCAATTTCCAGGCGGATTTTGCGTAACAAGTTACCGGTTTCCTTGGAACCCCGGTATACTTCTGTTACGCCCTTCTGCCGGCCATGCCCTAAGACTTCACTCACCGTAATTAAATTTACCTCTACGTTATATAACTCTTCTTTTACTTCCTCTAATTTATACGGTTGGATTATTGCAATTACCAGTTTCATATTTTCTCCTTCCTCTACAGGGAAGACACCCGCGCAATTCCAATCAACGCGGGGTGCCTTTCCGAATATTAAATATTATCTACCTTTATTCTAATATAGTATACGCTCTTTCACGGTGCTGAGTCAGGTCAAGACCGATAGCTTCTGATTTCTCATCCACCCTGACACCTACAAAAATATCTACTAATTTATAAATAACAAAAGTTGCTACTGCCGTATAAACAATGGTTACCCCGACCGCCAAAAGCTGTATAAAAAATTGTTTAGGGTTACCAAAAAATACGCCATTAGCACCGGCAGGATTAACCAACTTTGACGCGAATAACCCGGTAGCTAAAGCACCCCAGATGCCTCCGACACAATGCACTCCGAAAGCATCCAAAGAATCATCATAACCAAATAAAGGTTTAATTACGGTCACCGCAATAAAACAAATTACGCTAACCAATAAACCGATAATAATCGCCGGAATAACGCTGACAAAACCGGCAGCCGGGGTAATCGCGACTAAACCGGCAACTACGCCTGAACAAACACCAAAAACAGTCGGCTTACCGTTACGCAACCACTCAATCAAAGCCCAGCTTAAACCCGCGGCGGCTGCGGCAGTATTAGTAACCACAAAAGCATTTACGGCCAAACCATTAGCGGCTAAGGCGCTTCCGGCATTAAAACCAAACCAGCCAAACCACAAGAGCCCGGTTCCTAAAACTACAAAAGGCAGATTATGCGGAGTAGGTACATTTTTTTCCAAATTATTTCTTCTGCCTAATACGATCGCGGTGACTAAAGCAGCGATACCGGCATTAATATGCACAACCGTTCCTCCGGCAAAATCCAAAGCGCCTAAATTCCTAAGCCACCCTCCCATACCCCAAACCCAGTTACATAGCGGGTCATATACAAAAGTTGCCCAAAGTAAAGTAAAAACTAGGAAAGCGGAAAATTTCATTCTCTCGGCAAATGCGCCGATAATTAAAGCCGGAGTAATTATGGCAAACATCGCCTGAAAAATCATAAACGCCTGATGCGGAATAGTCCCGGCATAATCCGCGTAAGGCTCCAGCCCAACACCATTTAAACCAAACCACTGCAAACCACCCCAGAATCCTTTAGATGGAGCAAATGATAAACTATAACCGACTAACACCCACTGCAGGCTTAAAACACACATAATAATAAAACATTGCATCAATACACTTAAAACATTTTTCCGCCTGACCATCCCGCCATAGAAAAAAGCCAGGCCCGGCGTCATTAACAAAACTAGCGCCGATGAAATTAATATCCATGCTGTATCCCCCGCATTAACCATTTTTCTGTTCCTCCTTTTTGATTAGTTACACAAATGTTTACCCAATTGATAAAAAATAATTAAAAAAATTCCTAATATTTTATTCATCAAAGATCAAGCTTTTCCTTAACTATCCTGCCGTAAAACCTGTTTATTCTGCCGGTTTTCAACCACCTTTCCAAAGTACCGATTTGCACATCTATCTTTTTAGATAACTCATACAAAGTATATCCATGTTTAATTTTTAAATTCCGGATTTTATCAATTAATTCTTTATCTACCATTACATTTATATCGCAGCTTCCCCTTTTTCGCCGGTGCGTATTCTCAAAACATCATCAATCGGATAAACAAATATCTTTCCATCGCCAATTTCGCCTGTCTTGGCAAGCCCGGCTATCGCCGCTACAATCTTATCCACCTGAATATCCCTAACCACTATCTCAATCTTTACCTTAGGAAGAAAATTAACCTTAAACTCTCTCCCGCGAAACTGCTCGGTCAGGCCTTTTTGACGGCCGTGCCCTTCAATATGCGTAATCATCATCCCGGGGCAACCGAATGTTTCTAAAGCCTCAGTAACCTCTTCCAGTTTTTCTACCCTGATCACCGCTTCTATCTTTTTCATCTTAATCCTTCCTGCCGCTCCGCCTATCAAGCGGAGCGGCAAAATTATGCTAATAAATTAATTCTGGTTAGTAGTATAAAAATTTGGATAAGCGGGAGTCCCGTGCTCCTGAAGATCCAGCCCTTTTATTTCTTCTTCCGGAGAAACCCTGACACCAAAATACTTATCCATCAGTTTAAACACGATGAACCCAAGGCCAAAAGCCCAAGTTACGCAAACTGCAGCTCCAATAAGCTGAGCAATTAATTGACCGTAACCTCCGCCGTAGAATAATCCTTTCACCAACGGTTCTGCAGTTGTGCCCAGGCCATATGTGCCATCCGCGAAAAGGCCTACGCTAATAAGCCCCCACACACCGTTTATTCCGTGGACACTTACTGCTCCCACCGGATCATCCAAACCTCTTGCTTCCCAAAAATACACACTCAACACTACCAGAAGGCCGGCGATTGCACCGATAACTACTGCTGCCCAAGCCTCAATCCAAGCACAAGGCGCAGTAACCGCAACCAAACCTGCAAGGCAACCGTTCAACATCATACCGACATCCCATTTTTTGGTTTTCATAAAGACTAACAAGATAGCCACTGCCGCTCCTGCTGCCGCGGCCAAATTAGTATTAACAGCAATTACCGCAATCCTAAGTTGGTGCGCAGAAAACGTAGAACCAGGGTTAAAACCAAACCAACCAAACCATAATATAAACGTACCCAAGGCGGCTAGCGTTATACTGTGCCCGGGGATAGCTCTGGGTTTTCCGTCTTTACCGAATTTACCGAATCTCGGTCCCAAGACAATTGCCCCCGCCAAACCTACAAACCCTCCTATAGTATGCACAACGCCGGAACCGGCAAAATCAACGTGGCCAATACCAAAAGGCAATTTAGCAAGCCAGCCACCCCCCCAAACCCAATGCCCATATATAGGATAAATTATTGCTGTCACTGCCAGGCTATATAAAAAATACGCCTTAAATTTTAACCTTTCTGCAACTGCCCCGGAAACGATCGTAGCAGCGGTACCGGCAAAAACTAACTGCCAGAAAAACATCAGATACCTGCTTACATCATAATTTGCCCCATGTAAAAACCAGCCGGTTGTGCCAATTAATCCCTTATAATCATTACCCATCATAAAAGCAAAACCAATGGCCATAAAAACAAGGGAAGCCACCACAAAATCAATCGTATTCTTAGCCATCAGGTTAGTTGCGTTTTTGGCGCGGCAAAATCCGGCTTCCACCATAGCAAACCCCGCCTGCATAAAGAAAACCAGAAAGCCGCAAACTAAAATCCAAACATAATCAACCGGAGCCTGCGGATTAGCCGCCAAAGTCTCAGCACCTCCGGGATCCTGGGCAAAACACAAAACACCTGTCCCTAACAAAAATGTTAATAATAAAAAAATCGTTTTAAACATCTTCCCCTCCCCTTTAAAACACATAGTTCATATAAACACCGCCATACAACCTGTTCTTCTGATTTCCATTATTCTTGTCGCTGATATTACCCCAAGGCACAGAATAATTAATATTCGGTTTACAGTTTAAGTTCTTTAATAAAGGTATCGTAACCCCTGCCCCTAAAGCCGCATCGCCGCCTTTACCGCGGTAATACTGCTTGTTGTTATAGCCAACGTGGCCTGAAAAATCCAGGCTCATATTAAGCTTACGCATGACAAACGGTATACTGTGGGATAAATTCAGTACCGTATAACTGCCTTCTCCTCCGCCATCCTCCTTTTTACCGAAATCGTAATAATAATAAATAGCCGGGGAAAGCAGCAATTTAGTAAAAGTTATCCCGCCATAGACTTCCCGGCTAAAGCCTCTGGGAGCTCCATCAGAAGGCGCAGCATCAGGGAAATCGTAATAAGTAAACCCTGTAGAAAGGGCTATGCTGGGAAAACTATAGGTATAGTCAAAAAGATAATCTGTTTCACTGGATCTTAAACTATCTTTATTTTGCAGGTCATGATTTAACCAGATACCTACTTTTATCCTGCCAAACTTTGATTCCGGGGAGCGCACGTAAAAACCCGGCTGCACTACCGCATCCCCATCCAACATTATGCCTCGCCACATATATAAAGAGTTAAAAGCTACATCCCCGGAAACTTCAATTCCGGAAGTTGATAAAAGTCCATCCAATAACCCGCCTTCATCAGCGGCCTGCAACGGCCGAAACATAAATACACCAAAGAGTAAACTTAAGAATAACCCTGTTTTAAACCTCTTCATGATTACCTCCTGCTAAAAAAGAGAAAGCGCCTAAGCCCGCTCTTTTAAAAAACGGTTTAGACGCCTGCGTCTTTAACTCCGCCGAAAACCGTGGCGGATTCGCCACGCCTTGTGGCGAAAAAAAAGCGTTCTATGAGAATAGAACGCCGCTGTTTAAATCTTACACATCGCTGTGTTATTTGATACTACTGAATCCTTACACCACTACAAGTAAAAAATACTTTCGTTTGGTAACTAAATTAAATTTTATTTCGCAAAATTTATTCTGAATCCACAATAAGCTTTTATCTAAAGACGAAGAATCTCATCTATCCAAATGCTTCTTAGCCTTAATTCTGATCTTTTGCATAAGCTTCACAACGCTCACATGCGATACTCCCATGCGCTTACCGATATCCCGAGTAGTAAGGCCCTGGCTAAAATAGGTAAGCAGCTTTTTTTCCTTAAGGTTAAAACCGTTATTATGAATATTTTGCGTTAAAAACTTATTGTGCAACTGGTCCCGGCAATCCGGGCAAGACCAATATTGCCCCAAAACATCCTCTACCGTTGATTCTTGGTCCGTGCTTAAGACCGCGTCGATACTAATAATATTAGAGCGCTCGTTTACCTTACGGATATAATTTTTCAGGTGGAAATAACATCCCTGCAATATATAACTATCGGTTTTATCATTCAGCTTGCCTTTTAAAAAATCGCTCCAAAGATGAATCGTTGCCTCCTGGTAAAGATCATCATGGTTAAACGAACGATAATGCCCATTTAACCGATAGGCAATTCTTTTGATGGTTGGTGATAATTTTCGATGCAACTCTTCAAAACTCATTTTCTAAACCCTTAGTAAAGAAAAAACGCCCTTGCCCGTTTTTTCGGGAAAGGACGTCTTAGTCCGGACAAATGAAAAAAGCCTTCCGGCAAACTTACCTGCCAGAAGACTTCTGTGTCTTTTACTACAACGCTGTATTAATTAAAGTTTAACATATTTCCTGCTTTTGTCAAGCAGGTATTTTCAGGAAACTTTAGACCAAAACCAGTTACTTTTTCGCTCTTATATCTTTAGCCAAAATAATCGCTTCGGCTACTTCACGCATGGATTTACGCATATCCATACTTTGTTTCTGGATTAAACGGTAGGCTTCCGAAGAAGATATGTTGGCATCCTGGGAAAGTATATCCTTTGCCCGCTCGACCAACTTACGCGTTGTTAAAGCTTCTTCGGCAGAACGCGCGCGCAAATCCAGCTCGGCATTTTCAATCGCTAAAGCCGACTGATTAGCCAAAGCCGTCAAAAGGTCCAATTCATGTTTAGAAAACTTATGCTTCTTGGAAGTATAGCAATTCAACACGCCAATCACCCTGCCCTTAACTGCCAGGGGCACGCAAGCTAAAGAACATAGCCCCTCTTTTTTGGCGATATCCCGGTTTAAATAACGCGGGTCAGCTTTGACATCCAGAATACAGACCGCCTTGTTGTTCTGAGCTACTGTGCCGGCAATACCTTCACCCAAAAGAATATTGGCTTTTTTATTATAGGCCTCAGATATTGATTGTGTTGCCTTAACTACCAGCTCCTTCTTATCCGGGTCCAAAAGCATCAAAGAAGAAATTTTAGAATTCATGATTTCGGCGGTAACCTGCACCACCAAACGCAACAATTCCTCAAGATACATCCCGGAGGTAATCAAGTTCGCCACCTTAGAGATTGCCTCAATTTGCTTTACATAAATTCCAAAGTTATCTTTTTTCTTCGTTGCCATTATTTCCTCTTTTCTAGAAATCGTTTTAACCTGACCAAAGCTTCCCTTAAATTATCCATACTGGAAGCATATGAAATCCTGATATAACCTTCTCCGCTGGGCCCGAAAGCTGTACCCGGGACAACCGCGACTTTCTCTTCTTCCAGTAATTTACGCGAAAAATCCATCGAAGATAAACCGGTACTTTTAATACTGGGAAACAAATAAAAAGCCCCCTGCGGTTTTGCGCACTTTAAACCTAAAAGGTTAAATTCTGCAACCATAAATTCACGGCGGCGGTTATATTCACGCTTCATCTGTTCAACTGATTTTTTCGCACTCACCAAAGCTTCCGCAGCAGCCATTTGGCTGGTAATCGGCACGCACATAATTGTATACTGATGGATTTTAGTCATTGCGGCAATAATTTCTTTAGGCCCGCAAGCAAAACCTACACGCCAACCGGTCATCGCATACGACTTAGAAAACCCGTTAAAATACACCGTATTCTTCCTGGCTCCGGGCAAAGACGGAAAAGCAGTATGATCAAAATCATAAGTCAAGTCAGCGTAAACTTCATCACTAATACAAAGCACTTTATGCTTTAACAATACTTTATTAATCTCTTCCAATTCTTTACGGCGGTAAGAAACACCTGTGGGATTGGTCGGATAATTTAAAATAATCCCTTTTGTTTTCTTATCAATATGCTTCTCTAACAACTTGGGAGTAATCTTAAAACCATCCCTGGAAGTATCAATATAAACCGGTATACCGCCTGCCAATTCCGTAACCGGCCCATATGAAACATAACTGGGCTGAGGAACCAGTATTTTATCACCCGGGTTAATAATTGCCCGTAAAACAAGATCTAACCCTTCGCTGACTCCTACAGTGATCAAAATTTCCTCGTCAGAGCAATACTGCAGCCCATACTTATTTTTTAGATAACGCTGAATCCCTAGACGCAACTTGCAAAGGCCTTTATTGGAGGTATAACTGGTAAACCCCTGCTCCAGTGAATAAATCCCCTCTTCACGGATCTGCCAGGGAGTAACAAAATCCGGCTCCCCTACTCCTAATGATATAACCTCTTTCATTCCCAGCACTAAATCAAAGAATGCCCGGATCCCCGAAGGCTGCATTTTTTCTACTACTCTGGATATTTCCATTTTTACCTTTACTCACCCACCCCGCGCTTATAGGTATTGCGCGGGTGTGCCCTCGCGGGCACTTAATAAGATATCGCTATTCTTTTATTTTCTTCAGACTTATGTTTTAAAATTACGCCGTCTTCTTTATATTTCTTCAGTAAAAAATGCGTGGCAGTTCCGCGCACATTCTCTAAACAAGAAAGCTTCTCCGCGACGAAATTTGAAACAGTATGCAAATTCTTGCCTTCCACCACCACCAGCAAATCATATGTTCCGCTGATCAAATAACAGCTGGTTACTTCAGGAAATGAATAAATACGCTCTGCAATCTTCTCGAAACCTAAATCTTTCTGCGGTACAATGTTTACCTCAATTAAAGCCCGGACTTCAGATTCAGTGTCTTTAATCAAATCCTTATTAATCACCGCTTTATATTTTAAAATTGCCCCTTCTTTTTCATATTTCTTAATTGCCTTTTTTACCTCCTCCGGCTTCTTGTGGGTCATTTTAGCAATATCCTCTACAGTGGCCCGGCCATCTTTTTCTAAGATATCTAATATTTCATCCATTTTTAACACTCCCCTCTTAGTAAATACGGCAAATTTCTGCGCCTTTTCTTTTATGCTCTGACCTCTTATACATACTGATTACCTTGTTAACATTTTTACTGCCGGCAGCCTGTTTTTTGTGGTTACAGAATCTATCCAGGATATCATCCAGTTCATTATAAGTTATTCCCATCTCTACTTCATCAGTTTGCCCCTGCCAAAGCCCGGCAGTGGGAGCCTTAGCAATAATACCCTGCGGTATTTTTAATTCTTTTGCCAATTTGCGCACTTGGCGTTTAAATAGATCCGCGATCGGCAGAATATCAACTCCGCCATCTCCATATTTAGTAAAATAACCTACCATCAACTCAGATTTATTCCCTGTGCCACAAACTAAATAATTCAGTTTATTGGCGAAATAATAAAGCGTACTCATCCGCAAACGCGGCTTAAGATTGCCCCGCGCAAGGCTGACTGCTCCGGGTAAAATTTTTAGAAAATTATTATAAACTGCGGATAAATCCACAAGCTTAGATTTAAGCCCAAGCTTATGCGCAACCAACTTTGCATCTTTTAAATCCTGGGGGTTGCTGTTACAAGGCATAAAAAGAACCAATACATTATTTTTTCCCACCGCTTCTTTCGCCAAAGCGGCAACTACCGCCGAGTCGATCCCGCCGGAAAGCCCCAAAACAATCCCCTTAGCTGTGGAATCTTTAACCTGCTGCTTAATCCAGGAAACAATTCTATTTTTCATTTTTTTATCGCTGGAAGGAACCCCTGCGCTCCATTATAAATAATTCAGCTTATAATAGCATAATTGATAAGCCGGTCAAGGGGATAATCCTTTGGTTACTTTAGCTCCTCGGGATGGTGCTTCACTACTTTTGCTTCCACCATATAGATTACGTCTTCAGCAATATTGGTAGTATGGTCACAAATACGCTCCAGATACCTGGCGATCAACAGTAACGCTACTGCCCGGTCGGCAGTCTTAGGGTCGCGCGCTAAATACTCATTAATCAATTCATCCTGCACTAAATTTCGCAGTTTATCAGCCTCCGTATCCGCCAGAACCACCTGGCGGGCAAGATATGCATCTCTTTTTACAAAAGCATCAATAGCATTACGCACCATATCCTGGGCAACCTGGGAAAGCTTGGGGATATCCACCAGCGGTTTAAGTACCGGCTTCTGCATCAACTCCAGGGATTTTTGGGAAATATCCAAAGCGATATCGGCAATCCGCTCTAATTCCGCGTTAATCTTCATACCGGTTGTAATATACCTTAAATCCCCGGCCATTGGCTGATAGAGAGCGATCAAATCAATACATTTCTCATCTATAGCCAATTCCAACTCATCAATATTATTATCATTATCAATTACTTTCTGCGCCAGCCCCTGATCCCTGTTTTTTAATGACTCAACAGATTTAAAAATTGCTTCTTGGGCAAAAACTGCCATCCTCAAAATATCTTTATGTAATTCTTTTAATTCTTCATCTAAGTGTCTTAACATTGAGCTCCTCCTGTTTTTATCCAGCGAAACTTACGCTACCTAGCACACGCCCGCACAATTCCGACTCCCGGCGTCGGATACCCGCGCAATATGCACTATAAGCGCACACTGGCGCAATACCAATTAACGCCGGGTGCCTTTTACTTAGCGCAAACAAGCTTATCCATATCTTCCGGTAATATAGTCTTCTGTTCGTTTATCCTTGGGGCTGGTAAAAATATTCTGGGTTTTACCAAACTCTACCAGCTCGCCTAAAAGCATAAAACCCGTATCATCCGAAACGCGCGCAGCCTGCTGCATATTATGCGTTACGATTATAATCGTATAATTATGTTTTAACTCGCGCATCAATTCCTCAATCCGGCTGGTTGCCTGCGGGTCAAGGGTAGAGCATGGCTCATCCATAAGCAGGATCTCCGGTTTAACCGCAATCAAACGGGCAACACAAAGCCTCTGCTTCTGTTCCAACGATAAGGTTAAGGCGGATTTATTTAACTTATCTTTTAATTCATCCCACAAAAGAACGCTCTTTAGGCTATCTTCAACTATTTCATCAAGCTGAAGCTTAGTCAGGCTTTCCGCATGTACTCTCTGGCCAAAAGCAATGTTTTCATAGATCGACAGGGGAAAAGGATTAGGCCGCTGAAAAACCATACCAACCTTTTTACGTAAGCTGATTAAATCCGTTTTTTCAGAAATAATATTCTCCGAATCAATAAGCACCTGGCCGTTTATACGCACTCCTTCAATAAGATCATTCATCCGGTTAAAAACCCGCAGCAGCGTAGATTTACCGCAGCCGCTAGGCCCAATCATCGCAGTAATCTGCTTCTGCGTAAAATGGGCGTTCACATTAATCAGCGCCTGAAAATCCGCATACCATAAATTTAAATTATTTACCCTGATATCCGCCATTATCCGAATTTTCCCCTGATATAATCATCTGTGCGCTGATCCGCGGGTGCCGTAAATATTCTCTCCGTTCTATCCAGCTCTACTAATTCTCCCGACAAAAAGAAAGCCGTGCGGTCCCCCACCCTGGCTGCCTGTTTTACATTATTCGTCACCAATACTAAGGTATAATCTTTTTTAAGTTTAAGCATTGCTTCTTCAATTTTAGCGGTAGAGATCGGGTCAAGCCCTGAGCAAGGCTCATCGAATAGAATAACATCCGGCTCAACCGCTAAAGTCCTGGCAATACAAAGCCGTTGCTGCTGGCCTCCGGATAGTTTAAAAGCTGAAACATTCAACCGGTCTTTAATCTCATCCCAAATATACGCCTGCCTGAGCGAGCGCTCAACAATGGCAGCAATCTTCTGGCGGCTTCTTTCCCCATGCATCTTAACGCCGTAAGCAACATTGTCAAAAATGGACAAAGGCAACGGCAAAGGCAAAGCAAAAACCATACCCACCCTTTTACGTAAAACCTCAACATCTAATTTTCTTATATCTGTTTTATCATATTCAAGCAAACCAGTCATCTTAAAACCAGGATGTAAATCATTTAAACGATTGAGTATGCGCAGAAAACTGGTCTTTCCGCTATTAGAAGGCCCGATTACGCTTAAAATTTCATTGGCTTGAATTTCAATACTCACCCCTTTCAAAGCCTGAATCTGCCCAAACCAGATATTTAAATTTTTAGCATTAAATTTTACCATTTCTTCTTTTTCCTGAAGTTATAGCGGATAATTATGGCTACTAAATTCATCATTAAAACCAAAAATAACAAAACCAGCGCCGTACCATAACGCACTTTTTCATCCACATTAGGCACCTGGGTTGAAATGACATATAAATGATACGGTAAAGCCATGGCCTGGTCAAAAATCGACTTAGGAAGCTGCGGCAGATAAAAAGCCGCTACCGTAAAAAGTATCGGAGCCGTTTCTCCAGCTGCCCTCCCCAACCCTAAGATGGTTCCGGTTAAGATTCCCGGGATAGCATTAGGCAAAACAATATGCCTGATCGTCTGCCATTTACTTGCCCCCAGCGAAAGGCTTACTTCACGAAATGACTGCGGCACGCTTTCCAAAGCCTCACGGGATGTGGTAATAATAATCGGCAGTATCATAATCCCCAGCGTAAGAGAGCCGGACAAAATGGAAGCTCCAAATTTTAAAAATACTACAAATAATGCCAGGCCGAACAAACCATAAACCACCGAGGGCACTCCGGAAAGGTTTACAATTGCCAGTTTAATGACCCGATTAAGCACGTTATCCTTAGCATATTCGCTTAAATAAACCGCCGCCAACAACCCGATAGGCAAAGCAAAAATTATCGCTCCCACAACCAAATATAGCGTACCGATGATCGCAGGAAATATCCCCCCCGCGCGCATTCCCTGGCGCGGAATATCAGACAAAAACTGCCAATTAATCGCCGGAAGGCCTTTCTGCACAATAATCACCACAATCATCCCTACCGGCAGCACAATCAAAAGCGTAGCCAGAAACAGCAAGAAAAACGCAATCTTTTGCGAACGCTTAGTATTACGCATTATCTCCTCTTATTATGCAAAAACAGGTCTGCGGTAACATTAATAATAAAACTCATAGTAAATAAAACAATGCCGATAGCAAACAGGGCAAAATAATGTTCGCTGCCGACAACTGCTTCCCCCATTTCTGCAGCAATCGTAGCAGTCAAAGTACGCACGGGAACCAAAATACTTTGAGGAATAACCGCCGCATTCCCGGTAATCATCATTACCGCCATAGTCTCGCCAATTACCCTGCCGATACCCAGCATAACAGCGGCAACAATACCGCTGGAAGCAGCCGGGAGCAGGACCCGGTGGATAGTCTGCCAATGCGTGGCGCCTAAAGCAAACGCCCCTTCTTTATAGCTTTTAGGCACCGAATATAGCGCGTCTTCGGCAACTGAAACAATAGTCGGCATCGCCATAAAAGCTAAGATTATCGATCCGGATAAAGCTGTCAGGCCTGTAGGTAAATTAAATGTGCTCTTGACCCAGGGAACCAGGGTCACCATGCCGATAAAACCTAAAACCACACTGGGAATAGCCGCTAACAATTCGATCCCGGCCTTGAGCACCTCTTTAATTTTTAGCGGAGCGATTTCAGCAATATAAACCGCGCAGCCTACGCCGATGGGGATAGAAATTATCGCCGCGCCCAGAGTTACGATAAGCGAACCAAAAATTAAAGGCAATATTCCTAACTGCGCAGGCTCCGAAATCGGATACCAGCTCCTGCCAAACATAAAATCAGCCGGGCGGACAGATTTAAACACTGCCAAGCCTTCTTTAGTTAAAAATAAAAATATAAGTACTACAAAAAAAATAGAAGCTAACCCGCAGATGAGGATCAGCTTTTCAACGACAAACTCTTTTAATTTACGCATAACCATATGATCTTCTTACTTTAATAAAGATTTAGCAATTAGCCACCCCCGGATCTTCCTGGGATTATTTTACAACAGGGACAAAATCTGTCACCACCACAATCTCTTGCCCTTCCTTAGATAAAGCATAATCCACAAATTTCTTGATTAATCCTTCCGGCTGGCCGTTGGTATATAAAAAAAGCGGCCGGGAAATCGGATACTTCCCGCTAATCACATTCTCAATGGTTGGATTAATATAAGCGGATTTTTCATCTTTTGCCACATCGATATGCTTTTGTTTTTTACTGATATACCCCATCCCGTAATACCCGATAGCCGATGAATTACCTGCTACCTCGTCGGCAATCGCCTGTGAAGAAGATAACAGCAGGGCTCCCGGAGAAAATTCTTCCTTACCGCTGGCATCGCCTTTTCTTAAAACATGTTCCTTAAAATAAACATGGGTTCCGGAGTTAACTTCCCGGGAAAGAACAACGATTTTTTGATCAACTCCACCCACCTCTTTCCAATTAGAAATTTTCCCGGTAAAAATATCTGATAGTTGATCAAGCGTAAGTTTGCTAATAGGGTTGGCAGGATGAACTACTACCGCCAAACCGTCTAAAGCAACTTTTATCTCATAAGGATTGACCCCTTTTTGCTTGGCTAAAGCGATTTCCTTTTCTTTAATATTCCTTGAACTCATTGCGATATCACAAGTCCCACTAATTAAGCTGGATAACCCTGTCCCTGAACCGCCTCCGGTAACCGCCACAAAATCCCCCGCGTTTTTCTCCATATATTTCTCTGCCCAGGCCTGACCCAGATTAACCATGGTATCTGAACCTTTGATTTGAATAGATTTATCCGCAGCATAAGACAAACTAGATACACAGGACAATATCGCGGAAAATATGAAAACAGAAGCTAATTTGCGCATTCTCTCCTCCTTAATTATGGTCAAGACCGAATTGCGAGCATTATAATATAATTTAACGCCTTAGTAAACAACAAAAACCCCTGTTGTTTTAAGGTTAATTAACCAAATTGATTATAAATTTTTATTTTTTACAGAAATACGGGTGAGTGCCGAAGCAGTATTGCCTTTTTCATCTTTAACAGTAAGTTTAGCCATATATATTTTGGAGCCATAATTCATATTAATATAAGTGTTTTGGACTTTGGGCAGGACAGCAACATCCCCATCCCCGAAATCCCAGTTGTATGAAACTATTCTGCCGGCGGTTGAAGATGATTTTAATCCGTTAAAAACTACTTTTAAAGGAGAGAAACCTTCAGAGGAGTTCGTAAGAATTACTGCTTTTATTAAATAATTACTGCTTTTGGACCTCTTTTCATCCGCAATCTCCTTACTCCACTCTTGTGCGCTAATTAGCTGTTTGGGCAGATCTGCTTTAAATTCAGAGGCATCTTCATGGACCTGCTGGACATATTTATATTCATAGTAAAGAGGCTGCCCGGCATATTCAACCTTTATATAATCCTTACTCTTTTCCTGTATCTTGCATTCCAGGACTTTGCCTGATTTAAGAATAAGTGTATCGGCGAATAGTAAATCACAAAACATAGCAGATAAAATTATAGAAAAAACTAATCTTAACAATAAATCCTTCATGGTTTTGTATTCTGTCGTCAGGCAGGAAAAACTTTAGTGGCTTCGCTTTATTTTGCCGGAATAACCACCCGCTTTACTCAGTTTTCGGATGATGTTTTACCACTTTTGCCTCCACCATATAAATTACATCTTCAGCAATGTTGGTGGCATGGTCACAGATGCGTTCGAGATGCCGCGCGATCAAAAGAAGCGGAACCGCGCGCGTAACAGTCGATGAATCTTTAAGCATATAATCTTCAATCAGTTCTTTTTGCACCAGGTTGCGCAATTTGTCAACTTCATTATCACGCAAAATCAAACTTGCCGCTAAATCCGCATCCTTATTTACAAAAGCATCTAATGCGTCCTTGGACATCTGCTTGGCAAAACCTGCCAGCTTAGGGATATCAATAAGTGGCTTAAGCAGGGGTTTTCCGGTAAGATCCAGAACCCGCTGCGCGATATCTACCGCTAAATCCGCGATCCTTTCTAAATCTGTAGCAATATTCATCGACATAGTAATAAAACGCAGGTCTACGGCCATCGGCTGCTGAAGAGCCAATAAATCCAAACAGCACTCATCAATACTATTTTCCAGCTCATCAATAACCTTATCATCGCTGACTACTTTAAGCGCCCTTTCCGCGTTGAGCTCTTTGAGCGCTTCTATCGATTCAAAAATCGCTGTTTCCACCAAAGTTCCCATCTTAAGCAACAATTTGTTCAAATCCGCCAATTCCTGATCTAGGTGTCTTTCCACTTTAGGCCTCTTTCTCTATAAGATTATTTACCTTATTGCCTATCTCATCCCTGGTTTTCCGGAAAAAATCTAAATCTTTCCCCTTAGGATCTGCTATCCCCCAGTCAATATGTTTATCCGCAGGCACAAAAGGGCACAGGTCATTACACCCCATAGTAATTACATAATTAAATTTCTTGGCCGGCAGGTCACCAAAGCCTTTGGATTTTTGCTTGGAGATATCAATATCCACTTCACGCATAACTTCTATCGCCACCGGATTGATTATTCCAGATGGCTTTGAACCGGCGCTATAAACCTCCCACGTATTTGAGCTGATTTGTTTTGCAAAACCCTCGGCGATCTGGCTGCGGCAGCTATTTTCAACACAAACAAAAAGAACGCTTTTTTTCTCAAACATTATCCAAACCTCCCGGTAATATAAGCTTCGGTTTTAGAATCCTGGGGCTTGGTAAAGATATCGGCGGTCTTGCCGAACTCTACCAATTCTCCTAAAAGAAAAAATCCCGTATAGTCAGAGACACGCGCTGCCTGCTGCATATTATGCGTAACAATCACAATGGAATAATCTTTTTTTAGCTCTAGAATCAGTTCCTCTATTTTGGCAGTAGATATCGGATCCAGGCTGGCGCACGGCTCATCAAACAGGATTACCTCCGTCTCTACGGCTAAACACCGGGCAATGCACAAACGCTGTTGTTGGCCGCCGGATAATTTTAAAGCACTATCATTAAGCCTGTCCTTCACCTCATTCCAGATTACCGCCTTCTTTAAAGAATCCTCCACCTTCTGCTGGATAAATAACTTGTCTTTTATCCCATTCACTTTTAAACCATAGCTTATATTCTCAAATATCGTTTTCGGAAAAGGATTGGGTTTTTGAAAAACCATTCCTACTCTTCTGCGGATATCCACAGCATCCACCAGCGGGCTGTTAATTTCCAGATCATCAAGGAATATCTTCCCGCAAAGAGAAGTGTGCGGCACCAATTCATTCATCCGGTTAAACAGGCGGATAAAAGTTGACTTGCCGCAGCCGCTAGGCCCGATCATCGCGGTAACCTTGTGCGTATAAACATCCAGGCTGACATTCTTAAGCGCCTGGGTTTTCCCGTAAAAGAAATCCACGTTCTTAGCTTGCATTTTTACTTCATTATCCATGTAAACTCCTCTGTCTTTGACGCAAAAATATCGCAAAACCCGAAATAAATAAAACCAAGAATAAAAGCACCAAGCTACAGCCGTAGGCAATTACTTTTTGCTGAGCCGGATGCGCCCCTTCGGTCATCAACGCATAAATATGATACGGCAAAGCCATTACTTCGGAAAAAATGGACTTAGGATATCCCCTTTTGTAAAAGGCTGCGGCAGTAAATAAAATCGGAGCGGTTTCACCCGCTACTC
>JAQTQG010000047.1 GCA_028712375.1 Candidatus Omnitrophota bacterium
ATCACTAAATCTTCCAAGGCTTTGGCCGTTCCGCATCCTGAACGGGAGAAACTAAAAAAAGCTTCAGCATACCTGGCGACCAAAACTTTATTCTTTATCATTATGCTTTCTCAACCTCGCGAATAAAATCTTCCACTATCTTACGGTCACCATCACCGGTAAGTTTCTCCTGAATAACCGTCCGGGCCGCATCCAAAGCAAGATCAACAATTTTTTCTTTAAGCTGATCCTGAACCTTAGTAACCTCATATTTTACCTGCCGGCGCGCGTCAGTAAGGATATCCTGCGCCTCTTCATGCGCCTTTTTGCGCATTTGGTCATTTATCCTTCTGCCTTCCTCAATTGCTTCATTGATCTTTATCTGGGCTGCTGCGGCTAACCCTGAGATTTTCGCTTCATAATCTTCTTTCAACTTAACAACCTCAAGCTTAGCATTTTCTATTTCTTGCAGGTCAGAGGCGATCTTTTCCTTGCGCTGATCCAAAAGCCCCAGAATCTTCTTCCAGGCAAACAACCTTAATAAAAATAACAGTAGGAAAAAACTCAAAATTTGCGCCAGAATTTCACTTGCGCTGAGCATTTTTAAAAATTCCACAGATTATTCTCCCTTTAAATAAATACTTAATTATTTGGCGTACATAAAAGCGAATACCAGAACATAGATGGTAATCGCCTCAATAAAAGCACAGCCAATAATCATGCTCATCATAATTTTATTGTTTGCCTCAGGTTGCCTGCTGATTGCTGCCAAAGCCGAAGATACTGCGATACCTAAACCAATCGCAGACCCAAATGCCGCTACACCTAAAGCTATCGCTACACCTAAATCCATTGCTGTTTTCGAATCCATTGCATCCTCCTTGCCCTTAAAAGGGCACACTGCGCTTTCGCTCACCCGTACGCCGGTACAACGCTGGCCCCGGGCACACCTTTAACGCAGAATATTATTATACTGTTTCTTCTTCGTGGTCTAAAACAAGCGCGAAATATATTGTGGTTAACAGGCAAAAAACAGTAGCCTGAACAACCGCTGTTAAAGCCGCCATCGACATATTAAAAAACAACAGCGGTAATCCTTGTAAACCGAAACCGGCAAGCAAACTAAGTAATACTTCGTCTCCCCACATATTCCCGCGCAGACGTAAGGACAGGCTTACCGGGCGTATGAACTCAGTGATAATATGCAGGAACAACATAAATAACGGCATAACGATCGTAAAAGCTAAAACACCGCGGGGCTTACCCGCCAAATGATCTAAATAACCTAAGAATCCCAGCTCCCTGACTGCCGTATACTGCACATAAAAAAATACACATAACGCAAGTGCCATAGTTGTCGACCAGCTAGCAGTAGAAGCTTTGAAAAACGGAATCAACCCGGATAAATTCATAAAAAGAATATAGATGAACAGGGTGCCGATAAAAGGAGTGTATTTTCTTCCCTTTGGCCCCATAATCCCGCAGACAAAACCATCGACCCCCCCAACAATCATTTCTGCTGCTGCCTGCAGCCTCCCGGGAACTAAACTTTTTTTACGGCAGGCAAAAAAAGCCAATACGCCTATGATTAAAACAATAACCAGGGAATAACTGATATTCTCCCAAAGATGCGCAAATTTTAAAAAGTGATTTTCGGGAAATTTATCCGCAAGAATTGCGAAAATATTCGGTAATTCAGTAATCCCGGCATGCTGGCTCATCGATTATTCATCCTGGCTATCGCTTTTAAAATCTTAACAATCTCGACGACGGCGATTAAAAAACCAAAAGTAACGCCGAAATATACCGAGAAATAAGGTAAACTAAATTTTTTTTGTAAAAAATCCCACGCAAAATAACCGGAAAGCGGCCCGGCCGCCAATATAAAAGGAATAAAAGAAACAAAACCTACCAATTTTATCCCTTTATAAAAATCTTCCTTTGGCATTAACCTCATAATAAAAAAAATGACGTCTTCTATCCCACTCCGGATTTAAGACGTCTATGTTTTATTCACTACCGCTACTTCTATGTAAGCATTTATTATTTTATCAAAAATCCTGCGGTTGTCAATTATTCTTTAACAAGCCGGGCTTCATTCTGTTTTAGTGGCAATATTTAAATTTTTAATCCCCAATTCATTAAAAATATCTAAAAGCGCAACTAAGTCTTTAAATCTAACCATGCGGTCTGAAAATAGAATTACTTCCAAATTAGGATTAGCCTGATGCAGCCTAGATACATCCGCTTTGAGTGATTTTTTTGAAGTTGCCTTATTCTCTAAATAAATCATCCCTTCATTAGTCACCATCACACTGATCTGACGGGCCTGCTCTTGAGGCTGGCCGCTTGCCGAACTGGGCAAATTCACCCGGATATTTGACTGTAAAATAAGCGGAGTAGTAATCATAAAAATAATCAATAACACCAATATTACATCCGTAAAAGGAGTAATATTTATTTCCGCGATTAATTTTTGCCTTCTGCCGGGGGATCTCATTTCTTGATTGCACTGACTAAATCCATAGTTTCAGAAGCAGCCAGCTCCATATCTTTAATAAAATCATCAATTTTTTTCATGAAATAATTATAGGCGACTATCGCTGGAACTGCCACACAAAGCCCGGCAGCAGTACAAGCTAAAGCTTCGGATATGCCGCTAATCACTACGCTTATGCCTCCGGATCCACTCACCGATATATCATGGAACGCACGGATTATCCCTAAGACTGTCCCAAACAACCCCACATATACCGAAACGCTTCCGATAGTACCGATCACCGAAGTCAGCCGCTCAAGAATAGTAGTTTCAATAATAATCTGGCGTTCCATATTATTCGATATCTCTTTTTCGCTGCAATCAAAAAAACTCAAACCCGCATAAACCACTTTCGCAAAAGGGGCATTGGTATTATCGCAGAGCTCTGCTGCCGGATTGACTCTGCCCTTTTTAAGCTCCTGGCGTATTTTTAACATAAAATCTTTTCGGGTTACTCTGGACTTACGGCGATAAGCAATCAACCTTTCTAAAATGATCGCGATTGATAATATCGACGCGGTTAAAAGCACTACCATCGTAAAACCGCCCATTTTAATCAACTGCCAAATATTCATAGCTTACTAGCCTCCTTTTGTTTTACTACACCCACCCCTAAATCCGTGGGAGCCCGGCCTAAACTTTTTAATAATTTAACTGTTTCATCAATCTGTTCAGGCACAGTTTCACTTTCGTGTGCACGATTAGGGTAAATAGCATAAAATCCCCGATACCTTAACGGGGTTACATTCAGCATAACCGAATTTCCTCCGGATACAAGCCCTTTTTGTCTGGCCCGGCTGCTTAAAGTTTCAAATCCCGTAGTTACTAAAATCTTGGCTTCCCGTGCGGCAGCGAACCTGGCGGCGGCCAGCACTTTAAGAACCTTCTCCTCAGCCGGAGGCACAGCTGCAGCCAGAGGAGTTTGCGCATGAGCAATAAAAGGCCCGAAACTAAACATTTCCGCATTAAGGGTGCGCGCCAATAATATGTCATTTATAATATCATTATCTGTCTGGGCTGGCAAGCCGATAAGTGCGCCGGTAATAATTAAATACCCCATTTGATATGCCTGGCGGATTTCTTCCAGGCGGCTATCCAATTCCTGCCCGGGGTGTATTTTTCTATACAAATCCGGGTTACTAGTTTCAAAACGCATAAGTAAACCCCGCGCGCCCGCCTGATAAAGCTCCGCTAGCCCTTGTTGGCCGATTTCACCAAAACTTATAAAAATAAGAACTGAAAAATCCTGTTTTATCTGTTTTATAATATCCGCAAGCTCGGCAACACTATAAGCGCCTTCTCCGCTTTGCAAAATTAAAGCTTTAAATCCATATTTATTTACCGCCTCTTCTACCGCTGCGATAATTTCAGGCTTACTCATCCGGTAACGCTTAAGCTGCCGGTTATATATAGAAATCCCGCAATAGCCGCATTGTTTGCGGCAATTATTGGATATTTCAATAATCCCGTGCACACAACAAGCATTACCATGATATTTATGCCGTAAGAAATTAGCGGATTTAAATAAAATATCCAGCTGGCTTTCATCGCTAAGCTGGATTAAATATTTAAGCTCATCCGGAGATATTTCTTTGCCCTGGCTGACTTCTTTAACTATCCTGGCAACCCGTCTGTCAACGGCGGAATTTTCGGGAGCGAAAAATACCAGCTGATCATCTGTATCTTTCAGACTAAAGAACAGTTCTTTCCACCCGGAAAGAGACTCTTCTGCCTCTTGTTTAGAAACCTTGGTAATTACATAACCACCCTGGGCGTATACATAATCCCCGACGGCTAAATTCGGCAATTCATTACGAGCTTTTTTCTTTTCTCCGAAATAGTCGACCACCACCATTTGCGCTTCGACTGATTCTACCTTACCGGGTATGGCATAACACATTTTTAGTATTTTATTTTTTCGATAAAGATGTCTTTATTTAACGGGGAACGCTGCGCTTCTGCGCGGCAATGCGGACAGGCAAAACTTTTTTCTTTACGTTCGAAATCCGAATTACATTTCGGACAGTGTAATTTGACCCTGGTTAAATTGATGCTCAGTTTTGCCTCTTTAAGCTGGGGGTAAGCCTGACGGATATCTTCAAAATAAAGCTTGATTGATTCCGGGTCTAGGCCGCTGGATTCATTTACCGATAGTAAAATTTCGGCAATTTCCTCCCGACTCCGATCGGCCAATGCTTCTTTTACTATTCTTTCCACAATATGATATTCATGCACCGGAAAAAACCTCTTCTTCTTTCTTGGTGGCAGAAACAGAATAAGTATTTTCCATAGTTAAACATTTTTTCGGGCAAACATCCACACAATACCCGCAGGAAATACAGCGCAGCCGGTTAATCACCCAGTTTTTTTCTGCTTTATTAACATTTAAAGCCTGGGCAGGACATTTCCTCTGGCAGGCTCCGCAATATATGCATTTAGCTATCTCAATAGCAATTTTACCGCGGGTATTCTTATAATAAACCCTGGGCACAAAAGGATAGCCTAAAGTTGCCGGCTTCAGGAATAAGCTCTTTAATACTTTAGCCGCCATTACGAATATCTTCATTTAACGCTCCGTACAGCTGATACAAGGATCAATGGTTAAAACCAATACCGGCACATCCGCCAGCTGGCATCCCGGCAGTAATTTCACCAAAGCAGGAATATTGGCAAAAGTAGGAGTACGCACCCTGAGCCTTTGCAGAAAACGCGTTCCGTTTGCCTTAACATAATAAATTACTTCACCCCGTGGCTGTTCGGTACGCGCAAAAAATTCTCCATTAGGAGTACCGCTTACCTTAACCTCAAGTTCTCCGGGTTGAATTTTTGCTGCTGCCTGCTTAATAATATCAATAGACTGGAACAATTCGCGTATGCGCACTAAACAGCGGGCATAACTATCGCCGCTGGTTTCTGTAACCGGAGTAAAATCAATTTCCTTATAGGCAGCATAGCCTAATTTACGCATATCAATATTTACACCGCTTGCTCTTAAAGTCGGCCCTACCGCGCCTAAACTATACGCATCCTGCTTACTCAATATACCCACACCCACTAAACGATGTTTTACTGAACTATCATTAACAAAAACATCGGTAATCTCTTTAATTTCTTTAGCATAACTGTCTAGTTTAAAAATAATCTCCGCTAATTTCTCCGGAGTAATATCTTTACGTACGCCGCCTACTTTAGAAGAACCAAAAATAACCCTGCCTCCGGTAGTTTCTTCAATAATATCCAGGATTTTCTCTCTTAACTTCCAGGTGTGCATAAACAGCGCCTCGAAACCAAAAGCATCAGCAGTCAAACCCAGCCATAAAAGATGACTGTGTAAACGCGATAGCTCTGACCAGATTACTCGCAGATAATTTGCGCGCGCCGGCACTTGAATCTGCATGATTTCTTCAATCGCAATACAATAAGTAAGGCCGTGAATAAAACTGCAAATACCGCAGATTCTTTCGGCAACATAAACAAAATCAATAAAATCTCTTTTCTCCACCAGTTTCTCCAACCCGCGATGAACAAATCCCAGTGAAGGAATAGCCTCCACTACTTTCTCATCCTCCACCACCAGGTCCAAATGGATTGGCTCCGGCAAAACCGGGTGCTGCGGGCCGAATGGTATAATTGTTCTTTTAGGGCTATTCATTTTGCGGGTTAAAACCTCTTTTGACAGCAGTACGGTAGAAATTACCCTTATAATCGACCGCCATTTCTGTAAATTTTATGCCGAATAAATCATGAATTTCGTTTTCATACAAAAAAGCGCTCCAAAAAATACCGCTTAGGCTGGGTAATGCAACCGTCAAATCGTTAAGCTTGACCTTCAGATTAATAAATTTATAATCCTTATCAAAAGAATAATTTACTTCCAAAGTTTCCGGCAATTTGGTGCAACCAATCTGCACCAGGCGGTATCCGGACTTACAGAGATCGCCTGCCTGGCTTAAAAGATCTTTAACTTCAATATCAATTAATTTCTGCTCTTCAATCATATTCGTTCTCCGCAAACAAATTTCTCCAGAAAAACCCTGTCCCTTAATTGTGAAACCTTTTCCTGCTTGAATACTTTATAACCTAATTTCTGATAAAAAGAAATATTGCGTTTGCTTTTATGCCCGGTAAAAACTTCAAACCTGGCTGCCTGGGGAAACCGGGATTCAATTCTCTGCATCAGCTTCTTGCCTAAGCCGTAATTCCGGTAACTAGGATGCACAATCAGCCTGCTGGCATAACAAGTCCTATCTTGCACAAAAGCGCGCACCGAACCGATAATTTTATCATGCATTAAACTCTTTAAGAAGACTTGGTCCTTAAAATCCCTCTGAAGTTCATCCAAAGTTTGCGTTAA
>JAQTQG010000019.1 GCA_028712375.1 Candidatus Omnitrophota bacterium
TAAGGCGCATCCAAATGACAATCTGGGTTTTACTTATATTAATGAAATGCTGGATAAAGTGGATAAGCTGAATGAGGATTATGGCAAGTTAAAAATTATTGTGTTGGAGAATTATGATATTTCTTTGGGTAAGTTGCTTAGTTCCAGCGTGGATGTTTGGTTAAATAATCCTTTGCCTCCTTTTGAGGCTTCCGGAACCAGCGGAATGAAAGCAATCTTAAATGCTGTTTTACAAATGAGCACTGTTGACGGTTGGGTTGCTGAAGCTACCGATAAAAAGATCGGCGCTTTCTTCGGATATAAAAACAGCGAGGGGAGCGTAGGCAATGAATCTGACTTGCATATGAATGCTGATTCTGAAGAGCTGTATTCTGCGTTGGAATATATGGTTGGTTTATATTATAAAACAAACCAGAATGGCAAAGCCGATACTGCGTCCGAATGGATAGATATGATGATTGAGTGTATTTCTGCGGCAGCCAACTTTAATACTTATCGCATGGTTGACCAGTATAAAAAGCAAATCTGGAAAATCGCTTAAGGTAGCGCATAAATTTATTTAAAGTTTGGGTGAGGTTGCGCGATAGGCTAAACAGCAGCTTATGGCTGGTTTGCAGGGTTAGCGTATTAAAATAGAGGAGATATGAAAGCCCGGTTAAGAAAACAGTTGGTATCAGCCAAAAGATGGCTTAGGGTAATGGTTTTTGTTTTTTTTGCGGCGGGCTTAAATAATGTTTTAGCGGATGATTCTTTGCCCCGGGTAACATTAAAAAATGATAGATTAGTAAAGGAAGGTAAAGCTTTTAAATTTATCGGGGCAAATGCGGTAAATTTAGTTTTTTATGATGACTGGGATCTGGACCTTCAAAAAGCAATCACCCAGGCAAAAGAAAACAATATCTCGGTATTGCGGATTTATTTGAATTGGGGTTGGAGTAAAGCTGAAGATATCGATAAAATTATCGATATTGCCCGGCAAAACGGCATATACCTGGTATTGGTCCTTACGGATTGTTGCTGCAGCAGTGATTACTCAACCGAAGAAAAATATTTTCAGGGGCATGCCCCTTTCTGCAACATTACTAATCAAGAAAGCGTAAAAGCTTTCAAGAAGTCCATCAAGCAAATAATTCAGAGAAAAAATCCTATAAATAATAGAGTGTACCGTGATGATCCGGCGATTTTAGCTTGGGAGATCGCTAATGAATTGGAATATTGGCGTTTTTCTGAATTAGAGTCCTGCCAGTGGGTAAGCGAAATCGCCAGGTATATTAAAAGCCTGGATAACCGCCATCCGGTGACCATAGGTATCAGTATAAATAATGCGGAAGCCGTAAATAAAAGTTTACTTAGAATACTCAGTTTGCCGGAACTGGATTTCTTTTCCTTCCATTTTTATCCTTCCGCAGGGGGTAACGAACCCTCGGGTGAAAACACCCGAAAAATAAACTCTATAATCGAGAAATTACTTTCTTTAGGCAAGCCGGTGATAATGTCGGAATTCGGTTTTAGTAATTCTATGGTGTTGAATAAAAAAACAAGGGAAAATCCCGATACTGTTGATTCCTATGTATCAAATTTTAAAGAATATATGGATCAAGCTTTCGCCGCGGGCTGTTCGGGGGTGATGTTTTGGGGCTGGGGTGTTCCGGAGTCAGCGCGCGTTCCGATGTGGTGGGGTAAAGAAGACCATAGCATCGCCAATAAGAAATTTTGTGATTTTTTAAAAAACTATCAAATTCCTGAAATTGATGAAAGACAGTAAAAAATTATTCTGGTTATTGTTATCGTTTACGATCTTTGGCCTTTTTTTTATAAATAAGGCTTATCACATTGATGATCCTTTTACAATTACTATCGCTAAGGCAATCGGTGAGCATTTTATACGCGTACCCCAGGTTTACCAGGGTGATTTTATTTTTATGGGGGATGTTTACCATAATCCGCTTCTATTAGGTTATTATTTTGCTCCGATCATCAAAATATTTCAGGATAAAGAAGTTTGGCTGCATTTATTTTACCTTCCCTTTTCTTGGCTTTCCATTCTCGCTATGTATTTTCTCTCCAGGCGGTTTATCGGCAGGGGTATTTTCGCCGCCGGGTTGCTTGCGGTCAGCCCGGTGTTTGTAGTAATGTCTCAAAATATCATGTTGGATATACCGCTTTTGGCATTTTTCCTGGGGGCGCTGGCCGCGTTTATTTATGGCGTAGATAAAGATAATAAAAGATTATTGTATTTATCCGCGGTTTTGGCGGGCTTAGCCATTTTAACTAAATACTCCGGGATTATGGTTGTTTTTATTATGTTCAGCTATGCGCTGCTTTCCGGAAAGAAGAAGTATTCTTTATTTTTACTTATTCCGGCAGGAATGTTGTTGCTCTGGTGTTTGCATAATTTTATATTTTATCAGCATGTTTATTTATTAGACAGCCTGCTAAAGAAGGGTTCGAATCTTAGCCCGGAAATTATCCAGATCAGGGCGTTTGCTGTTTTGAGTTTTCTTAGCGGGGCTTCAATCTGTGTGATATTTTTGATACCTTATCTGTTAAGCCGGAAAATTAACCGCTTATTTTTTATTTTATCTTTGCCTCTGGGTTTATGCCCGTTTTTGATTAAAGGTTTTTCTTCCGGGTTTAACAATTATTTAGGCAAAAGGTTCTATTTTTCCGGATATAGCAGCATAGAAAAAAGCATGCTCGCCGTTTTCTTCGTAGCGTCTTTTTTTATTATTCTTATGATCCTGAATGCCGGGGTTACGCATTTTTTTAAAAAAGATCGAAATAAAGATAATTTGTTTTTATCTTTGTGGTTTATGGCGTTGTTGATTTTTACTATTATTGTGCAATTTGTGGCGGCGCGTTTTGTTTTATTATTGTTTCCGCCGATGTTTTTGCTTATCGTTAAGGAGTTGAGTTTGAATAAAGATGTGTCTTTTAACCTGCGCAGCAAATACATTGTTTTTGCCATTGGCGCCGCGATTGTTATCTCCGGGCTGCTCTCCGCGGGAGATTATCAGCTTTCCGGAGCATACCGTGATTTTGTAGTTTCTCTTAAAAAAAAGCTGCCAACCAGGAATGATATTTATTTTTGCCAGTCTTCTTTTGATACAAATCTTTGTTACGGGTATGCGTATTATTTGCGTAAATATTATCCCCAGGCAGCGAAGAATGAAATTGAAGCCAGCCTGAACAAGGATGGCGGATTTATATATGTGGTGCCGGCTGGAGCATTTCTTTCGCCTGTTTTTCATGAAAACTGCTCTGATTATTTTCAAGGTTTAACTTATAAAAAGGATTTAATCGGGAGTTTCCGTTATCAGGGTAATGTTTTTCTGCACGACCGCCGGTTTCATGCGGGGTTCTATTCTCACGACTGGGGGCTTTTGCCGTTTTATATTTCATTCAAAGAAGCTCCTCTGGAGATTTTTGAAGTATATCAAATAACATCTGAACGTCCGGTAAATATGCCGGCCTCTTAAGGTGTGCCCGCCTGAAGCCGAACGATATTTATCGGCGGCCTTTATAAAAGCGGCATGCGCGGTAAAATTATCCAAAGCAGTTTTTCTCAAAAAGGTTAAAGTATGCCCACGATAACGGATGAATTTAGGATAGACAGCCATAAGCTTATGTACCATGTTCCCAGAGTGTATCAATGGCTTAAAGGCAAAAATATCTACCCTATTTATATAGAGATTGGTTTATATGGCGGGTGTAATCACCGGTGCGTATTCTGCGCTTTCGGTTTTTTTCAATACAAGCCTGATATCTTAGGAGAAACCGAGCTTAGGCGGTTTATTCTTGAGGCGGCAAAAAGAGGGGTAAAGTCTATTTTGTATTCCGGAGAAGGGGAGCCGCTTTTACATAAAGACGCGGTGGGAATAATTAATTTTACCAAGAAGGCGGGAATTGATGTGGCGCTGGTAACTAACGGCGTGTTGTTTGATAAAGAAAAGGCGGCCGGGTCCCTGAATTCCCTGAGCTGGTTAAAGGTAAGCCTGGATGCCGGGACAAAGAAAAATTATGCGGCTATACATGGGACAGTAAAAGAAGACTTCGATATTGTCATTAAAAACCTTAGAGAAGCAGTAAAGATAAGAAACCAAAAAAACTATTCTTGTGTTATCGGGGCGCAATTCTTATTGATCCCTAAAAATTATAAAGAAGTGCTGGCGGCGGCTAAGATTGTGCGTGATGCGGGAGCAGATTATTTAGTCATAAAACCTTATTCCCGGCATCCGGCGAATAGGAATACTCCGGCCCTGGCCCTTAGATATCGAGATTTGGCCCGGTTAGAAGGAGAGCTTAAAAAATATGAAAAAAGTAACTTTAAAATAATATTGCGCCGCAATGCATCGGAAAGTTTAGAAAAAAAGAAGCCTTACGCGCATTGCCTGGGGCTGCCTTTTGCCGCGCACATAACCGCCCGGGGCGATATGTATCCCTGCAACCTCTTTTTAGGTAAACAAAATTTTGCGTTTGGCAATATAGGCAAAGAAAGTTTTAAGAATATTTGGGAAGGGGAAAAACGCAAGAAAGTAATGGCGCGAATATATGCCAAATGGGATTTAACAGGTTGCAGAAAAGCCTGCCGCCTTGATGAAATTAATGGTTATTTGTGGGGATTAAAAAATCCGGGCAGCCATGTTAATTTTATATAAGAAATCATTAATCATTTATGGAAAAATATATTAATATTTCAATTTGCATCCCCGCGCTTAATGAGCAGGAAAGCCTCGAGGAAACAGTAGAAGATTTGATGAAAACATTGGCTCCCCATGTGCGGGAACTGGATATTATTATTGTGGATGACGGAAGCAGTGATGCTACTCCTTGGATAGCCGAACAGCTAGTTAAAAAATACCACCAAGTCAGAGCAATTCATCATTTAAAGAAAACGGGCATCGGCAGCTGTTATCGGGATGCTTTGGCGCTTGCCCGGGGAGATTATTTTACCTGGTTTCCGGGCGACCATGAAAATTCAGCACAGGAGTTTATTCTATGTTTGCCATATTTGAAAAATGACACGGCAGTAACTTGCTACCATTTAGGCCAAGACCCGCGTTCTTGTTTCCGGCATTTACTTTCGCGCAGCTTTACCTGGTTGCTTAACAAGTTTTCCCGTTTGAATTTAAAATACTATAATGGCCTGACAGTTTTTCCCACAGCGGTTTTACGTTCTCTGCCGTTAGTCGCGGATGGTTTTCTGTTTACCGCGGAGAATCTTATTAAAGCAATCAGGCGTGGTTATAAGGTGGTGGAGTTATCGGCGCCTTTAAGAGGCAGGCTTTGCGGGAAATCTAACGCGCTTACTCTTTCTGCGGCTTTCCAGATAGCTAAAGATACTCTTAAACTTATAATGAGCAGAAAATAACTCCAAAGGGCGGATTGAGCGGTTAATAAGAAATGATTGAATATGAGATTTAATAGATTAAGGCAGGATTTTAAATTTATCAGTGCATTATTTGCGGCTAAGCTGGCCAGGCGCCGGGTGCCCCTGATTGCAATTTTGGGGGTAACTAACCGGTGTAATCTTAAATGCTGGTATTGTTATGGGGAGCACCCCTATCGTTATAATTGCCGGGAGTTTACCACTCAAGAACTGCTGGAAATTGTAAGCCAGCTGCATCAATTAGGCACCCGAATATTGCAATTGCAGGGAGGCGAGCCATTACTGCGCGATGATTTAGAAGCGGTGATCACCCGAGCCCATCGGTTGGGCATCACTTGCGATATGGTTACTAATGGAACGCTGATTCCGCAGAAAAAAGAGATCATTCGTTTATTAGATAAGATTTGCATTAGTTTAGACGGCCCGGCGATGGTTAATGATCAAAACCGGGGAGAGGGCAGTTATCTTAAGATCGTGGAAGGCATCAAGCTTGCCCGCAGTTATGGTTTAGCGGTGCGTATCAGCTCTGTGCTTACTGCGCAAACCAAGGAAGAAGATATTGATTGGTTAGTAAACTTTTGCCGGCAAAATAATCTAACGCTTAATTTTTCTCCCTCATTTGATTTTACCGCTAATTTTACTCCGGGTAAATTTCAGCCCCATGTAATTCCCGAAGATAAATTACGGAAACTCTTTCGATATATTAAGCAACATAAGATAAAGAACGCTCCGATTCAATTTAGCGCGGCCAGTTATGATATCGCCGGGCACTGGCCGTTTATCTATGAAAAACGGATGGCCACTCAGGCGGAATTTCCTGCGGGCGTTCATCATCCTAAATGTTATCATGCTGATTATGCGGTTTTTATAGACAGCGATGGCAGTGTTTATCCTTGTTGTAACTTTTGGGGAAGGCCCCGCTGGAATATTAGAAAGGATGGATTAACAGAATCTATCAGGGGTTTAAGCCGGCAGGGCTGCCGGGCTTGCTATACCCCTGCTTATATCGATCGGAACCTTTTTTTTAGCGGCGCAGCCGGAGTATGGGGTAATTATATTACTCAAAACTTAAAGGAATTAATATGGACAAAACGCGTTGGTATAAATTAGAGGACGTTGAGCGGTTATCTGCTGAAGAAAAAATCCGCCTGACTCAGGAATACGTAAATTGCGGGATGGTGAAATTGTTTGGCTTATTGGGGCTTGATAAGATTTGGGCGTCATCTGCAGAAGGGATGTATATTACCCTTAGCGATGGACGGCGGATTTTAGATATGAGCGGAGGCAATGGCGTGTTGGGGTTGGGGCATAATCACCCGCGGATATTAAAAGCGCGTATTAAGATCGCGCAGGAAAAACGGCTGGAATTTTGCAAGGCTTTTATTTCGCCTTATGTGGCTGCTTTAGCCGCCAATCTGGCCAGCTTATTACCGGGGGATTTAGAGTATTCATTTTTCTGCAATAGCGGCGCCGAAGCAGTGGAAGGGGCGCTTAAGCTTGCCGAGAAACATCATGGCTTGAGCCGCTCCGGGTTGGTATATACCGATCAGTCTTTTCATGGCAAGTCACACGCGGCAATGTCGGTGTCTAGTTTAGATGATTCCCGTAAAAACTTTAAGCTGTTGGAGCGGTGTTACCAGGTGCCCTATGGGGATGCCGGGGCACTGGAGCAGCTTTTTATTCAACATTGTAAAAAAGGCAATGATAAGCCGGATTTATGCGCATTCATCGTAGAAGCTATACACGGCACCCGTATTATATTCCCTCCGGCCGGGTATCTGCGCAAAGTGCGTGAGCTTTGCACGCGTTATGATGTATTGTTGATTATGGATGAAATATATACCGGCTTTGGCCATACAGGTTATTGGTTTGCTTTCCAAGCCGAAGAGATTATTCCGGATATCGTCTGCTATTCCAAAACATTTGGAGGAGGCAAAGCCTCGATTGCCGGTTATACTGCGCGCGCGCCGGTGTTTTTAAAAGCGTATGGAAATACCGGAGAGGCTTTGATGCATTCTTCAACTTTTAGCGGGATGAGCGAAGAATGCGCCACGGCTATTGAGGCTTTGAATATATTTAAAGATGAACATTTAATTGACCGGGCGCATGATTCAGGTGAGTATCTAAAACAGCAATTGCGTAATCTTCAGAAAAAATACCCGGAGCGCATTAATGATGTGCGCGGGCGCGGTTTATTGTGGGGGGTTGAGCTTAAGCCGCCGATGGAGCAGGTAGAGCAACTGGTCGCGCAGATATTGCCGGATAAATCGCCGATTTTATCCACCTTAGCCGGGGCGATAGTCTTGGCGGAATTGTTCCATACGCATAATGTTTTGGCATATCTAGGGTTTACCCGGCGCAACCTGATTGTTTTTTCACCGGCGCTGATTGTGGATAAAAAAGAACTGGATCGGGCGGTAGGGGCTTTGGATGCCACATTGTCTTTAGGGTGGCTATCCCTGGGGCGTTCGTTTATCGCCAGGAAAGTTTTAAAATAATATTTTTTTAGAATTTAAAAAAGGATAAAGAAAGTGAAAGTATTATTAGTCGCTCCGACAGTAGATACTTCTTATGAACGGGTTCCCAACATCGGGTTGATGAACCTTCATCTGATCGGTAAAGAGTTAGGTTGTGAAATGGAGTTAATGGACTTGACGGAAGTCCCTTATCAAAAAGGGTTAAGCCGGATACTTGCCGCAAAATATGATTTAATCGGGGTTTCCTGTAATTTTACTAACGCTGCTCCTTACTGTATCCGTTATGGGCAGGATATTAAAAAGAAGTATCCGGACACCCTGGTAATTTCCGGAGGCAATCACGCGACATTGGTTCCGGAGGACCTGTTATTTAACGGATATGATTATGTTATATCCGGCGAAGGAGAGTTGACTTTCCGGGAATTTCTAAGTAACTGTATAAAAGGATTCTCCCAAAAAGATTTAAAGGGTTTATGCTATGCGCGGGATAACCGGATAGTGAAGAATCCGCCTCAGCAGCCGGTAGAAGATTTAGACACATTGCCTTTTAATGATTATTCAGAGTTTAATCTGGAGCCATATTTTAAACATTCCGGCTTAAGGTATATGAGTATGGAGACTTCCCGCGGCTGTATTTATAATTGCGCTTTTTGTTCCACGGTAAGGATGTGGGGGCATAATTACCGCCATAAGTCGCCGCAGAGGATTTTAGATGAATTTAAAGTCGCGAAAAAATTAAAGTTAGATTTTGTTTTTATTGAGGATGATGATGTGGCGATTGATGAGCAGAACCTGCGCAATTTTTGTAAATTATTAATTAAAGAGAATTTGAATATACTGTGGGGTACAACGATTAATCCGCGTTCTATAAAAGACGATTCCACTCTGGACTTGATGAAAGAGAGTAAGTGCATTAAAGTAAACATTTGCATTGAGTCAGCTAACCCCCGGCTCCTTAAAGAATACCGCAAACCCTATACGGTCAATGATAACCGGCTAATGTGCAAAAAGCTGTTAAGCAGAGGATTCCTTATCCATAATCACGGGATTATCGGTTTTCCCAATGAAACAATCCGGGAGAGCCTGAATACTTATTTCTATTTAATAAAGAATGCCCCGATGTGGCATATCAGCGTGCTGGAGCCCAGGCCGGGGACAGATTATTGGAAAAAGTGGGATAAGCAGCACGATGTTCAGCAGTACAGACTTTTTGGCAAAGCGGAGGTTATTTTGGGCAAACATAAAGTGGTTATTTATCTGATTTACCGTATCTTTGCCCTTTGTTATTTTTTAAACCCGGCGCGGATTTATAAAGCGCTGTTTTCGAAGAATAAGAGCCTGCGCTATAATTATAGAGTACAATATTATGTGGCTTATCGGACGCTAAAGGCAAATTTATTTATTTTCTTAAAGAAATGTTTTAGCCCGCGAAAAAAATAATGGTTGAATTTTTTAAAAAATTATCCGTTAAGAACGAAGCGATTAGCCTGTATTTTGCCGCGCTCTTGGGTATCTTAACTTTTATTTATTATCCTACTTTTTTTAATGCTCCCCGGAGCGATTGGTGGGAAACGCTTTATTTTTTTCATACGATCTATGCCAGCCCTTTACCTTTTCAATGGCTGGATATTTTAAATACTGATTGTATACTGCATGTCAGTTTCCGGCCGCTTTCCCATTTAATATTGTATTTTCAGCACTTTATTTTTGGCGCGAATTTTTTCTATATACACCTGATTAATTTCTCTCTGTATTGCGGAAGCCTGGTTTTATTGTATAAGCTGGCAGTATCTTTTGTTAACCAAAAGCGGCTAGCTTTTATAAGCGTAGTTTTCTTCAGCCTGCTTTATTCTCATTTTGATATTGTTTCCTGGACTGCGCACAGTTATCTTATTTTAGGTTTCTGCCTGTCTCTTTTGGGGTTTTTGTCCTATATCGGGTTCCTGAATACGGGCTCCGGCAAGCCGCTTTTTTGGGCCGGTTTTTTATTATTATCAGGGATGCTTTGTTATGAGGCTTTTGTTTTTTGGCCCCTGGCGATTGTGTTCTTAGCTTCTATCGGCAGCTTGATAAACAGGCAGAAGGTTACAGCTGCGCAGCTAAGATTATCCTGCTTATCAGTGATCGGAGCGACTTATTGTATTTATATTCTGATTTTCTTTCTAACCAGAAATATCAATACTTACACTGATTCCGGCTCGCAGACACATGCTTTGATTTTGCAGCTACTTACCCTGCCCCGTTTTTATAGAACTGCTTTAGCAGTATTCTTTGATATTGCTTATAACGGGATATTGGTGAATATCCTGCCGGTAATCGCTTACCCTCCCCAAGTGAGCTTTCCCAGTTTTAATATTTTACTTGGAGGCTTCTTGGGGGCGCACAGGCCGGCGATAACGGATATGCACAGCGTAAGCATTATTTTTTTGCTCCTGATTTCCTGGGCGATGTTTTATTTGGCAAAGCGTAAAAAGATCGAGGTTATAAAAAAGTTTATATTTTTATTTTTTCTGTTGTTTACTTTTTCTTTTACCGTGTTTATCTCGAAATATTTCAGCAATCGCGAATATGGATACAGTTTATTCCAGTTCAGGTATCATTATGTCCCCAGCGCGTTTCTTGTTCTGATATTTCTTTTATTTTTCGCTCAGGCGATTAAGCTTAAGCCAAAGATAAAAATTATTCTGGGCGCAATTTTAGCTTTTATCCTGATATTGAATATCCGCTGCATAATGCGTTCGGTGGCATTAGAAACGCGGCAATTAGCTCCTTTGAATATTATGTTAGCCAACATAAAAGAAGGTATAAAAAGTAAGCAATTAAATCAGGATAACAAGTTGTATATTGATAACCGTATCGCGGATATCCTGCCTAAGATGTGCTGGAATCCGGTGATCGGCAAGCTTATGCAAGGTACCTACCAATGGGTATTTAATAAAGAAGAGATGAAATATTTCAGCAATACGCCGCAAGATGCCGCCTGGTTTATTGACCCCCGGGATTTTAACTTAAGCAGGCAGCCAATGGAAGATGCATTTGGCGGATTAAAGAAAACAGGCTTAGGTGAGGATAGTGATATTATCAGCCCTGTGCAGTGCCAGGATTATATTGATTTAGGTAATTCTTATTACAAAGATGGCCGGCTGGAGCAAGCTGAAAAGATATTTGTCAAAGTTTTACGGATAGATTCGGAAGATGAAGGTGTTTATATCTCTCTTGGTGATATTTACCGCAAACAAGGAGATATTTTGAAAGCAAAAGAAATGTTTCAGATGGCAATTCAGGTAAGCCCGGAGAACGAAAATGGTTATCTTTCTCTGGGGGATCTTTATCGATTAGGCGGCGAGTATGCGCAAGCAGACAGGATGTATCAGCAATCCCTAAAGATTAACCCGGATAATGCTAATACATATGACAGCCTGGGTACTTTATACGCGATGCAGGGAAAGCATCGTGCGGCAGTGAAGATGTATAAGAAAGCCCTGAAGCTTAATCCCGGTAATGCCATATTCTACGACGGACTGGCCGGCTCATACGCCAGCCAGGGTAAATACTCCGAAGGAGAGCAAATGCATAAGAAAGCGGTCGCGCTTAGCCCCGGCAGGGATATATTTTATGCTAACTTCGGGCATTTTTATAATAATCAGAACAAGTGCCGGGAGGCAGCGGATATGTATAAGCAGGCGCTCAAGATCAATCCTGCAAATATAGAGGTTATTAATGCATTGGAAGATTGTTATAGGCGGCAAGATGAAGAATAAGTTTAGCCTTATTTATTTCTTTCTGCTTTTTATTTTGTTACTCGGCGTATCATTTCCCAGCCTTGCCTATCCGCCATTAAGTGATTATTGGGAGATTTTTTATTTCTTCCATCACCTGGATGAGCTGCCTGGTTTATCACAGATGGGGCAGTGGCTGCACTGTTTGAACACTGATCCGATCGAACAGATGAGTTACCGTCCATTATTTGGCCTGTATTACTATCTAATCCACCTTTTGTTCGGCTCTCATTATGTTTTGTTTAATATTTTTAATGCGGTATTCTACTTTCTCGCCATTTATTTGTTATATAAATTCTCTTTAAAATTTTCCAAAGATAAGTTGCCCAGCTTTATCTTTATCGGCTTATTTGCTTTTCTTTTCAGCCATTTCGATATGTTGCTCTGGTCTTTTCAGACGCATATTATGATTGGCTTTTCGATGGCTTTGGCCGGCTTTATGGCGTATCTGCGGTATTTAAAAACTTCAAAGCCAATTTTACTTGGCGCAGTAATAGTTTTTCTTTTGGTTGCTATGTTATGCTACGAGCCGTTTTTTCTCTGGCCGCTTGCTATCATCATATTATCAAGTATTAAAAAATTTAGACCCGCAGGCGGCCCGGATCATAAAATGATCATAAAATATAACGCTTGGGTTTTAGGCATCGTCTATTCTGCTTATTTTCTGTTTTATGCATTTACCCGGGCGCTGGGGACATATATTCAGCCAACGCATAAGATCGGCTATTTTTTTAACCTGCCGAATACGGTTACCGCCGGGTTTTTGGCGGCCTTTAATATCTTTTACGGTTTATTGCTGGATTTCTTTCCGTTATTAGCGTTTCCCCTAAAGGTTACCGAGAATATTTATATGTCCGGCCCGCTGGTTAACTATATTGCCGGCGGGCATAAAGAGATAATTTTTATTGCGGGTTCTTTATGTGCATTTATTCTGGGTTTCTTGCTATTGTTTCTATACCGCCGGAAGCTGTATGAAGAGCTTAAGGTCCTGGGTTTATTTCTTTTTTTGATGCTTACGGAGATGTATGTTATGTTTTTCTGCAGGTTGGCTATTTCCGAGCTAGAGTATGGACTGACAGAGTTCCGCTACCAGTATATTCCCAATGCTTTTATGGCGCTCATTGCCATTTTTTTGACGGACAGATTTGGGGGTTTTAAAAAACACAAGAAGTTAATTTTTTCTTTACTGGCCGCAGTGCTTATTTTTAATATTTTCTGCATCAGGTTGGTGGTGGATATCTATACGCGCCATTTTGCTCCTTTGGATGCGATGCTCTCTAATATTAAACAGGGGATTAATGAAGGAGCGATCAACCGTAATAACAAGCTTTACATAAGCCGGGACATGCCGGATTATCTCCCGCATCTTTGTTGGAATATCGGGCTGGGTGAGCGTTTTATCCTTGAGGGTAATTATCAGTGGATATTCTCCAGGCGGCAATTAGAGTATTTTACCGATAATCCGCAGGGGGCCGCATGGGTTATCGATAAAGATGATTTTAGTATAGCCAGGAAAGATCAAGCGGGGATTTCTCTTAAGGCACAAAAAATAAACTCTCTGGGGAATAAATGGTATAAAGCTGTTGGCAAAGACCAGGCATATCTGCAGGCAGGCTATATTTTTAAAAACCGGGGAGATTATGCGCAGGCGGCGGCACTATTCAAAAAAGCCATAGAAATGGAGCCGCAGAATCAGGAAGCGCAGGCAGCTTTGGTTAACCTATATAATTACGAGGAAGATCCTAAGAAGTAGTAGGGGGAGTTAGTAGATATTCTATGTCAGGAATTCTTTTGCGGCATAAGTTGGGTTTGATAATTTTCGGCCTGTTTTTATGCGCCGCTTTGTTGGAGGCGGGATTGCGTATTGCCGGTTTGGCGATTAGCTTGCCGCAGGAAGATAAAAATTTGGCGGCTCTTGGCGGAAATAATCAATACCGTATTATGTGTTTAGGCGAGTCCACTACTGCTTTTGGGGCAGAGAATTCCTGGCCGAGCCAGTTGGAGGTAATTTTAAATCAGGCAAATACGGGCGTAAACTTCAAGGTAATCAATAAGGGCAGGCCTTCCATTGAAACCTCCGGAATCCTGCTTACTTTAGAAGAAGATTTGGAAAAATATTCTCCGGAGGCGGTAATTGCCATGGTGGGGGTGAATGATTGGGTCGGGACAGTGCCTTATGAAAATAGTTTTATGAATAGAATTAAGCTTTTTATCAGAGGGTTGAGAGTGTGGCAATTAATCAGGATTTCCCGGCTGCATATCGTGAATAAGTTTAATGAGTTAGCGTTTAATAAAAAAATACATGAAAAAACAGGGAGAATGATTTTTGCCCCGGCGATGCCTAAAGATCTCTCTAGCACTAGCATTCGGGGTGATAGGGAGAATGTTGATTCAGGGTATCTTTGTATTAATCAGGGCGAGTATTTAGAAGCGGAATCATTTTTTAAGAAAGCATTAGAGTTTAATCCGGATAACCCGGATGCCCATATCGGATTAGGTAAATGCTACCGGGAGACGGGAAAAGTCCAGGAAGCGATGGAGCAAGGCAAAAAAGCTATAGCGCTTGCTCCGGCAAATGAAGAGGGGTATATCCTTTTGGGTAATTGTTACTTAGAACAGGGGATGTTCCCGGAATCAGAGAGAATGTTTAAAAAGGCTTTAGAGCTGAACCCGGGCTTTGAGCCTATTTATACCGAACTAGGTTGTTGTTATAGCGCACAAAATAAAATTGAAGGCATAAAAGAATTGGCCCGGGAGATTATTAAGAATAAGGTAAAAAATGACCGTTTATACGGTTTTGTGGCTACGGCTTATAGAAAAGAAGGCAAATTCCGGCAGGCTCAAGAGTATTATAAGAAAGCCGAGGCTTTCCGGATGGAGTATTATAATCCCGCAACCCGCCATAATTATCAAAAATTGAAAGAAATTATTTTACAAAGAAAAATAAAGCTGATATGCATGCAGTACCCTTTGCGCAGTATAGAGCCTTTGAAGAAGCTACTTGATTTTACTGACGGGATTATTTTTGTGGAAAATAAAACTAATTTTGAAGATGCTTTAAAACGGGGTGCGTATAATGACTATTTTGAAGATAATTTTGGCGGTGAATTCGGGCACGCTACTGCTGCGGGCAATCGCTTAATCGCAGAAAACGCCGCTAAAGCGATATTAAAAGAGGTGTGTAATAAATAATTTTCTATGTTGAAGAAAATTTTTAGAAAAAATATAATCCTATTTTTGTCCGGGATCGTTTTGTGTATTTTTCTTTTTAAGATAGGCCAATGGCATATGGGGGATTTCATATATTTAACTTATCGGAACCTGAAAAACAAAATTGTTTTTAATGAAGAGATGGATAGGTTAAAAGAAAATATCCGCTTGAATTCCCGTGATAGCAATGCCTATGCTGATTTAGGGCATCTTTATAACAGCAACCATAATTATCTGCAGGCCCAGGCGATGTTTGAGAAAGCGCTGGAGCTTAAGCCGGATAGTTACAGTGCATTAAATGGCCTGGCTAGCTGCTATTTGAATCAAAGTAAATTTCCGGAGGCAGAGGTAATTTTTAAAAGAACCATTGAATTATATCCTGGCAATTGGGAGGCGTATAATGATTTAGGGAATTTTTATTCCAGCCGGAATAATTATTTTGAAGCTGAAAAAATGTTTAAAAAAGCGACAGAGTTGAATCCCAAAGAGCATGTGCCTTATGAGCTTCTAGGAAGCGTTTATGAGAACTTGCGTATGCATAAAGAAGCAGAAGCGGCATTTAAGAAAGCGGCAGAACTTGATCCTGAAGGTTATTTTGTGTTAGTAAAATTAGGGCGTTTCTATTTCGGGTTGAATAAATATGAAGAAGCAGAAGCGGCATTTAAGAAAGCGGCAGAATTAAACCCGTTAACCTGGAAAACATATGCCGGGCTGGCGGGTTGTTATATAAGCCAAAAAAAGTTTGAGGAAGCCGAAGAGATGATTGAGTTGGCTTTAAGCCGTAATTTCGGTGATGAGGAATTGTTTTCCTGGGTGGGGGATTTGTACAGAAGATTAAATAAGCGCCAAAAAGCGATAGATATGTATGAAAAGGCGCTAAAGATGGATCCATTAAATGACGAAACATACGTAAGGCTGGGGCTTTGTTATCGGGAACAGAAGGAGTATAAGAAAGCCGAAAGGTTCTTTAAGAGGTCTTTGGAGTTAAAGCCCCGCAATGAATCCGCATATACCAGGTTAGGGCGTTGCTATCGGGAGCAGCAAAGATATAAAGAAGCCGAGGAGATGTTTAGGAAAGCGGTGGATTTGAATCCTTATTATGAAGAAGCCTATATCAGATTAGGGATTTGTTATAAAGAACAGCAAAGATATAAAGAAGCTGAGGAGATGTTTAAAAAAGCGATTAAGATTAATCCGGATCGCGAACCGGTATACAATGAGTTAGGTTTTTATTATTTGGACCGCGGAGACTTCAAAGATGCCGGAGAGTTGTTTAAAAAGGCGCTAGAAAAAAATCCATACTCTGAGAAAGCCCGTTTAGGGCTGGAAAGAAGCCTTAAAAAAATTAAAACCCCCTTAGAGTATAAAAACAAAGAAACATCAATAAACAGGTAAATAATGCGGAAAACAACGTTCAGGCAGAAAATATTCTTAATTTTATTCGGCATGTTTTTATTCCTGTTTTTTTTGGAATCCGGGATGCGTATAGCCGGGTTTATAATTTTATCTTTACGCGAGCACAGGAATATGGTTTCATTTAGCAGGGCTGATGCATATACTATTGTGTGTTTAGGGGAATCAACCACTGCTATAGGCGGGGAGGATTCCTGGCCGGCGCAACTGGAGGCATTGCTAAACGCGAAAAAATATAAAACCGCCTTTAAGGTAATAAATGAAGGGCGGGAGGACATTGACACTTCGGTTATCCTGTCGAATTTAGAAAATATTCTTAATAAGTATAATCCGAATATGCTGATTATCATGACGGGAATTAACGATACCGCAAGTACCGCTAAATATGATGATCAGCGGATTGTAAATATTAAGCTGTTTTTTTCCGGGTTCAGGGTGTATAAATTAGCAAAAAATATCCGGTTACACCTGATAAATAAAGCTAAAGAGTTAGGAGCCTATAATTTTGGTGAAGATATCCGGCTGCCTACGAAGGAATATTTAGAGTCTGGTAATTTTAAAGATAACCGGCAGAAAAAAGACAAGGAAACAGAGGATACTTTTAAAACAGCGCTTAAATTGGATCCTGAGAACAGCAGCTTATACAGCGACCTGGGCAATCTGTATAACGGGCAAAATAAATATCAGCAGGCCGAAAAGGTGTTTAAGCAAGCGATCCGGCTTGACCCGCAAAACCGGGGCGCATATGCTGGTTTGGGGGTTTGTTATTCCGAGCAAAGAAGATATGCGGAAGCCGAAGAGGCGTTTAAGCAAGCAATCCAGCTTGATCCTCAGAACAGCAGCGTATATAGCGACCTGGGCAATCTGTATAACGGGCAAAATAAATATCAGCAGGCCGAAGAGGCGTTTAAGCAAGCGATCCGGCTTGATCCCGGGAATAGCAGCGCATATGACGGCTTAGGCGCCTGTTATGTAGAAAAAAGAAAATACAAGGAGGCCGAAGAACTTTTTAAAGTAGCGCTTAAATTGGACCCTAAGAACAGCAGCGTATATAGCGGCCTGGGCAATCTGTATAACGGGCAAAATAAATATCAGCAGGCCGAAGAAGCATTTAAGCAAGCGATCCGGCTTGACCCGCAAAACCGGGACGCATATGATGGCTTAGGGGTTTGTTATTCCGAGCAGGGAAAATATAAGATGCTGGATGATTTATTAACAAAAATAATAAAGATGCATGAGCAGAATCAGGAGCTGGAGGAAGAGGTATCTCCGGATTTTATAGAGGGTTATGCTTACCTGGGGCAGAAGGATTACCGGCAGGCCGAAGAGGCGTTCAAAAAAGCCCTTCAACTGAACCCGGAAAATGTTGTAGCCTATGTCGGTTTGGGCCGCTGCTACCGGGAACAAAAAATTTACCGGCAGGCAGAAGAGATGTTTAAGAAAGCTATCCAATTGGACCCGCAGAATGATGTAGCCTATGTCGGTTTGGGCCGCTGCTACCGGGAACAGAAGATCTACCGGTTGGCAGAAGAAATGGGTAAGAAGGCCCTGGAGTTGAATCCGGAAAATGACGGCGCCTATGTCGGCTTGGGCCGCTGCTACCGGGATCAAAAAGATTATCAACAAGCAGAAAAGATGTTTATGTATGCGCTTCAGTTAAATCCCAGGAATGGTAACGCATATGTCGGCTTAGGCCGTTCTTACCGGGAGCAGGGGAGAAACCAGGAAGCTAAGATAATTATTAAAAGGTCAATAGAAATAAACCCTCGCGATGATAACGCTTATGCCGAGTTGGGCCGCTGCTATCGGGAGCAAAAAGATTACCAACAAGCCGAAGAGATGTTTGAGAAAGCCTTAGCTTTGAATCCGAATAATAGCAACGCGTATATGGGGCTGGCGGGTTGTTACCGGGATCAAAAGAAAAATCAAGAGCACGAAGAAGTCTTGAAGAAAGCAACAGAGGCAGTGCCTAATGATACCCAGCTGTATGTGGAATTAGGGCACCTGTATGTAGAGCTTTCAAGATATCCGGAAGCAGAGACGATGTTTAAGAAAGTATTAGAGCTGAATCCTAAAAATATGGAGGCGTATATCGGTTTAGGGGATTCTTACCGGTACCAGGGCAGATTTAAAGAGATAGAAGAGCTGTCTAAAAAAATTCTTAAAGAGAATATAAGTAATGACCGGCTATACGGCCTTATCGCCACTTCTTATATGGATCAAAAAAAATATCCGCAGGCGCAAAAGTATTATAACCGGGCAAATGAGCTTAGGTTAAGATATTATAGCCCCGCAACACGTTACAACTATCAAAGAATAAAGGAGGTTGCCGAACAAAGAGGAATAAAAATGGTATGTATGCAATATCCTTTACGCAGCGTAGAACCGTTGAAGAAGGTTTTTGAATCAACCGAAGGCATTATTTTTGTGGATAATGAAAAAATATTTATAGATGCCTTAAAAAGTGCAAAATACGAAGATTATTTTGTCGATAGCTTTGCCGGGGATTTTGGCCATTGTACTATTTTAGGTAACCGCCTGATCGCAGGAAATGCCGCAAGTGTGATATTAAAAGAACTGTTTAATAATTTACCGGAAAGTATTCCAAATAAAAATGAAAAATAAAGATATAAAAAGTTTAGCTTTACCTTTAATTCTATGCGTAGCGGTTATAAATCACCTGGTTACCTTTTGGGCTTATACCTGGTATGCGGGTGTGGATAGTTATGGCTATGATATATGCGGCTTGCAATTGGTCACCGGGAGAATATTCGATTTGTATCCGATTCTTTTCCGCCCTCCGCTTATTTCGATTATTAAAAATATCCTTTACCTGATTTTTGAAGGCCATCCTTATGCTTTGGCCGGTTTGATCCATTTATTGGGGATAGCGATGGTAGTGCTGGTTTATCGCATAGGGTGCAGGTTTCATAAAGGTGTGGGTTTTGCGGTGGGGATATTGACTGCTTCGAACCTGTCGATTGCCGTGAATTTTCACCATATTTCTGTTTTTACTATTTTTGTGCCGCTTTTGCTTTTAACCGTAGACTGTTTTATAACCTGGGCGCAGAATCCTGACAGGCGTTCGCTCGCGCTTTTAATATTAATGACTTCTTTATGCACCTTGGCGAGGACGGAAGCCTTAATTTTGATACCCATTTTTGCATTTTTTGGCATTTTGAGCCACCGTAATTTTAAGTCGGCTCTGTTCTTTTTGTTGTCTTGCGCGGTTATATATAATCTTGCTTGTTTTGTTTATTATAAAAATTTCGGTTATTGGGGGATTACGCATCATACCGGTTGGGCGTTATCCGCAAGAATGATGCGGGCGCAGGACCAGCAGTTTTTGAAAGATAACGGCCCGGCCTCGCAAAAAGTATATGAATATATGTCGGCGGAATGGCCCAGCCGCGTAAGGAGCGTTGATCCGCTGCGCGCGCATATGTTTACCTTGAATTTAGCGCAGGAAGAGCTGGGTTATTTAGAAGCAGATGATTTATTTTTACGCGCCAGCCTAGAGTCTATACGTTCGGATCCCGGTAAGTTTTTTCGCAACACCTTTTTGAGAATGCTCGGCCAGCTTGGTTTGTATTATAATCCGGAACTTAGGTATAAAGAATTTCGTTATGAGACAGAATCCGGGCACATGTGGGGTTTTTATGAAGAAAGAATGTTGCGGAACCAGGGGTATTATATTCATTGGACAAGATTCTTGCCCGACATAAAATCTCCTTTAATTTGGGAGAGGCAGGTTATAAAAGCAAGGCTTCTTAATCTGTTTGGGTTTAAATGTGCTATCCCTGATTTTCCGAAGGAATTTGCATCAATACAAAGCGTTAAGGCGGAGCCGTCGGGTAAGCTTAAATGGTTGTATTGCGGAGATGCGCATATGACGGAAAGATTCCGGTATTGCCTGGATTTAGATGCGTATTTCTTTTTGGGTTACTGGGGGCCGAGGGATTGGTCAAAAACCGCTTTAACCATATTGAAATATTGGGATAAGCTCCTTATGTCTAAGGCATTATCTTCAGCTAGCGCTCATCGTTTGATGTGGGTGTTTTGGATACTGGCGTTCTTTTTGTTATCGCCGGGCTGGCGTTTGGCGGTGTTGGCTGCGTTATTGAGCATAGTGGTGGCCTATGCTCTCCTGCAGGCGGTATTTACGGATAATTTCGGGGGGCGCCATGAGCTGTACATGAGAATATTCTTGTGGCTGGGTGCTTCTTGTGGTATTCTTGGGATACTCCAAAGATTAAAACCCAAGAAGAAAAATAATAATATAACCGATGGCAAAGAATAAAATAAGCTTTGAGAAGGAGCCGATTAATAAGAAACTGGCGTATTTGCGCAAGAAAGCAAATTGGGTCAGGCGCAGGGCTCTGGAAATGGCGGTTAGTGCTGGCGCAGGGCATGTTGCCTCTTCGTTTTCTTGCGCGGACATTTTAGTTACGCTTTATTATGGCGGTGTTTTAAAAATAAACCCCGGGAACTCTCAATGGGTAAACCGTGATCGTTTTATCTTAAGTAAAGGGCAGGCGGCATTAGCTTTATACCCTATTCTGGCGGATTTAGGATTTTTTCCCCGGTCAAAATTAATGACTTTTGGCCAGGACGGAAGCGACCTGGGCGGCCTGGCGGAAAATAATATACCCGGTGTGGAGGCGTTAACCGGCTCCCTTGGTTACGGCCTTTCGATTACCGCCGGCATGGCTTTATCCGCAAAAATCGACAGAAAGAAATACCGGTGTTTTACTTTGTTAGGCGATGGCGAATGCCAGGAAGGATCGATATGGGAAGCTGCCATGTTTGCCGGACACCGCTGTTTAAATAATCTCATCGCGATTATTGATGTAAATAACCTTTCCGCGACGGATTTTCTCAAAAATTATCTTGATTTGGCTCCGCTGAAAGAAAAATGGGAATCTTTTGGCTGGGAGGTTGAGGCAATCGACGGGCATTCTTGCGAAAGCCTGCTGAGCGTGTTGACTGAAACAAATCTTCGCCGCCTGGATAAACCTTTAGCGATATTGGCCTCTACGGTTAAAGGTAAAGGAGTGTCATTTATGGAAAATAAACCTATTTGGCATTACCGGATACCTGTCGGACGGGAATTAACGCTTGCCCGGAAAGAACTCTTGTTAAAAAAGGAGAAGTAAATAGTCGATGAAACGCTGGGTGGTGGGAATGCGGGATGCTTTCTCTGACGCATTATATAATTTAGCCAGGCAGGATAAGGATGTAATTTTAATTACTTCCGATACGGGGGCGATATGCCATAATGAATTCCGGCAGAAGTTTAGCAGGCAGTATATTAATATCGGCATAGCAGAACAAAATATGGTGGGGGTGGCTGCCGGGCTGGCGATGTCTAAAAAGATTGTTTTTATCTATGGGATAGTCCCTTTTGCCACCATGCGTTGTTATGAACAAATAAGGGTTGCTTTAAGTTGCATGAATTTGCCGGTGACCATTGTCGGGGTGGGCGCGGGGCTTGATTATTCTACCTTAGGACCGACTCACCACGGCTATGAAGATATTGCTTTAATGAATCTTCTGCCGAATATGAGTGTTTATAGCCCCAGCGACAACTTAATGGCTGGGTTTATGGCGCAGGCCTGCTATAAACTACCCGGGCCTAAATATGTCAGGTTGGACAGGAGAGGTGTCCCGCTTATTTATAAGAACGTAAAACAAATTAATATTCATAAGGGGTATGTGGTATTAAAAGAAGGCTTAGACGGTTATATAGTTGCTACCGGAAGAATGGTGTTTACCGCTTTGGCGGCGGCAAAAGAATTATCTTCTGCTTCATTAAGCATAGGGGTTATTGATTTGTTCAGGATAAAACCGCTGAACAAAACGATGTTGTGGCCGGTAATAAATAATTCCAGGTTTCTTATTGCTCTGGAGGAACATTTTGCCAACTGTGGCATCGGTAGTATTCTGGCGCAATTTTTGGCAGAAAATAATGCCAATATTCCGTTTAAGGCGATTGGGTTGGATAATGTATTCTGCCGCAAATACGGCAGCCGGGAATATTTGCAGCGTTTGAATAGTATCGATCAGGATAGTATAGTGAAATCTTTGAGAGGTTGGCTGAAGGCGCCTGCCGGGCCGGTTTAAAGCTTATAAAAATATTTCTGCCTCTTTTGCTTAAAAAGTTCTTTTGGATTGAAATAATATGATTCAGCCATTAAAGCTTAAAAATATTAGTTGGATTATCCCGGCTTTAGTATTCTTTATTTACCTGTTTGTAGTTTATGATGCAAATTTTCCCGGGCCCGATGAGCCGATCTATCTTTCCTATACCGCCAGCATGGTGGAAGACGGCGATTTTAACGTTGTAAACCACGCAGATTACCGCTATCCTTTTAACCTTGCCTCCGGTAAGCTGGGCGTTTCAAAAACATACAATCTTCCGGATTTTCATGCTCACGGTGGGGTTGTTTTGTGGGCGCCGTTTTATGCTTACGCGAAAATTATTTATTATCTGGCCGACAAATTTGGCCTAACCGGCTTGACTGTATACACAGCAGATAGGCTGGCCAGGTGCGCGATGTCTTTTAGCACGATATTATTCGGTTTTCTTACGCTGCTCTTCACATATAAGCTTTCCCGGATATTTTTCTCAAGATATATTTCTATTTTTTCGGTTCTGGCTGTTTTTTTCGGAACGCCGTTTTTTTATTTTACGATACAGGAAACCGGTAATGCCAATGTAATTGCTTCTTTATTTTCAGTTATTTCGATTTGGATGTGCGTTTATGTAATTAATAAAAAAAGCCCTTACTGGTTTTTGTACGGTTTATTTTTTTCTGTCTGCTTAGTGGTTAAAGTGGACATCTGGTTTCAGTTATTCTTCCTTTTAATGTTTTTTGCCAGCCTGGTAGTATTAAAAAAAGCACGCTGGTTGAACGGGGTGAGTTTTCTGCTGGGGTTGTTGCCGGTAGCGGCCTTAAAAATAATAAATGATTATATTAAATACGGGACGTTTCATATCGGGGAACTGGGTTCTTTAAATTTTCACGACAACTACCTGATTGAGCTTTTGTTTTCTTCTTACCGCGGGTTTTTCTATACTTCCCCGATTTTTTATTTTTGTTTATCGGGATTTGTATTGGCAGGCGTCAATATCTGCAAGGGGCTAAGAAGCGCAAAAAACAAGAATGTTATAAATACGCTTAGAATGAATGATTTGTTCCTGGTGATCTTAACTTCGTATTTGTTTATTAAGGTATTTGTGTTTAGTTATAATTATGCCTGGGGCGGGGGCACCTGTGGAGCCAGGATATTGCTTTCGGAATTTCCTCTTTTTGTTTTATTGTTTGCCAGAGTTTTAGAAGGGCAGAAAAGGTATGTGTTATATATTTTGGGTGCTGTATCTGTGTTGTTTATTTTATGGAACCTATTGGTGGTTTCTGAATTCATAACACGGTTAGATTTTAGTTATATCCGGCAAACTCCGGGATTGATTTCCAGAATTAAAGCAGTCAGCGGTATTGCCGCTTCCGTATTTTTCCAAATAAGGGGCCTGGATATAAAATTGAAAATAGCCCTTCCTCTGTTGATATTTTTTTCTATAGCGGTTAATTGGGCAATGAAGAAATGCAAAACACCCGTTAGTCCTTCTTTTTGGCATGTTAAAGGCGCCGATTGCGGCCATTTGAATAAGGTTTTCATTCTTTTTACCGCGTATCTGTGTTTTACCTATCTGTTTTTTACAATAGCTAATGTATGCAATAACAGAAAGAAAGTGGAGAGATTGAAAGCTCAAGGGTTTTTTTCGAATGCGGAAATATTATCTCCCGATGAATTCGAAAAGAAGGAAAATACCGGATCAATGAATGAAATGATTGAGTATTACACCTTAAAGGGGGATGCCGATAGGGTAGCAAGGATTCAGGAGCGGAAGATTAAAACTTATCCCACTATTTAGGCGCCGGATGAAGATTTTATTTATATTTAAAAGTGAAAACTTTGTTGTGCCGATAGGGTTGTGCGCGATTTCCGCCGTAGCCCGCGGCCGGGGCCACCAGGTATATTTATGCGAAACAAATTCTGCCGACCCTTTTAAATCCATTGCGCGAATAAAACCGGATATGCTGGTTTATAGTTCTTCTACCGGAGAGGCCAAGCATTATTCCCGGTTAAATAGCGCGATCAAGCAAAGTTTTCCTGATATTTTTACAGTTATGGGCGGGCCGCATCCGACATTTTATCCTGAAATGATCCAGGATAACAGTTTCGATGCCGTATGCGTGGGGGAAGGCGATGGCGCGTTTGCGGATTTACTGCTGGCGGTAGAAGATAAGCAGGCGGTCGATCATATTCCGAATATAGTGACGAGAAATAATTTAAAAGTTTTTAGCCTGCGCAATCTGGTTGAGGATTTAGATTCCTTGCCTTTTCCGGATTATTCCCTGCTGTATGATAATACCCCGATGGGTAAATACCCTCTTAAAAGTATTATTGCTTCACGCGGCTGCCCTTACAATTGCACGTATTGTTTTAATGCTGCCTGGAGAAAACTTTACCAGGGAAAAGGCCGCCCGGTGAGAAGGCATAGCGTGGACTATGTAATTGATGAAATTTTATTTGTCCGGAAGCGTTGGCCGCTGAGTTTTGTGAAGTTTTATGATGATATTTTCGCTTACAGCGCGGATAGCTGGCTGGAAGAATTTTCCCGTAAGTATAAAGAAAAAATAAATCTGCCTTTTTTTGTGTTAACCCGGGCGGATCTGGTTACCGAAGAGATGGTGCGCTTATTAAAAAATGCCGGATGCCATACGATAAGCATGTCTATTGAATCGGGCAGTTATGAAATCAGGAAGAATCTGCTGAACCGGAATATGACTGATGAACAAATTATCAATGCGCATCTTATTTGCGCCAAACACAGAATCAGCACTTTTACCAACTGTGTTATAGGATTGCCGAATACTACGCTTAAAAACGATATAGAATCGCTTGAGCTTTCCCTGAAAAGTAAAGTTACCTGGGCAGAATTTCCGATTTTCCATCCTTATCCGGGGACAGAACTCGGGCAGAAGTCTGTGGATCTGGGGGTATATTCCTTTGATTTTGAGAAAATGCATACTTCTTATCAGCATGAATCATTGCTTAATTGTTTCACGAAAAAAGAAAAGAACGCCCAGATGAACCTGGCGTTATTGGGGCCGGTAGTGATAGTTTTTCCATTCCTGAAGAATCTGGTCCTGAAGTACTTAATTTTCATTAAACACAACCCGGTTTTTACATTTACTTATTATTTGACTAAAATGTATATTTTAAGAAAAAAGATTTATGTCACTAAAACAAATTTTTGGACATCTTTTTGCATCTTTACGAGGAGCTTACGCCAAGAATGGTTCCGGCACGAAAACAAAAAAGGGTAAAAAAAGTTTTAATAATTAAGATGGGTTATTCCGAAACCCTGGATCAGGCCTTGAGTATTACTACCAGCCTCGGAGATGTTCTGCGCACGACCTTTATCCTTAATTATTATAAGGACTGGGAGGTGGATTGGCTGGTGGATGGGAGAGCGCAGCAGCTGCTAGAGTATAACAAATACATCCGCCGGATATTCATATATAATCCCTCGATTATCAATGAGCTTAAAAAAGAATATTATGATTTAGTGATTAACCTGGAAAAAATACCGGAGGTTTGTTTTTTAGCCGGCTCCCTCAATGCTAAGAAGCGTTTGGGATTTGGTTTAAAGGGCGGCCGGGCCTATCCCGGGAATTACCTGGACAATATTGTAGGTGACAGTAATTTGATTGGAATTTGCAGGGAACATAGCAAAAAAAAGTTAAACCAGAATTGTTTTCAGGAGATTTTGGCTACGGCGCTGAAGAAAACCTGGAGGCAGGAACGCTATATTCTTGGTTATCAGCCAAAATCCAAGATTCAATATGATATAGGTTTTAATTGGACGACAAGCAATAAGTGGACAAATAAGGCCTGGCCGGAAGCTTATTGGCAGAAGCTGGAGGCTTTGCTAAAAGATAAATATACGGTCTCCTGGCAGAAGGGGTTATCGAATATTTTTAATTATATCGATTGGATAAATTCATGCCGTTTGGTGGTGACTGCCGATACTCTTGGTTTACATATATGTTTGGCACTGGGTAAAAGAGTGGTCGCTTTATTCGGCCCGACCTCGCATCGGGAAATCTATGCTTATGGCTGCGGCCCGTATATCCTGCCTGTGTCAGATTATAAGTGTATCCCTTGTTTAAAGCCAACTTGCAGCAAGAAAAAGAAGTGTATGGAATATATTCTACCGGAGAAAGTTAAGGAAGAAATCGAAAATGAATTTAAAAACCATCGTCATTCCAAAGAGCTATAATTATATCGCCTGTTTTTTAACCCTGGATTGCAATATGTGCTGTGACTATTGTATTAATTTTCTAGGGAGAAACAAAGCAGGAAAAAGCAGCGTTATCCCCGGAAGTAAATGGGTTGAGGCTTTAAACCGCATAAATTGTGATGCGAGTTTGCCGGTTACTCTCCAGGGCGGAGAGCCGAGCCTGCATCCGGATTTTATTTGGATTATCAAAAATATCCGTAAAGATTTAAATATTGATATCCTGACCAACCTTACTTTTGATATCGATGTTTTTATAAAAGAAATTAATCCTCGCCGCCTCTATCGGGGGGCATTGTATCCGAATATCCGGGTAAGCTATCATCCCGAACATATGGATTTGGACCGGTTATTAAAAAATACTTTAAAATTACAATCTGCCGGATTTTCAATCGGTTTATACGGCATCCTTCATCCTAAGTTTAAAGATAAGGTTTTGACGGCGCAAAGCAGGTGTCTTAAAGCTGGAGTTGATTTTAGAACCAAAGAATTCTTAGGTGAATATGGTAAAAAATTCTACGGGACATATTTTTATCCTGATGCGGTGGGCAAAAAAGAACGCAAAAGATGCTTATGTCGTACCAGCGAGCTTATTATCGGTCCGGGTGCGGATATTTTCCGGTGCCACCATGATCTTTATAATCGGTTTCCTCCGGTAGGCAGCCTTTTAGACCCGCAGGTTTCTATTGATAACAACTTTAGAGAATGCGGGGAATTCGGCGATTGTAATCCTTGTGATGTAAAACTTAAGACAAACCGTTTTCAGCAATTCGGGCACACTTCGGTTCAGATACAAGAGATTGCCAAAGAAGGAAAGTAACTAGTGGAAAGTGCTGATTTCCCGGTTGTGAAAATCCGCCTAAAAGCTTCTTTACAGCCTGTAAAAAAGCAGGTATAATTAGTCCTGTTTTATTAATACATAAATTAATCTTGCGCCCATAGCTTCCGCCACAAATCGTGGCGGACCCGCCAAGAATTCTGGCGGGCAACTGGTATGATTTTTTAATCTTGCGCCCATAGCTCAACTGGATAGAGCGTCAGTCTACGGAGACTGGGGTCAGGTAACGTAACTTGTTGATTTTACTAGAGTTGTAATTGTAATTGTGAATAAAATTGTGCATAAATTTGGAAGTGTTATTTACGGGAATAGCTATATAAGATGTAGGTTTAGTTGTTTTAAGGGGTATAGTTAACTAGAAGTTAAAAAGTGAAAAATGTCAGAAAAAAGGGGAATTCTCATATTGGCAAGAAGGAATATAAAGCTAAAATAAGCACTTGACAGGACAGTATTGTTCTAGTAAGCTTAATTATCCTGTAAAATACGTAAGTAAGCAGAAATAGCGGATGTTCGGCAGTGTGGCCTCAGCGCAATGTTGAGTTTTTTTATTTCCTTCGATATCAATTTGTTTTAAAAAGGAGTCATTATGAAAAATCGGATTGTAACTTTTTCCCAGGCGGCTAAAACCGAAATATTGGACGCTTTTAATTTAAAAGTCGATCAAGCAACTGGGTATCTTATCGATGGTCAGGGGAAAATAGTTTCTTCTCCCGATGGGGATCCTGTAGAAGGCAGACATTTTGCAGGATTAAAAAAGGGATCTCTGGAAATTATTAAGTCAGATATTAATTCTCTCATTAAGCTTTCAGATACGCTATAAAACCTATGTCTCTTATTGAGGCTATTGGAAAGCTCATATCTAATCTACCGCCATTAATAAACGTAAAAATAGACGTTAAGCAACCCACAGTTATTAGCACTTTAAACATTATCAAGGATGATCACAGCCAACCTTATACTCTTAATCCAGTAGATAATTCTTGCACGGTGAATTTGGGTAAATTAGATGCCCAGAAAAAGAATGATTTTTTAACTTCGCTTATAGAAGAAGGCAATGTTTTGCTTCTTGAAAAGGCTAAGAGCGAAGTCGATTCTTTTAGAACTGAGGAAAGAGTTCCAGAAAACCAAGCAATAATTCAGTTTTTATCTTCTAAAATACCTCCTGAAGATCTTAATATATGGAGAGCCGCTCTTTATCTAAGAGCGTCTTTTAAAAAAGGCTTAAGCGCTATTGTAACAAGAATAAAATTAGAAATAATGGAGAAGTATGGAGATAAGGGTCGAAACATCGCTAATTTATGTACGGCTGGTTATCTGGAAGAGTGGTTAATTCCTTCTTATGAAAAATTGAAGCAAGCGCCAAATGATGAAGAATCAGCCAAGAGCAGCTTTCTTAAGCTGTATATGTTACTGGTTAATGAGTTGCCATTTACAGTTTTTGTCTGTCATAAAATGAGTCTGGTAGATTTAAGGCAGGAAATTGATAGTAGGAAAAAATATGGTATGGATTTTGTCAATATTCATGGAATAGGTGAAGATAATGTAGCGAAAATTAAAACCGTAGTTGATGAAATAGAGAAAGAAAATTACTCCGAAGAAAAAAAAGGTAATATTCTATTTGTTAGAGTTGGGTTTAAGAAAAACAAAACAATTTCAACTCCTAAGGAGCCGGGAGAATAATTTTATTTTTCTCGCTAAGGTATTATAAGAGGATAAAGAAACATTTAGGCGGCTCAAGAGGGGTCGCTTTTTTATTGAATATTTGACTTGTTTAATAGCTTGTCTGCAATTAAATTTATGTTATAATCTCTTCCTAGGTTTCAGTAGAACAACAGTCGAATATTCTGGTAATAATCTATTTTATTCTGACGATACTGAGAATTTAATGTGAAAAAAATGTGAATATTTGGTAAGAAATCGCTAGAAAAAGCAAAGAATAACTTATTGAGTTGTAAATTAAAAAGTTATAGTTTCCGTCGATAAATTGCTTAATTTTTGTAATTGTAGCTTTTGCGCCCATAGCTCAACTGGATAGAGCGTCAGTCTACGGAACTGAAGGTTGCTGGTTCGACCCCAGCTGGGCGCATATTGAAATTTTTGTGCAGCACATAGATAATGTTAAAAGCCCAACAGTATTATATGCAGGAGGCTTTAAAAGAAGCCTATAAAGCTTTCCAGGATGATGAAGTACCGGTTGGAGCAGTGATTGTCCATAACAACCAGATTATCGCCCGGGGTTATAATCAGATTGAGCGCCTAAAAGATCCTACCGCCCATGCCGAAATAATTGCGATTACCAGTGCTGCAAATTATCTAGGGACAAAGTGGTTGCTCCAGGCCAGCCTCTATGTTACAATTGAGCCGTGCAGCATGTGTGCCGGGGCGCTGGTTTTAGCGCGTATAAAAAACTTGTATTTTGGCGCCAGTGACCCGAAAACCGGCGCTTGTGGTTCAGTGGTTAATATTGTAAACCATAAAAAGTTAAATCATCGTATTCAGGTAACCAAGGGAATCCTTCAGGCAGAGTGCAGTTCTTTACTAAAAGATTTCTTTAAGAAAAAACGAAATAAAATTTAGTGTTTTTGGAGAGGTGGCTGAGTGGTCGAAAGCAACTCACTGCTAATGAGTTGACCTGGGCAACTGGGTC
>JAQTQG010000020.1 GCA_028712375.1 Candidatus Omnitrophota bacterium
TTGGGGAAACAATTCATTCAAGAAGAGGTTAAGCCTGTACAACAGCAAGCTGGCCCTAAAGAAGGATTTAGGCCTGCCCGTCCACAAGGAGCAAGATAATGGCTTTAATGCCCAAAAGAGTTAAATACCGTAAATTACAAAAAGGACAAAGGCGCGGAATATCTACTACCGGTTCGACCGTCGCTTTTGGAGAGTTTGGGTTGAAGTGTTTAGAGAATGGTTGGATTAAAAATACGCAAATTGAAGCTGTGCGTGTAATTTTAGCGCGCCAGCTGCATAAAGGCGGGAAACTGTGGATCAGAATTTTTCCGGATAAATCAATAACTAAAAAACCAGCGGAAGTACGTATGGGTAAAGGCAAGGGTGATTTGGACCATTGGGTGTGCGTAATTAAAAGGGGCCGCATACTTTTTGAATTAGGCGGAGTTCCTCAGGAATATGCTAAGGCTTGTTTTCGTTTAGCTGCCTATAAAATACCGCTGCGTACTAAATTCGTAACCAGGGTGCATAAATAATCTGATCCGGCGTTTTCTTGTATACAAAGGGGCGTAGGGATTTAAACAGTAAATAAAAGAGAAGGTACGGGATGAAACCAAAAGAATTAAGAAGTTTATCAAAGGATGAGTTGTTAGAGAAGGAAAAAGACCTGTATGCTGAACTAGCTAAGTTAAATACTCAGCGTTATACAGGTAGTGTTGAGAAGCCGCATAAGTTTGCACTGGTCAAGAAGGATATTGCGCGTATCAGGACAATCTTAAACGAAAAGAAAGATAAATAAGATGGGTAAACAGAAAGAATTTACAGGAGTAGTAATTAGCGATAAAATGCAAAAAACCGTTGTGGTGAGGACTATGCATTTAACCCGCCATACCAAGTATTCTAAAACACTCAAGCTTTATAATAAATTTAAGGCGCATGACGAAAAGGGTATTGCTAAGCTCGGGGATACCGTGAGTATTGTAGAAACACGCCCTTTGTCTAAAGATAAACGTTTTATTGTGAAAAAAGTAATTATGAAGGCTGAAGGTGCGCAGGTAGCCTTGCCTGAGGAGATTGTATAAAATGCTTCAATTACGCAGTATTTTTGATGTTGCAGATAATACCGGTGCGCGTCGCGCTTCTTTAATTTGTGTTTTAAAGAAAATGGGCAGTTTTAATGCTGACATCGGGGATATTATCAGGGTTAATATTAAGGAATCTATTCCGGGGGCAACGGTAAAAAAAGGCGAAAAGGCCAGAGCTGTGATTGTGCGTACCCGGCGGGATATCCGCAGGGCGGATGGATCAATTTTACGTTTTGACCGCAATGCTATAGTGATTATTGATGATAAAGATAACCCCAGGGGAACGCGCGTCTTTGGCCCGGTAGCCCGTGAGTTAAGGGATAAGAATTTTAACAAAATAATTTCATTAGCACCCGAGGTAATTTAATGCAAAAAATTAAAAAGAATGATATTGTACAGATAATCAAAGGAAAAGATAAGGGTAAGCAGGGTAAGGTTATCAGCCTTATTGAGGACGGGGCTCGTGCAATTGTGGAAGGTTTGAATTTATCTAAAAAGCATAAGCGCCAGAGCCGTCAGGATCAGAAGGGCGGAATAATTTCTATTGAAATGCCGATATCGGTTTCCAACCTTATGATTTTTTGTAAGCATTGTTCGAAACCTGTCCGGGTTGGCGCAATGGTTGCAAAAGACGGGGTAAAAACCAGGTTTTGCAAAGTTTGTAAAGAGGTGCTGTAATACCTGTAGAGTGAAAGTTAGTGGTTAGAATGAGAAATTAAGTTTAACTAAAAAATAGGAAAAAAATGGTACCTAGACTATTAGAAAAATATCGAAACGAAATTGTTCCTAAGTTAATGGCGGATTTTAAATTAAAAAACAAGATGGCTGTGCCGCGTGTTGAAAAGATTGTAGTTAATATGGGTGTAGGCGAAGGAACCCAGGATATTAAGGTTTTGGAGAAGTCGGTGGAGGAATTAGCCAATATTACCGGCCAGAAGCCGGTTATCCGCCGGGCTAAAAAAGCAATTGCTAATTTTAAAGTCAGGCAAGGCCAAGCCGTAGGGGCAAAGGTTACTCTAAGAAGAGCGATGATGTATGAGTTTATGGATCGTTTACTGAATATCGCTTTGCCCCGTATCCGTGATTTTCGCGGTGTTCCCCGGGATTCTTTCGACCAGGGGAATAATTATACCCTAGGGCTTAGTGAGCAAATTATTTTCCCTGAAATCGAGTATGACAGGATTACCCGTACTCAGGGTATGGATATTACTTTTGTAATTAAAAATGCTAAAAACGCTGATCAGGCAAGGGCTTTGTTGAAACATTTTGGTATGCCTTTTTCCCGCGAAGGTGAAGAAAAATAAGCGGGATCCCGCTTGAGAATATAAGAAGCAGGAAAAGATAAGGAAAAAAATAAAAAATGGCAAAGAATTCGCAAATTGCAAGATGGAAGAGGGCGCCGAAGTTTTCAACACGCAAATATAATCGTTGTTCAATTTGCGGCAGAAGTGGCGGGTACTTAAGAAGATTTGAGTTATGCCGTATTTGTTTCAGGGAGCTGGTTTGGCAGGGATTAATCCCTGGAATCAAGAAAGCCAGCTGGTAAAGGATTCTTGTTTATCCTGATTTAAGGTTGAGTAAATAAAATTTAGGAAGTGTACTATAACAATTTGGGGGTTAAATGTCCAGGACAGATTTAATAGCAGATGTTTTTACGATTATCCGTAATGCCGTATTGATTAAGAGGGATACTGTGGATTTGCCGGCATCCGGTAACATAAAATCAATTATGGCTATTCTTAAAAAGAATGAGTATATTGATAACTTTAAACTAATCGAAGACAAGAAACAGGGATTAGTCAGGGTTTATTTGAAATACATTGCAGGAAAATCTGCTATTCGTAATATTAAAAAGATATCTAAGCCCGGCTTAAGGGTTTATGTCGGAAGTAAGAAGGTCCCTACGGTTTTACGCGGGAGGGGGCTGGCGATAGTATCTACTTCTAAGGGTGTAATTACCGATAAAGAAGCCAGAGAGTTGGGTGTTGGCGGAGAAGTTATCGGTTATGTCTGGTAATACGTATAGATAAAATGAGGGTTCATTAATGTCTAGAATCGGAAAAAAACTTGTAGCAATACCTAAAGATGTAAAGATTGAAGTTAAGGACGGAATGGTCTGTGTAGAAGGCCCTAAAGGTAAACTTACGCGTAAGCTTGCCGACCGTATTAGTGTAGAGATTAATAATGGGCAACTCCTGGTAAAACGAGCCGGCGACAGTAAGGTAGACAAGTCTCTGCATGGATTGTTTCGTGCTTTGATTGTGAATATGATTGTAGGCGTAACTCAGGGGTATATTAAAGAGTTAGAAATTCAAGGCGTAGGTTTTAAAGCAGCAATAGCTGGGGATAAATTGAATATGGCTTTAGGTTTTTCACATCCAGTGAATTATGTAATACCTGCGGGGATCAAAGTTGAAGCTCCTAAGCCGACCCAGTTGATAATTAAAGGGATTGATAAAGAATTAATCGGGGAAGTAGCAACTGAAATTCGCGCGTTCTATCCTCCTGAACCATATAAGGGGAAGGGTATTCGTTTCGTAGGAGAGCATGTTAAGAAGAAGGTGGGAAAGGCACAAGCAACCGGTAAATAAAATGAGCCCCGTACCTTCTTTGTATTCATAGTTTAAGAAGTGTGGGGGTTAAGTAGAAAATAAAGAGGAAGGTGCGGGGTGAGAAAAAAAGAAGAGTTAAGGCTAAAAAGACATAAAAGAATTAAGATGAGAATGTCGGGCACTAAAGAGAAACCGCGTTTGGTGGTGCACCGTTCTTTAAAAAATATCTCAGCGCAGATATTAGATGATACTGTGGGCAAAGTATTGTTTTCTCTTTCTACTAAAGATAAAGCAATTAAACAAAAGTTTACCAGCGCGGGTAACCTTAAGTCAGCGGTAATTTTTGGTGAATTGTTTGCGCAAACCGCTAAGGAAAAAGGGGTAAGTAAAGTAATTTTCGATCGGGCAGGATATCTTTATCATGGCAGGATTAAATCTTTTGCCGAGGCGTTAAGAAAAGGTGGAATGGAGTTTTAAATTATGCGTGAATTAAACATTGGACAGCAGTCAGATTTAGTGGAAAAAGTTATTAGTATAAACCGCGTTACCAAGGTAACTAAGGGCGGGAAGAAACTGCATTTTAGTGCTTTGGTAGTGGTCGGTGATTCTAAGGGCAGGGTCGGTTTTGCCTTGGATAAAGCTAACGAAGTCGCCGAAGCTATTCGTAAGTCTTTAACTAAAGCCAAGAAGAGTTTGTTTAGGGTTCCTTTAGAAGGTTCCACAATTCCGCACGAAGTGGTTGGTAAATTCGGGGCAGCTTCCGTAATGCTCAAACCGGCTTCAGAAGGTACGGGCGTTATTGCAGCAGGTCCGGTGCGCGCAATTTGTGAAGCCGCCGGAATTCACGATATTCTTACTAAATGTTTAAAATCTAATAATCCGATTAATGTTATTAAAGCTACAATGCAGGGCTTAAAGGAATTGAAGGCCTAAAAAAAATGAGAGAAAAAAAACCACAAGCTAAAACAGCAGTTAAGAAGCCAGTAGTTAAAAAAATTATTAAGACTGTAGCTACTAAAAAGTCCGAAGATAAGCCGGTAGCCAGTTTAGTTTCGCTTTCTAATCTTAAGCGTCCATTTGGTTCTCATAAAAAGAGAAAATACCTGGGGCGTGGTTCCAGCTCCGGGCATGGCAAAACCTCTACACGCGGAAGCAAAGGGCAGACTTCGCGTGCCGGTAGGCATTTTTATTTAGGTTTTGAAGGCGGACAAAGCCCGCTTATCCGTAAGATGCCCAAGCGTGGATTTGTGAGCAATTTTAGAAAAGTATATCAGATTGTTAATTTGAGCGCTTTGAATTCTATTAAAGAAACTACTATTACGCCCCTTCTTTTAAAAGCAAACGGTTTAATTCGTAATGAGTCTGCCTTAATTAAGATATTGGGGAGTGGCTCCATTAAGAATGCGGTGACTATCCAGGCGCATGCATTTTCCAAACGTGCAGCTGAAGGAATTGTCAGTGCCGGTGGCAAAGCAGAAGTTATTAAGGTATGATCCCCGCTGAAAACTTGCGGGGATTAATTCGCGCATTGATTTACTTGCACTACCGTGCGCGTAAATCAAGCGCTCATTAAATGTTTAATGCACTGGTTAATGCTTTTAAGATCCCAGATTTAAAAAGACGATTAATTATTACCGGCGCTCTGATTGCGGTTTATCGTGTAGGTTGCTATATTCCTACGCCAGGCATTGATGGGGCGGCTTTAGCGGATTTTTTTAATCGGATTGCTAAAACTCAAGGTGGTACGCTCTTTGGCATAATTAATATGTTTTCTGGCGGTGCAATGGAGCGTTTAACCATTTTTGCCCTGGGGATTATGCCGTATATTTCATCCTCTATTATCATGCAGCTGTTGACGGCGGTTATCCCGGCTTTTGAAAAGATGGCTAAAGAGGGGAAATCCGGATACGAGAAGATTAACCAGTTTACGCGTTATGGCACAGTTTTGCTTTCGGTTATACAATCATATTTTATCGCTCTTTGGCTTGAGAATCCGGCGCGTTTTGAAGGATTGCAAATTGTTATGCATCCAGGTTGGGGGTTTAGGATATTAACAGTCCTGACGTTGACTACCGGAACAATTTTTATTATGTGGCTGGGTGAACAGATTCAAGAACGTGGTATCGGCAATGGGATTTCTTTGGTGATTACTGCAGGGATAATTTCCCGGATTCCTACAGCTATTCATCAACTTTTTGTTTTAATTTCGCCTTTTGCTGCCAGCCGTAGGCAAATACAGCCAATTACTTTGCTTATTATGGCTATTCTTCTAGTGGGGGTAGTTTTTTCGGTTATTCTGATTACTCAGGGTTTAAGAAAAATACCGGTGCAATATGCCCGCAGAATTGTGGGGCGTAAAATATATGGCGGCCAGAGTACTTATATTCCGTTAAAAGTAGATACCTCCGGGGTTATCGCTATTATTTTTGCGCAGTCGATTATTTTGTTTCCGGCGACCTTGGCATCTTTTATTCCAAATCCGGGATTTCAGCGTTTTGCCCAGAGTTTAATACGCGGGCAAGTGCTTTATTCTGTGGTGTATGCTCTTTTAATAATTTTCTTTTGTTATTTTTATACGGCTATTGTTTTTAACCCGAATGATCTGGCTGAAAACATGAAAAAGTACGGGGGGTTTATTCCGGGAATTCGGCCGGGGACGCCAACTGCGGAGTTCTTGGATTTTGTAATGACCAGGATTACTTTGGCCGGAGCGAGTTTTATTGCGATTATTGCTATTTTCCCTGATTTTATTATGGCTTGGCTGAAAGTTCCGTATTTGGTCGCATCTTTTTTCGGAGGAACCGGCGTCTTAATTATCGTTGGCGTAATGCTGGATACTCTGAAGCAGGTCGAATCGCATTTATTAACACATCATTACGAAGGTTTTATTAAAAGTGGTCAGATTAGAGGGAGAAGATAAATGTATTTGGTTCTTTTAGGTCCTCCAGGAGCTGGCAAGGGTACTCAGGCTAAGCGGCTGGCAGAAAAATTAAATCTACCGCATATTTCAACCGGAGATATCTTGCGGCAAAATGTTAAACTTGATACAGATTTAGGCAGGCAAGCTAAAGGCATTATGGAGAAAGGCTTACTTGTGCCGGATGATTTAGTGGCTAAAATGCTGGATGAACGGTTTAATAATCCGGATATTAAAAATGGGTTTATCCTGGATGGTTATCCCAGGACCCTGCCACAAGCTTATTCTTTGGATAAAATTTTATCTGCTAAAGGTTTAGCAGTAGATTTGGTAGTTTATTTGGATACCAGCGATCAGGTAATTATAAAACGGCTTACCGGCAGGTTAGTTTGTTCCAAGTGCGGAGCGAATTTTCACACAATTAATATGCCCCCGAAAGTCAACGGTTTATGCGATAGCTGTCAGGGGTCTTTATATCAGCGTTCCGATGATAACGAAACAACAGTGCGTAAGCGCCTGGAAGTTTATAAGCAGGAAGTTTCTTCTTTGATAGAGTATTATAAAAAAGCGCAAAAATTACACAGCTTAAACGCAGATTTGGGAGCTGAGGTAGTTTTAAAGCAGATTGTTGAGTTGAGCGCTAAAGTTTAAATGATCCCTCTGAAGTCACCAGAAGACTTGAGAATGCTTAAGCGCTCAGGAGAAATTCTGGCCGGGATTATGGAAAAGTTGCAGGTGGTTGTGCGTCCGGGAATGACCACTTTAGACATTGACCTTTTAAGCGAAGAGTTAATTCGTAAAGAAAATGCTCAGGCAGCTTTTAAGGGGTATCAGGGGTTTCCTGGCACGGCATGTGTTTCTGTTAATGAAGAAATTGTCCACGGTATTCCAGGGGAAAGAGTAATCCTGGATGGGGACATCGTAAGCATTGATTTGGGAGTAAATTATAAAGGTTTTTTTTCCGATATGGCGGTGACTTTGCCGATGGGCAAAGTGGATGGTAATAAATTAAAACTGCTTAATGTTACCAAACAGTCATTAGATATCGGAATTAAGCAGGCTAAAGTTGGTAATTATTTAACTGATATTTCTCATAGTATTCAAAGTTTTGTAGAGGCGCAGGGTTTTTCAGTGGTTCGGCAGTTCGTGGGGCATGGTATAGGGATTGCTTTGCATGAAGAGCCGGAAGTTCCTAATTTTGGCAGGCCAGGATTAGGGCCTCTTTTGAAAAACGGTATGGTTTTAGCTATTGAGCCGATGGTTAACCTTGGTGGTTGGGAATGTAAGGTTATTAAAAATGGCTGGACAGCAGTAACGGTAGATGGTTCGGTTTCAGCGCATTTTGAACATACAGTAGCAGTGACGGATAAAGGCCCGGTAGTGTTGACAAAATATTAAATTTGAGTGTCCGCTAATTAAGAATGCGCAATAATGTTCTACGCTAAGAGAATGTGAGTTTCCCGGCGAGCCGGTATGTGCTAGGTAGCTCAATTGCGTCGGTGCCCACCATGTGGTGGGATTTGCTAATAAAATTTATGTCTAAAGAAGAATTAATTGAGACTGAGGGAAAGATTATTGAAGCGTTGCCCAATGCTATGTTTAAGGTTGAGCTTGAAAATGGGCATGTAGTGTTAGCGCATGTTTCTGGTAAAATGCGGATGAATTTTATCAGGATTATCCCGGGTGATAAAGTTAAATTAGAGCTTTCTCCTTATGATTTAGCCCGGGGGAGGATTACTTTTCGGGTGAGATAGGCAAGGAGAAGGTGAAAGGGTATGAATCCCGCACCTTCCCCCATATCTGCAGATTAATAACATAGGTTTGAGTGATTAAATAAGAAGGAAGGTGCGGGGTGAAAGTAAAAGCTTCGATTCGTAAGATTTGCGATAAGTGTAAAATAATCAAGAGAAGAGGAGTGGTGCGGGTTATTTGCGCTACTACTAAACATAAACAAAGACAAGGCTAAATATTTTTAAGGAGCGGATATGCCAAGGATTATCGGTATTGATATACCTAAAGAAAAAAGAGTAGAAATAGCTCTTACCTATTTATATGGAATTGGCCGGGCTATGTCTAATGTGGTGCTTAAAGAGGCCGGTATAAATCCGGACAAACGCGCTAAGGATTTGAGTGAAGAAGAAGTGTCGCGAATTACTCAGATTTTACAAAAAGGATCTTTACGGATTGAGGGTGATTTGCGCCGTGATATATCGCAGAATATTAAACGTCTTATGGATATTGGTGCCTGGAGGGGAATGCGGCATAAAAAAGGACTTCCCGCGCGCGGCCAGCGTACACGGACAAATGCGCGCACCAGAAAAGGGAAAAAGAGATCAAGCCAAGCGCCGGTGATTAAAAAAGCCGAAGCGCCAAAAGCTAAGGCTCCGGCAAAATAAAGCTGTAAATGAGATACCCCTGGCGGGTGCTCGGGATTATTTTTACCCAAGCGCCAGAGGCTGGGAAAAATGAGGAGATGAAATTAAATGGCAACAAAAGAAAAGGCAAAAAAGAAAAAAATCGCACGTGGAATAACCAGCGGAATTGCGCATATTCAGGCAAGTTTTAATAATACTATTATTTCAATTACTGATAAGCAGGGAAATGTGATTGCTTGGAGCGCTCCGGGTTCTGTAGGGTACAGTGGTTCTAAAAAATCTACTCCTTTTGCCGCTCAGGTGGCAGCTACTGATGCTGCACGTAAGGCTAAAGAGGTGGGAGTTAAGGAGTTGGAAGTTTATGTGAAGGGGCCGGGTTTTGGTAGGGAGTCAGCCATTCGTGCACTTCAGGCAGCAGGTTTGGTGGTAACTTTAATTAAGGATGTAACGCCTATCCCCCATAACGGTTGCCGTCCGAAGAAGAAAAGGAGAGTTTAATTTATGGGCCGCTATATTGGTGCAGTTTGCAGGTTATGCCGTAGACAGGGCGAGAAACTGTTTTTAAAAGGGACGAAATGCCAGACTGAAAAATGCGCAGCAAGTAAAAGAGCTTATCCGCCGGGACAGCATGGACAGGGGCGCAGGCAGAAGCTTTCTAACTACGGTACACAGTTAAAAGAAAAGCAAAAAGTTAAAAGGATTTACGGGGTTTTGGAGAAACAGTTCCGTAAGTATTTTGAAATTGCTTCCAGAACCAAAGGCGTAACTGGTAAAGTGCTTTTACAGTTATTAGAGCGCAGGCTGGATAATGTGGTTTTTCGTATGGGATTGGGGATTTCGCGTTCGCAGGCTCGCCAGATTGTCAGGCATAATCTGATTGCAGTTAATTCTGTCCGGGTTAACATCCCTTCGTTTTTAGTGGATAAAGATGATCTGATTGAGATTAAGTCTAAAGATAAGGTTAAAAATAAAATCAAAGATAATTTGGAACTTTCTAAGGATAGGACTGTGCCTAGTTGGTTGGAATTTAGCGCTGCAGAGATGAAGGGTAAAGTTTTAAGGCTTCCTGAAAAAGGCGATATTCAACAGCCGATACAGGAACAGTTAATCGTAGAGTTGTATTCTAAGTAATCATTATTTAAGGAATGCTCGCCTTACTTATTCGGCGGGATAACCCTTGTTCGTTACACTCACAAGGATTTCACTGTATTTGAAATCAAGGAATTCAAATTCGCGCATTAATTTACTCACATTGTGTTCGTAAGTTAAGCGCTCATTTAAGGGGGGTAAGATGGGTATAAAGTGGAGAGATTTTCAGTTTCCTAAAAAACTTGAATGTGATGAGTCTACCTATAGTGATACTTATGGAAAGTTTCAGGCGGCTCCTTTTGAAAGAGGCTACGGGGTAACTTTAGGCAATTCCTTAAGAAGGGTCTTGCTTTCTTCTATTGAGGGTAGCGCAGTTACGGCGATTAAAATTTCCGGAGTTTCGCATGAGTTTTCGACTATTCCCGGAGTTTTAGAAGATGTTCCGGAGATCATCCTGAATATTAAAAGCTTAATTATAAATTCTCACTCCAAGATTCCTAAAACTATCTATTTAAAAGCTGATAAGAAGGGTGTAGTTAAGGCTAAGGATATTGAAGCGGATGAGACGATTGAAATCATTAATCCTGATCTGCATATTGCTACGCTTACTAAAGATACCAAATTGAATATCGAAATGGAAGTATCCCGTGGGCGCGGCTATGTTCCCGGGGAATTAAATAAAAGAGAAGATAAAACTGCCGGGTTCATTGCCATTGATTCCATATTTACTCCGATTAAAAAGATTAATTATTTTGTTGAAAATACCCGGGTGGGGCAGCGTACAGATTATGACAAATTGATCCTTGAGATATGGACTAATGGCAGTATTAATCCTAAGGATGCGCTTCTTTATGCCTCCAATATTCTGCAAAGGCATTTGGATATTTTTGTAAGTTTTGGCCAGTTGCCGGAGGATATTGCCGAAGAGGAGCCGGAGATGACCAAAGAAGATGTGGCCTTATATGAAAAATTAAGGTTGCCGATCTCTGAACTTGAACTTTCGGTGAGAAGCTCAAATTGTTTAAGGGAAGCAGGGATTAAAACGATTGCTGATTTGGTTAAAAGAAGTGAAGAGGAGATGCTGAACTTTAAGAATTTTGGTAAAAAATCTCTTACTGAAATCCAGGAGCTCCTGGTAGGCATGGGGGTTACTTTAGGGATGCAGGTTGATCCTAAGAAAATAAAGAAGGGTTAAAATAAAATGAGACATGCAAAGAAAAGGCTGCAATTAGGGCGTTTTACCAGTTGGCATGATGCAACGATTATAAGTCTGGCAAAAAATATGGTTATTTGCCAGAGTATTAAAACTACTTTGACCAGGGCTAAATCCAGTAAGCAGCTAATTGAGAAACTTATAACTCTTGGTAAAAAAAATACGCTTTTTGCCCGTAGGCAGGCGCAAAAGATCCTGGGTGAACATAAGCTGGTCAATATTCTTTTTAACGAAATTGCGCCTCGTTTTTCCAAGCGCAATAGCGGCTTTACCAGGATTATCGGTTTAGGAAAGCGCCGCGGTGATAATGCTGAAATGGTTATCTTTGAACTTACCGAACTAAAGAAAAAAGAACCTAAGAAACAAAAAGCGGCTAAAGAAGCAAAGGCTCAGGAAACCTTGGAGGATAACACCCAGGTTGTTGAGAAAAAACCTGTGACGGAATCCAAGAAGGAGACCAGGGCGGCAATTAAAGACAATCCGATTGATGAGAAAAAGCCGCAGAAGAAATTTATGGGCGGTTTAAGAACTATATTTAAAAAGAAAAGCGATTCTTTGTAATTTCATCCCGCACCTTTTAAATATTTAGTTTAAAACACCAGATTAATAAATTAAATAAAAAGAAGGTGCGGGGTAAAAACCCTAGCGGGCTTTCATGAAAATAGATACAAGGCTTGCTGAACGCCTAAAAAAAATAAATCCGTCTTCAACATTGGCAATTACCTCTAAAGCCAAAAAGCTAAAAAGCTCTGGCAAGGATATTGTTAATTTTGCCGCCGGAGAACCGGATTTTGATACTCCTGACTTTATTAAAGAGGCGGCTATTTCGGCAATCCAATCAGGATTTACCAAATATACCCCTACCACCGGAACCGCCGAATTAAAAAAACTTATCTGTCAAAAATTCAAAAAAGATAATTCTTTAGAATATGCGCCTGATCAAATTATTGTTTCTTGTGGCGCAAAGCACAGTATCTATAACGCATTAATGGTGCTCTTGAATCGTGCTGATGAGGTGCTTATCCCCTTGCCTTATTGGGTGAGTTATCCGGAAATGGTCAGCCTTTGTGAAGCAACCCCGCGTTTTATTAAGACCACTGCCTCAAATAACTTTAAAATTACTATTAAAGACTTAGCCAAACATATTACTACTAAAACTAAAGTTTTAATTCTTAATAGTCCGTCTAATCCTGCCGGATCAGTTTATAGCAAAGAAGAGTTATTTCAGATTGCTAAAATATGCGTGGATAAGAATATTTTTGTAATTAGCGATGAAATCTATGAAAAAATAATTTATGATGGATTAAAGCACGAATCCATCGCTAGTTTTAATAAAGATATTTATGATTTAACGATTACGGTTAACGGTTTATCAAAGAGCCATTCCATGACCGGTTGGCGCATAGGTTATCTGGGTGCCCCCAGTGATGTCGCCTCAGCTATTTCCAATCTGCAGGATCATTCTACGTCTAATCCTAATTCTATTGCTCAAAAAGCAGCCGAAGCTGCTTTGAATGCTTCCGATGATTTCTCAAAAAAATTATGCCAGGAGTTTTCTAAGCGCAGGGATTATTTAGCTTCCAGGGTTAAAGAGATTAAGGAGCTGGATTTTTGCCTGCCGCAGGGAGCATTTTATATGTTCTGTAATATTTCTAAAACCGGGTTGGATTCAATGACATTTGCCAAGCGCCTGTTAGAGGAGGAGTATGTAAGCCTTATTCCCGGCGGAGCTTTCGGCCTGGATAATTATATTAGGATCAGCTTTGCCACGAATATAAGCGAATTACAAAAAGGCATGGATAGGATAGGGAAATGGGTAGCCAAATTATGAGTGCTCAAACAGTGGTTGAAAAAATATTAAGCCAGCATGCACAAAAAACTTTACACGCCGGAGATTTTGCGGTTTGTAAGGTAGATTTTGCTTTTGGCCAGGACGGCACATCTTCAATAATTGTTGACCGGATTAAGGAGTTGGGAGTAACCAAATTAAAAACCGCATTTTGTATGGTGATTGACCATAGCGCTCCCAGCCCCAGTGAAGGGGTATCCCGGGTACATAAGAAGATGCGCGATTTTTCAAAAAAGTTTAATACAGAAATATTTGATATTGGCTGTGGGGTTTGCCATCAGGTAATCCCGGAATCCGGGAATATCCTGCCGGGAGATTTAATCCTGGGAGCGGATTCGCATACTTGTACTTACGGGGCAATCGGAGCGTTTTCCACCGGGGTTGGTTCTACAGATTTGGCTATTGCCCTAGCCACAGGAAAAAATTGGTTTAAGGTGCCGGCGACAATTAAGATTGTTGTAAAAGGCAAGCTGCCCAGCGGCGTTTATGCCAAAGATATTATTTTACATATTATCGGTAAATTAAAAAGTGATGGAGCAACCTATAAAGCTGTAGAGTTCTGCGGGCCGGTAATTGATAATTTGGGTATGGATGGACGTTTTACCATAGCGAATATGTTAGTGGAGATGGGCGCTAAAGCCGGTTTCATGCCGGTTGATAAAAAAACTGTCGATTGGTTACAATTACGAGGGGTTAAGAAAGGTAAGATTCAAAGTATTTCTGCGGATAAAGGGGCAGCTTATGAAAATGTCTATGAGTTTGATATTTCAAAGCTTAAACCGATGGTGGCTATGCCGCATAGCGTAGATAATGTAACTGAGGCTTTGTCATTGAACAAAGTAAAAATTAATGAAGCTTTTTTAGGTACTTGTACAAATGGACGTATTGATGATTTTAAGGCGGCGGCCAAAGTTTTACGTAAACATAAGGTCAATGCAGACGTAAGGTTAATTATCGCTCCCAGTTCCCGTCAGGTTTATCTTGAGGCTTTAAGTTTGGGTTTGGTTGAAATTTTTATCAAAGCTGGCGCGGTTATCGTTGCTCCCGGTTGCGGCCCTTGTGTGGGTACGCATAACGGGATTCCCAGTGATGCCGAGGTTGTGATTTCTACTGCTAATCGTAACTTTAAGGGTCGGATGGGTAATCCTGCCGCTTTTATTTATTTAGCTTCCCCGGCGACCGTGGCTGCTTCGGCAATTAAAGGATATATTAGTGATCCGAGAGGGTATTTTTAATTAATGGCAACACCCGGCACTTATCGGAATTTGTGCCGGTTCACCCAGAGGGGTTACACTTGGCCTTCCTTTAGGCCATGGTGGTTAATTCTGGTGGCGGACACCCAACGCTAAGCGGAATTGCGTTGGTGTTGCCTTGGTAGGCAAGGAGGTCTTAATGGAAATTCGTGATTTACTTCTGATGTGTATTGAAAAGAATGCTTCAGATTTACATCTTACGGAAAATGAACCGCCGATCTTACGTGTTGATGGTAGGTTGTTACGTACTAATTTGGGATCATTGGCGAAGCAGGATCTGAAAAAAATGCTTTATAGTGTTCTTTCTAACGCTCAGAAAGAAATTTTTGAACGGGAACTGGAGCTGGATTTCTCTTTAGCCTTGCCGGGTATGGATCGTTTCCGGGTAAATTTTCATTTACAAAAAGGCAGTGTTGAAGGGGCTTTCCGCCGCATTCCGATTGAGATTCCTACGGTTGAAAAATTAGGTTTACCTCAGATAATCTCGGATTTATCCCGTAAGCCGAATGGTTTAGTTTTAGTTACCGGCCCTACCGGTATGGGTAAAACAACGACTTTGGCGGCGATGATTGATTTGATTAATCGGGAGCGTGAGTGCTTAGTTACTTGCATTGAAGATCCAATAGAGTTTATTTATACTAATAAAAAGAGTATCATTAAGCAGCGTGAAGTTTATGCGGATACGCATTCTTTTGCTCAGGCTTTGCGTCATGCTTTGCGGCAGGATCCAAATGTTATTGTAGTGGGTGAAATGCGGGACTTGGAGACGATTGCTACGGCATTAACCGCGGCGGAAACCGGGCATTTGGTTTTAGCTACGCTGCATACTCCGGATGCTCCGCAGACAGTTTCCAGGATTATTGATGTTTTTCCTCCGCATCAGCAGCAGCAGGTTAAATTGCAGCTTTCTGATTGTTTGCAGGGGGTAGTTTCGCAGCTTTTGCTTCCGCATGCTTCAGGAAAAGGGCGGGTATTGGCTACCGAGATTATGGTGGCCACTGCCAGTATCCGTAATCTTATCCGGGAACAGCAGATCGAGCAGATTCCTACAGCGATGCAGACCGGTATGCAATATGGTATGAATACGATGGACAGCTGCCTTAAAACTTTGATGCAGAGAGAATTAATTACTTTGGATGTAGCGATGTCAAAAATAAAAAATAAGGAAGAGTTTAAACAACTATGAGCATTATTGGAAGAAGCATAAAACTCGGTGATAATATCAATACAGATTTTATTATTTCCGGCAGATATAAATTTGCAATTACCGATATGAAAGAGTTGGCTAAACATATTATGGAGGATATTGATCCTAACTTTGCGCAAAAGATTGTGCCGGGTGAGTCCATTATTGTTGCCGGCAATAACTTCGGGATGGGGTCTAGCCGCGAACAGGCTCCTTTGGTAATTAAGGAAGCCGGGATTAAAGCGGTTTTATCTCCGCAATTTGCGCGCATATTTTTTCGCAATAGTTTTAATATCGGGTTACCGCTGATTGAGACTGATACCAGTAAGATCAATGAAGGTGACCAGCTGCAGATTGATTTAGATAAGGGGCTAGTTAAGAATTTAACCAAGGGCCTAGATTTGAAAATTAAACCTTTACCAAAGTTTATGCAGGATCTTTTGATAGAGGGTGGTATTGTTAATTATTATAAAAAATACGGAGAATTAAAAGTTTAGATGCCGCATAAAATAACATTGATTCCCGGGGATGGTATTGGTTATGAAGTGTCTCATGCTGCTGTTCGATGCATCGAAGCTTGCGGTGTTGATATCCAGTGGGATAGCGTGTTAGCGGGCCAGGACGCGCTGGAGAAAACCGGAGAACTTCTTCCCCAGAACGTATTGGATTCAATAAAAAAAAATAAAGTTGCCCTTAAGGGGCCGCTTACTACGCCGATTGGTACCGGGTTTCGTTCTGTTAATGTAGCAATCAGGCAGGCTTTGGATCTTTTTGCTTGTGTGCGCCCGGCGAAAACTTATCCCGGGGTCAAGAGCCGTTTTAAAGATATTAATCTGGTTATCGTGCGGGAAAATAGTGAGGATCTTTATGCGGGCATAGAATTTCAGGAAGGCAAACCTGAAACCGAAAGTTTGATTACGCAAATCGAAAAAGATACTAAAAAAAATATGCGCCATGATTCAGGAATTAGCATTAAGCCGATATCCAAGTTTGCTTCAGAGAGGATTGTCCGGTTTGCTTTCGAATATGCCTTAGAGAACAATCGTAAAAAAGTTACCTGTGTGCATAAGGCAAATATAATGAAGTTTACTGATGGTTTGTTTTTGCAGATTGCCCGCCAGGTAGCTGCTGAATTTTCCGGCAGGATAATTTTTGAAGAAGCAATTGTCGATAATATGGCGATGCAGTTGGTGCAAAAACCCCACAATTATGATGTTTTGGTGTTGCCTAATCTTTACGGAGATATTATTTCTGATCTCTGTGCAGGCCTTATCGGTGGCTTGGGAATAGCTCCGGGAGCTAATATTGGCAGGGAAATGGCGGTTTTTGAAGCGGTGCATGGTTCTGCTCCTAAGTATAAGGGGAAAAATAAGGCCAATCCTACAGCGATGATTTTGTCGGGCGCTTTAATGTTGCGTTATATAAAAGAAAATAAAGCGGCTGATAAATTGGAACAGGCAGTCAGCCAGGTAATCGCCGAAGGTAAATCCGTAACCTATGATTTAAAACCTGATCCTCTGGATGTGTCTGCTGTTGGCACGTCACAGATGGCGGATGCGATTATTGATAAATTAAAACGTTAATCTTAAAGAAGGTGGCGGGGTGAAGATTTCAATTATTGGGGCAGGAAATGTCGGTAGTTTAGCTGCTATGCGTATTGCTGCAGACGGGCTGGGAGATGTTTTGTTGATTGATATCGTTAAAGGGCTGGCCTTGGGAAAAGCCTTGGATTTAGAGGATGCCCGTCCATTGCTAAAAAGTAATTATAGTATTAAGGGTAGCGATGATATCGCGCAGGTTGCAGATTCAGATATTGTCGTAGTTACGGCCGGGTTAGCGCGTAAGCCCGGGATGACACGTGAAGAATTATTGTTAAAAAATGCTCAGATTTTAAAAGATGTATGCTTAAAAATTAAAGAATTAGCTCAAAATGCAATTGTCGTGATTGTAACTAATCCATTGGACATCATGACTTTCTATGCATTAAAAGTTACCGGTTTTAAGCCGAATAAACTTTTCGGTATGGGGATTAGCCTGGATACTGCCAGGTTCATTAATTTAATTGCGCAAGAATTGCATCTGCCGGCTACGGATATCGAGGCATTGGTGATGGGGGCCCATGGTGAAGGCATGCTTCCATTGCCCAGTTTTGCAAAAGTAAAAGGCGTAAAATTAGATGAATTTATCAGCGATGATAAAATTAAATCTTTAATTAATAATACTGTTAATAGGGGGGCGCAGATTGTAGCTAATCTTGGCACGGGGAGCGCTTTTTTTGCTCCTTCAGCCGCAATTGCCGCAATTGTAAAAACGATCGTCAAAGATGAAAAGCGCACTATCGGTTTATGTAGTTACCTTAATGGGCAATATGGCATTAAGGATACCTGTATCGGCGTTCCCTGCCGTTTGGGAAAAAATGGCATTGAACAGATTGTTGAACTAGATCTTTCGAAAGAAGAATTAGCTGTACTGACTAAATCTGCTGCGGCTGTGGCTCAGGCAACTTCACAAATATTGGCTTAAAATCACACATCTATGTATGATTTAGTGATTATCGGAGCAGGTTGGGCGGGGTTTAATGCTGCTCAAAAAGCAAAAGAGCTGAATTTAAAGGTCTGCCTTGTTGATTCCCATCAAATCGGCGGGACTTGCCTTAATTACGGTTGTATTCCTACCAAAGCGCTAATTGCCTGCGCAAAAGTATTTTCTCTTGCTAAAAAAGCTCCTAATTTTGGCTTAGAGTTAGATAATTTACGGGTAAATTTATCCGCTATCCAAGCAAGAAAGAATCAGGTTGTCCTCCGGTTAAAGCAGGGGATGCAGAGTAAGCTTTCCGGTATTGAGTTTATTAATTCTCCGGCTGAAATTATCTCCACCCAGGAAGTAAAGATTAATGATCGCATAGTTAATGCTAAGTATATACTTATTGCTACCGGAAGCCAGCCTGTTTGCCTGCCAGAGTTAAAATTCGATGAGAAAAAAATAATTTCAAGCGATCAGGCGCTATCTTTATCTGAGATCCCGCAATCTCTCTTAGTTGTTGGCGGAGGCGTTATTGGGTGTGAATTTGCCGGTTTGTTTTCTGCTTTAGGGTCTCAGGTAACGTTGGCTGAAAAACTGCCGCAACTTTTACCATCCGAAGATAGGGATGTTGGCAGAAAGATTGAGACGGTTTTTAAGAAAAAAGGAATTGAAGTTGTTGTTAACGCAGATATTGCGGCTTTTAATCCAGAGAATTATACTAAAGTATTGGTTTGTGTCGGCCGCCTGCCCAATATTCACGGGCTAGGCTTAGAGAATGCAGGCGTAGAACTTAAAAACAATAAAATAGCAGTTGATGATTACCTGAAATCAGGCCGGGATAATATTTATGCCGCCGGAGACTGTACTTCTAAAATAATGCTTGCCCATTATGCGGCTTATCAGGGTATAACCGCAGTTGAGAATATGTTTTTAGGGAATAAGAAAAAGGCCGATAACTTAACTATACCTGCCTGTATTTTTACTGAACCGCAGATTGCCAGCGTGGGAATGAAGGAAAATGAAGCGCTTGCTTGCGGCCTGCAGATTAAAGTTTATAAATTCGATTTCCGGGCTAATGCTATGGCGCACATTATTGATGAGACAGAGGGGTTTGTTAAAGTGATCGTTAACCAGGAGACAGGATTAATAATCGGAGCATCGATAATCGGACCGCTGGCTACGGAATTAATTGCAGTTTTGGCTGTAGCGATATCCGCAGGCCTTACAGTTAATAAAGTTAAAGCAATAATCTTTGCGCATCCTACTTTTTCAGAATCAATACGCGAGTCATTAAATTAAATGGGTCGGTAAGTTAATGTTTTTCTTTGCGGGCGGCAGGGGTAGTTTTGCGGATGCCAGGAACTGGGGAGAAATTAGGAGGCTAACATGATAAAAGTCGTTCTACCGGAATTAGGGGAGGGAATTACTAAGGCGACCGTTTCTTATTGGTTTTTTAAGGACGGCGAAATGGTAAATAAAAACGATGATTTAGTGGAATTAATTACAGATAAGTCTACCTTTAATTTACCCAGTCCTTGTAAGGGTATAATTTCTGAAATTATGTATAGCGAGGGGGATATTGTAAACGTGGGGCAAATTCTAGCCGTGATTAATGAAAGTGAGTAGGCGTTTTGCTTAATTGAGTAAGCTTATTTTGATTGTTGTTGTCCACCCTTTAGCCTAAATACTGCTATATAACCGATCTTTACCAGATAAAAATACTTGTTTATTATTGATTTGTATGAATGTATTGACAATATCTGGCTTCTCTAGTATATATAAGATTAGTCTAAATATACTAAAATGAAAGTAAGCTATGGTTATTAGCAAAGAAATTATGACGACAAAAGAAGTTGCTCAGTATTTGAGCATACATCCGTTGACTGTGCATAAATATGCCCGGGCAGGAAAGATCCCGGCATTTAAAATCGGCACCGATTGGCGTTTTCACAGGAAGTATCTTGAAAAGTGGATCCATCAAAAATTAGTTTCCAGCGCAGGCAGGAGTAACCGTCTTCTGGGTAAGATTTAAAAATGGCCATTGACTATAAAAAAGAATTAGAAGGTATAGCAAGAAACATGATTTTTGTGCATGATCCTGATCTTTTGATTAAAATGATCGTGCGGATGATGGTAGATAAAGCAAGAATTGCCCATGCCAGTTTCTTTTTGCATAATAAAGAAAAGCAGGGATATTTGTTGACTGTCACCCAGGGCTCTTTGCATAAAAAAATCCCTCTGGATTTAGTTTGCATAGATAAAGATGACGTATTGATTCGTTTTTTTAAAGATCATAAAAGTAATTTTATTTTTGGCAGAGAGGCATTATTATTTAGCGAAGCAAAATCAGCATTAAAAACCAATAAAATAAAATCGAAAACTAAGCAACAGCTGACCCAAGTGCTTTATCAGATGGAGCTCTTAGAGACGGTGGCTTGTATTCCCAGCTATTTTCGCGATGAATTGTTGGGCCTCCTGTTGTTGGGGAAAAAAGATAATGAAAAAAAATTCGTCGATGAAGAGTTGGATTTCTTTGTTGCACTTAATTCCAGCGTAGCTATGGCAATCAGAAATGCCCAACTATTTAAGGAATTAGAATTGGAATTAGACCGCAAACATCAGTTGTTTACCCGCACGACGGTAGCATTGGCGGCGGCAATTGAAGCCAAAGATCATTATACTCACGGGCATACCAGCCGGGTAACAAATTTAAGTATGGAAATTGCCCAAAGAATGGGAGAAAAATCCAGGAAGAATTTTGATAGTAAATTTTTAGAGGATTTACATATTTCCAGTTTACTGCATGATATCGGTAAAATCGGCATTCCGGAGCATATTTTAAATAAAAGAGGTAGTTTAACGGTTGGTGAGCATAACCGCATTAAAGACCACCCAATGATTGGAGTAAATATATTAAAGTCAATTAAAGAGTTAGAGGGAGCTGTTTCAGGGGTTAGGTACCATCATGAAAGATTCGATGGTAAAGGGTATCCGGAAGGTTTAAAGGGTGATCAGATTCCCTTAATCGCTTCCGTAATTACTGTGGCGGATTCTTTTGATGCAATGAACAGCGACCGGCCGTATCGGACAGCTTTGGATAAAGCTGCTGCGATTAACGAAATTAGAAGCTTAAGCGGGAAACAGTTTTCTCCGGTAGTCGCGGATACTTTTCTAGAACTTTGCCGGGAAGGTAAAATTTAACCCGGAGATATTGGAGGATTAGTTTTGATGCATCCTAAACGAATAATTTTAATGTATATATCTGAGGTTTCCGGCCACCGTAGCGCTACTATGGCTATCGAAAAAGCCATTAAGCAATTACATCCGGATGCGGAGATCCTCAACATTAATGCCTTCAATTACACTAATCCTATTTCAGAAAAAGTAATTAATCGTATTTACATGGAAGTCATTAAACGTACTCCTCAGATTTGGGATTATTTGTATGATAATCCCAGCGTAGTTAAGAGCCTGGAAAACATTAAGCGGCATATCCATAAGTCTAACTCACCTAAGCTTAAGAAGTTATTTGATAGTTTTAAGCCTGATTTAGTCGTCTGTACGCAGGCATTTCCCTGTGGCATGGTCGCTGACTATAAGAAGGCTTATGGCGTGAGCTTGCCGTTAGTCGCGGTGTTGACGGATTATATTCCGCATTCTTATTGGGTTTATGATGCGGTAGATTATTATATTACTCCTTCAGAAGAGGTCTCTGAACGCCTTGAGAGAAAAGGTGTTAAACCTTCTAAAATTAAATCCTTGGGAATACCTTTTGATATTAAATTTAATCAAAAACTAAACAGCGCGGAAATTTTTTCAAAAATCAAACTTAATCCGGCTAAACCGGTTGTATTGATTATGGGCGGCGGACAAGGGCTGGGTCCGATTAAGACTATTGTAAAGTCGCTGGAGAAAAGTGAGCACGATATCCAGGAATTGATTGTTACCGGAACCAACAAAAAATTATTCAAATCGTTAAAGCGAAAAATTAAGCATTATAAAAAAGACATACGTCTATTCGGGTTTGTTCAGAACATCCACGAATTAATGCATATCTCTCAGGTAATTATATCTAAGCCTGGAGGGGTTACTACTGCGGAAGTATTAAGTATGGGGCTGCCAATGATTATTGTTAAACCTATACCCGGGCAGGAAATAAACAACACTAATTTTTTAACGCAAAAACAAGCAGCGGTCAAAGTGGATCAACCTAAGGAAATATGCGAGGTAATCGACGATTTGTTAAATAATAAAGCAAAATTAGACCGGCTTAGAGCTGCCGGTTTGCAGATTGCTAAGCCTGGCGCAAGCCTGGATATTGCCAAGCTTCTCTTGAGTTTATAAATCGTGTTTAATTATTATATTTACCGTTTTGGTCAAATTCTGGCATTAATATTACCACTGAGGTTAGTCTATTCTCTAGCGTCCTTTTTAGCCCAAGGGTATTATTTTTTTGCTTTTGCCGACCGAAAAGCTGTGCAGGCTAACCTGAAAGTTATTTTTCCCGAAAAATCAGATATTCAGTTGCGTAAAATTAGTAAAATGGTATTTAGGAATTTTGCTAAATATCTGGCAGATTTTTTTCGTTTTGAAAAACTGGACCGTCAATATATAGAAAAAAATGTAAAACTCGAGAATCTATTTTATTTTGATGAGGTCCTGGCCAAGGGTAAAGGCGTAGTTGTTTTAACTGCACATTTAGGAAACTGGGAGTTAGGCGGAGTGGTGATTGCGCAGTTAGGTTATCCTTTTTGGGCGGTAGCTATGCCGCATAAGAATAAAAAAGTTAATGCTTTTTTTGATGCACAGAGAAACAGTAAGGGGGTGCAGGTTGTGGCGATGGGTAAAGCAGTGCGCAGTTGTATTTCTGAAATCAGGAAGAATCATATGGTGGCTTTAGTCGGTGACCGTGATTTTTCTGGTAAAGGGACTTTAGTTGATTTTTTTGGCAAACTAGTGCATTTTCCCGAAGGTCCGGCAGCCTTAAGCTTGATGACCGGTGCCAGTATTGTTCCGGGGTTTATGTTTAGGAATCCGGACAATAGTTTTACTTTGCGGATAGAAAAACCAATAGAATTTTTACCTACCGCAGATAAAGCTAAAGATGTAAAAGATTTAATCGGTATCTATAGAGATATTTATCAGGATTATATTCGTAAATACCCGGAACAATGGTATGTTTTTCGCAGGTTTTGGGTAGAGCCTAGCCTTTCACAGGTAAAGGTTAAATTATTGGAAGGATGACCGGGTGCGCATTTGTGTAATTATTCCTACTTATAATGAATCCCGCGCAATCGCGGATTTAATTGAGAAAATTACTAAATTAGGCTTGGAGGCTATTATCATTGATGATGGCTCTTTTGATGACACAGCTAGAATTGCGGCTGCCTGTGGGGCTAGAGTTTTGGCTAATTTAAAAAATATGGGTAAAGGCGCGTCTTTAATTAAGGGGTATAATTTTGCGCTTGAGCATGGATATGATGCTGTGATCAGTATGGATGGTGATGGTCAGCATTCCTGCGATGACCTACCTGCTTTTATTCAAAAAGCCAAAGATTCACAAAGCGCATTAATCGTAGGTAATCGCATGGGGATGACTAAAGGGATGCCTGCTTTACGGGTGGCCACTAATTTTTTAATGTCTAAGTTTATCTCCTTAATTGTTAAGCAGGATATTCCCGATACCCAATGCGGATTTCGTCTTATAAAAAAGGAACTTTTGAGTAAAATAGTCCTGCTGACTTCTAAGTATGAAACTGAATCAGAAATTTTAATTAAGGCGGCACATCTGGGTTTTAAAGTTGAATCTATACCGGTGAAGACAATCTATTCCGGGCAGAAAAGTAAAATTAATCCGTTAGTTGACACTTTAAGATTTTTACGTTTTATGATCCTGGAGTTTACCAGGCCGCCTAAACATGCTTAATACTATACCGCAATATTTAGACCAACTGCCTAAAGAGCTTGTGGTGATGATCGTGGGGGCTTTGCCTGTTTCAGAATTAAGAGGGGCGATTCCATTGGCATTGGCATTCGGAATGCCTTTAATTAAAGCTTTTTGGTTATCCGTGCTAGGAAATTGCCTGATTGTGGCGCCGGCACTTTTTTTATTTAAACCGGTGACTAGTGCTTTAAGGAAATTTAAGGCCTGGGCGCGTTTTTTCGACTGGATTTTTGAACGCACTAAAAGAAATTCCGACTCTATTCAGAAATATGAGGCTCTGGGGTTAATTATTTTTGTTGCTATTCCTTTGCCGATGACCGGAGCATGGAGCGGGGTGATTGCGGCATCTTTATTTAAGATCCGTTTTCGTTATGCTTTTTTAGCAATTGTTACCGGGGTGGTCTGCGCGGGGTTGATTGTTTCGTCTTTATGCGCATTAGGCGTTTTAAGTTGGAATGCCTGCCTGCCGGCAGGTAGAGGATAACTTGAGATGATCCAGGTTTATACGGGAAATGGAAAAGGCAAGACTACTGCCGCTTTAGGATTAGCTTTAAGGGCTTCCGGTGCAGGGTTAAAAGTTTATATCGGACAGTTTCTTAAGGGGCGTTGCTATAGCGAGATTAAGGCGCTTAAAAAAAATAGAATCAAAGTTGAGCAGTTTGGCCGGAGTTGTTTTATAAAAAAATCTCCTGAAAAACTTGATGTGCAGATGGCTTTGTCCGGCCTGAAGCGGATAAACGAAATTATTCTTGCAAAAAAATACCATGTGGTTATTTTAGATGAAATTAATGTCGCTGTGAAATTGGGGCTGATTCCTTTGGCCGATTTGCTTGAGTTGATTAAAGATGTTCCTAAGAATATAGAATTAGTGCTTACCGGCCGAGATGCCCATCTTAAGTTAGTGAAATCAGCAGATCTGGTAAGCCAGATAAAGGAAGTTAAGCATTATTATGCTAAAGGGATAAAAGCGCGCCGGGGAATTGAGTTTTAGTTCCTTGCGCTACGCGCAAGGATTTCGCTAGATTTTTATTTGTGCTCAATTTTTATTGACAAATAATTCTTGAGTGTTAAAGTAAAGAAGAAATTTTAAGTAGTATAAATATAGGTTAAGGGAAATCCGTAGGCATGCTTTGCCGGCCACCCAACGTTTAATAGGTGTTTGGTGCGGCCTGGTGGCCAAATCGGATGCGGTCCCGCCGCTGTAAAAGTTGACGAAAGCTGCAAGAGCGCCCGACGCAAATAGGAATTGCGTCGGCACACGCCTCTGCCTAGCCACTGTCCTGAGGAAAGTCAGGATGGGAAGGTGCAGTAATTAGGATGAAACTTGAGCCAGAAGACCTGCCTATATTAAGGAATAAATACCTCGTGGATCGGGTCAAGATTTTATTTTTTTGGTAAGCCCGATTTAAGTACAAAAAGTACTATAGGTCGGGCATTTTTATTTTTCAGTAGAATTATGTTTCTTTAGAGTATTACGATTGCAAGTTGTGGCTTGTGGTAGTTAGTTTTATATATGAAAAAAATTATTTTTATAAGTATATTTATTTGTTTATTTTTTAGCTCTGCGGCTTTAGCACAATCACGCTACATTAGCCTGGCACCATCCACTACCGAAATACTTTTTGCTTTGGGTTTAGATGAAGAAATTGTAGGGGTGAGTACGTATTGTAATTATCCGAACCGGGCAAAGAGTAAAACTAAAGTAGGTAATTTTAGCAGTCCGAATATAGAGAGAATAATTGCTTTGAAACCGGATTATATTTTTTGCACCGGGCTTGAACAGGCTCCGGTTGTCGCGCAGTTAAGGCAGCTTAATCTTAATGTTTATGTTGCTGATCCTGTGAATGTGGAAGAATTGTTTAAAACTATTAATGCGATCGCAAAGATTACTTATAAGGAAAGCCAAGCTTCTTTGTTAATCAGCAAGATGAAAGATGAGATTGAAAAAATAGCTACCCGGGTAAAGGCAATTTTACACCAAGAGCGGCCTAAGGTTTTTATTGAGATATGGCATGAGCCGTTAATGACCGCGGCGAAAGGTTCTTTTGTGGATGAGTTAATTACTCTGGCAGGAGGAATTAATATTGCCCATGATCTTATCAGGCCTTATTGCAATTTTAGTGCGGAAAAAGTAATTAGCCTTAATCCGCAATGTATTATTCTGGCGTATATGGATCAAGAAGCGCCTCTAAAATTGGTCCAGCAGCGTTTTGGCTGGGATAAAATAGATGCAGTAAGGAACGGGCGGGTTTTTAATGATATCGACCCGGATACTTTGCTTAGGCCTGGCCCAAGGATAACCAGCGGATTGGCGGAGATTTACAAAAGATTATACCCCGGGGAATAAATATGCGTTTAAGAAGAAATCTCCTGTTATTATTGTTATTACTTGGTGTTGCCGTAATCCTCGGTTTATTAAAAGGCGCAGTGAATATCCCGGCAGCCAATCTTTTATTTAAGGATAACCAGGCAATTTTTAATTTACGCCTGTTACGTATTGTTGCAGGAGTTTTGGTGGGCAGCGGATTGGCGGTTTCCGGAATAGCGCTTCAGGCAATATTAAGGAATTCATTGGCTGAACCGTATTTGTTGGGAACTTCCAGCGGGGCAGGTTTAGCGGCGGTAGCGGCGGCGATTTTAGGTATCTCAAGACTTTATATGCCGCTGGCGGCATTTTTGGGCGCCACGCTTAGTATCGTCATAGTTTATAATTTAGCCCGGGAGAAAGGAGTGATTGCGGATAAGTCATTAATTCTCTCGGGAGTAATTATTTCAGTCGCTTTTTCTTCGCTAATCGTATTTCTGGTGTCTTTGTTCGGAAACGAGGCAATGCATGAAATGAACTGGTGGTTGTGGGGGAGCTTGCAGGTTTATGATTATAAGCTTTTGCTTTTGGTTGCTTTTCCCGTTATTTTGGGGATATGTCTGATATATTTGTTCGCTCAGGATCTCAATGCGATTAGCATAGGAGAAGAAGAAGCTATGCATTTGGGTATAAATACGCAAAGTATAAAAAAGATCATTATTCTGGTTACTGCTTTAATAACTGCCAGCCTCATTTGTATTTGCGGGATAATTGGATTTGTCGGCTTGATTGTTCCGCACATGATGCGTTTGATTGTAGGGCCGAATCACAAAATCCTTATTCCAACCACCTGTTTGGCTGCTTCGGTGTTTATAATTCTTTGCGATCTGCTATCGCGTACGTTTTTTACGCCCATTGAAATACCGATTGGCGTAATTACTGCGATAATTGGGGCTCCGGTATTTATTATCCTTCTCAAAAAAGGAAAAAGAATAACATGAGCGTTTTATTAAAGATAAAAGATTTGAGCGGCGGCTACTATAAAGAAGATGTGATTAAGGGTCTGTCTTTGGATGTAAACCAGGGTGATTTTTTGGTAATTATCGGCCCCAATGGTTCAGGGAAAACTACGCTTTTGCGCCTGCTAACACGGGTTCTCCCCTCAAACAAAGGTGAAATTTACTATAATGATGCAAATATTGTGCGGATGAATTTAAAAGAATTCTGCCGTAAGATAGCTTTTGTTTCCCAGGATATCTCTACTGGTTTTTCGTTTACAGTTATGGAATTGGTTTTGATGGGCAGGATACCGCATTTAAAACGGCTGCAGTATGAGACTAAAAAAGATATTGAGATTGCCAGGGAAAAACTGCACCTAACAGATACTTTGAGTTTAAAAGATAAGCGTATTGATGAGTTGAGCGCGGGTGAGCGCCAGCGGGTAGTGATTGCCCGTGCTCTTGCGCAGGAGCCCGAACTTTTATTCCTGGATGAGCCGACTGCTCATTTGGACATCGGGCATCAGGTGCAGACTTTGGATTTATTGAAGAAGCTTAACCGGAAAAATAATCTTACGATTGTAATGATTTTGCACGATTTGAACTTAGCCAGCGCATATTCCAATCGCATCGTGCTTTTGGATAAAGGTATTATTTTTAAAGAAGGCAGTCCGGAAGAAGTTCTAACTTATCAAAATATCGAAGCGGTTTATAAAACCCTTGTTCTGGTGAATAATAATTCGGTTACTGGTAAGCCTAATATAGTTTTGGTTCCGGGAGAGAAATAATGGTGACAAAACTAATTTTAATCCGTCACGGTATAACCGAATGGAATAAGCAGGGGCGTTATTGCGGTTGCCAGGATGTAAGATTGAGCCAGGCGGGAAAGTTGCAGGTTATTAAGTTGCGCAAAATGATTAAAAGTATTAGTTTTGATAAAGTCTATTGCAGTGATAGAAAGCGTGCTTTGGAAACTAGGTATATACTTTTTGGAAACGGCGGTTTCACAAAAGTAAAAGGTTTAAGGGAAATTAATTTTGGAGTGTTTGAAGGGCTAAAGCATAGTGAGATTATGAAAAAGTATCCTGAAGTTTATAAAAAATGGCTGCGTGACCCATACAAGGGACGGGTTCCGCAGGCAGAGCCGATGCAGATTTTTAAAAAAAGAGTTAAAAGAGTTATCAAGAAAATACTTTGTTTTAATCGCGGCAAGACTGTTGCCGTGGTCTGTCACGGCGGGGTAATCGGCATGCTTGTAAGCAGTATATTAAAAAACAAGAATTTTTGGGGTTATGTTCCATCTCCGGCGAGTATAACAATTGTGGAATATAGAAGCAATAAGTATAAAATCGATAAATTTAACAATAAAGCATATTTGAGTGAATAATGAATAAAATAACTTTAATTTTAGGCGGCGCCCGCAGCGGCAAAAGCAGCTATGCTTTAAGTTTAGCTAAGCAATATAAAAAAGTAGCTTTTATTGCTACCTGCCTGGGTTTAGACAAAGAGATGCGAGAGCGTATCAGGCTGCATAAGGAATCAAGGCCAAAGCATTGGAAAACCTTCGAGGTGCCTGAGGATCTGGCAGGATTAGTAGAGAAATTAGGGAATAGTTTTGATTGTGTTCTTATTGATTGTTTAACGCTTTTGGTTTCCAATCTTATTCTTTCCAAAAATAGCCAGCAGCAGATCTTAAAAAAGATCGAAGAATTGATGTTTGTTTTAAATAAGAAGAAATCCAAGATTATTTTAGTTTCTAATGAGGTAGGTTTAGGGCTGGTTCCTGTAAATAAACTGGGTAGAGATTTTCGTGATGTTGCCGGGAGAGTAAATCAAATAGCGGCAAATAATTCTGATGAGGTATTTTTTATGGTTGCGGGCATACCATTAAATGTTAAAGGGGAAAAATAAATGGAAAGGATAAAAAAAGTAATTAAAGCCATCGATGGGATTGATTCTGAAATTGTAAAAAAGACTCAAGGAAAATTGGATAGTTTAACTAAGCCGTTGGGTAGTTTAGGAAGATTGGAGGAGTTGGCGAAACAAATCTGTGGGGTTACCGGAAAGGTTAATCTGGCACTGGAAAACAAAATTATTTTTACTTTTGCTGCAGATCATGGCGTAACGGATGAAGGGGTAAGCGTTTATCCCAAGGAAGTGACTGCTCAGATGGTCTATAATTTTTTAAACGGTGGGGCAGGTATAAATGTTTTAGCAAAGCATGTTGGTGCCCGGGTGGTGGTTGCAGATATGGGCGTTGCAAACCAGCTTAAACCTAACCAGGATTTACGGGTAAAAAAAATTAATTATGGTACGAAAAATATGGCTAAAGGCCCTGCTTTG
>JAQTQG010000021.1 GCA_028712375.1 Candidatus Omnitrophota bacterium
AAGTTTCAGGGACGTTTCATCGAAGCTGCTTAGAGCATGGTGGTGATTTGGATATTCATGCTTCTGAAATAAAGAAAATAACTTCGGGGAGTTTGGATATTCATCCAGTCAGTAAGAAAAAAGCCTATCTTGGAATCTGCTCTCTAGTGGTTGTTTTACTATTTTATGTGTTAAAGAAAATTTCCCAGAATAAGCATCGTTAATATTCTTATTTAATTGTAGAAACTCTTCTTATAAAAATACAATAGCCTGATTTATCCTCGTTTCTTGCCGCGTAGAAATCATTCCAAGCGAAGCGATAGGCAGTATGAAATATGGGCATAGTTAAAGGGATTGTATTTAGCCGGTAACCTTTTTGTTTAGCTGTATTTCCCGCGCAATATTGTTGCCTGGTCTCAAGGGAGATACCGCTTGATTATTTATTTAAAGTAGTATAATATAAAATAGTTCTATAAGTGGTCTGAAAGTACTTAAGTATTTTCAGAGGGTTGTCACTTAGATGGTCGGGCCGCCATCTTGCATGTAAATGCAGGGTGGCAATTTTGTTTTTAGGAGGTTAATCTCATGAAAAGAATTCTTTTGTTTATTCTGCCCATATTAATCCTAGTTGCGCTTGGTTTTACCATTTCAGGCACGATGCAAGCCCGCTTTACGGAAGAAAAGCTTATGGATGATTTAAAAAGAAAAGCTAGGTCCGTGGCTGAAAGTTTGGATTTATCCGCTAAATATATCCTTATTAATAATGATTTAAAACAAGCCCATCGTTTAGTCGATAGTTTCCAGAAAAGAGAAAGGTTGCAGGGTTGTGTTATTTACGACAAAGACGGCCAGATATTAGCGATTACTGAACGCTTCTTTGATCTTAAGCAAGCAGAAAGGCCGTATCTTCAAGATATCTTATCTTCGAAAAATCCGCGTGGAGCCCTGGAGCAGTATAAAGAATATTCTGTGTATAGTTATATTTTGCCTGTTTTAGATGATGAGAATAATGTATTAGGCATGGTTGAGGTAATTTATGATACTTCTTACATGTTTACTACTTTAACTGAGCTGTGGAGGAAGATTAGCGTTACTTCTATAGCGCTTATTTTGTTAATCGTTTTAATTGCTTTGTTAATCCAAAGGCAGATTTTTATTATACCTGTGCGTAGGTTAACGCAATGGTTTACGCATTTCCAGAGGGGAGAAACCGACAAGTTGCAGCCGTTCGCGGAAAAAGGTGAATTTGGCAAGCTTATTAGTGAAGTTGAGCAGGTTGCTTTAAGCATAAGGGTAGCTCGCCGCACCATATCAGACCAGGCGCATGTGCGCTTGCAAAAAGAAGAACTTTGGACTGAAGCTAAGCTTAAAGATCTTATTCATGCAAAACTGGGGGATAACTCTTTATTTGTGGTTTCTAATAGAGAACCATATATGCATGTTTTGGATGATGGTTTGGGAAAAGCGGTGTGTATAAGGCCTGCCAGTGGAGTGGTTACGGCAATTCACCCCATACTTTCTGCTTGTGGCGGCACATGGGTTGCCCATGGCAGCGGTAATGCCGATAGAAAATTCGTGAATTCAAAAGATAAGCTTGGCGTACCCCCTGAAGATAACCGGTATATTCTTAAGAGAGTATGGTTAAATAAAGAGGAAGAGCAGGGTTATTATTATGGATTTTCAAATGAAGGGTTATGGCCATTATGCCATAACACGCATACACGCCCGGTTTTTAAAGAATCAGACTGGCAAATGTATAAAGCAGTAAATCAAAAGTTTGCCGACAGTATCTTGAATGAGTTGCCCGCGACTAGCCCGTTTATATTTGTTCAAGATTACCATTTTACTCTTTTACCAAAAATGATAAAAGATAAACGGCCGGATGCAAAAATAGCTTTATTCTGGCATATCCCTTGGCCGACCCCGGAAGCTTTTATGATTTGCCCCTATCAAAATGAAATTCTTGAGGGTATGTTGGGGTGTGATTTGATTGGTTTCCATGTTCAGAATCACTGCAACAATTTTCTAGATACTGCTAACCGCCTGCTTGAGTCGCGCGTAGACACTGAAAAATTTAGCGTGGTGCGTTCGGGAAAGGAAACTTTTATCAGGGCTTTTCCTATAAGCATTAATCCGCACATAGGCGATGATTCCTTTAGGGTTGATCCGATAAGGCAGATAGAAAAGCTAAAAAAAGAATTTGAACTTGAGAATGAGATTGTGGCTGTGGGCGTAGATAGGATTGATTATACTAAAGGTATCGTAGAGAGAATATTAGCGATTGATAGGTTTTTAGATAAATACCCTGAATATAAGAAAAAATTTGTTTTTATTCAGCTGGCCGCCCCCAGCCGTACGCATATTAAGCGTTATCATGATTTAATCGGAGAGATTGACGAATTAGTGGAAAGAATTAACTGGAAACATGTTGATGGGAACTGGAAACCGATAATTTATCTTAAAAAACATTTTTCCCAGGATGATATTCAGCCTTATTATAAGTTGGGGGATATTTGTATTGTCAGTTCGCTGCATGATGGAATGAACCTGGTGGCTAAAGAGTACGTTGCGCAGAAGGATGATTTATCCGGCGCGTTGATCTTAAGCCAATTTACGGGGGCAGCGCGGGAGTTCACTGATGCTATTTTGGTTAACCCGTATTCAATTGAGGAATTTGCCGATAGCATAAAGCTGGCCATCCAGATGCCCAAGGAAGAAAAAAGAAGGCGGATGGAAAATATGCGTGCGATAATAGCGGAGAATAATATTTACCGCTGGGCAGCAAATATTATTAATGAGTTGGTTGCTTTAAAGAAAATATAACTTACGAGGATAAATGAATAAAGATATGCTTTTGAGGCTTTCTAGCTTAGCGGGGATGTTTATGCCATTGATTATTTTTATTTTAGTTTTGTTCATCGGGCTCATTGTTAAGAAGATAATTTTCAATCGTCTTTTGCGCTGGGCTAAAAAAACATCTTCTCAGTTGGATGATATTATTATAGGAGCAATCAAAAGCCCGCTTACAGTTTTATGCCTGATGTTGGCTTTGTATTTTGCGTTACAATTTTCAAATCTTCCGGTAAATATCATTCAGGTGCTGAGTAAGAGTATTCTTATCCTAGGTATAATTTTTGCGGTGTTAGTTTTAGCGAATCTGTTATCTGGGCTGATAAAATTTTATGCTTCTCGAATTGATTCTACTTTACCGGTTACCAGTCTTACTCAGAACATTGCCAGGATTTTTGTTTTTTCAATCGGCGCACTGGTAATTCTTAACAGCTTGGGGGTATCCATAACCCCGATATTAGCTACTTTAGGAGTGGGTGGTTTAGCGGTAGCCTTGGCTCTTCAGGATACCCTGACCAATCTTTTTGCCGGTTTTCATATTACTGTGGCAAAGCAGGTAAGGGTTGGTGATTATATTAAGCTAGAATCAGGGGAGGAAGGTTATGTAGTTGATATTAATTGGCGGTCAACAAAGATTAAAATGTTGTCCAATAACCTAGTGCTTATCCCGAATGACAAATTAAATAAAGCGGTTGTTATTAATTATTGTTTACCGGATAAAGAAATGGCAGTTTTAGTTGATTTGGGGGTGCATTATAAAAGCGATCTGGAGAAAGTGGAGAGAGTTACTGCTGAAGTAGCAAAATCTGTTATGGCGCAGGTAAACGGAGGAGTAGCTTATTTTGAACCGTTCATTCGCTACCATACTTTTGGTGATTCTTGTATAAAATTTACAGTTATCTTAAGAGCCCGGGAATTTGTTGATCAGTATTTAATAAAACATGAGTTTATTAAGCGGTTGTATAAACGGTACAATCAAGAGGGGATTAACATCCCTTATCCGATCAGGGCAATAAACTATGAGCAGGAGAAAGTGGAATAATATAGAATGCGCTATGTTTTTGATGATTTAGAAAAAATAAAAAGAAGCTTAGAAGGCAAGTATCTTTTTTTGTTCCTTGATTGTGATGGCACGTTAACCCCCATTGTTGATACCCCGGATGAAGCGATAATTTCACCAGAGGTAAAAAAGTTGCTTATTTCATTGTCGCAGAAAGATAATTGTAAAATAGCAATTATCAGCGGTAGGTCTTTAGCGGATATAGAAAAAAAGATAGGCCTTAAAAATATTATTTATTCAGGCAATCACGGTTTTCAAATTGAGGGGCCGAAGATTAAGCACGAGATGGAAGTGCCTTTGGGTTATAAAAAAATACTGGAGCATATTAAGGCCCGGCTCAAAGAGAAACTTTTTGGAATAAAAGGAGTTTTTGTAGAAGATAAAAAGCTTTCTTTAGCCGTACATTTCAGGTTGTCTGATCGGCAACAGGTACCCTTTATTAAAACTATTTTTCACGAAAACGTTATTTTGTATTTAGTAAAAAATAAGATTAAGATCAGGCCCGGGAAGAAAATCTTGGAAGTAATACCTCCAGTACCTTGGGATAAAGGAAAAATTGTTTTGTGGCTTTTAGCCAGGCAGGAAGCTTTGTCGAAAAGCGGTAAGATTATCCCGATTTATATCGGTGACGATTCTACAGATGAAGATGCTTTTAAAGCGCTAAAAAATAGAGGGTTGACTGTATCTGTGGGGCATACAGCTACTTCACAAGCAAAATATTATGTTAAAAATGTTAAAGAGGTGCATACTTTTTTGAAATATATTCTCACTATTTAGGTTAAAAATAATATGCCGGAATTAATAAAAGCAAAAGAGCCGTTTAAGTTTTGTACGAGATTACATTTGTCAGAGTTGACCGGATTACGCGCCTCAACTTTAGGCCAGCTTTTATCTATTATTAAGAGAGTCTCCGGTTCGTGCATCTATCACCACACCCATAGATTCCTGCAGCAGCATCAGTATCTTTCTCCCGAGCCTCCTAACGATTTTGCTTACTGGGTAGTGGATATTCTTGGGGAAGATGAATTGGGGGAAAGGCTGGTAAGTATCGATACGATGCAGTACTCAACTATCCGGGATCTGCGGGAGAAAATCGTTTTAACCATTGAAAATTATTTGAATAATAATCCGTTGGCCAAATTGAAATTTGCCAGATCCGGGGAAGAATTCCATTTCATTAAATCCATTAGTTTTATTTTACCGACAAATTATATTGTGTATGATTTAAATGAATTTGTGGAGGTTTTGAAGAAGATTACTATCGATTCTATTTATTTTCATATTTTTGAAGCGCGCTTGCGGTTGGAAAAGCCGACGAATGATTTTTCTTACTGGATAGAAAATTCTTTAGGCGATAAAGAATTAGCGAATGAGCTTTCCGGTTTCGATCCTTATACCCGTACTTTAGAGGATCTAAGAAATAAAATTATCCAGATAATTGGAAGAAAGATGGTTGGTTAAATGGTAAAAATAGAAGAATATATTCCTTTGGTGGGGCAGGCGGTTATTGATGATTTAAGATTGCTCGGTGAGCGGTTAAAGGGTAAGGTTGTTCAGCATATAAATTCTACTTCTGTAGGTGGCGGAGTGGCGGAGATATTAAACCGCATGGTTCCGCTGCTGAAGGAGCTGGAAGTAGATACGAAATGGGATGTGATAAAGGGCGGAGAGCAGTTTTTTGCAGTGACAAAAAAGTTTCATAACGTTTTACATGGCCGGGCTGAAGAGGTAGCTCAAAGTGATTTTGAGGTATTTATGCAGACAAGCCAGGAAAATATTGAGAATGTTGACATTTATGGAGATATAGTTTTTGTCCATGACCCGCAGCCAATAGCGCTAATAAAAAAGAAAGCCGTTAATAAATGGCTTTGGCGTTGCCATATTGATGTTTCTAACCCTAATGAGAGAGTCTGGGGATTTCTTATGGATTTTATCGTTCGATACGATTCAGCAGTATTCTCTGCTCCGGCTTTTTCGCGGAAGCTGCCTATCAGGCAATTTTTAATTCCTCCTTCTATTGATCCGTTAAGCGATAAAAATAAGGAATTGCCGCAGGAAACGATTAATTCGGTTTTGAGAAAATATAAGATTGAAAAAAATAAGCCCATTGTTATTCAGATATCTCGTTTTGACCGTTTAAAAGACCCTATAGGAGTAATTGAAGCTTATTTGCAGGTAAAAAAATATATTGATTGTCAGTTGATTCTGGCTGGAGGCACTGCAGTGGATGACCCTGAAGGTTTTAAAGTCTTAGAAGAGGTGCAGGAGAAGGCCAAAGCAGACCCGGATATACATATTTTATTACTACCGCAGAATGATATAGAGGTTAATGCTTTACAAAGCGCATCGGATGTAGTTGTCCAGAAGTCACTGAAGGAAGGATTTGGTCTAACTGTTTCTGAGGCTTTATGGAAAGCCAAGCCTGTTGTCGCTTCAAATGTTGGGGGCATTCCTTTACAAATAAAACACAAATATTCAGGTTTGCTTTGTCATTCAGTTGAAGGGGCAGGCTTTGCTATAAAACAACTCTTAAGCAGCCCGGCATACGCTAAAAAATTAGGGGAAAATGGAAGGGAGCATATAAAAAACAATTTTTTGATAACGCGTCATTTAAGAGATTATATGTTATTGTTTCTTTCACTATATTATCCGCAAGATGTTGTTAATCTCTGTTAATTAGCGCAAGGGTTTGGCTGGATGGGCTGCCATTCTGCTTTTAGCGCAGGATAGCTTTTATTTATCTTATAACCAAGGAAATTTGCCTATTATCGAATATTGCTGCCTGCCTATGAAAGGTCCGCTTCTTAAGCAGGAATTTCTTTATTACTTCAAAATTACTTTAAAACAGAAAAAACCAAAAAAAACTTGAAATTGTATAAATTTGTGTTATATTTCTAAAAGAATCAGTAAGAAGCGTCTTCCCTGGAGGGTGAAGGCGCGTATCTACAAGTAATTATGAACCAGAATGCCACGGGAGGAAAGTGCGCTTTCTGGTTTTTTTATTTTCAATAATAAATAGATTAAAAAAGGAGCTAAGCAATGAAAAGTAAAACAAGGAAAATTTTATCGTTAATCTTAAGTATTGGTTTACTGTTTCAGCAAACAAGCTTTGCCCAGGTAGCCGCAGAGTTAAATATTGCGGGTTACTTTTCTAAAACAGGCAGCGGCGTAGTTCAAGACAAATTCCGTCCGGTAGAGTTGAGGTATTTTTCTTATGACCCTGCAAATGATAATTTCAAGGTACTTTTGGATAAGGGTGATGTTAAGCAATTAGACAATAAGCAGGCTAAAGAGCAAACCAGGATTTTGCTAAAGTATTTTTTAATCGGGCTAAGCCTTCCGGATAAAGCATTCTGGGTTAATCTTAGGCCGGACTCTGAAGACCAAATCATTGATCAGTATTTAGGCAAGACAGATATAGGTAAGATTATGCTGGAGGCCGATCTTCAGCTTAAAAAAGATACCGCTTCATTTACTTCTCCGCAAACCTCCGAAGGCAGGGAATATTGGGAGAGGATCTACAAAAAAGCTGGAGAGATATATGGCAACGATAATATCACTATTCCTACTCTTACCCGTCCCTGGATAGTCCCGGGTGAGATAATTATCCGGGAATCAAAAGGCTCTGCCGCCTATGTTTACAAGGCAACCCTTAAAGTAATGTTAGAGCAGGATTATCTTAAGGATTCAGCTAATTATAATTTTAAAGATGAACGCGCCAAAGAACTGAATAATTATTCCTCGCAGCTTATCAGGGAACTTATTATACCTAAATTGACTAAAGAGGTAAACTCGAGTAAGAAATATTCTGCTCTTCGCCAGGTATATTATTCGTTAATTCTTTCCCGTTGGTTTAAGTTACGCTTCACAGGAAAATCAGGCAGCTATGCTGCTTCCATTAATACTAAAGACCTTACGAATCTGGTTTCCCAGGAACCTTGGTCCAAGACTACTTACTTTAAGGAATACCAGAAATCTTTCGCAAAGGGCGAATATAATATTCAAGAGCCTGTTTCCACTCCGACGGGCCAAATGATAAGGAGTTACTTTAGCGGCGGGATGGATTTAACTTCCGGGACAATGGCGATATCCGCTGATTCTAAAAATATCGGCATGTTTAACGGTAGTTCAGATCTCCCTGCTTCAGGAATATCGATGCAGGGTAAAGGGGCGGATTTGTCGACTGTCGAGGCTTTAAATGATCAAAACGCAGCAGTCGATGTTGCTGCGGGTCAATTTGCCGATGCCGAAGTTGCTTTCAGCGGGAAAATAGCCGAACTCCAGACCCAGGATATATTGGAATCAGAGCGGGTGAAAACGGCGCAAGGCCTGGAAAATCAGGGAGAAGAATATAAATTTACAGATCCCGCGGAAGATAAGCCGGTAAGCCGTTTTGGATATAAAGATACGATGGGTGCTTTAAGAACGAAATATGTCCAGAATATCGTTAATTGGGTTGAAGAAACCAAAAAGATCGGAGGAAGGGTATTAGCGCATATCGGTATCGGCGGTCAAGGCCTATCAAATAGTTCAGAAGCAGAATTCTGGGGTGAGAATGGTGAAAGCGGAGATGTGATTGTTTTAGACAGATTGGGGATAAGCGTTAAAAAGTTATTTCAGGATTTGGTAAAAAAATACGGGTCAATTAAGGCAGTGGTAGTCGATATGAGCTCTAAATCCGGGACTACCGATGAACCGGCAATGATATATCAGGAAATACTTTGTGAATTCTCCAGGTTAATGGCTATTGAAAACGGCATGAGTGAAAGCGAAGCCGAGAATTTTGTGAATAATCTCATCAAGCATTTTGGGGAAATTAATAAAGGTAAAAACGGGGCCGCCCTTTTTACGGATATCAACAAGGATGTGTTTAGCGAAATAGAGATTAAAACGCTTAATGATGTTTTTGAGCGGATGGTATTTACTACTTCCGCGAATCCGGCAACCAGCAGGCTTTATGCTTTTGCAATGGGGCTAAAAAAATCAGGTATTTTAAATAAAGATATTGCCATATTTGATTTTTCAGAGTTTACCGGGGGAAGATTCACCCAATACTGCGAATCTGGCCTGACTACTTTAGCTTGGCAGGGGCTGCCGGTGATTGAATTGAATCGTGTCTTACGTCAGCAGGCCAAGCATTATTTAGGAGAAGAGGGGAATAATCCCGATAAAAACAGCGCTTTACGCGCAGCAATTTTAGCCGAAGAATTAAATCCCAAGGTAATGATTGTGGCGGTAAGGTCGTCTAATGTACGTTTCGAAGCCTTGCAGAAACAACAGCTTTTTCCTGAAAGTAACGGAAAAAATGGAATGGGATCCTGGGTGGTTGTGGCGGTGGGGGAAGATGAATTGCAGAATAAGATCCGTGATGTTAAGAAACAGACCGGCAAGAATCCATTGGTCATTGTGATCGATCAAGAGGGATTTATTCCCATGAAAGTTACCGAAGGCGTATCTGTAATCCGTTACGTTAAGGAAGACATCTCGCCGTTTGCCAATGCTAAGTTTAATTTATGGTTTCAGGAATTTACCGTGCGTTTTGGATTGCTTCGTTCGGCGAGAATGGCGGTAGAACATAATCTGGATCTTACGATAGCCAATGTCGGCGCAGCAGATATGAATAAGCCTGATAAAAGCGGGCTATTCTGGATATTTGACGGCCAAAATCAGCCGATGGTGGAATTAGCTAAAGCACTGCTGGTAAAAGCGTTGAATACTATCTCCAAAACGGCAGATGCCAGAAAAGAAAGATATGATCAGGTTGAAAAGGTTCGCAATGGAGAGTTTTTTGATCAGACGCATCTTGCTGATGCCGCCGGGACCAGAAGTTTGGGAGCGGATGAGCAGGAAGCTTTATTGCAGGAAGCGCGGGAGAAAATCGAGGCAAATGCAGATAAAGCTGAATTTAAGACAGTTCCCTTGTCGTCTTTTGATGCGTTGGTAAATAAAATTAGAAGGCTTCAGCAGGAGAATCGCCATCTGGCGGCAGAAATGAAAGAAGCTGTTTTAGCCAATGATCAACAGCGGGCCATGGAATTGCAGCGTAAAATAGAAGCTAACGATAGTGAATTAAAGCAGTGTTATTCGGATTTGGCGGGGGTTGCTAGCAGTAACTTGAAAAATGAAACGATGAAGAATGCGGCTAAACAGCTCGCCGCTCTTATGCTTATCAGCCAAAATAGGGGCAGGCTGCTGGCTCCGTTGTTTTATACCGCTGAACCTAATGCCGATATATTGGGGGCAATTTTAGCCTCTGTGGGGTTGACGGATTATGGTATTGGCACAACCGCTCAGCATGCTAACGGCCAGGATAGGCTTGATGGCAGTAATGCTACCTTTGATTTACTGGTGGATTTTGTAAAGTCTTTGGATACGGTCAGTGCTGAGCAGGCACAGGTGCGTACATTCGGGCTGGCTAAAGATGAGCTCGATGGAATGTTGCCTGATGAAGTAAGGCGGTTGTTTGCCGAAGCTACTTATGGCGCTTTAACCGGCCAAGCCAGCAATAAAGCTATCGGTTACGATAAGGAGATTTATGATAAAAGATTTTATCGTGATGCCGCTTTAATGCGCTTGCCGGACATCTCTACCAATGAAGGCCTGATGGATGCGGTAAGTATTTTTTATATGGCTTTCCGGTATTTTGATGCATCTAATAGCGGGGCAGGCGTTGTTACTAAATCACCGGATGCGAATGGAAGCGGGCAGGCTGGCGTCAATACAGGAGCTGCTGCTGAGGCGCCCGGTGGTATTGATTTTCGTATTTTACCTATGACTATCCAGCCCATGGGTAGTCTTAGCGGTTTGAATTTCAAGTTACCGCAGTTAAGCCAGGCGGCTTTGGAACAAATCGATATTAACCGGGAGATGCGGTTAATTAGTAATATGGTGCAATCCGGGATCTTGCCTTCCGGCGAACGGATTAAAGAGCTGGTGGCAGCTTGTGTGCAGAAAGGGCAAATTAATTCCTACGCAGATAATTTATTATTATGTTTAGCGGATATTCTGAAGCTGGAAGAAGAAAATGCCAGTGAAAGTTCTCCTGCGTTAAAGGAAGCATTGGTAATTGTTAATTCTCAGAGTTAGAGCATAATATTTCTCTGGCGTTAAATTATATATTGCACACTGGGTAATATCCTTGTAAATTCAGGGAGGTTTTCCGTTTGATATTGAAAAGGCAGTATCTTTCTTTTAAGCCCTCTGCAACAAATATTGTTGCAGAGGGCTTTTTCTAATCTGGGCCTGGTTGTTGGGATTTTGTCTTTGAAAAACCAAACCGGATTTGTTTCTAAAATAGATATTCCGGTATTTGTTTTAATTATGTTTGGTTTTTATGGTAGATAGTCCGTATGTATTTTTTGTCCGATGATTGCATTATTTCTTCCTGAAGATACCGGATAAAATCGGTATTTCTGGTTAAGCTTGTTTTGTTTAGAGCCAGATTGCCCTTGATATGTTGAACCATTACACATATAATTAACTTGATATATTTAGCGAGGTATCTTTTGGTTCAGCGGATAACGTCATTTTTTGCATAACATACGAGTTTAACGCTTAAGATTGCATGAGTCTAATTCCGAATTATCCCCAGTTTGTCCCCCTTGATTTCAAACACAAGCAATTCTTTGATGCGGCATTTAAGAACCACCCGCCCGAAATATCCGAATTTACTTTTACTAATTTGTTCAGCTGGAGGCGGGTTTACGGTTATCAAGTTTCTTTGCTAAATGGATTAATCGTCCTGCGGGCAGATGCCGGCAAACCGGTTTGTTTTATGCAGCCTATCGGTTCAGGTAATCTCGAGGGTTCAATAAAACAGGTTCTGGATGATGCTGATGGAAAATTTTGCCGTATCCCTGAATACCTGGCCGGTTTTTTTAAAAATAATCATTCTTTTGAAGTCGAAGAAGACAGGGATAATTTTGATTATCTCTATTCTTTTAGCGATTTGCTTAATCTCTCCGGAAGAAAATATGATGGAAAGCGCAATCAGATCAATAAATTCAAATCTGAATATAAATATGATTATGTTGATGCCAAAACTGTAGATGCCGGGCAGATTCTGGAATTTGAGCAACTGTGGTGTTCCATTAAGGGGTGCGATATGGTGGAGGGGTTAAATAACGAGAGGCAGGCAATCCGGGAAATAACGGGGCATCTTAAAGAATTCAACCTAAACTGCGGAGTTATCAGGTTAAAGGATAGAATTTGTGCGGTAGCCATAGCTCAACGCCTTAATCCTGAAACATTAGTAATGCATATACTCAAAGCTGATCCGGGAATCCCAGGGCTTTATCAGGTGATGCTTAATGATTTCCTGCGGGCTAATGCAGAAGATTTTAAATATGTTAATCTGGAGCAGGATTTAGGGGTTGCCGGATTGCGCGTTTTTAAGCAATCTTACCATCCGGTAGGATTAATAAAAAAATATAGTATTTCACTCAAGAGGTAAAATGCCAGTTTCTAAGATTATCAGGATATTTAAAGAGGAAAAAACCCGTAAGTTATTGCGCCAGAGCTGGTCAATGATCTGGCCGATGACGCTGATTATGTCTTTTATATTTCTTATTGGTTTAGCGGATGTCTACGTAGCCGGAAAAATCAGCAAGGAAATCCAGGCGGCTTATGGATTAGCTTCGCAGATCTATTTTATCCTGAGTATTATTGTTATGGCTTTAACTGTGGGGGCGGTAGCTTTGGTTTCTCAGCTTTATACTTCCGGGAAAAAAGATGATTTTGTTGCCGCGGTTAATTCTTCGCTGGCGGTTGCCTTGGTATGCGGCGCTGTTTCTACAATTATCGGATTTGTATTTTCAGGCAGTATTATTAATGTTTTGAATGTCCCGGTTGTCCTTAAGGGGCCTGCTATAAAACTTTTGCAAATTTATTCTATCGGGCTTATCTTTTCATATCTGCTTATCAGTTCAAACGGGATTATGCGTGCCAGCGGTTTGATCCGCAGTTCAATGTTTACCATGGGAATTGTCTGCCTGATAAATGCGGCCCTTAATTTTGTTCTTGCTTTTCGAACCCCGTTGGGTTTTGCGGGTATTGCTGTGGCAACCGTGATTAGTAGTTTTATCGGGTGTTGTATGAATTTGTTCTTTCTCCGCTTGAGAATTAACAGGATATTTAAATTTTCTATTCCTGTAGTTAAGGCGATTGTCCGTATCGGCTGGCCGGCAGGATTAATGCAAGTATTATGGCAATTAGGGGCAATGGTGCTTTTTTTAATCCTGGCTGCTTTGCCCAAGCATAATATTGAGATTATGGCGGCTTTTACCAACGGGCTTAAAATAGAATCAGCGATTTTTCTTCCTGCTTTTGCTTTTAATATGGCAAACGCGGTGGTGGTGGGGAATTTGCTCGGAGAGAAGAATGAACAGGGTGCTTTTTTTATCGGGATTGTTACCAGCGGATTTGGCGTAATAGTAATACTTTTTTTGACCTCTTTAGTTATGGCAAATGCGTATTTTGTCGCCGCGCTTCTTTCGCCGGATGAAACAGTAGTTAGGGAAAGCATACGTTATATTTATATTGCATTACTTTGCGAACCGGTGATGGCTTGGGGGGTTATTCTTTCCGGGGCATTAAACGGGGCAGGCGATACTAAATCGGTGATGAAGATTGTAGGTTTAAGTATTTGGTTGGTGCGTTTACCGGCAAGTTTTTTACTGGCGTTTGTATTGAAGATGGGAGCTTCCGGTGTTTGGTGGGCGATGAACATTTCGCTTCTGGTTCAGGCATTTTTAATGACCAGGCGTTATTTTAAGCGTAAATGGCTTAAGGCTCATTCTTTCCCGGCTTTCGGCGAAATATCCCCGGTAATCCCTGTTGAGTAGAAAAGTCTTGGCTGCAAAAACAAGGGGAGTAATGCTATCTTAACGGGAATCTAAAATAAAATACCTCTTGGGTTCAGAATACTCTTGATATATCAAATTATTGCGCATATAATTAAATCATCAAACTGAAAAGAGGCTTATTATTCGGATTTTTATTTTTTCAAACAAGCATTTTAGAGCGTAATTTTATCGGGAAACCTGCAGCGGGTCAGTATAAGTGAAAAGGAGGTAGCGATGACGAGGATATTAATTGTAGATGATGACGAAAAAATGCGTTGGCTCTATCGGGATATTTTGTTGAGTGAAGGGTTTGATGTTTTGGAGGCTGGCAGCGCTGAATCCGGCTTGAAAATGGCTATTGAAAATATTCCTGATTTGATACTGCTTGATGTGATGATGCCCGGGAAAGACGGCGGCCAGGCATCGGCTGATTTATCGAAAAATAACAGGACTAAAAATATACCGATAATATTTCTTACTAGCATAATTACTGAGGAAGAAGTTAAGGCGCATCACGGAATAGTTTCCGGCAGGCCGATTATTGCTAAATCGACTAACCGCAAGGAAATTATTCAAAGGATAAAAGAAATTTTGCCGGCAAAGGGTAACTAGCCAGGGGATTTAAAAAGAAAACATGCGAGTACAAACAAAAATAATATTTTTGCTTCTTTCAATTATTATGGTGTTTGTTTCTTTTGTTCTCTTGCAGAAGATGCTTGAGAAGCAAAGGCTAATTACCCTATTTTCTAATGAAGAAAAGCAGATGCGGCTGGTTTTTGAAAGGATACTTGAGCTTAAAGGCAAGACGCTGAATACTTTAGCCTACGATTATACTTATTGGGATGAGATGGCTGATTTTGTAGCCAGCGGCGATAAAACTTGGGCTGCTGAAAATATCAATACTGCCTTAGCCGCTTATAATGCGAATGTAATATGGGTATACGGACGCGATAACTCCTTTATCTATTCTATAAATAATTTTAAAGATACTGATATTAAAGAGCTGCCTTTTACCGGTAATGGGGTAAGCGGGCTTTTTGCTAGCGGGCCACTTTGCCATTTTTACATTAATACCCCGAAAGGTATACTGGAGATCCGCGGCGCCAGCATCCATCCCAGCAAAGATGTACAAAGAAAAACTCCTGCCCGGGGGTATTTTTTAGCCGGACGGCTTTGGGATAAAGGTTATATTGATGAAATTGCTAAATTATGTGGATGCAATATAACCGTAACTGCTCTTTCCGAAAAGAAAAGCTTACCGATTGTTTCAGATCCGGAGAAAGGGATAATTACTTTTAGCCTGCTTCTTAATGACTGGAATGGCCATCCGGCGTTTGAAATAACCGGATGGAAAGAATCGCTGCTCATTAAAAACTTCAATCTTGGTTATAAAAACTCCTTTTTTATAATGACAGCGTTTTTGGGGATATTCTTAATTATTGTTATAGTTTTGCTGGCTAAGTGGGTTAAGGTTCCGCTTCAGTTAATATCCGGTGCTTTAAAAGATGAGAATACTAAATGTGCGGCTGCGTTGCAGGAAGAGCGGACTGAATTCGGAGATATTATCCGTATAATCGGAAGTTTTTTTGAGCAAAAGCATGAACTGGAAAAAGCAAAACTTCAGGCAGATGCCGCCAATCGTGCGAAAAGCGACTTTTTGGCTAATATGTCCCATGAATTAAGGACTCCGCTTAATTCCATTATTGGTTTTTCGGAAGTTCTGCAGGATCAATTTTTTGGCCAGTTGAATGAAAAACAACGGCAGTATGTGGATAATATCAGTACCAGCGGCCGGCATCTTTTAGGATTGATTAATGATATTCTGGACTTATCAAAAGTAGAAGCCGGAAAAATGGACCTGGAATGCGACAGTTTACTTTTAAAAAAAGATGTCCTTGAGCCTGCGTTAACCATGCTTGGGGAGAAAGCCCTTAAACATAATATACATTTATCTTTGGATGTTGAGCCTCAAGCAGATATTAGCATAGTAGCGGATTTAAAGAAGCTTAAACAAATAATGTTTAACCTCTTAACTAATGCCGTGAAGTTTACTCCGGATGGAGGCGAGGTTAAGGTAGGCGTGAAACGTCTGGCAAACGCTACTTTAGTTGCGCCGGAGCCAGGCGGGAGGCGGATCCCGGATTGTATAGAAATTTCCGTAAAAGATACTGGTATCGGGATAAAACCCGAAGACCTTTCGAAGCTCTTTCAAACTTTTAGCCAGATTGAGTCTAGTTATACTAAAACGGTTGAAGGTACAGGTTTAGGCCTGGCCTTAACCAAGAAGCTGGTTGAGTTGCATGGAGGCAGGATTTGGGTGGAGAGCGAGTTTGGCAAAGGCTCAAAATTTATGTTTACGATACCCGTGAAATTATAGTGCCGGCTGTATTCTTTAGCTTGCTTTGGGGATAAAAAATGGCCAAAAAAATACTTATTATAGATGATAATGAGAAAAACAGGTTATTGATGTCAGATATTCTGCAATATCGCGGCTATGAAATTCTTCAGACTGAGGATGGAGAAAAAGGTGTGAGTATGGCGCGCCAATTTCAGCCGGACTTAATTCTTTTAGATATGCAAATGCCGGGGATAGATGGATTCGCGGTGGCAAAAATACTTAAAAGCGACACGCTGACTAAAGATATAAAGGTGATTGCGGTAACCAGCCTGGCCATGAAAGGCGATAAAGAAAGGATCCTTGCTTTGGGCGTGGATGATTATATCGCAAAACCGATAGACACCAGGCAGTTTCCTGTTTTGGTGGAAAAGTATATAGGTTCGGCTTGAGTTTGGACCGGTTTAATTCCGCCTTGACTTGGAGGAAAGTATTTTAAGCTGGGCTCTGTATTTGGTTATTGTCCGGCGGGAGACAGATATTCTTTTTTGTTTAAAATAATGAGTAATTTTCTGGTCGGTTAAAGGTTCATTTTCATTTTCGATCAGGTCTTTAATTTTTGATTTGATTGCTTTGGATGAAAGAAATTGTCCGTTTTCCTGCTTGATTCCGGAGCTTAAGAAATAACGTAATTCTAAAATCCCCCAAGGGGTCTGAATATATTTATTAGCTATGGCCCGGCTTACTGTAGATTTATGTTTGCCTATTCTTTTGGCGACCTGTTCTAAAATTAACGGTTTAAAATTTGACTCCCCGTGGTTTAGAAAATCATTCTGTAAATAGATAACCTCTTCCATTATTCTTTGAATTGTTTCTTTGCGTTTTTTTACCGCGTCAATCAAAAAATGCGCTGCTTTGAGCCTTTCCTTTAAGTATTCTTTAGTTTCCCTGGGAGTATCCTTTTGTTTGAGCAGCTGTTTATACCGGTTATTAATAGTCAACTGCGGCAATTCCCGGTTGTTGAAGATGACCTCGTATTTTTTCTTGTTTTTTCTTAAGAAAGCATCCGGGATTAAGCGGACAGCTGTTTCTGTGTCGAAGAGGCGCCCTGGCTTGGGCTCTAAGTTTGCGATGGTATCTAGCGCTTTCCGGAACTCTTCTTGAGATACCATTTTACCTTCGGCAGAGAGTTTTTTAACAATACATTTATATTTTTTCTTTTCCAAGTATATCAAATATTTATCTATAATTAGATAGGCCAGGGCCTGGCTGTTGTTGAGCAGGGGTTTTGCCTTTATTTGCAGTAACAGGCATTCTCTTAAATTTTTCGCTCCCACTCCAATCGGGTCAAAGGTTTGAATTAAAAGTAAGATTTTTTCAACTTGAGATAGTTTTGATTGGGTGGCTTTAGCTATCTCTTCTGTGGAGTGCCGGAAATAACCGTTATTATCTAAGTGCCCGATGATCAATTCTCCGATTTTATAATCTTTTTCAGAATTGCTAATTAATCGTAATTGCATTAGGAGGTGTTCCTGGAGGCTGGCGGGAGTGCTGATAATATTTTCTAAATAAACTTGTTTTTCTTCGTTGTCGAGATTATGGTTTTTGCGCTCAGGCGGGATATCTTCAGGAATAGGGTAATCTGATTCGAGCTTTTGACCGGTATCGGTTTCTATTTCTAATAAAGGGTTTATTTCAGCCTGTCCTGTTGCGAATTCTTTGAGTTTAGCCAGCGGCATCTGCAGCAGGTTAATCGCTAACTTCATTTGGGCGGTCAATTCTAATCTATATGTTAATTTTTGGGTAGTTTTTAGTTTAAAATGCATATTTAGTATTTATCCGGCTAGGAACATATCTTGTTTACATTTTATAGCAAGTTTTACCGGTAAGCAATATGGATTTCTGCTGCTTTTTGATTTTAATTAATTAAGCAGCAGGATTGTATGCTATAATATGGAAAATTAGGAAGGAAATATATGCGTAATTCGAAGAATTTACCTATGGTTCTGGTAGTTGACGATGAATTAGCGGTTCTGGAAACATTTGAGGCTATCCTGGAGGGAGAATTTGAAGTTGTTACTGCTAAAAGCGGCCAGGAGGCTTTGGATAAAATAGCCAAAGAACCTGTAAACCTGGTTTTTTTGGATATTGCCATGCCGGATATGGATGGTATGCAGGTTCTGCGTAAGATTAAAGAATGCGATGAAAATCTGCCGGTAGTTATGGCGACTGCTACTGATAGTGCGCGCAAGGCGGTGGAAGCAATTCAGTCGGGGGCTTGTAATTATATTACTAAACCTTTTGATGTGCATGAAGTAATTACGGTTGCCCGTAAAATGGTAGAGCAGGGTAAATTGATGAAAGAAGTGATTTATCTGCGTTCTCAAAGGATGGACGCGAAGTTTGAGAATATTATCGGCAAAAGTAAGAAGATAAAAGAAGTTTATGCCATAATTGAGAAGGTTGCTAAAAATGATTCTACTATACTTATTTCCGGGGAAAGCGGAACGGGGAAAGAGTTAATCGCGCGCGCGATCCATTTTAACAGCGAAAGGTGCCAGAAGCCTTTTATTCCCATTAATTGCGCGGCGATACCTGAAAATTTATTAGAGAGTGAGTTGTTCGGGCATGAAAAAGGCGCATTTACCGATGCTGCCAGCCAGAAGTTGGGAATGTTTGAGCTGGCTAATGAAGGGACACTTTTTCTGGATGAAATTTCCGGATTGAAATTGGATGTGCAGGCTAATCTTTTAAGGGCTCTTGAGGAAAGGGAGATTAAGAGGTTGGGAGGGGTTAAGATAATTAAGGTGGATGTGCGCATAATTTCCGCCACGAATGTTGATTTAAAAGAAGCGGTTAAGGATGGGAAATTCCGGGAAGATTTATATTACCGCCTGAATGTTGTGCCGGTGTGCCTTGCTCCTTTAAGAGAGCGCCGGGAAGATATACCCTTGCTAGCGGGATATTTTCTCAAGCGTTATAATCAGGCATTTAGGAAAAAAATAGAAGGATTCACTAAAGAATCGTTGGAATATTTAACGCATTATGATTGGCCGGGAAATATCCGGGAATTAAAGAACGTTATTGAACGATTGGTGGCTTTAAAAGATGGTGGAACTATTCTGCCTGGTGATTTGCCATTTGATATATTCATAAAAAGCAGCCTGGGCGAAGATTTTACGGTCGAGGGCGGGTTAAAGCAAGCGAGTACGGATTTTCAGAAACAATATATCGAAGCGGTTTTAGAACGGGCTAATGGCAATCAGGTAAAAGCGGCAAAAATACTGGGTATCCACCGTAATGCCCTGCTTAATAAAATGAAGAGCATGGGGTTAAAAAAATCAGCTGAGGGTAGATGAATTTGTGGTGTTGGTGATAAACAAGCCTTTATTGATGACTATCGCGCGCCACTTATGGGTTGCGTGTTTTATTGTATGGCTGACTCTGAGCCGGGCAGCGGGCGCAGCCGCTCAAGAACAAGAAATTGATTTAGAGAAGATCGTCGTTACTAGTTATAGAGTCCCGGTTGGGTTAAGTCAAGTCAGTGATAATGCCCAGGTAACTTATGCGGATGAGATAGAGGAATTGCCTGCTGAAGACTTAGGGCAGGCTTTAAGTTATCTGCCCGGGATTTATGTCGAGCCAGTAAGTGAATTCGGGCGCGCTACCTCCGTCAGTATACAGGGAGCCAATTCCCGCCAGGTCAGAATAATGATTGACGGCATACCTTTAAATACGCAAGCCTCCGGCCAGGTTAATCCCTCGAAGTTTCCTATCGAAATCGCAGAACGTATTGAAACGATTGAAGGTGCTGCTTCCAGTACTTGGGGTTCAAGCCTGGGTGGAGTAATTAACGTTATCACCAAAGATACAGGCGATACTTTTATACCTAAGGGAAATTTAACCGGTTCTTATGCGGGGTATCGCACTCAGAAAGAAAGTTTTGATCTATCTGGTAAAGCCGGGAGTTTAGGCTACTATGTTTTTTCAAGCATTATGGATTCAGGCGGTAAGGGGCCGCGGGATGATGTGTTGGAAAAGAAGATGTTCGGTAAGGTTTCTTATGATTTAGATGAATTTGGTAAAATAAACAGTTCTTTTGGATTTAGCCAGGGCGACGTAAATAGCGGTGAATTTCCCGACGGGACATGGGAAGCAGATCCTTATCGCTGCCAGTATGGTAAGCTTGGCTGGAGTAAAAGTTTCGATAATATTGATCTGGCGCTGGATTTTAAGAATTCCCGGCAGGATATTACCCGAAAGGATTTTGATAATACTGGTACGGATATTCCATGGCGGACAATAAACAGCAGGGATGTGTTGTATGAAATAAGCGTGCTTTCTGCGATGCGCCCCAGAGGAAAAGATTTATTGGTGGTGGGGGCGGATTTTGATTTAGATATTTTAAAGTCGACCTATCTTACTGAATCTAGGGCGTTGAATTTGCAAGCTCCTTTTGTGAATTATTCATTGCGGTTAGATCCCTGGGATTGGAATCTCGGGTTGCGTTACGATCATAACAGTGAGTTTGGCCAGGATCTTAGCCCTTCGTTTGGATGCGTTTATCATTTCAATCGTATTCCCGAAACCTTGATGCGGTTGAATGTGTCACGCGCCTTTAATGCCCCGCCTTTGCTTTGGAAATATTATAATCAGGATTTAAGCGGGCTTACCGTAAATCCTGACCTTAAGCCGGAGCGGGCCTGGGTGTATGAGCTGGCGGCAGAGAGCCGGCCGATTCCCCGGTTGTGGTTGAAAGTTTCTTTGTATAGAGCCGATGTTTTTGATGCTATTTCTAACGCTAAAGATGCTCAAGGCGACTGGATTAAGCAAAACTTTCAGAAATTCAGGAGGCAGGGGGTAGAGGCGCGCGCTAAGTTTAAGGTGCTTGAGGGTTTTAATTTTTTTACCGCCGCCGCATTCAATGATGTGGAAGATAGGATAGCAAAGCAAACGGTTAAAGATACAGACAGCCCCCGGCAGAGTTTTAATTTAGGTTTTGAATATAAACATGAAATTGGTTTTAATCTTTATATTAACGGGCGCTATAACTATTGGAACAAGACATTTGATGATTTCCAGTCCAAAGACAGAAAATTCGTTTTTGATTTAAAAGCACAGCAAAAGATCAAGCACCTTACCTGTTTTCTTAATATCTACAATTTATTTGATAGTAACTACTGCTCAGATTATTTTTTTCCACTTCCTAAACGCTACTTTGAAGGCGGAGTTAGTATAAATTGGTAACGAAAAACCGTAAAAGTGCCTAAAAAACACAATTTGCACACTTTTATATGCATTATATAAATAAGGCAATTGTTTAGGGAGTGTTTGTCTGCATAGGCATATTCTCGACGGCAATCGGCTGTAATTATTATTTGTTTTTTAACCTTTGGCACGAAAGTTGCTATTATATTAGGTGAGAGATGCGTAGAATTATATATATCATACTGATTATGTTTACACTGACTATCCCCTTAACCGAAGGCATATCCGCGGAAGAAAAACGTTATGGCGGTACCCTTGTTTGGGGGACTTGCAATAAGCCTACCATTATTAATCCCATTCTTACTACCACAAGCGTATCTATGTCTTTACAGGGTCTGTTATTTAATTCTCTGGTAAGGTTAAATGCCCGGGGGAAGATTGAGCCGGATTTAGCAGAATCTTGGGATGTTTCTGCTGATGGCCTAACCTATGTTTTTCATCTAAAAAAAGGCGTGTATTTTCATGATGGAGTTGAATGTACCGCAGAGGATGTAAAGTTTACTTATGATAAGATTCTTGAGCCGGGAGTTAATTCGCCTTTTAGGCAGTTTTTTGAACCGGTTAGCCAATTTAAAGTGTTGGATAAGCATACCTTTCAGATAACTTTAAAGAAGCCTTTTTTTAATTTTGCCTATAGATTAATTAGAGAAATAGTCCCCCGGCATATTCTTGAGAAAGCGGATTTGGGGGAATGTGTTTTTAATTCTCATCCGGTTGGTACAGGGCCTTTTCAATTTAAGGAATGGGGTAAGGACGATCAACTTACTTTAGAATACAACCCGCGCTACTTTGAGGGCAGGCCATATTTAGATAAAATCATTGTTAAAATTTATTCCGATTCTCATAGCCTTTGGGTGGCGTTGATGCGTGGAGATATCGATTATTCTACTTTTATTGAAAGAGAAGATTATGAAATAATAAAAGATGATCTGACCTTTAAGGCATTTGCCATTCCTTGGGATAGTTATTATGCAGTTTTTTATAATTTGGCTGACTCTTTGTTGGCAGGTATTAAAATACGCCAAGCGATTGCTTACGGTGTTGATATGAAAGAATTAATTAAAAAAGTTGCCTATGGTTATGGCAAAGAATGCATTGGCCCGTTTTATCCGGGATCTTCAGTATTTAATTCTTCTATTAAACCATATGGGTATGATCCTAATAGGTCTCTGGAGATTTTAAAAGAAGCAGGTTGGAGAGATGAAGATAATGATGGGATTCTTGAGAAAAATGGAGAAAAATTAGAATTGCGTGTATTAGTGGATACCAGGAACCATGTTTATCAAAGGATAATTATGGTGATCCGCCAGCAGCTTCAGCAAATTGGTATAAAAGTCAAGGCGGTATTATATGATAATGAAGAGATGTTGACTCCTGAATTTTTAGCGCAGAACAAACCGCAGGCGCAGTTGAGTTTTCCTATGGCTATTGGGGATAGCGCGGAAAGCTTAGGATTGGAGGATTGGTATTCTCTGGAGTCTAAGAGGCTAATAAAATTATGGGTTTATCAGAATAAAGAGGTGGAGAGGTTATTTAGGTTAGCGGAAGCTACAACAGACAGCGAGAAGATAGAAATAATTTATCAGAAAATCCACCAGCTTATATATGTTGACCAGCCAGCTTGTTTTCTTTACGTTCCGTTTGTTTTTCATGCAATTTCAGGGAAGTTCGGGAATGTGGATGATTTTTTTACTTTGTATATGCCGTATTATACTATGAAAGATTGGTATATTAAACAGAAAGGAGGTGATTGAGGATGGAGATTATTAAAAAGGGTTCGGATAATGTGTTTCTAGTAGGTCCTTTAGGCTGTTGTTATCCAACGGGAACCGAGGGCTCTCGTATAAGGTAGTTTTAAGTTACGCAAAACTCTCGCAGTAAAACTCTGGGCGGCCGACCAGAGTTTTACTAAACAGGAGCGCCATAACTTTCATGGAGATTACAAAATAATATTGCAATTATAAGATGAAGTTATCCAAATTTAATCTTTGGGTTAAAGATTATCCGAAGCCGGACGATTATCTGTTATTTAATACTCGTACGCAGGCGTTGATCAAGATAAACCCGCAATTAAAAAAAACCCTGGACGGATTAGATAAGCTGAAAGTGGGTGAATTGGGTTTAATTGCGCGGGGGTATATTGCCGCCTTAAAAGAGAGCGGGATTATTGTTGAGGATGAAACGGAAGAACAGGCTAAATTAAATGATTTTTTCCGGCAGCTAAAATATGGCGCTTCCGGTGTCCTTCCTTTTGAGGCAACCATACTTACTACCTATGCCTGTAATTTCCGCTGCGTTTATTGTTTCGAAGAATCAATAAAGGACGATGTTTTTTTGGATAAAAAAACCAGCGATTCCATCGTTAGCTGGGTTAAGAGAAGGGCGCAGAAGAAAAAATTTAAGCGTATTCACCTTGTTTATTATGGCGGAGAGCCGCTGTTGAATGTCCGGCCTATTTATGAGATATCCTGGGAATTAAAGGAGTGGGCGCGCAAAGAAGGGGTGGATTTTTCTTTTGGAATTATTACTAATGGCAGCCTGATAAACCCGGGGTTGATTGATAAATTTTTAACGGTGGGGTTAAGTGAAGTGCGCATCAGCCTTGATGGGGACAGGGCCGCGCACGACAAGAACAGGCCGTTTTTAGACGGCCATGGAACATTTGATCTGATCGTAAGTAATATAAAAGGCATAATAGACAAGGTGAAAGTCGCTATTGCCGGTAACTTTGACCGGGGGAACTTTGCCAGTATACCGCGGTTATTGGATTACCTGGAAAAAGAAGCTGTTTTGCGTAAACTGGACTATTTGATATTTTCGCCCATTGTCCCGCGTTTAGGCCCAAAGAATAATCCTTCCGCCATTGAATTAAACCACTGCCTTTCATTCTTGGATAAAGACGGGTTATTTAATGAGGTGATTAGTATAAAACGCGAGTTGTTAAAGAGGAACTTAAAGTTAAGAAATTCAGGATTGGCGATTAATGCCTGTTCTTTAACAATGCAGGATGCCGGAGTGACTATTGACCCGAGGGGATTGATTTATAAATGCAATTCTCTTTTGGGTTATCCGGAATTTGCAGTCGGAGATGTATATAACGATGAGTTTAATGAAAAGCACGATGAGTTTTTAAACATTGATGCCTGGAATAAATGTTCACCGGAGTGCCCATATGTCCCGATGTGCCAGGGAGGATGCCGGTTATTTTCATATTTAGAGCAGGGTAATTTTTCCTCTCTTTCCTGTAAAAAAGAATATTTTGACCGGATCACCCCGGAATTAATTAAGCTGGAATATGATAAAACGGTAAGCAAAATTAAAGAAAATTAGGCCATTTTTTATGATATAATCAGTATAAATGAATAAAAATTTAAAAGGTTTTTTGTTTCTTCTTAAGCCTTATAAAAAAGAAGTTTCTTTTGCCTTCCTTGCGACTATCCTGACCAATCTTTTAGGTTTAGCCTTTCCCTGGGTTATTAAACTTTTAGTTGATGAAGTCCTGGTTAAAAAAGACATTTTACTTATTAATCGGCTGGCAGTAATTTTGTTAGTTGTTTTTGCTTTAAAGTTTTTTTTCGGGTTTATACGCGAGTATTTGTTTTCCTCTACCGGAGAGAATGTTATTTGCGATTTACGCAGCAGGCTCTATTGGCATCTGCATAAACTATCGGTTAATTATCTTGAAAATACTCCCGTAGGCAGTATTATTTCCGGTATTATCGGAGATGTGGAGAGTATCCGGAAATTCCTCTTTGGCGGGGCAATTGATTTCGTTTATTCCTTCCTCAATTTCTTTTTTGTCCTTACCATTTTGTTTGTTTTGGATTTTAAGCTGACCCTGGTGTCTCTTTTATTTATGCCTGTATTTGCGATTGTTTTCTTCAAGCTTACTCCGCGCCTGAAGAAAAAGCAGGAATTCGTTCGAGCTAAATACGCGGGATTGACCGCCAGATTAAATGAAGTATTCAGCGGCATACGTATTGTATGCGGTTTTGCCAGGGAGGAACATGAAGCTGCACAGTTTAATTCTAAACAGAAGGAAATATTTAACGCTTCTTTGGCGAGTGAAAAATTAGGTATTTTATTATGGATGATGTCTGAATTTTTCAGTTCATTGGGTTTGGTTACGCTTATCTGGTTCGGGGCAAGAGAGGTTTTCTCCGGGCGCATCAGCCCCGGAACTCTGCTGGCTGTTTATTCTTATTTGGGCATGTTATTTTTTCCGGTAATTAAAATGGTGGTTATCAATAACTACTATCAGGAGGCAGCGGTATCCTTTGAACGCATTAATCGGATCTTGGATGAGAAACCGAAAATAACTGAGTCAAAGCATCCGGTGCGGTTGCCAGAAATTAAAGGAAATATAAGATTTTCGGAAGTTACTTTTAGCTACGATAATCATAGCCAGGCGCTATCCGGTATTAATCTGGAGGTAAGGGAATCACAAGTTATTGCGTTAGTAGGTAAAAGCGGCGCCGGTAAGACAACCTTAATAAATTTGCTGCTGAGGTTTTACGATCCGAATGAAGGCGGGATATTTATTGATGGTTACAATCTTAAAGAATTAGATTTAAAGTCTTACCGTTCTCATATTGCTATGGTTCTGCAGGATGATTATCTTTTTAGCGGCACAGTGGCAGAGAATATATCATACGGCCGGCCCGGGGCAAGCCGGTTTGATGTCAAAAGGGTGGCGTTATTGGCTAATGCGGATCAGTTTATTATAGAATTACCTGATGGCTATAATACACAGGTTGGAGAACGCGGAGTGAAATTGTCTTATGGGCAGCGCCAGCGGCTTTCTATCGCCCGGGCAATATTAAGGAACCCGGCTGTTTTGATTTTGGATGAGGCGACTTCGTCGGTTGATTCTGAAACCGAACGTTTGATTATTGAAGGGGCTTATAAAAACCTGATGGCTGGGCGCACTACATTTGTTATTGCGCACAGGTTATCTACTATAGCTTATGCTGATAATATTATTTTTATTGATCGCGGAAGAATAACTGAAGCAGGGCGGCACTTTGAACTTTTGGAGAAAAAAGGGCAATACTGGAGGATGTGGCTTGAGCAAACTCAATCCGTTCCCCTGGCACAGATAATATGAGACGTATGAAAAGAGGGATAAAAACATTTTTATTGAATTTTTTTTACCGTAAGTTATGGGTGCGTATTTCTGCAATATTGCTTCCGGTGGTTACTGTCCCTGTTGTCGTCCTGGGGATTTTATTAATGAATACTTCCAGCAAAGCGGTGAAAAGTTCGGTGCTTAGTAATTATCAACAGATCGCGGCGGCTACGGCTAATGAGATAGGGCTTTTTGTCAGAGGGCCGCAAGATATTTTGAATACTACCGCATCGTTGTTGAGCGTAAATTACCCTGCTCCCTGGAAACAGGAGACAATTCTGGTGGAGTTGGCATTAAATGAGCCTGTGATTACGCGTGTTTCTTCCGTAGATTTATCCGGCAGGGAATTAGCCAGTTCAGAAATGGGCAGAGGATTAGCCAAGTGGGATTATCCTAAAGAGGCATTGGAAACTGCTGCGGCAAATAAGGAGTATATTTCCACGGTTAAGCTTCTGGATAATCATACCCCGATTGTAATTATGGCTGTTCCGATTAAGAAAGTGGGCAGTATCGTTGGCGCTTTGGTTGCTGAGGTTAATTTAAGGGGGATATGGGAGATTGTAGATAATATTAAGATCGGGCAAACGGGCAGAGGTTTTTTGGTATCCGCGGATGGCACGCTTATCGCGCATCAGGATAAAAAGAGAGTGTTAAAAAATGAGAATTTAAAGGCCCAAAATGATGTCCGCTTAGCCCTTTCCGGCAGGTCGGAAGCGGTTGAACTGCTAGACCGTGAAGCCGGTAAATTGATTAGCGCGTATGCGCCCATCCCGGGATTAGGCTGGAGTATTGTTATAAGGCAGCAGCAAGTGGAAGCTTATTTGTTTTCTAAGCTTATGATGGCACAGTCATGGATAATTATTATTCTTAGCGAGTTGGTGGCAATTTTAGTGAGTATACTTATGGGCCGGGCGCTAGCGTCTCCGATTAGTGCGTTATCTTCCAGGATTCAGGAGGTTTCCGCCGGCGAATTGGATCACCGGATCAAAATAAGGATGCGTGATGAAATAGGCGAACTGATCAGGTCTTTTAACGCTATGACCAAGAAACTAAAAAAAGCTAAAGAGAGGGAACGCCTTTCGGCAATCGGAGAGGCCACTACCTGGATAACTCACGAATTAAAAAATTCCCTGATCTCTATAAAATCATTTGTTCAGTTGTTCCCTCTAAAACATAAAGATGATAAATTTGTAGATAAATTCAGCAGGCTGGTCCCCAATGAGATTAACCGGTTGGAGCGCATGTTTAGGGAGCTGTCCGATTATTCTTATCATTCCGAATTAAGAATAACTAAATTTAATGTTAGCGAAGTCATGGGCAGTATATTGGAAATAATGAAGGATGAGTTTACGGAGAATAGAATTGAAGTCAATTATAGCTTGCAGAATAATAATCTTCTTATTGAAGCTGATCAGGAAAGATTAAGGCAGGTTTTTATGAATTTGATCATTAATTCTATAAATGCCATGCCCGGAGGCGGATTGCTTGCAGTTTCTTTGAAGCAGGTAAATATGGAAGGTTTAAGCGGTTCTGCGCATATAGAGGTAAAAATTAAAGATACAGGAAAAGGGATGCCTAAAATAATCCAGGATAAGTTATTCGAACCGTTTCGCACCACTCAGGATGGGGGCATGGGATTGGGGCTTACTATAAGCCGTAAGATTATTGAACAGCATGGCGGCAAGATTGCCGTAGAAAGCCAAATGGATAAGGGGACAGCTTTTATCGTAAGGCTTCCTATTGAACATAAGAATAGCCTTATGCAGGGGTCAATATGAGTATAAAAATTATTTTAGCGGACGACCATAATATTGTGCGTGAGGCAATAGGTGTTTTATTGGATAGTGAATCCGATATGAAAGTAGTGGGAGAGAGCGCGGATGGAAGAACGACACTGGAATTGGCGCAAAAAATGAATCCGGATGTAGTGGTTACGGATATTGCGATGCCCGGTTTAAACGGTATCGGGACTACGCGTAAGATCATTGCTAAGATGCCGGGGGTCAAGGTAATTGCTTTATCCGCGTATTCCGATAGGAAGTTTGTGTTCCATATGTTTAAGGCCGGGGCATCGGGTTATTTGTTAAAAGATTGTGTTTTTGACGAATTGACTTGTGCCATCCGCGCTGTAGTCAGGAATGAAATATATATCTCTCCAAGAATAGCCAATATCGTGGTTAAAGATTTCATACACCAGTCGTTTAAAAATGATTCCTTAGTTTTTTATGCCTTGACTGATCGGGAGCGTGAAGTGCTGCAGCTTTTAGCGGAAGGCAAGGCCACCAAACAAGTCGCTTTTCTGCTTAAGATCAGCCCAAAGACTATCGAGACTCACCGTTTGAATATTATGGAAAAACTAAACATCCACAGCGTCCCGGAACTTACCAAATATGCTATCCGTGAAGGGTTAACCTTTCTTTAATCTTCTAAGTTTTTTCGAATACCAAAATCAGGAATCTACCGATTGCGTATTTTTTAAAATCATAGAAAATAGTGCATATAAGATCTGCCGGTTTCTTCCTTTTAAGCATAGAAAATACTTAATCTTAAAGATAATTTATGCGTTTATTTCGCATGAGGTTGAATCGAGATTGATTCGGTTTAAACTAATAAAATGATAGAACAAAAATACTCTGTAAATAGAACAGATTGATTTACAGGAAGATGTGCAATATCACCGGGGAGGATTATTAGGAGCCTATGCCTAAGAAAAGTCTTGTGGTTACTGAAGATCTATGGGGTTTTATTTATTGCCGCATTAACGATAATATAAATGCGATAATCCTTATTTGTCAGCTTTGGCTTGAAAATAATGAAGCGATGCCGGTTAAGGAAGC
>JAQTQG010000022.1 GCA_028712375.1 Candidatus Omnitrophota bacterium
TAACATCGGCATACATTTCAGCGTGATTGATAAGGGGTTGCGGGGCACAAATACCCCGACTATTTTAAACAACCTGGAATCTTATCTTGCGCAATATCATCCGGATATGGTGGTAGCAATGATGGGGCTCAACGATAAGGGTGAACATATTACTGTTGGAGTTTCTGCTGTTGCCAAAGATGTGTTTTCTATTGAATCCCTGCAAACCTATAAATTAGCCAGGCTTCTCTGGCTGCACATCATGAATAAGGCCCGGGAGGCCGGATTATGCAGCCGGAATAACACCGCAAGCATCAAATGCAAAGAATATTATGCTGAACCGGAGTTAGCTGAAATATCGCTGCGAAAAATTGCCCAGCTTAATCCGGAAGATGACCATGCCTATCTTGAGCGAGGATCATTATGCCGCAGCCAAGGAGAATTTGATTGTGCTGAAGAGTTGTTTAAGAAAGCAATAAAACTTAACCCCGGGAACATTAATGCTTATATTAAACTAGGAAGGCTTTATCAAGAACAAAATCAATTTGTTCAGGCGGAGCAGCTGTTTAAAAAAGCATTGGATTATAATTCTCATAGCATTGATCTTTATTTAGAGCTTGGGAAATGTTATTGGGAGCAAAGCAGCTTTTCCCAGGCTGAAGAGACGTTTAAGGAGGCAATAAAGCTTAACCCTGATAATGATAGTGTTTACGTAGGGCTGGGCCGGGTTTATCTAGAACAGGGTAAAATTACGTTTGCGCAAGAAGCTTTTAGGAAAGCCCTGGAATTGAATCCTCAAAACGACAATGCCTACGCCGGGTTGGGCTGGCTTTACCGCGGACAGCTCCAGTTCTTTGCGGCAGAAGAAGCTTTTAGGAAAGCCCTGGAATTGAATCCTAAAAATGATGATGCCTGTGCCGGACTAGGGAGATTGTATTTATTCCAGCATAAAAACATCCAAGCTGAAAGTTTATTTAAAAAAATCATTGAACTAAATCCTGGAAATGATAGAACATATAGAGCAATCCTGGCCTTATATGAAGAAAGCGGCCGAATGGAACAGCTTACAGAATATATCAAGAAGGCCGGTAAATTAAATTTGTGGTCTTACTATAACCCGGTTACCGTGCATAACTACCGCAGGTTAAAGGACATTCTATCCCGGCAGAAGATAAAACTGGTTTGTGTGCAGTACCCGGTGCGCAGCGTAGAACCGCTGAAGAAGATTTTCCCTGACGATAAAGGAGTTATCTTTGTCGACAACGAAAAGATCTTTAAAGAGGCGTTACAGAAATCCGGCTATAAAGAGTATTTCCGGGATATGTGCGCCGGAGACTTCGGCCACTGCACAGAGAAAGGCAACCGCCTGTTGGCAGAGAATATCGCTTGTACCATCTTAAAAGAAGTATTTAATAAATAACCAGTAAAGAATTCGCCTTATGCGTTCACTTCGCGCTTCATTTAAACAAAAGATTTTCCTGATTGTTTTAGGTGTTTTTCTGTTTTTCATTCTCCTGGAGTCCAGCCTGAGATTGGGCGGGTTTATCATTTTGTCTATACAGGAGCACCGTAACTACCAATCCATCAAGCAGAAGGGCGCCTATCGTATCCTCTGCCTGGGAGAATCCACTACCCAAAACCAGTATCCTCCTTTCCTGGAAGAAATATTAAACCAACGTAACATCGGCATACATTTCAGCGTGATTGATAAGGGGTTGCGGGGCACAAATACCCCGACTATTTTAAACAACCTGGAATCTTATCTTGCGCAATATCATCCGGATATGGTGGTAGCAATGATGGGGATTAATGACCGGGGGGATTATATTCCTCTTGAAACAAGCATTGATTCGAAACATCCGCCATTTTTAAAATCCCTGCAAACCTATAAATTAGCCAGGCTTCTCTGGCTGCACATCATGAATAAGGCCCGGGAGGCCGGATTATGTAAACCGGATTACCCTAATGACCATCTTGGGATTATAGAGCACAAACGAAAAGAAGTTTATGTGGAATTCCCATTAGCGGAAATACCGCTTAAGAAAACTATCCAAATTAATCCTTCTGATCCCAGTGCTTATGTTCATTTGGGCAATCTCTACCGACAACAGCGTAAGTTTTCCCGGGCGCAAGAGCTGTTTAAAAAAGCTTTAGAACTGGATCCTCAAAACGACAATGCCTACGCCGGGCTGGGCCGGGTTTACCGTGAGCAGGATAAGCTTGTTCAGGCTGAAGAGTTGTTTAAGAAAGCATTAGCACTTGACCCCGGGAATAGCGATGCGTATCTGGGCCTAGGCTGGGTTTACCGGGATCAGGGCAAATTTTCCCGGGCAGATGCATTGTTTAAAACAGCAATACACATGGACCCCGAGGATGATGATGTTTATATTGAGCTTGGATGGTTTTATCTAAGCCGTGGCGAGTCTGATAAATCTGAAGAAGCATTCAAAAAAGCCATCCAGCTTAATCCTCAAAACAATAATGCCTACGCCGGGCTGGGCCGGGTTTACCGTGAACAAAATAAATTTTTTCAAGCCGAAGACCTGTTAAAGAAATCAATAGAGTTTGCTCCGGGCAATGATAATGCTTATGTTGAGCTAGGCAAAGTTTACCGTGAGCAGGATAAATTTACGCAGGCCGAAGAAGCATTCAAAAAAGCTATACAGCTTAATCCTGCCAGTGATAGCGCTTATACCGGCCTGGGCTGGCTTTACCGGGATGAGCGTAAATTCTCACAAGTCGAATATTTATTTAAAAAAGCTTTGGAATTAAATCCTGAGAATGATTATGCCTACGCCGGGTTAGGCTGGCTCTACCGTGATCAGCTTAAATTTTCACAGAGCGAAGAAGCATTTAAAAATGCCATCCAGCTTAATCCAAAAAACGATAATGCTTATACCGGTCTGGTGCGCCTTTACCGGCATCAGGGTAAAATTCATCAAGCAGAAGAATTATTTAAAAAGGCGATTGTATCTAATCCGAAGAATGAAAGAGCTTACCGGGCGATCCTGTTATTGTATAGAGAAGTTGGTAAGCCGGAACAGGTCCAGGAGTATATTGAAAAAGCTGCTGAATCAAGGCTAGAATACTATAACCCGGTTACCGTGCATAACTACCGCAGGTTAAAGGACATTCTATCCCGGCAGAAGATAAAACTGGTTTGTGTGCAGTACCCGGTGCGCAGCGTAGAACCGCTGAAGAAGATTTTCCCTGACGATAAAGGAGTTATCTTTGTCGACAACGAAAAGATCTTTAAAGAGGCGTTAAAGAGCGCCAGCTTTAATGAATATTTTAAGGATATTTTTGGCGGGGAGTTTGGGCATGGTACAGATAAAGCTAACCGCCTGTTGGCAGAGAATATCGCTTGTACCATCTTAAAAGAAGTATTTAGTAAATAAAAAAGCCAGCCCGGTTAAGAGCTGGCTTTTTTATGAGTTGATTTATACAAGCAAACTTATATCTTTTTTACGTTAGTTGCCTGATCACCTTTAGGGCCTTGAGTAACTTCAAATTCCACTTCATCGCCTTCTGCTAAAGATTTATATCCTTCTCCAGTGATGGCGCTGAAGTGTACGAATACGTCTTTGCCATCCTCGGAAGTGACAAATCCATAACCCTTTTGGTTGCTGAACCACTTTACTTTACCTTTTGCCATTTTGTTTCTCCTTTTCTTAAAATTGGGCTCCGGTTTAATATTTTCGGAGCTTTGTTAACTATCTATTACTAAATCCCCGGAAGCTTTAAGGCTTAGGGAAAAAAAATCCGCAAAGCGTGGTTATTTTTTGTTTCTGCTTTGCGGTTTGTACATGAAACTACTCAATCTTTGCTTCTCCTCTAAACTTAATTTAAGCCTTATATTACCACGAATCGTGGATTTGTCAACTATTTTGATGGCATAATGTTATAAATGATTTTATCTAAGTTTAATCCGGGCAATAGCACCGAGATGCCGATCTTTGCCCTTTTACGGATTACAGCTTGTAATTTTCTGCTTGAGGTTAATTATCAGGTGATTGACTATTATACAGGAATTGGTATAATGTTGGGAAATTGCTATTTAGCTTTTAGCCAAAAATAACCCGGATTGATTTAGCCGGCGTTAAGTAATGTTTTATGCCGATGTAGCTCAGTTGGTAGAGCAGGACTTTCGTAAAGTCAAGGTCGGTGGTTCGATTCCACTCATCGGCTCTGTATTAAGTGGTTCTCCCGCAGATAGCTAATAAGTTAGCTGAGGCGGGATCCCGCCCTGACAAAAAAATTGTTGTGGCGGGAAATCTCACTCATCGGTTTAATTTTTATACTATCTTCAAGTGTAATCCTATGGCGCATTTCCGCGAGGTTTTAAAAAACCGCAACTTCTTTTTATTATGGTGCGGGCAGATTATCTCCCAGTTCGGGGACAGGCTGGGCCAGATGGCCCTGATTGCTTTTGTCTACATGCGCGCCCCCGGTTCTACTTTGCAGATTGCTAAGGTCCTTTCTTTTACCATTATCCCGGTTTTTATTATCGGCCCCTTGGCGGGGGTTTATGTGGACCGCTGGGACAGGCGCAGGACAATGTTTGCCTGTGATTTCCTGCGCAGCCTGCTGGTTTTAGCGATACCTTTATTTCTGATTTATACCAAAAGTTTAGTTCCGGTTTATTTGATTATTTTTATAGCTTTTTCCATTGGCAGGTTTTTTGTGCCGGCGAAGCTTTCCATTGTCCCGGACTTAGTGGATAAAAAAGACCTGCTTATTGCAAATTCTTTGATTAATACTACCGGGATGATCGCGGCAGTTTTAGGATTCGGGGCCAGCGGGGTATTGGTAGAGTGGCTGGGGGCCAAAAACGGGTTTTATCTCAATGCTTTGACTTTTTTAATTTCGGGGACTTTTATCTTTTTGATTTCAAAAAAATTTGTAGTGGAGATGGATTTTAAGAAGGTGGGCCAGGAGATTATAGAGGTAATTAAGAAATCGGTCTTTCAAGAGGTGAAAGAAGGGGTGCTTTATTGTGTCCGGAAAAAAGATATCCGTTTTACTGCCGGGCTTATCTTCGCGCTTTGGTCGGCATTAGGCGCGGTTTATGTAGTGGTTATTGTTTTTGTACAGAATACCCTGCATTCAAAAACCCAGGACCTGGGGTTTTTAGTGATGTTTTTAGGTATCGGTTTGTTTTTAGGCTCCCTGGTTTATGGCAGGTTCGGCCAGCGAGTTTCACATTATAGAATGATATTTCTTTGCTTAGTGGCCAGCGGTATAATGCTGGTAATTTTTGCTTTGGGCATCTATTATTACCCTAATTTTATTATCGCGGCTATTTTAGCCTTATGTTTGGGTTTAATTATTTCTCCGATTATGATTGCTTCTAATACGATTATCCACAAGGTCAGTGATAATGAAATGCTGGGCAAGATTTTTAGCTCGCTGGAAATAGTAATGCATTTGGGTTTTCTGTTATTTATGTTTTTAAGCAGTGTTTTAGCGGAGAGGTTTTCGCATGTATCGATCTTGGTGAGCGTGGGCTGTTTGTTAAGCGTGCTGGGTTTAGCCAGCCTGATGTTTAATCGGAAGGTAGAATGGTTAGATTAGCGGAAAATAAACATTATTCAGAAAATAAAGTTACGCAGAAGTTGCCGCTTCCCTTAAAAGTTTATATTCCTTTGATTCAGCATTTAGGGAAAATATGCAATGCTGAGGTGAAGGTGGGGGATAAAGTCGGCCTCGGGCAGAAGATTGCCGGTATGCAAGCGCATGTTTCTGCGCCTATACATGCTTCCATATCCGGAGAGGTGGTGGCGATTCAGGATTGGCCGCATCCGGTATTGGGCAGAGCTAAAGCCATCGTTATTCAAGGAGATCGTTTGGATAATGAAGCGGCATTTGTTTTAAGAAGCCAGCAGGATGTAGACAGTCTTACTCCGGAAGATATCAAAAAAATTGTTTTGGAGGCCGGGATTGTAGGTATGGGCGGGGCGAGTTTCCCCACGCATATAAAACTCAATCCGGTTAAGCCGGTAGATTCCTTGATCATTAATGGAGCTGAATGCGAACCGTATTTAACGGCTGATAGCCGTTTAATGGTTGAAAAAACCAGCCAGATAGCCGCAGGTATCGCGTTAATTGCCAAATGCCTGGGGATAAAAAATGTTTATTTGGGAATAGAGAATAATAAGCCGGAAGCAATAAAAGCTTTTTCCGGTATTGCCGGTATCCGGGTTAAGGTTTTACCTTCGGATTATCCGCAGGGCGGGGAAAAACAGCTAATCAAGAACATTTTAGGCAAAGAAATTCCCCGGGGTAAGTTACCTTTTGATATCGGAGTATTGGTGCAAAATGTAGCTACGGTGTATGCCATTTATGAGGCAGTTTATAAAAACAAGCCTTTGATTGAACGGATCGTTACTGTCACGGGGAGCTGCTTGGAAAATCCGCAGAATTTACTCGTACGGATTGGCACGCCGATTAAAGATTTGATAGAATTCTGCGGGCCGCTTAAAGAGGCGCCGGCTAAAATTATTATCGGCGGGCCGATGATGGGTATCGCCCAATATACGGACGAGGTTCCGATAATAAAATCCAGCAGCGGCTTGCTGCTCATGGGTAAGAATGAAGCTAAAATGCAGGATGAAGATCCTTGTATACGTTGCGCTGCCTGTGTGCGCGGTTGCCCCGTGGGGTTAATGCCTTGCCAAATTAATTTAGCTTCGGAGAAAATGCTCTGGAGTTTAGCGAAAGAATATGGCGCCAGTGATTGTATTGAGTGCGGCATATGTAATTATGTTTGTCCTTCTAACCGCCGATTACTACAAACGATTAAAAGGGCAAAGTTAGAGGTGGTTAAATGAACCGCGCATCTTCTAAACATTCCGTTATTCAAGTAATCCGGTTTGATCAAATAAATAAGAAAGAAGGTGCGCGGTGAAAGATATGGCGCGTTACGGTTTTATATTGGCGGTTATTTGTGTGGCGGCCGCCGGCCTGTTGGCAGCGGTCAATGCCCTTACCGGGCCTAAAATTATTGCGGCGGCGCAAGCAGAAGAGCAGGCAGCGCTTAAAGAGGTGATGCCGCTAGCCGGGAAATTTATGCCGGTTAAATCGCCGGCGGATAACACAACACTATATTATAAAGCATTTGATAATCAGGACAAATTAATCGGGTTTGTTTTTAAAGCCAGCGGTAAAGGATATTCCAGCGTAATTGAAACTTTAGCAGGAGTTTTTCTGGATGATAAGATCAGCGCGATAAAAGTTATTTCATTGAATGAGACGCCGGGTTTAGGCATGCGGGTGGCCGAAAATAAATTTACCGGCCAATTTAATCAACAAGACAGCCTGAATTTATCCGGTGTAGAGGCAATTACCGGGGCGACTATTTCCAGCCGGGCAGTAATAGATTCAGTAATCAAAAAAGCGCAAGAGATAAAAGAGATGGTAAAGAATGATAAATAATTTCACTGTTTCAGGTTCTCCGCATATTCATAAGCCGGAGTCGGTTTCCCGGATCATGTGGACAGTGGTAATCAGCTTGATCCCTGCCGGTATTGCCGGAGTGATTATTTTCGGCTTGGATGCTTTATGGGTGACTCTGGTTGCAGTGGCTGCTGCCGTGCTCACAGAGCTGACTTTTGGGATATTGACTAAGAAAAAAATAACTATTCTGGATGGTTCAGCTGTAATTACCGGGATATTGCTGGCTTTTAATCTTCCCCCGCAAGTGCCTTTATGGCTGCCGATAGTGGGAGCGGTATTTTCTATTGCAATCGGTAAGCAGGTTTTTGGCGGATTGGGCCAGAATATTTTTAACCCGGCATTAGTTGGCAGGGTTTTTTTGATGGCCTCTTGGCCTAAATATATGACTACTTTTACCCCGTCTTTTGATGCGGTAACCAGCGCAACTCCGCTGGCTGCGCTTAAAGAAGGCAAGGCTCTGGAACATATTTCATATTTGGACCTGTTTTTGGGTAAACACGGCGGGTGTATCGGCGAAGTTTGTATTCTGGCATTATTAATCGGGGCAGTATTGCTTTTGATTAAAGGGTATATCTCCTGGCATATTCCCGCAACTTATATTTTTACCACGGCGATATTTACTTATATTTTTGGGGCGGCGCAACTTTTTCATGGAGACTGGTTGTTCCACGTATTAAGCGGTGGATTAATTTTGGGAGCATTCTTTATGGCCACGGATTATGTGGCTACCCCTTTGACCGCTAAAGGCCAGATAATCTTTGGTGTTGGCTGCGGGCTGCTGACTGCGGTAATCCGGATTTGGGGAGGTTACCCGGAAGGCGTTTCCTATGCGATATTGATGATGAATGCAGCTACGCCGCTTATCGACAGGTATACCAAAAACAGGATTTATGGAACAAAATGATCCCGCACCTTCTATGTTTCGTTTTAGAAGATGTAGGGTTTAAAATTAGCTAAATAGAAGAAGGTGCGAGTGAAAGATTTAGTAAAAGAATTTACTAAGGGGATTATTAAGGAAAATCCTACGTTTGTTTTGGCTTTAGGGTTATGTCCGACATTGGCGGTTTCCGTGTCAGTTATTAACGGGATTGGCATGGGAGCGGCGGCGACCTTTGTGCTCTTAGGATCAAGCGTAATTATTTCTTTGGTCAGGAATTTTATTCCCGGTAAAATTCGTATTCCTTGTTTTATTGTTATTATCGCTACCTTTGTCACTATAACCGAATTATGCTTGAAGGCTTACAGCCCGGTACTGAATCGGGCTTTGGGTATATATGTGCCGTTGATTGTTGTCAACTGTATAGTCCTGGGCCGCGCGGAAGCATTTGCCTGTAAGAATAACTTATGGCGTTCATTCTTTGATGGTTTAGGCATGGGGGTAGGTTTTACTTTGGCGCTTATTTTAATTTCAGCGATCAGGGAGTTTCTGGGTTCCGGCCAGATTTTGGGACGTACCTTAATTAAGGGTTTTGAGCCGGTTTTTGTTTTTGGTATGCCTTCCGGAGCTCTGCTGGTAATCGGTTTGTTGTTGGGCTTCTTTAACCTTTTAAAGAATAGGAGATCATGAATATTCAGGAATTTTTAACGATCTTTATTTCTTCAGTATTTATTTACAACGTTATATTATCGCGCTTTTTAGGGTTATGCCCATTTGTGGCTATTTCTAAAAACACAAAGCAGGCTTTGGCGATGAGTGCGGCGGTTACCGTGGTAATTACCGCTTCCTGTATTGTAACCTGGCTTATTTACCGGTTTCTCCTGCTTCCTTTTAATCTTGCGTATTTGCGCACCCTTGCATTTGTTTTAGTAATCGCCGCTCTTGTGCAGTTTATTGAAATGGTAATTAGAAAGGCCAGCCCTGTTTTGTACCGGGCTTTTGGCATATACCTTACTTTGATTACTACAAATTGCGCGGTGTTAGGCGCGGCAGTATTAAATATCGATATGTTTTTTGTTGATGGTAAGCCGGTTACGGGCAGTTTTTATTATGCGGTTTTTCAAGGGGTCTGTATGGGTTTGGGGTATACTCTAGCCATGCTTTTAATGAGCGGAATAAGAGAAAGGTTGGAACTTTGTAATGTCCCCCGGGCGCTGAAGGATTTTCCCCTGGCATTTATTATTGCTTCGGTCTTAAGTTTAAGCTTTATGGGTTTTAGCGGATTTAAGTTCTAAAACTATGGAAATTTTATTGGCAGCGATAATCTTAGGTTCTTTGGGTTTTATTTTTGGCGTTGGCCTGGCTTTTGCTTCCAAGAAATTGGCTGTTTCTGTTGATCCAAAATTAACAGAGGTGCAACATTTGCTTCCCGGGGCAAATTGCGGGGCATGCGGGAATCCCGGGTGTTTTGGTTTCGCCGAAAACCTGGTAAGCGGAAAGAGCGTGATAGACAGCTGCCGTGTTTGCAATGATGAATCGCGGGAAAAAATAGCAAAGATTTTAGGCCTGGCGTTAGAGAAACAGCACAAAAAAATAGCTACTTTACATTGTAACGGCGGATTAAAGGTTAAAGATAAATATTTATATGATGGAGTCAGTGATTGTATTACGGCTAACTTGGTTTTAGGAGGGCAAAAAAGCTGTGTTTTTGCCTGTTTGGGTTTTGGTACTTGTGTAAAATCCTGTCCTTTTGGGGCAATCATCATGTCGCCAGAAGCTTTGCCGGTAATCGATAAAGTCAAGTGCCGTTCCTGCAACAAGTGCGTTCTGGTTTGTCCGAAAAAATTATTTTCACTGGTATCGATAAACAATCCAGTTTTTGTAGCATGCAGCTCGCATGATTCAGGCAGAGAGGTTAAGAGTGTTTGCCCTGTAGGCTGCATAGCTTGTAAGATCTGTGAACGGACATGCAGATTTGATGCGATACATGTTATTGATAACCTGGCGGTTATTGATTACCATAAATGTACTTCTTGTAAAGAATGTGTAGGTGTCTGCCCGGCTAAAACTATAAGGATCAGAGAATGAAACCGAAACTTATAAACTTGGCGGTATTTGCTTCCGGCCGGGGCAGTAATTTTTCGGCGATTGCCAAAGCAATTAAGCAAGGCAAGCTTAACGTAGAATTAAAAGTTTTAGTTTGTGATAAACCCGAAGCCCGGGTGGTTAAGCGCGCAAAATCTGCCGGGGTGCGGGTAGTTTTAGCCCGGCGGGAGGACTTCTGCAGCCGGCCGGATTTTGAAACAGCAATTATTCAGAAATTAATTGACTATCGTATCGATTTAATTGCTTTGGCGGGGTTTATGCGCTTACTTAGCCCGGTTTTTGTCAAGCGCTATCGTAACCGTATTTTGAATATCCATCCGTCATTGCTGCCTGCTTTTAAAGGGGCGCATGCCATAAAAGATGCTTTTGATTCCAAGGTAAAAGTTACCGGCGTAACCGTGCATTTTGTGGATGAAGAGGTTGACCATGGTCCGGTTATTTTGCAGCAAGAAGTTAAAATTAGAAATACAGATACCCTTGCTTCTTTAGAAAAGAAAATTCATTCCGTAGAGCATAAACTTTATCCTAAAGCGATTAAGCTGGTTATTGGTAAAATTTAAAATAGCGGAGGGGTTGCGCCTTTATTCTTTAGTATTCGCCAGGATTGATGTTTGGTTGAGGATTACTTTTTCTCCGGTAGCCAGGTTAGCTAATTCGACAAGAGAAAAATCTTTGAATTGGTAAGCGGCTAAAGTATAAGTAACTATCTTTAAAACCTCCTTGTCAATATCTACGCCCGTTTCAACTTCCGGTTTTTGGAATTTCAGTTTTATCCGGTTTTGTATTTGATCTGCCAGAAACTCTTCCAAAGTAATATCCCGGTAATCTAAGTGATTGCCAGCTTTGTCATCAAGTATGTCTGCGGAAACCACCGTATCCTGAATAATGCGATGTTGATATTCGGTTTGCGAAATGAAGCTATAGGAAAGTTTTTTTAAATCCGGAAAATAAAAATACTGTTTTAGTTCAAACCCGTTTTTAATGTCTGCAGTAACAATACAGAAAAACTGAGGAGAATTTTTATTCTCGCTGCCCGTGCTGAAAAGTACCCGGCGGATAACCTGTAATATGTTGAAAATTTTTTCGTTAACAGATTTGTCCAGTGCCATTTCCTGCTGTTTTTCTTTTTCGGTGGTCGGCCGGACAAGATAATTAACTTTTAATATTTTTTCATTCAGGGAATTTTCTTTATCTTCCAGCAGGAACCGCTCCAGGTATTTCTCCGGCTTCTCCGGCCGGGAAACAATATTTTCAAGCGGCATGTATACCCAGAGCGTGCTGCCGATCAACTTGGTTGAGACATCAAGCTGGTATTCTTTTTTGCAAATTTCCGTGATTGCCCGGGTGATGTCTTCTTTTATAAATGAAGGAGCAGTAGAGGAACTGCAGGCGGATAAAAATAAGATGAGCGGGAGTATTTTAAGGGCGAGTTTTGCCAAACTCTTTGAAGATAGCTTCGATTTCATCATAATTAAGTTCGTCTTTGGCTACTAGTTCTTTGGCTAACCGGTCCATCAGGGCTTCTTCTTTTTTTAACAGCCCGGTTACTTCTGTCAGGCAGGAGTTTAGTATATCTTGGACATCAGCGTCAAGCTTGGCTTTGATATCTTCCGAGATCTTTTCCACAATTTCCCAGTTACCTAAGAACCCGCTTTTGCCCATTCCGCAAACCCAGACCATGTTGTGGGCATGGTGCATAGCGCTGGAGAAATCACCGTATACGCCGGTGGTCGTAGCATTAAATTTAATTTTTTCAGCAGCGTATGAACCCAGGCTGATCTTAATTTTACTCAGCATATTATTAGAATCTTCAATAAAAGTATCTTCCCGTTCCGGAATCCAGGTTGCCCCGCCGGTGGGGCCGCGGGGGGTAATAGTGATTTTGAATACGTCTTTAGAGGGAGCTAAAAGGTAAGTAATAATTGCATGCCCGCTTTCATGGTAAGCAGTTTGCCATTTCTCTTTCTCGCTTAATTTCACCCGGCGTTTTATCCCCAGGGCTATTCTTTCGCGCGCCTCGTCAATCTCTTTCATGGAGATTGATTCGCTCTGATTGCGCACAGCGATTAATGCCGCTTCGCGCACAATATTAGAAATATCTGCCGGACTTTGCCCTACGGTAATCCTGGCCAACCGGTCTATCTTTACATCTGCGGGATTATATTTAACTTTTTGCAGGTAATATGCGAAAAGTTTCTGCCGGTCTTCCAGGTTAGGCTTGTCCACGATCACTTTACGGTCGAATCTTCCCGGCCTAAGCAGCGCCGGATCAAGGTAAGTTTCCGGAGCGTTAGTCGCACCGATTAAAACGATATTATAATCTTTATCTTTGAGGCCGTCCATCTCTACCAGCAGCTGATTTAAAGTAGTGTTATGTTCAGTGCTGCCGCCGAATCCGCGGTCCATGGAGCGCTGTGCTCCTACGGCGTCGATTTCATCAATGAAAATTATGCAGCCGCCTTCCAGCTCTGCCAGCTGTTGCGCTCTTTTAAAAAGGCTGCGTACGCGCCCGGCGCCTACACCCACAAACATTTCAACAAATTCCGAGCCTGACATTGAGATAAAAGGAAGCTTGGCTTCCGTAGCAATAGCTTTAGCTAAGTAAGTTTTTCCGCAACCTGGAGGCCCCAGCATCAGGATGCCTTTAAGGATTTTTCCGCCAATGCGCTGGAGGCTGGCACGGTCAGTGATTAGCCTTACGATTTCCAGCGCTTCCTGTTTAGCTTCGTCCATTCCGATAACATCTGCCCAGGTAATTCCGATATCCCCGCCGGCAATAGACTTTTTACTGGTTTGGGAAAATGATGAAGCGCCGCGTTTAAAATAGAGCCAATACATCAGGTAAGTGTAAACAAAGCCGAAGATAAACGCCATGATGATTTGCAGGTATAGCTGCAGGGGGATCATCGCCAGCTGTGATTGCCGCAGGTAGGACTCAGATTCATTCCAGGCGCGCAGGCCGATAATAATTAAGAATACCAGGGAAATGCCCAGGCCGCCCAGAAAAATAAAAAGCAGTGCTTTTAGCCAGTGTAGTTTTACGTAGAATCTAATTTTTTTCCAATTCATTTCTGGCTCCGATTTTGGTGACGTGAATACATAGAAAATAACATATCCGATACTTTAAGTCAATTCTTTTCTTCCTTGACTTAGGTTTTTTTGTGTGTATAATTATGGAGTTGTCTAAAAATATTAATAAAAGGAGTTTAAAATGGCTAAGATTAAGCGTGTTTTTGCACGGGAGATTCTGGATTCACGTGGTAATCCTACAATTGAAGTGGATTGTCTTTTGAGTAACGGTATTTTAGGCCGTGCCGCTGTCCCTTCAGGTGCTTCTACCGGAGACAAAGAGGCCTTAGAGTTAAGGGATAATGATCCTGCCAGATATTTAGGTAAAGGCGTGTTAAAAGCGGTAGCCAATGTGAATACCGTAATTAATTCCGCGGTTAAGGGGCAGATGGCAGATTTTGTTAAAATTGATAAACTTTTAATTAAACTCGATGGCACAGAATTTAAGTCTAAACTGGGGGCAAATGCCATTTTAGGTGTTTCTATGGCAGTGGCTAAAGCCGCCGCGCTTTCTAAGAAGCAGCCACTTTATAAATTTTTAGGAAAAGAGCAGGCAAAAATCCTGCCTGTTCCGTTAATGAATATTTTAAACGGCGGTATGCATGCGGATAACAATTTAGATATTCAGGAGTTTATGATTATGCCGCATGGCGCTGCGACATTTTCCGAAGCTTTACGTATGGCAACCGAGGTTTTTCATAAGTTAAAGTCTATTCTGAAATCTAAAAAACTTTCTACATCCGTCGGGGATGAAGGCGGTTTTGCCCCTAATCTCAATTCTAACGAAGAAGCATTGGGATTAATTATTGAAGCGATTAAGTCCGCTGGTTATGTGCCGGGCCGCGATGTTTCTTTGGCGCTTGATTGCGCCGCCAGTTCTTTTTATAAAGATGGTAAATATACTTTTGAAGGATCCGCTAAAACTTCAGCAGATTTAATTGCTATTTATGCAGAATGGCTTAACCGTTATCCGATCCTCTCAATCGAAGATGGATTGTCTGAGCATGATTGGGCGGGCTGGCAGGAGATGACCAGGCAAATCGGCGCTAAAGTACAGTTAGTCGGCGACGATGTTTTTGTGACCAATCCGAAGATATTCAAAAAAGGGATTGCAGAAAAAATAGGCAATGCTATACTGATTAAAGTGAACCAAATCGGCTCATTGTCGGAGACTTTGGAGGCGATTGCGATTGCCAAAAAGAATAAGTATAAGGCAATTATCTCGCACCGTTCCGGGGAAACCGAAGATACCACGATTGCGCATTTAGCTGTGGCTACCGGCGTAGGACAAATCAAAACCGGTTCCTTATCTCGTACAGATAGAATTTGCAAGTATAATGAACTGCTTAGGATTCAAGAAGAGTTAGGTAAGAAGGCGGTTTATGCGGGGAAAAATTGGAAACCAAAAGGTAGTGGTTTGGCTTCCTGTTAGCCAAAGCCAGAAGAGATAAATGCTCTCTACGTTAAGAAAATCGCTTTGGCTGTTTAGTTTTGCAGTTTTACTTTTAGTTTTATTCCTGCCAGGTTATACTAAGCTGCAGGAATCCAGGGTTAAGAATCGTCAGCTGGAAGAGAAATTCCGTAAATTAGCGATTGAAAATTCTCTTTTGCAGGAAGAACTCCGGCGGGTGGAAAATGACCCGCTTTATCAGGAAAAGATTGCCCGGGATAAAATGGGAGTTGTAAGAAAAGGTGAAATTCCCATTAAGATATTTTCGGGGAAGAAGCAAGAAAATAGATTGTGGTAGTAATTGCTTAATCTTCATTGTCTTTGGCAACAGGGATTAATTTGCACATTAACTTCGCGGGGTGGAGCAGCCTGGTAGCTCGCAAGGCTCATAACCTTGAGGTCGTCCGTTCAAATCGGGCCCCCGCAACCATATATTGCCTCCCAAAGGGAGGCCGATACACAAAGTGCCGATGGAGCGAAAGCGCAATCGGCCAATTGAACACACATCTGCGCCGATAGGCGCATATAGTGAAATCCCGCAAGCACAAGCGACGCGGGCCAATGTTTACAAAACCTCGTAACCTAATAAGTTATGGGGTTTTTTGTTGCCTTAGGGCTAATTCGGGCTATAATTAAGATAACGAGCTCGGGGCTTTTATGATCCTGGAGCAGTGGAGAGCGGAGGAAAGATAATGGTGGAAATAAGATTATTGGTTCTAGCATTAGTTTTATATTTTCCAGTTTCTGTATTTGCCGAAACAATTGTATTAAAATCTGGGAAAACAGTAGAAGGAAAGATTCTTGAGAAGACGGATAAATATATTAAAATAGATTTTCAAGATATGCCCTTGATTTATTGGTTTGATGAGATTGAAAGTGTCGATGGGGTAAAGCAAAATTCTTCTTTAGCAAAAGAAGAAACATTATCTCAAGATAATACTTTAACTCCTGTTGATGTTAAGGCTGCAGAAGAATATTTTAGGCGCGGAGATGCCTATAACCGTCAAGGCAATCCTGCCCAAGCTATTTTTAATTTTACTAAAGCCATTGAAATAAATCCCAGCTATGCAGAGGCTTATTGTGCCCGCGCGGGCGTTTATTTTTATCAACATAATGATGTCCAAACCATATCTGACTATACCAAGGCCATTGAAATAAATCCTAATTATGCAGAGGCCTACTACTATCGCGGGGTCACTTATTATTATACTAAAGAATATGATAAGGCTTGGTTAGATGTGCGTAAGGCGGAAGCATTAGGATTTATTATTAATTCTGAATTCCTTGCAGATCTTAAGAAAGCTTCAGGTATATACAAATCAGTAAACAAAAAAAATAATTCTGATAATGAAGAGGCTAATGTTTATTTAAGTAAAGGCATAGCTTCCAGAAGAAGTGGAGATAATCACGCAGCGATTGCCTTTTTTACTAAAGCTATAGAAGCGGACCAGAATTTTGCTGAAGCATATGAATGCAGAGGGATATCCTATGGCAGCAGCCAAATAAATGATCAGGATAAATCTCTGGCTGATTTTAATAAAGCAATAGAGCTTGATCCAAATAATAAAGATTTTTATTTTGGGCGTGCACTTGCGTATTATTATAAGCAAGATTTTGATAATACCTGGAACGACGTGCATAAAGCAGAAACACTAGGATTTATTGTTAATCCTGGATTCCTTGCAGATCTTAAGAAAGCATCAGGAAGGGATAAATAGGTTGAGAGTAATTCACTAATTAACCAAACAGAAAGGTGGCGTAAAAGATAGTATTTGACCTCCTAGAATCTCTATTTTCTCGAGGCCTATAGCTTTGAGGTCGTCCGTTCTCCCGCCTTGTGGATTAAATAAGGCGGGACTGCGCCGCTCTCTGTAAGTGACGGCGGCTTGAAATCGGGCCCCCGCAATTAATACAGAAACCCGCTTGTAAAAGAGCGGGTTTTTTTGTTGTCTTAGCCGTTGATTAGAGATATAATAATTAAAAGGAGGCAAAATGAATAAAATCATTGTGTTATTGTGTTTAGGTTTAATGGGTTGCGCTACGGTAGCTAAAGAAAGTAAGGCTCCTCAGCAGGTTATAAAACCCGTAACTACCGATGATAAAGAAATGGACAGCGTTATTTCCGTATTTAGTGAAGTTATAAAAAAGACTCCTAATCAATCCGGGGCTTATTATAATAGGGCAGTAGCTTATTTTTATAAAAAGGATTATGATTTGTGCTGGCAGGATGTGCATAAGGCAGAATCTTTGGGCTATGAGTTTAGCGCCGATTTTATTGAGTTGTTGAAAAAATCTTCCGGAAGAGAAAAATAAGGTTTCCTGTTTTTGAATAATTGCAGAAAGATTTTCTTAAACCGTGCAATGTTGTGCCGGAAAGTCCAGGCGCAAGTAGCCCAGCCGGTTGATTAAAGGGTATTTTGAAGAATAAGCATGTTATAATAGCGGAGGAAAATTATGGCAGTAGTTAACTATTCATTCCAAAAGAATCTTAAAGAACAGGCCAGGAAGAAGAAGCAGGAGGAAAAAAGATTGTTGAAGTTAAATAAAAAAAAGGCAAAGTTAAATGAAAATCCTGAACTGACTGTTAATCAGGAGGGGGCTTAAATCTTCCGTCGCCTTCATTAACCGCCTGCCGGCAAGCTAATAATTCAGGCAAATTTTTCTAGCCGTATTTTAAATCTCCTTGAAATAATTAAATGCTTATGTTAGTTTAAATTTCTATGGAAAATAATTTATACAATTTTACTGATAATTCGGGCAGCTTTAAATCTTCTTTCGCGCATAAGATAAAAAGTTTATATCTGCCGCTGTGCAATGAATTTTTGATGTCTTCTGTAACTGCGGATTTGCATGGTGATATAAAAAGCGGGCAGAATAGTTTTTTGCTTGAGCCAGCCAGCCGGGTTGATCTTTCTTCTTCCAGAGGGTCCAGGAATTTTTGGGTTTATATAAATAAAGATAAAATTTGGTCTGCATCCGGAGTTTCCAAAGACCTCAAGCAGATTAGCCAGGATGAATTCAACCTGGAGGCCGGCCAGCTTTGGCAGCGGGTAAGCCGTAAGAATAATAAGGTCGGTTTAAAATCCGAGATTCTTTCTTTTGTCCCGGTTGGTTCCGATGCTTTGGAAATCATGCAGGTCCGGATTACCAATATTAGCAAAAAGAAAATAAGCTTTATTCCATACGCAGCCGTCCCTTTATATGCCCGTAGTGCCGATAATTTACGCGACCACCGCCATGTGACTTCACTTCTAACCCGGATCAAAGAGGATAAATATGGCGTTAAGGTTAAACCGACATTGCTTTTTGATGAATCCGGCCATCGGCCGAATAATACAGTTTATTATTTGGCCGCTTGTGATAGCAAAGGAAAGGGCCCGCAGTATATTTATCCTACACAGGAGATGTTTTGCGGAGATTCCGGAGACTTGGAAGCCCCGCAGGCAGTTTTCGAAAATAAGCTTCCCCAGAAAACATTCCTGCAAGGAAAAGAACCGATGGGGGCTGTGCGTTTTGCCAAAATTACTTTGCCTGCGCAGGCCCAGGCAACCTATACCGTGATTATGGGGATTGCCCAGGGGGATTGTAATTTAAATTCTCTGATTAGTAAATTTAACCAGCCTGCGAAAATAAAAGTACATTTTGATAAAAACCGGGAATTTTGGTCCAAACAAGCCGGGTTAATGGAAGTCTCCAGCGGCAATCGGCATTTTGATAATTGGTTGCGCTGGGTGAATATTCAGCCGCATCTTAGAAAGATATTCGGCTGCTCATTCTTGCCGGATTTTGATTATGGTAAAGGTGGGCGGGGTTGGCGTGACCTTTGGCAGGATTGCCTGGGGCTTATTTTGAATGATCCGCAAAAGGTGCGTTCGCTTTTAATTAATAATTTCGGCGGAGTTAAGATTGACGGGTCCAACGCTACCATTATCGGTAAAGCGCCGGGTGAGTTTATTGCTGACCGCAATAATATCAGCCGGGTATGGATGGATCACGGAGTGTGGCCTTTGGTTACCCTGGACTTGTACATTCATGAGACTGCTGATTTGGGAATTTTGTTTGCACCGGCTGCATATTTTAGAAACCATCAGGTAAACCGCGCCAGGGATATTGACCGCTGTTGGAGCCCGGCATATGGCAGCCGCCTAAAAACAAAATCCGGCAAAATTTATTCCGGTACGGTGCTGGAGCATCTGCTTGTGCAGAATTTAGTGCAGTTTTATAACGTCGGCGCGCATAACCATGTCCGCCTGGAGGGGGCGGATTGGAATGACGGTTTGGATATGGGCAAGGAAAATGGAGAAAGCGTGGCTTTTTCTTCAATGTATGCCCAAAATCTTATTACTCTTTCGCAACTATTACTTAAAACCGGTGTCCAGAGCCTGGAAGTGGCAGAGGAACTGCAGATATTATTAGCCGATTTTAATTATTCGCTTATTGCGCAAAAGCATAAAATATTAGAAAAATATTTTTCTCAAACCAAAGATTTTCTTTCAGGCAGAAAAATCCGTTTAGATGCGGTGCAGTTGAGTGATTCTTTAAAGAAGAAAGCACTTTGGATGAAGTCGCATATTCATAGAAGCGAATGGTTGAAGGAAGGGTTTTTTAATGGTTACTATGATAATCGTAAATGCCGGGTAGACGGTAAAAAAGGAAATTCGGTGCAGATGACCTTGGCTTCACAGGTATTTCCGATTATGAGCCAGACCGCCGATCACCGGCAAATAGAGAAGATTTTATTTAATGTTCAGCGTTATCTGATTGATCAGCCTGCGGGGGGGATCCGCCTGAACACTGATTTTAAGAAAGAACAGCATGATTTAGGCAGGGCGTTTTCTTTTTCCTATGGAGATAAGGAAAACGGCGCGGTGTTTAGCCATATGGTGGTAATGTTTGCTTACGCTTTGTATAAACAAGGCTATGCTTCCAGCGGATGGAAAGCTTTGAATTCTTTATATGCGTTAGCTGCCAATACCGGCTTAAGTAAGATTTATCCCTGCCTGCCGGAGTATTTTGACCGCAGCGGCCGGGGAATGTATGCATATTTGACCGGCTCAGCCAGTTGGTTTATATTAACTATTCTTACGCAGGTTTTCGGGGTCCGGGGGCAGGACGGGGATTTGATTATTGAACCGAAACTCAATGCAGAACATTTCCGCAAAAGCAGCAGCACAAGCATCAAGCGCGTTTTTGCCGGCAGAAGAATAAAGGTGGAATTTATAAATTCCCGTAAGCTGGATTATGGCAAATATAAAATTACCAAAGTTTTACTTAATTCAGAAAATATGCTTGTTGATAAAACCAGCCAGTTAATTATTACCCGCCCGGTAATTCTTGCTTTGCCAGCTAAAAAAGTCAACCTCATCCGGATATACCTGGGTTAACTGTTTTAGATTTTTGAACAGATAAACAGCTGATTAAATCCCAGCATAAATGCTTGGTAGGTATTAATTTTAAACAACCCTTTCAGTAAAACTTCCATCGAATCAAGGTTGTAATATCTTTGGTGGGGCCCTTCGCTTAATTCGTAGCCGGGGTGGTAGATTTTCATAAGCCATCTGCCCGCCGCTTTAGGAGTAGTGATAATTAGTTTTCCGTCTTTTTTGATGATCCGATGGCACTCCCGGATAATTGCTTCCGGGCAGTCCAAGTGTTCTATAGAAGCCAGCAGGGTTATACAATCTGCGCTGTTATTTTGAGCGGGGATTGTATCAGAAAGAGGCTGTCCGGCCTGCTGGTCAAAGCCGATACGTATCCGGCAGGGCGATTTTTTTAATAAATATTTTTCCGGGCCGCAGCCGATATCAATATGGGTTTCTAAGCAGGGAATATAAGGTAATACTTTGCGCGTTCTTATTTCCCTGGTCAGCCAGGTAAAAGGATTTAATAGTTTTTGATGATTGCCCATAATCCCTTAAGATTGTTTTTAAATTCAGCTAAGCTTAAGTGCTTAAGCCTTTTAGCAATATATGCAGGCCTCAAATAAAACGAGCGGGTAGCTTTCTTGATGAGAACGGACAGTTCTTTCGCCGGCATTTTTGTGGCATTCAGCCGGAGTTCTTCGTATGCGAATGAACCGGGTTTACCGTCAATGAACCAATTGTTCATCAGGGCCTCATCATATAGGCAGGAGCCGGGGAATGCCGTCAGGTATGCGCAGTTAAGGTAATCCGGGTCTAATTTTTTTACAAAAGCCATAGTTTGCCGCACCGTTTCTTTGGTTTCCTGGGGGCAGCCCAGGATAATATTAATGGTTACCTGGATTCCGGCTTGTTTAGTTATCGCAATAGCCCTGATTATCTGTTCCAGCGTGAAATCTTTTCTTAGATTATTTAAAATCTCCTGATTTCCTGATTCTACTCCGTAAGTGATCAAGCGGCACCCGGCCTGTTTCATCAACAAGGCGGTTTTTTCATCGATGGAATCTACCCGCCCGTTGCAGCTCCAGATAAGATCAAATTTTTTTTCGATCAAAAGTTGGCAGAGCTGGCGGACATTATTTTTATCAATCAGGAAGTCGCTGTCTTTAAACAGGATCTCCCGGATTTTAAATTCTTTAACTAATTTTTCGATTTCGGCAATAGTCTTTAGCGGGGACTGTACCCGGTATTTTTTCCCGAACATTTTTTGTACCCCGCAGAAAATACAGTTAAACGGGCAGCCTCGGCTGCGGATAAAAGTAACATAAGGAAAACGCGTGGAGACCAGGCTGCTGTAGCGCGAAATAGGAAGCAAATGGTAAGCAGGGAAGGCAAGAGTATCCAGGTTGGGGATTAATTCTCTTGCCGGGTTAACAATTACCTGCCCGTTTTTTCTAAACACCAGGCCTTTGATTAAGCTAAGGTTTTTATCCGCTGATTGATAAGTTTCCAGTAACTCCGGGAAAGTAACTTCTCCTTCTCCGTAGACGAGCGCGTCAAAATTACTGTTTTGCATCACATCCAGCGGTAAAGCTGATGGATGATACCCTCCGGCAACAATCATAGTTTCCGGGGAAATTTTTTTGATGAATCTGGCACAGTGGTGGGCACTATCCGATAGCAGGCTGGTAAAACTAATTCCCGCTATTTCCGGACGGAATCCCCGGATAAGCAGCTCGAGTGCCGGAAAAGGGTTTTTTTCGGCATTTGCATCAAAAATTCTTACATTATGGTTTTTTTCTAAGCAGGCAGCAGCCAGAAAGGCTATGCCTAACGGGGGATATTTTAATCCTTTTTGGATTTTAAGGCCGGTATTTGCCGGAGGATGTATAAAAAGTATTTTCATAGTGTATCAGTTTTTTAAGAATGCTTCTGCCATTTGTACCTGCCTGATGAATTGAGATAAGTTTTTGATTTTAGATAACCGGCGCAGCATAAATTTCGGGCGCAGGTAGAATCTTTTATTTATTTCTTTAAGGATCTGGTCGACTCTTTGTTCCGGCAGCTCTGGCGATGACAAGGCAGGCGCGGTATTGTTGATTTCACCGGCCAGGAATTTTTCCCAGTAGTCTGGGGCAATTAGTTTTTGCGCGGCTGCCCATTCGAAAAGCTCACTCCCCGGTATAAGTATCGTTTTACTAAATACCGCAAAATCCGGATCGATGGTAAAGATAAGTTCAATAGTTTTCTGGACAGTTTCTTCATTTTCGCCGGGGCAGCCGAACATAAAATAGCCGAATATTTCTATCCCTGCCTCTTTAACCATTTGCGCGCATTCCAGGGATTGTTTTACCGTAATTCCTTTTTTTAGATTTCTTAATATTTTATCATCCCCGGATTCAAATCCGAACCGGATGCGGTAGCAGCCGGCTTTCTTCATCATTTTGAGCAGCTGGCGGTCAACTACATCCACCCGGCTGCGGCATTCCCAGCTGATTTTAAGTTTTTTTTCCAGGATGAGCCGGCAAAATTCCATGGCCCGGTTCCGGTCAATAATGAATTCATCATCAAAAAACATAATTTCTTTTATTCCGAAATTATTTTTTAATTCCTGCATTTCGCCAACGATCTTTTGGTTGGAAAAACAACGCCATTTATTTCCCATGCGATTGCGCCGGTCGCAATAAATGCAATTGTATGGGCATCCCCGGCTGGTGACCATCGTGGCGCAGGCGCGTTCTTTGGATAATACATTGGCATAGCGGTTAAGTTTTACCAGGTGCCAGGCCGGATGCGGCAGGGAATCCAGTTTTTCGATTAACGGCCTTGGCGGGTTTAAAAAAATCCGGTTGTCTTTACGATAGGCAATTCCGGCAGTTTTACTGATATCTGTTTGCGCTGCCAGCGTATTGATGAGGTCAATAATTGTTTCTTCCCCTTCGCCAATTACTCCGTAATCAAAGATGCTGTATTTCATTGCCGACTGCGCAGAGCCGGTTATTCCTGCTCCTCCGGCGATTATGTATGCAGAAGAGAGGGTGTTTTTTACCAGCTTGGCGATTTCATTAGCCTGATGAAAAGTCCAGGTCATCACATGCAGGCTGACGATTTCCGGTTTAAAATTTAAAAGAGAGTGCAAAATCTTCTTTTGCGGGTTAGGTTCAGTATCAATGTCGATTACCTGGACCTGGTGGTTATTTTGTTCTAAAACTGCCGCGATGTAGAGCAGCCCCAGAGAAGGATGGGTTCCGCGGTTTTTTTCAACCTTATCACTGTAATGCCTAATCTGTTCCTGCTTAAGGCTGGGGTTGATTAACAAAATATTCATAGAGGCGGCTTTTAGCGTTTTGTCCCGGCCATATCCGCGAGCATTCCAAATAATACGGTCTGGATGCCGCCGATAATCAGGATGGAAACAGTAGCGTCCCCGAAGAATCCTTCTCCGTGCAGCATGATTTTAATCCCCAGGGCGATTCCCGCCGTGATCAATAATATCCCCCAAGGAAGGAATATCTTCAGCGGGTTAGCGTAATAGAAGAAGCGGATTATCGTTGGGATTACTTTGATGGGGTAACGCCAGGAAATAAAGGATTTGCCGGTTTGGCGTTTATAAAATACCACGGGAATTTCGATAATGCGCATATGTTTGGCGTTGGCATCCATGATCAGCTGTTGAGTTTCATTGTAATCTGAGATCATTTCAAAGTTTTTAAGATAGCGCCTGCTAAAGGCCATTAGGCCGGTTTGAGCATCCGTTATTTCCAGCCCGGTAAGTTTACTGACTAAAAAACTGAAAAACCGGTTACCGATTGCCCGGTGAAGCGGCATGCTATATTTTAACCCGCCTTTAAAACGGCTGCCAAAGGCGCAGTCTGTTTTATCTTCCAGGATGGGTTGAATGAGTTTATCGATGTCCTCCGGGTCATGCTGGAAATCCGCGTCAATTTTGACGGCGACATCCGCGCCCATCTCATAGGCGTGTTGTAAACCAATGCGGGTAGATGCGCCTAACCCACGGTTTTTAATATGCGAAATTACTTTAGTTACTCCGGCTGCCTTGGCAACTTTTGCGGTGTTATCGGTTGATCCATCGTCTACGACGATAACTTCCACCCAGTAAGCTTTATTCTGAGCGATGTATTTTTCCTGGATTTTTTTAATTACATTTACTATGGATTGCTCTTCATTATGCGCCGGGATCATAATAACTACATAAGGATATTTTTCCAGTGTCATATTTGCCTCCTGTTTAGCTTGTGTAATATCTTAGTTACGGAATTAACTATGTAATCCAGCTCTTTTTTTACTAATCCCGGGTACATGGGCAAGGTGACGATGGAATCAGTGACGCGTTTTGTCACCGGTAAATCATTGAGGGAGTATTTATATTTATTGGCATAGTATTCCTGTAAATGCACCGGAGGGGTAAAGTGGACAGAAGCCATTATCCCCATTTTTCTTAGCCCCAAGACAAAATCCCTGCGGGGAATTCTTTTAATCTTTATGGTATACATTTGGTAAACATGCCGGCACCCTTTTAGTTCAACCGGCAGGTCAATTTCATCAAAATTTAATTTTTTATTTAAGTAGGCGGCATGTTCTCTGCGTTGCCTATTCATCCGGTCAAGCTTTTTTAATTGCTCAACGCCCAGGGCAGCTAAAATACTGCTCATTCTGAAATTATATCCGGCGTAAGCGGCTTCTCTGTGCCAGGGGTCCGCTTCCGGCTGGCAACCGGTGGTTTTCTTGGCAATACCATGGGCGGCCAGCGTCTTTATTTTATCGGCAAAACTTTCATTGTTTGTGGTGAGCATCCCGCCTTCGCCGGTAGTCAGGTTCTTTGTGGGGAAGAAGGAGAAACACCCGGTTGAGAAGCTGCCGGTTTTTTGGTTATTATAAGTAGCGCCGATGGCTTCCGCTGAATCTTCAATGATTTTTAATTTATGCTTTGCCGCAAGTTTAATAATTTTATCCATCCGGCAGGATTGCCCGGCGAAATGCACAACCATGATTGCCTGGGTGCGGGGGGTGATTTTGCGCTCGATATCCTCCGGGTCGATATTGCAGCTGTCGTATTCTATATCGGCAAACACCGGGGTTGCTCCGCCTCTGACTACCGCATTCGCGGAAGCCACAAAAGTAAAGCTTGGCAGGATGACTTCGCCGGTGATGTTGGATGCTTCGATTGCCAGCTGGAGCGCTGTCGTACAGGAGTTCAAAGTTAATGCTCTTTTTACTCCGATATATTTCGCGAATGCTTCTTCAAATCTTTTATTCATCGGCCCGTCAGTAAGCCAGCCCGATTTTAATACTTTAGCGATTGCCCGTGATTCTTTTGTATCCAGGCTAGTTTTACAAAGCGGGATTTTCATTTTAGGCTAAGGCTCATTTTTGTGAAAACCATTTTCCAGGATAAAATCAATATATTCATTAATGCCTTTTTCGATATCATATTCTGGCGTGTATCCCAGGATTTTTTGGGCCTTTGCGTTATCCAGAGCGCCTCTTTTAGGCCGGCGGTCGTCCGCAGGTTTTGTTTGAATAGTGATTCCGGGAATTCTTTTTTTGATCGCTTCTGCGAATTCTTTAATGCTTCTGCCTTGGCCCCTGGTGATGTTAAAGGTTTCATTTTTGGCATTATCGGAGAGGGCGGCTAGGACAAATCCATGGGCGGTATCTTTGACATAAGTAAAATCAATTCTTTCCCGGCCTTCATCATGCAAGATCAGCGGTTTACCGGTAAGCGCCGCATTAATAAGCAGTTGCGTTACCCGGCAGTTGGCATCGGTGGGCCCATAAACCGCAGAAGGGCGGATGATCGTGTATTCCATACCGAATTTTTTGCTAAAAGCAGTAGTGAGGATTTCTCCGGATAATTTTGTCCCCCCGTAAATATCTATCGGCCGGGCAGGGTGGTTTTCATCCGCAGGTTCATAATCAAAATCTCCGTAAACAAAGCTGGAGGAGGTAAAGATAAGCCTTTTGACTGAATCTGCCTGCCTTAAACATTCCAGGATGGTTACTGTGCCGTTGAGATTTATCTGGATTGCTTCTTCTGAAAACTGATTTGAGGCTTTGTGGATCGGGATAGCCGCCAGATGGATGACTAAATCCGGAGAAGTTTCTTTCAGGGCTTTGGCCAGGCATCCCCGGTTGCGGATATCCCCCCGGATCATACAGGTTTTATTCTTCAGGTCGTTTAACCGGTATTTCAGGTAGGTGGAATATGAGCTTTCCAGGGGAGGAATATAGTTTAAGAAAGCGTCATATAGAATGACCTCTACATTATGCCGGAGGAGTTCTTTGGTGATATGGTACCCCAGGAAACCCGCTCCGCCGGTGATCAGGATTTTTTTTGCCATTTGCTTATTGCGCCTGTTTTCTTATCGCTAAAAGATGATATTAATTTGCAGCTTATAATTCTGCCCTTAGGGGCGTGGATAGCTATGCCGTTGTAATATTTTGTTTTTATCCTAGGCGGGTACCCGCCCGGTTGAATCGAATTTATTATATTATAAACGCCTAAACGATGCAAAGTATTTTAGCGGTTGAGCTATTCTTGGAATTGCTTATTTATGATATAATTGAAAAAGTCCATAAAGATACGTTTAATGCGGGCAAGAGCAAGATAGGCAATAAGTTCAGATATCGCAGGTGATAATTAAGGCAGCCGGGTGAATATGAATGTTTTAAAAAATCGCAAACTTTTCTTTACTCTTTTTTCATCGTTATCCATCGTCTGCCTGGGCAGCATTATCTATTTCAATATTTTAAACAGCCCTTTTCAATTTGATGATATCAAGTTTATCGTTGAAAATTATAATATAAGAGATATTTCTAATCCGCTTTTAATCTGGGAATTCCTGCCCACCCGTTTTTTTGATTTTTTTTCTCTAGCTTTAAATTACCATTTTGCCAAATTGGATGTTTTTACCTACCATTTGGTTAATTTATTCCTGCATTTTTTAGTATCGATATTGATCTTTTGGTTTACGCAGCTTATTTTTTCTACCCCCGCGATGAAGAAAGAAACACTGTCTGGCTATAAAGAAGAAATCGCTTTATTTGCCAGCCTTATTTTTTTAGCCCATCCCATCCAGACAGAATCGGTCACCTATATACATCAACGTTCAACGCTTCTGGCCGGTTTATTTTATTTATCTTCCCTGTGTTTATACGCCACGGCCAGATTATGGGAAATCGCGGGAGCCTTGCCCGGCCGCCGGCGGATCTTGTATATTTTGGCTTATAGCGCGGCCTTGGCGGGCATGTTCACCAGAGAAAACGTGATTACCCTGCCCCTGGCGGTACTTTTATTTGAGTTCTATTTTCTTAGGGAAAACAAGCAGATAAAATGGCTTCCGGTGCTTCCTTTTTTGGCAACTTTGCCGATTATCCCGGTTACATTATTTTTGACCAAACCGATTACTTTATTGAATATCCAGAAACTGGGGGATGCCCCGATAAGGGGATGGTATTATTTTTTAACACAGCTTAATGCCAAGATCGCTTACTTAAGGTTATCTTTTTTCCCTTGGCCGCAAAATTTTGATTATGATTTTCCCGTATCCAGAAGCCCGCTTGAACCGGTTACTTTTATTAATCTGGTGGCATTAACCGCTATTTTGTTTGTTGCAGCCAGGATATTCCGCGGCTATCGGATATTATCTTTTTCCATTGCTTGGTTCTTTCTGGTATTTTTACCGGAGTCAAGTTTTATCCCCCAACCGGATGTTATGGTTGAGCACCGGCTTTATTTACCTTTAGCGGGTTTTTGCATTTTTTCTGTTTGCATTATGTATTACATTTTTTCCGCCAAGAACAGAAAATTATTGCTCGTTTTGCTTAGTGTAATCGTGGTTTGTTTCTCCGTTCTAGCCTTTAAAAGAAATATTCTGTGGAAGGATGAAATTTCTTTATGGAGCGATACAATTGCCAAGTCTCCTAATAAAGCCCGTCCCTACAATGAGCGCGGGAACGTTTATGCCGGCCGGGGCGATTATGCCCAAGCCATCGCTGATTTTAACAAAGCGCTTGAAATTGATGCGCAGGAAAATTCTTTAAACCCGCTGCATGCATATTCCATCCGTGCCAGGGTATATTATAACCGTGCCAGGGTATATCAGGGTTTGAAAGATATGGAGCAGGCCATAGCCGATTATAGCCGTTCGATTCAAGCTGACTGGAAGAATCCCTGGGCGTATAATAACCGGGCAGTTATTTATGCGCAGAATAATGAATATGCCCAGGCTCTCCGGGATTTTAGCCGGGCAATTCAAATCGACCCGGGTTTTCTCCTGGCGTATGCTAACCGGGCGGCCATCTATATGGATAAACATAAATATCCGGAAGC
>JAQTQG010000023.1 GCA_028712375.1 Candidatus Omnitrophota bacterium
CGCAGAATAATGAATATGCCCAGGCTCTCCGGGATTTTAGCCGGGCAATTCAAATCGACCCGGGTTTTCTCCTGGCGTATGCTAACCGGGCGGCCATCTATATGGATAAACATAAATATCCGGAAGCAGCCGCGGATTTTTCTAAAGCTGTCCAGATTTACCCGGGTTTTTCCAAGGCGTATTATGGCCGGGGAGTTGCTTATTTAAATATGAACAATCTGCAGCAGGCAAATTTAGATTTTAAGAAAGCAGAGGAACTGCAAAAAAAAGGATTGCGGTAAAAACGGCGGCTCTCCGGCTGCGGATTGGTGGGTATCCGGATTGTGCTGGAAAAAGCGCCAATATTTCTTCTTTACAAGCGTTTAAAATGCGGATATAATAAAAAACCATTTAAAAAACAGGTATTTTAAAGAGAAAAAATTGACCATGAAAGAAAAAATTTTAAAATTAGGGCTTCCTAAAGGCAGTCTCCAGGAGTCTACCTTTAAAATGCTCAAAAAAGCAGGTTTTAATGTTAACCTTTCCAGTTCGCGTTCTTATTTTCCGTCGATAGATGATAGCCAGATTCAGCCGGTGCTCTTGCGTGCGCAGGAGATGTCCCGTTATGTTCAGGATGGGGCATTGGATTGCGGGATTACCGGTAATGATTGGATCCTGGAAAATCAGTCTGATGTAGTCCGGGTTACCGATTTGACTTATGCTAAACAGAGTTTGAATAAAGTGAGATGGGTCTTAGCGGTTCCCGCGGATTCCGGAATAAAAAAAGTTAAAGATTTAAATGGCAAACGCATAGCCACGGAGTTGGTTAACGTCACCAAAGAATATTTCCGGAAAAATAAAGTTAAGGTGGAGGTGGAATTCAGCTGGGGTGCGACGGAAGTAAAAGTCTCCGGCGGCCTGGTGGATGCGATTGTAGAATTAACCGAAACCGGCAGTTCTCTGCGGGCAAATAAATTGGTGGAGATCGCTACTCTTTGCGAATCGACTACCCAGTTTATCGCTAATGCCGCAGCTTATAAAGATAGCTGGAAGAAAGCTAAGATGGAGCAGATTGCTCTTCTTTTAAAAGGGGCAATCACTGCCGAAGATAAAGTCGGCCTGAAGATGAATGTAAAAAAAGAGAATCTGAAAGCGGTGCTTGCGCAGCTTCCGGCTTTAAAAAATCCGACTATTTCCGGCCTTAGTGATGACGGCTGGTTTGCGATTGAAACAATTATCGATGAAAAGGTTGTGCGGGTATTAATCCCCGCGTTGAAAGCATCCGGCGCGCAGGGGATTATTGAATACCCGTTGAATAAGGTTATATATTAAACGAGTGCTTAAGTTATGGAGATGTTTATTAAGTATAACGACATAACTTAATGCACGGGTTTATCCCGGCGAATGCGTAAATTTTGATCAAAAATTTTACGCAAGTATATGAGCTGGGATTTCATGTGTTGAAAAAGGAGAAGCAGTCATGCCTTGTGGAAAGAAAAGAAAAAGACAGAAAATTAAAACCCATAAACGTAAGAAGTTACGTCGTCGGTTGCGCCACTTGAAGAAAAGAGCCTGGGGCGGTAAAGGTTAAGTTCTGTTTTAGTGTTGGAAGAATTTAACCGGCCTCGTTTTGGGATAATTTCAGAGGATATTTTTGAAATTTAAATATCTTAACAGTGTAATTTGTTTTTGCCTTACATTGGGCTTAAGCGTTTTATCCGCACAGGCCCAAGATACCTATAAAACAGATTGGGATGGCCTGGCTGCTAACAGCCAAGATTATCGGGGGGATACCGAAAGTTTAAGCCATTTTATTTTAGGGGCTTATTATGAAGGCCTTGGTGATTTTGCCGGGGCTGCCCGGGAATATCGTAAGTCATTAGAAATCGATCCCCAAAGTTCTTTGTTACATCTTAGCTTGGCATCGGTTTTTTTCCAAAAAGATAATCCGGGGCAAGCCATAGAAGAATTAAAACATTCTGTCGCTCTTGACCCGGGAGCTGTGCAGCCGCATGCGTTTCTGGCTCTTATTTATACTGCTCAAGGCAAGCCGGATTTAGCGGCGGAAGAATATGCTTTTGCTCTGGAGAATGCCTCAAAGTCTGAACCGGAGAATGGGGATATTTATAAAGGTTTAGGCGTAATTTATCTGCAGCAGAAAAAATTCAAGCAAGCAGAGGGTATTTTTAAGCTGGTTATCAATATGGCCCCGGAAGACCCGGCGGCGTATTATTACCTGGGTAATGTTTATTACGCTTTAGAGGATTATCCTTCTGCGGAAAAAGAATTAAAGAACGCTATAAAATTAAAACCTGATTATCATGAAGCCTTGAATTTCTTAGGGTATTTTTACCTGGAGCAGGATAAAAATATCGACCAGGCAGGGCAAATGATTAAGCAGGCTTTAGATGTTGAGCCGGAAAACGGCGCGTATTTAGATAGCTTAGGCTGGTTTTATTATAAGAAAGAAAATTTCCAGGAAGCATTAAACTATCTGGAAAAAGCAGCCTCATTTTTAAGCGACCCGGTAATTTATGAACACCTGGGAGATGTTTTTCTAAAATTAGGTAATTTAGATAACGTAAAGTTAAATTGGGAGAAATCCCTTAAATTAAATCCCCAGCAGGATACAGTAAAAGCAAAGCTGCTTAAGCTGACTAATCATGGCAAATAAGCAATTAAATACAGAAGAATTAGTTATCCGGGCCCGCGAAGTCCGGCGTTTAATAATCCAAATGTTAGCCCGGGCAGGTTCAGGCCACCCCGGGGGAAGCCTTTCTGCTACAGATTTAATTACCGCGTTATATTCTAATGTTTTGCGTTTTAACCCCGCTGATCCGCAGTGGCCGGACCGGGACCGTTTCCATATGTCTAAAGGCCATTGTTGCCCGCTTTGGTATGCGGTATTAGCCAAGTCCGGTTATTTTCCGGTTGAAAAATTATTTACTTTAAGGCAGTTTGGTTCAATACTTCAGGGGCATCCGGACCGTAAAACTCCGGGAGTAGAATCCGCATCCGGGTCGCTTGGCCAGGGGCTCTCTATTGCTTTGGGCATGAGCCTGGCGGCGAAAGTAGATAAAAAAGATTACCGGGTTTATGTTTTATTAGGAGACGGAGAATTGCAGGAAGGCAGTGTTTGGGAGGCAGCAATGGCTTGCGCGCATTTTTCCTGCGGCAATATTTGCGCTATTTTGGATGCCAATGGCTGCCAGATCGACGGAAGATGTGAAGATATCATGGGGTTGGAGCCTTTAGCCGCGAAATGGCAGTCTTTTGGCTGGCATGTTATCGAGATCAACGGGCATGATATGCAGCAAATTTTAAATGCTTACGACCAGGCTAAAACAATTAAAAATAAGCCGACGATTATTATCGCCCGCACCGTAAAAGGCAAAGGAGTATCTTTTATGGAGGGAGTGGTAGGTTTTCATGGCCGGGCGCCTACTGAAGAAGAAGCGCGCAAGGCTTTAGAGGAATTAAAATAATGGCAGAGCAATTGTATCAGCGTGATGTTTATGGCCAGGCTTTAGTCAAGCTGGGGTCATTGAATAAAGATATTGTGGTGCTGGATGCCGATCTTTCCAGCTCTACCCGGACCAATCTTTTTGCCAAGCAGTTTCCGGACAGGTTCTTTAATTTCGGAGTGGCAGAACAGAACATGATGGCTACGGCTGCCGGCTTAGCCAGCTGCGGCAAAACCGTTTTTCTTTCTACTTTTGCCGTATTTGCCGCCGGCCGCGCCTGGGATCAGATACGGGTATCGTTAAGTTACAATAATTTTAATGTTAAAATCGTCGCTACGCATGCCGGCATTACCGTCGGCCCGGACGGGGCCAGCCATCAGGCGCTTGAGGATATCGCGTTGATGCGTGTATTGCCGAACATGAATATTATTGTTCCCTGCGACGGCCCGCAAACAGAAGACGCGATAATCGCTGCCGCGGAGCAACCGGGGCCTTTTTATATCCGCTTGGGCAGGTCGAAAGTCCCCACGCTGGAAAATAAGGGGGAATTTAAATTTGGACGGGCCCAGCTTTTAACTGAAGGCGGTGATGTGGCGATTGTCGCCTGCGGAATGATGGTAGATCAGGCTCTCGGGGCAGTAAAAAGCCTGGCCGCTAAAGGTATTCAGGCGCGGCTGATTAATCTGCATACTATCCGGCCAATCGATAATGAAATTATTCTTAAAGCCGCCCGCGAAACCAAATTGATTATTGCCTGCGAAGAACATAATATTTTCGGCGGCCTGGCCTCCAGTATAGATGAGGTAGTCGCTGAAAACTTTCCGGCCAAAGTTATCCGCGTGGGCGTGCATAGCCGTTTTGGGCAGTCAGGTGAACCGGAAGATCTTTTGAAAGAATATAATTTAAGCAGTCTGGATATTGAAAAGGCAGTTCTATCCAATATTTCCCAAAAGTAAAAAAATAAGTTCATGAAGTATTCCGCCGCATCGTTAGTTATTAAATCCTTCGCGAAATTAAATCTCTATCTGCAGGTTTTAAGCAAACGTAAAGACGGTTTCCATAATTTAAACACTTTATTTGCGCGCATTGATTTGGCGGATACGCTGATTTTTAAAAGGCGCAAAGACGGTTTGATTAAATTCAAATGTGATAGTTCGCAGGTGCCCGAAGATAAAACTAACCTTTGCTATCGGGCCGCGGCATTATTAAAGCAGGAATTCAACCTGGATTCCGGCATAGAGATAGCGCTCAAAAAAAGGATACCCGTTGGCGCCGGATTAGGCGGAGGTTCTGCCAACGCCGCCAGCGTGCTTTTAGGGCTGAATAAACTCTGGAATTTGAATTTATCCAAAAATAAGCTAATGAATTTAGGGGCTAAATTAGGCAGCGATGTCCCATTTTTTGTTCAGCAAGTTAAGTTTGCTTTAGGAAGCCAGCGGGGGGATAAAATTAAATCCCTAAGCTCTTTAAATAAGGCTAAGCTTTGGTTTATCCTGATTTATCCCAATTTTAAGGTTTCCACGCCTTTAATTTATCAGAAATTTGACGCCTATCTTTCGGCTGGCCGTAGTTTTCCTCAAGTTGCCCCGCACCTTGCGCAAATCCAAGATAATAAAAGGCTGAATATAAAACAAGTTGCGGGGTTGACAAGGCCGCGGTGTGATGTTAAAATGTTAACTTCCGAGTTATTTAAAAAAGGCACAGTTTCAGATGTTAAATATCTTTTTAATAGCCTGGAAGTTGTTACGAGCAATCTTTATCCTGCGGTTTATCAGGCAAGAAACGCCCTTTCTGATATGGGGTTAGATAGAATAATGATGTCCGGGAGCGGGCCTTCGGTGTTCGCTGTTTGTGATTCTTTAGCGCAGGCTCAGAGCTTAAGGAATAAATTAAAGAAACAGCATAAGGCTTGGCAGATTTTTGTAGTTTCGACGGTTTGAATTGCTTATAGGGCACCCCGCGCTAATTGGTACCCGGCGCTTATTTGAATTGCGCCGGTATTTGCCAGGTGGCGGAAATTGCGCGGGCACCCGGCGTATAATAGGAATTACGCCGGTATGCGCCTGGCGGCGCATGTTGTCTGGGTAGACGAAAGGCCGGCAGTGGAAATAACGGAAGTCAGGGTAATTTTAAAAGATTCCCAGGATAAGAAATTAAAAGCTTATGCCACCGTTACTTTTGATAATGTTTTTGTAGTGCGGGATATTAAAGTGATTGAAGGAAGCGCCGGGTTATTTATCGCTATGCCTTCCCGTAAAGTGAAGCACGCTTGTCCTAAGTGTGCTTTTAAGAATGAGTTGCGCAGTAAATATTGCAATCAATGTGCTGCGCCCCTGCCAGTTGAAGCCAATCCGCAACGCGCAGAAGAGGCGCCTGGTAGCCAGGCCGAGCATAGGGATATTGCTCATCCGATAACACAGCCATTTAGGGAGCATTTGCAGAAAAAAGTCCTTGAGGTGTATGCTCAGGAAAAATCGAAGGCTTATTCTGCTTCTGCCCTGTAATAAACGCATTATAATTTTTTGAGTTAGGCTATAGTTGAAATCCTGCGTTGAGTAACGGGAACGCGAACATAGTAAATAACTGGGACGTCGTCCAATTTGAGCACTACGAATTCTGTTTTAGCGAAATTTGAACACCAATAAAAATCTAGTGAAATCCTTGTGTTTATTACAAGGGCCCGCCGTCGTTTGGCGGGAGGTAGGACATAATTGAAATCCTGCGTTGAGTAACGGGAACGCGAACATAGTAAATAACTGGGACGTCGTCCAATGGTAGGACTCCAGAATTTGGGTCTGGCTATCATGGTTCGAATCCATGCGTCCCAACCAGACTGGCCATTGTTTTTTGTGGCAATAAGTTAACAAGGAAAAAATGCCTAAGAAAATAAAAAAAGAGCTTGCGGTAATAATTTTAGCTGCCGGTAAAAGTACGCGGATGAAATCGGAGCTGCCCAAAGTGTTGCATAAGCTTTGCGGCCGTCCGATGCTGGGTTATGTTTTAGATTTAGTGGCTTCTCTTAAACCCGCCCGGGTAGTCGCGGTTTTAGGGTATAAACAGGAGTTGGTGCGTAAAATTATACCCCGAGGAATTGAAATTGTTATCCAGAAAAAGCTTATCGGTACAGCCGATGCGGTAAAAGCCGGATTAACAGCCTTAAAGGGATTCAAAGGCACGGTCCTGATCCTTTATGGGGATAGCCCGCTTTTAAAGAAACAGACGCTGAAGAAGCTTTTGGATTATCATTCGGAAAATAATGTGGATGCTACGTTATTAACCGCGCAGTTAAAAGAGCCTTTCGGGTATGGCCGGATTATGCGTGATAAGTATTCAGGTATCTGCGGAATAGTCGAAGAGAAGGATGCCGATGAGGTACAAAAAGACATTAAAGAAATCAATACCGGCATTATGGCGTTTAAAAAAGACAAGTTACTTTCCAATTTGGGGAAAATCCGCCCGAATAACCGTAAAAAAGAATATTATTTAACGGATATAATCGGAATTTTCGCGAAGAAAGATTATCTGGTCGATGGTTTAAAGATTAAGGATGCCCAGGAGGCCCTGGGAATTAATACCCGGGCGGAATTGGCTAAAGCCAACTCTATTGTACAGAAAGAAATTAATGAAAAATTGATGCAGGAAGGGGTAACGATCGTGGACCCGGCATCTACCTTTATTAATTTTGGCACCAAGATTGGCAAAGATACAGTGATTTATCCCTTTACAGTAATTGAAAGGGATGTTAAAATTGGAAAACGTTGTTTTGTGGGCCCCTTTGCGCACCTGCGTGATGGAGTACGGCTGGCTGATGATGTGACAGCCGGCAACTTCATTGAAATGGTGCGTTCCCGGATTGGCGCTAAAACATTTGTAAAGCATTTTTCTTACCTTGGAGACAGTTCCGTAGGCGCAAACGTCAATATTGGCGCCGGCACAGTCACGGCTAACTTCGATGGTCAGAACAAAAATTACACGGTAATTAAAGATAACGTCAAGATTGGCTCGGATACCGTGATTGTGGCTCCGGTAAAAATCGGCAGGTTTGCCGTTACCGGCGCAGGCACAGTTGTAATTAAAAACATACCGGACAAAGCAGTGGCAGTGGGAGTCCCGGGGAGAATCTTAAAGAAAAGGTAATAATAGATCCCGCGCCTTCTAAATATCCAACAGTAAGGCCGGGGTTTTATAAATTAAATAAGAAAGAAGGTGCGGGGTGGATAAATTAGCGATTTTTAGCGGTAACGCGAATCGGGATTTAGCGCTGAATATCTGTAAAGATTTGAAAGTAAAATTGCAGGATGCTTTGGTAGGCAGATTTAGCGAAGGTGAGATCCGGGTTAAGATTAATGAGAATGTGCGCGGCAAGGATGTTTTTATCGTTCAGCCGACCTGCCCCCCCTCTAACGATAATCTTATGGAATTATTAATTATGATTGATGCTTTGCGCCGCGCCTCAGCGCACCGGATTACCGCGGTTATTCCTTATTTTGGTTATGCCCGTCAGGACAGAAAGGACCAGCCGCGCGTGCCGATTACGGCAAAATTAGTGGCCAATCTTTTAACCGTTGCCGGGGCAAACCGGATTTTGACGATGGATTTACATGCCGGGCAGATTCAGGGGTTTTTTGATATTCCCGTGGATCATTTATTTTCGGTAGGCGTATTTGTGGATTATTTTTCGGAGATGAAAATCAAGGATTTGGTCGCGGTCTCCCCGGATGTAGGGAGCATTAAGATGGCCAGGGCTTATGCCAAAAGGGTTTCCTCGGGGCTGGCAATTATCGATAAGCGCCGGGTTTCTCCCGAGAAGGCCGAAGCGATGCACATTATGGGAGAGGTGGAAGATAAAAACGTAATTATTGTTGATGATATGATTGCTACCGGAAGCTCATTAATTGAAGCGGTAGAAGCCCTGAAGAAAGCTAAGGCCAAAAGTATTTATGCGGCGATTGCCCACGGTATCCTGTCGGGCCCGGCGATTGAACGCATTAGCCAATGTAAGGGTTTAGAAAAACTGCTTATTTCCGATAGCGTGCCTTTATCGCCGGAAAAACAGAATCCTAAAATCGAGGTTCTTTCAGTTGCTAAGCTTTTGGCGGAAGCAATAAAGAGAATACATAACGAAGAGTCAGTCAGCTGCTTATTTGATTAATGAGCGCTTAACTTACGAACATCTGCCTGCCGGTTAAGCAGGCGTTGGTGCGGGTAAGTATAACCCCGGGGAGCGCGTAAAATTTTACGCCAGGTTATGAACCGGGAAGCACAATAGTAAAACAAAGAAAGGTAAAAAAATGGAAGAGATACTTTTAGAAGCAGAGTTAAGAGAAGGCAAAGGAAGGGCTAATTCCAAAGATTTAAGAGAGAGCGGTTATTTGCCGGCGGTGGTTTATTTTCACGGTAAAGATGCCGTGTCGGTAAAGGTTTCCCGCGGCACCCTTTTAAAATTAGTGCATCAATATCGTTTAGAGAGCGTAATTATTAATTTAAAAATCAAGGACGATAAAAAAGCAAAAGGCCGGCCGTGTTTGGTTAAGGAAATCCAGTATGATCCGGTGCATGAAGATATTATACATGTGGATTTTAATGAAATTTCATTAACCGATACGATTAAGGTCAATGTCCCCGTTCAGATTAAGGGTGAGTCCGTTGGCGTTAAGCAGGAAGGAGGCTCATTAGAGCACCTGCTTTGGGAAATCGAAGTAGAATGTTTGCCTACAAGTATTCCTAAAGATATCCAGGTAGATATTACTGCTCTTAAAATGGGCGATGCCGTCCATATTAAAGACATAGTTTTCCCTGAAGGGGTTAAGCCTTTAAATGACCCGTCCGCGGTTGTCTTGCATATTGTTGCTCCGATGAAGGAAGAAGTCCCGGCTGAAGGGGTTGAGGGAGAGGCGGCTAAGGAACCGGAAGTAATTAAAGAAAAGAAGGAAGTTCCCGGTGAAGCTGCTCCGGCCGATGGCGCTAAAGATAAAAAGTAAATTCTGTTAGTTAAACAAATGATCTCTGACAGGGCAAAATTGATTGTGGGTTTAGGTAATCCCGGTTTAGTTTATGCCGGCAGCCGTCACAATATCGGTTTTGTAGTTGTGAAATCACTGGCCCGTTCTTTAAAAATTAATTTTAAAAGAGATAGTTCGGTTTCAGCCTTAGTGGGCAAGGCTCTTGCGCAAAATATAATTTTAGCCCTGCCGCAAACTTATATGAATTTAAGCGGAATAGCGGTTAACGCCCTGCTTAAAAAATTTAAGGTTATCCCGGAAGATCTTTTAGTGGTTTGTGATGACCTGGATTTGGAATTAGGGAAAATGAAGATCCGCCCGCAGGGCTCAAGCGGCGGGCAGCGCGGGATAGAATCGATTATCGAACGTTTGGGCACGCAGGATTTCTGCCGCTTACGTATCGGAATCGGGCGGCCGAATAACCCGCAGGATGCCGCAAAATACGTACTTTCAGGTTTTTTGCGCAAGGAAAAAACACAGGTTAAGCAAATAGAAGAAGAAGCCGTTGGCTGTTGCAGAAGCTGGATAGACAATGGTATAGTGCAAACGATGAACAATTTTAACGCAAAGACACCCCGCGCTTAGCAAGGCATTCAACGCTTATATGGTGTTGCGTTGGTGTGCGCTACGCAGCGCAGTGTTGTCTACGTAGACAAGGAGTAGAAATGAATAAGTATGAAGCGATGGTAATTATTAAGCCTGACTTATCCGATGAAGATAAGAAAACATTATTTAAGCAGATTGATGACGCGATAACTAAAAATGGCGGCCAGATTACACAGTCGGGGATTTGGGCGGAGAGGCGTAAATTATATTTTCCGATCAAGAAATTTATGGAAGGCGTATATTATTTAGCAGCTTTTGGCGCCCCGGCAGCGGCAATTAAAGAACTGCGCGGTGTTTACCGGATAAATGAAAATATTCTGAGGGTTTTATTTACGCGTATGGATATTTAAACGGCGCAAGTGCCGGTGAAAAGCCTGTTTGGTTAAACAGGCAGAAAGAGTCGATATGGCCAGTTATAATAAAGTATTATTAATGGGTAATTTAACTAAAGATCCCGAATTACGTTATACTCCGCAGGGTACAGCAGTGGCGAATTTACGCATGGCGGTTAACCGTAAATACCGCAGCAAAGACCAGGAGTTAAAGGAAGAAGTTTGTTTTATAACCGCGGTGGTTTGGAATAAACAGGCGGAGACTTGCAACCAGTATTTACATAAAGGCAGCAGTGTTTTTGTAGAAGGACGCCTGCAGTCGCGTTCTTGGGAAGATAATACCGGAGCTAAGCGTTCAGTAATTGAGGTTCGGGCGGAGCGTGTGCAGTTTATGGGCGCGCCGGGACAGTCTAAAGCGCAAAGCCCGGCCAGCGCGGCGCAGCCGGAAACATTATCTGAAGAATTAAGCAGTGAATCAACATGGTTAGCAGAAAGCGAGGATGAAGCTCATGAAGGTTAAAACTAAAGGTTTTGGCAAAGACAAAAAGATTATTAAAAAGAAGAAAGATTCGCTGGGCCCGGTAAGAAAAAGATTCTGCCGGTTCTGCGCGGATAAATTAGGCAGCATTGATTATAAGGATATTAAAAGATTGGAAGTTTTTATTACTGAAAAAGGAAAGATTAATTCCAGCCGTTTTTCCGGTAACTGTGCTAAACATCAGAGAAGGATTAAGGAATTGATTAATAAAGCCAGGTTTTTATCCCTGCTTCCTTATACCCGATAAATTAAATGGATCCCGCATCTTCTAAGTATTCGTTGTTTAGCATGCTAAAGGGTGTTTTAGGGGGTCCAGGTATAATATTAAATAAAAAGAAGGTGCGGGATGGAAGTTATTTTAAATAAAGATGTAGCAAAAATCGGCCGGGCCGGTGCAGTGGTTCAGGTTAAGGAAGGATTTGCCAGGAATTTTCTTTTTCCGCATAATTTGGCTAAGCCGGCTACTGCCGCCAGCCTTAAAAAGTTAGAGCAGGAACAGCAAATAAAATCCGAGCAATCCGCTAAAATTAAAGAAGAGTCGGAATTAATTAAGCAGCGCCTGGATAAGCTCTCCTTAACCATTTCCGCGTTAACTCAAGGCGAAGAAAAATTATACGGTAGTATCAACGCTCATGAAATAGCGCAAGCTTTACAGGAAGAAGGTTTTACTGTTAATAAGAGCAGTATTGAGCTGATCGAACCGATCAAATCCCTGGGAATTTATGAGATACCGGTAAAGTTGCATCCGGATGTAATCGCGAAAGTTAAGCTGTGGGTGGTGAAGAAGTAAATGCGCCGGGATAGCGCATAAATATTAGGTATGTTTATATGGCTAAAGATTTAATCCTGGATAAACTTCCTCCGCAGAATCTTGATGCGGAGATGGCGGTATTGGGATCCATGCTTCTGGATGAAGACGCGGTTTCAGTCTCTACCGAAAAATTAGATGCCTCCTGTTTTTATAAAGATACCCACCGTAAGATTTTTCAGGCAATCAGCGACCTGTATAATGCTAATAAAGCGGTGGATTTGATCACGCTTGCCGATGCTTTAAAAAGAGACGGCGTGCTTGATGAAATCGGCGGCGCAAGTTACCTGACTTCTTTAGCCAACGCTGTTCCTACCGCGGCTAATATCAACCATTATGCCGGCATTGTGCGGGAAAAATATATCCTCAGGACTTTAATTAATAATTCCACTAAAATTATTACGGTTTGCCATGAGAGCGAAGGCAATATTGCCGAAGTGGTGGATACTGCCGAGAAGCTTATCTTTGAGGTGAGCGACCGGAAAAACCAGGGCACCTATTTACACCTTAAAGAAATTGTAAAAGACAGCATTGAAACAATCGACCGGCTTTATCAAAACAAAGCGCATGTTACCGGGATTCCCACCGGTTATATAGATTTTGACCTTAAAACCGCGGGCTTGCAGCCGTCAGATTTGATTATTGTTGCCGGCCGTCCTTCCATGGGTAAAAGTGCTTTTGCTTTGGGGATCGCCGAATATGCCGGAGTAGTGGAGAAAATCCCCACCGCAGTTTTTAGTTTAGAGATGTCCAAAGAACAGTTAGTGCAGAGGATGCTTTGTTCGCACGCCCGGGTGGATGCGCATAAAGTAAGGACCGGTTATCTGGCGACCAGCGATTGGCCGCGCTTGACCGCGGCTGCCGGGAAACTTTCCGAGGCTCCGATATATATCGATGATACGCCGGCCATCTCCGTAATGGAATTACGTGCCAGGGCGCGCCGTTTAAAATCACACCATGATATAAAATTAATTATTTTAGATTACATGCAGTTAATGCGCGGTTCAGCGATGAATATGGAAAGCCGGCAGCAGGAAATTTCCGAAATATCCCGTTCATTGAAAGCTTTGGCCAGGGAATTGAATGTGCCGGTGATTGCGATCAGCCAGCTATCCAGGGCTGTCGAGTCGCGCACAGACCACCGGCCGCAACTTTCCGACCTTAGAGAGTCCGGCGCGATTGAGCAGGACGCGGATGTCGTCGTATTGATTTTGAGGGAGGAGTATTATACTCCTACCCCGGATAATCAGGGTATCGCCGAAGCAATTATCGCTAAACAACGTAATGGGCCGGTAGGGACTTTGAAACTGGCGTTTATTAAGGAATTCACTAAGTTTGATAATTTATCGCGGGTGGAATAATTGTTTGATTTAAGAGGCCTAATCTTATATAATAATAAAAATGCGTAAATCCTTTTTCATCTTTTTGACCGCTTTGTTTATATTTAATTGCAGTTCTTTTGTTTTAGCTGATGATCATCCATCCGCACAAGCTGAACAAAAGCCGGCTGCTATTTCAGAAACTGCTCCTGCCGTTTCTGCGGCCACTCCTGTTGTATTAAAAAATGTTACCGCTATTGAGGTCATCGGCAATAAAGCCATTAGTACCAATGTTGTCGTCTCGAAAATGAAGACGCGCATCGGCAGCGCTTATCAGGAAAATATTATTAGCGATGATTTAAAAAGGCTGTATCTTTTGGGTTTCTTCAGTGATATTAAAATTGATACCCAGGACTATAAAGACGGCTTAAAAGTTATAATTACTGTTGTAGAAAGGCCGGTTATAGAAAAAATCAGTTTTACGGGGATTAATCTTATCACAATGAAAGATGAGAAATTAAAACAGCAGCTAAAATCCCGGGAAACACAGTACTTAGATTATCCTTCCCTCTCCGAAGATGTCCGGATATTAAAAAAGATGTATGAAAAAATGGGTTATAGCCAGGCGGATATTACTTATAAGGTCGACCAGAATGCCCAGACTAATAAAGCAAGTATTTTATTTACCGTTGTCGAAGGCAAAAAAGTGCGTATTAAGGATATTTCTTTTGAAGGAAATCGGTCTTTTACCAGCGGCCGGATTCTTAAACTGCTTAAAACTAAGCGCGCCTGGTTCTTTAACGCCGGCGTCCTTAAAGATGAAGTGCTGGAAGAGGATATGGAAAGGATTAAGTCCTTTTATCAGCGGGAAGGTTTTACTGATGTTACCGTGGCCTATGAAGTGAAGCCCGACGTTAAAAATCCTTATTTATTATTTATATTGATTAAAATTACCGAAGGCAAAAAATACCTTGTAGGTTCAGTGGTCGTGCGGGGCAATAAAGATGTTGCCGAGAAAGAAATCTTAAAGAACCTGACAGACTGTATTCCCGGGAAAGTTTTTTCTCAAGAATCGATGAAAAAAGACGTAACCAATGTTCAGGGATTGTATTTTGACCGGGGGTATATCTCCGCGCAGATCCAGGAGTCGACCCTGGTAAATACCGATACCGGGCGCGTGGATATCACTTATGATATTGTGGAAAATCAGGTGGTTTATGTTGATAAGATTAAAGTACGCGGAAACATAAAAACCAAAGATATCGTTATCCGCCGGGAAATGCGTATCCACCCCGGTGAGAAATTCGACGGTGAAAAACTGCGCCGCAGCAAGGAAAGGCTGACAAATTTAGGGTATTTTGAAGAGATAAGTTATGATACTGAAGAGACTCCTGTGCCGGATAAAAAGAATTTAGTGGTGGATGTAAAAGAATCCAAGACCGGGGCTTTTAGTTTCGGCGGCGGCTACAGCACGGTTGATCAGTTTGTCGGTTTTGTAGAGGTTGAACAGAAGAACTTTGACTGGAAAAACTGGCCTTATTTTACCGGCGCCGGGCAAAACCTTAAAGTACGCGCTTCCATCGGTAATTTAAGCAACGGTTTTGATTTAAGTTTTACCGAGCCCTGGATGTTTGATTATCCGGTTTCTTTCGGGTTTGATCTTTACCGCCGCATGCACGACCGTGATACCGATACAGGATACGGCTATGATGAAACAGTTACCGGAGGGGATTTACGTTTAGGCAGGGAGCTTTCTGAATATTTAAGAGGCGATTTAACCTATCGCCTGGACCAGATAAAAATCAGTAATCCTACAAGCGATGCTTCCCAGGATTTAATGGATGAAGTGGGCACAAATGTTGTAAGCGTGGTTACTCCCAGCTTGACGTATGATTCCCGGGATAATGTTTTCAATACCAGGAAAGGAAATTATTTGACGGCCAGCCTGGATTTCGCCGGTTTGGGCGGAGATAAAAAATACACAAAATTCTTCGGCAGGGCTTCGCATTATTTTCCGATGCCGCGGGGTTCCGTGCTAGAGGTCAGGGGTAGATTAGGGTTAGCGCAGCCATACGGGGATACCGAAAGGTTGCCTATTTATGAGAGATTCTTCGCCGGTGGCGCTTATACGATTAGAGGTTATGAAGAAAGAAAAGTCGGGCCGGTAGACCCTAGCTCTAAAGATCCTCTCGGCGGCGAATCCATGTTTGTCGGTAATATTGAGTATACTTACCCTTTGTTCAGTTTTTTAAAAGTCGCGGCTTTCTATGATGTAGGTAATGTTTGGGAAAAGATAGGGGATATATTTTCCAATAAAGATGCTAATGGAGTAACTAATTCCGGAGGCTTTAAATCCGGTATCGGTATAGGTTTGCGCATTAATACTCCGGTTGGCCCGATTATGCTGGATTACGGGTTCCCGATGGATCCTGAATCAGGAGAATCCGAAAAGAGTAAAAGCGGGCGGTTCCATTTTAGCGCCAGCCACGGGTTCTAAGCGGCAGCAGGCGTAATGCCTGTGAAAGCAGATTTTAGATATCAGAATATCTAAACAACAATATTATTATAAGGAGGAAGCAAAGATGAAAAAGATAGCAGTAGTTTTCGGCGGGATGGTTATGAGTTTGATTTTATTGGCTGGCAGCGCGCATGCCGCGGATAAATTTGCTTATATTGACTTGAGCCGGGCTTTTGGCGAATATAATAAAACCAAAGGGTACGACAAGACTTTAACTGACAAAGAGAAAGTTTACACCGAAGAGCGTGATAAGAAAGTTGCCGACTTGAAAGCTTTCCAGGATAAATTAAGCCTGCTTAATGATAAAGAAAGAGAAGCCAAGGGCAGCGAGCTGCAAACTAAAGTAAAAGAATTCCAGGAGAATGACCGTAAAAAACAGGGTGATTTGCGTAAAGAGCAGGATGAAAAGATGAAGGAGATCCTTAAGGATATCGAAGACGCGGTAAAGAAATATTCCGAAAAGGAAGGATATACCATGGTGTTTAATGACCGCGTATTAGTTTATCAGACTAAGAGCATGGATATCACCGATCAGATTATTGCTATTCTCAATGGCGGCAAGAAATAATTCAGCATTAAAGTCATCCTGAGCTAAAGCCAAAAGGCCTAAAAAACTTACTTTCCCCGGTTCTGTTTTAGGGTGGGGATGAGTAGTAATTTATATCGCGGCGAAAATTGTATGAAAAAGACCTTAAAAGAAATAGCGGAATTAATTAACGGGAAAGTTGTCGGTAACGCGGATACTTTGATTACCGGAGCCTCCGGCATCCGGGAAGCTGCCGAAGGGGATATTACTTTCCTGGCTAATTCTAAATATAGCTCGCTGATGGATAAGACGCGGGCTGCCGCGATTATCACTTCAACCGATGTGCAGGGGGCAACTAAGCCGATTATCCTGACGGAGAATCCTTCTTTAGCCTTTGTTAAGATAATTTCTATGTTTACCCCGGATGATGCCGGGCATCCTAACGGCATAGATTATACCGCGGTGATCGGCAAAAATGTTTCTTTAGGTAAAAACGTAACCATCGGGGCTTATTCCGTAATCGGAGATAACGCCGTAATCGGAGATAACGTCATTATTTATGCCGGCTGCTATGTCGGCCACCATACAAAAATAGGGAATCAAACATTAATTTATCCGCATGTTTCCATACGCGAACGGGTCGGTATCGGCAGCCGGGTGATTATTCATTCCGGAACAGTGATTGGTTCGGATGGTTTTGGGTTTGCCACGATTAAAGGGGCGCACCATAAAATTCCCCAGGTAGGCACAGTGGAAATCCATGATGATGTTGAAATCGGGGCTAATGTTACCATTGACCGGGCGCGTTTTGATAAGACGGTGATCGGGCGGGGCACCAAGATTGATAACCTGGTGCAGATTGCGCATAATGTAATTATCGGAGAAAATTCTTTGATTGTTGCGCAAGTGGGTATATCCGGCAGCACAATTATCGGTAACAATGTAATTTTGGGAGGGCAAGCCGGGTTAGTCGGGCATATTACTTTGGGCGATAATGCGATTGTCACCGCGCAGTCCGGAGTGGCAAAATCCGTGCCCGCCGATACGATGGTCTCGGGTTATCCGGCCAGGCCGTTTATGACTACGCAAAGAGCCAATGCCAGCTTGCAAAACCTGCCCAAGTTATTCGAGCAGGTTAAGGAATTAAAGAAAAAAATTCAAGAGTTGGAAGCCAGGTTAGATAAAAAATCATAATGGAAAAACAAAAAACAATTGTTAATCAGTTTTCACTTTCAGGCGCCGGCATACATACAGGCAATAAAGTTAATGTAACTTTTAAGCCTGCGCCGGTTTCTTCGGGCGTAACTTTTATCCGTACGGATATCGCGGGGGCTCCCAGAATTCAGGCTAATGTGCAGTCTTTTCTGGCCAGCAAATTCAGCCGCCGCAGTTCAATTGGCAATAACCAGGCGGAGATTCAGACGATTGAACATTTAATGTCGGCTTTATCCAGCCTGGGTATAGATAATATTGATATAGAGATAGATAATAATGAATTGCCCGGCTTAGACGGAAGCGCGATTAAATTTGTGGAAGCGCTGCAGCAGGCGGGGGTGGTTGAGCAGGAGAAGGAAAGATATATCCACGTCATTAAAGAGCCTATTTGTATCGAAGACGGGTTATCTTCAATTACTATTGTCCCGGCAAATGAATTTAAGATTTCTTACACTTTGAATTATGACCATCCTTTATTGGAAGCACAATTTTTAGAGGTGCGCGTCGATGCTGAAACTTTTAAAACCCAGATTGCCCCGGCGCGTACTTTTTGCCTGGAGGCAGAAGCTTCCGAATTGCAGAATCAGGGGCTAGGTTTAGGCGCTAATTATGATAATACCTTGGTGGTTGGCAAAACCGGAGTAATCAAAAATAAATTAAGGTTTAAAGATGAGTTTGTCAGGCACAAGATATTGGATTTAATCGGCGATCTGGGTTTGGCTGGCTGCCCGATCCGGGGGCATGTGATTGCCTTAAGAAGCGGGCATACTTTAAATTTAAAGATTGCCCAGAAAATCTATGAGCAAAAAATAAAGGCACAAGGAGAGGCTGCTATGGAAGAAGGGGTTTTAGACGTTAATGAAATTATGAAGATTATCCCTCACCGGGAGCCGTTTTTATTTGTGGACCGGGTGAATATCCTGGAAAAAGGCAAGCGCGCCACAGGCATAAAAAACGTAACAATCAATGACTACTTTTTTAGAGGGCATTTTCCGGGCCGTCCGGTTATGCCGGGAGTGATTATTGTGGAAGCGATGGCCCAGGTAGGCGGAGTAATGATGCTTGCTTCCCCCGAGAATAAAGGGAAGCTGGCCTTTTTCTTGTCCATCGATAATGTAAAATTCCGTAAACCGGTAGTCCCCGGCGATCAATTGGTCCTGGAAGTTGAGGCGATTAAAGTAAAATCTAAAACCGGGCAAGTCCGCGGCAGGGCATTGGTGGACGGCAAGGTGGTGGCGGAAGCGGATTTTGTGTGCGCTTTGGTCGAGAATTAATTATGAATATACATCCAACCGCGATAATTTCCCCTAAGGCAAAATTAGCCGATAATGTTAGTATCGGGCCGTTTAGTATAATCAGCGATAATGTCAATATCGGCGCTGATACTAAGATTGGCGCGCATTGCGTTATCGAGGGCAATACTACTATCGGTAAAAATTGCGAAATATTTACCGGAGCGGTAGTCGGCAGCCGCCCGCAGGACCTTAAATTCAAAGGCGAAAAAGTTTTTTTAGAAATCGGCAATAATAATATTATCCGTGAATATTGCACGCTCAATCCGGGTACCGGCGAAGGCGCAAAAACTACTGTCGGCGACGATAATTTATTGATGGCTTATTCCCATGTTGCCCATGATTGCCGGGTGGGCAACGGCTGCGTGTTAGCCAATAACAGTACTTTAGCCGGGCATGTGACGATTGAAGATAAAGCGGTTATTGGCGGTATTGTGGCTATTCATCAATTTGTGCGTATCGGCAGCTTGGCGATTATCGGAGGATGTTCTAAAGTCGTCCAGGATATTCCGCCGTTTTCCACTTGTGATGGGCATCCGGCGCGCGTTTATGGTTTAAATCTTATCGGTTTAAGGCGCAAAGGTATTTCGCATGAAGCGATTAAAAAAATTGATCAGGCTTTTAAATTAATATTTAATTCCGGTTTATCCGCCAAACACGCCCTGGAAAGGGTGGAAAAAGAAATAGAAAAAACCGAAGAAATAATTTATCTGGTTAATTTTGTGAAGAGCTCAGAGCGTGGATTAACCCGCTCCTGCCGCTAAATTGATGAAGAAAATCGGTTTAATTGCCGGGAATAGAAGGTTTCCTCTGCTTTTTGCCGCCAGCGCCAGGAAAAAAGGCTGTCAAATTATCGCTGTGGCGATTAAAGGCGATACCTCCCCCGAATTAAGAAAACTCGTTGATAAAATTTATTGGCTCGGCCTTTCGGAATTTCAGAAAATGTTTGATATATTTAAAGCTGAAGCCGTAGAAGGAGTAGTAATGGCCGGGCAGGTCAGCCCGCGCAGGTTATTTAGCAAGGAAACCCAGAATAGCGCCGAATTGCGGCAGATATTGGATGCCCTGAAAGATAAAAAGGCCGACACATTGTTTGGAGCGGTAGCTAAGAGGCTGGAGGGAGCGGGGCTTACCTTATTAGATTCTACTACTTTTATCGAGGAATACCTGCCTAAAAAAGGCACGCTTACCCGGCATGAACCGGATTTTGATACTTGGGAAGATATTTATTTCGGCTTGAGCCTGGCTAAATCCGTAGCCAGCCTGGATATCGGCCAGACCGTTGCCGTCAAAAGCAAGGCGATTGTTGCTGTGGAAGCTTTCGAAGGCACGGATAATTTGATCCGCCGTTCAGGAAAAATCGGCCGGGGTAAGGTAGTTATTGTTAAGGTAAGTAAACCCAAGCAGGACATGCGGTTTGATATTCCGGTTGTTGGTTTAAATACTGTTAAAAATTTAATTAAGGCAAAGTGCAGGTGTCTTGCTTTTGAAGCCGGAAAAACTCTTTTTCTTGACCAAGAAGCAAGTGTCCGGTTAGCCGATCGTCACGGTATTTCTATAGTTGCGGTTTAAAAAGGCCTGAGTTTCCTTTTTTCCTTGACAGCGGTTGGTTCTAGTGTGAAAATAAAGGAATAAAAAGGAGGGAGTTATGCCACGGATAGCTGAAACAAAACCAACAGAGTTTAAGCTTTATGCCCCTGGGGCCAAGAAGGTTGTGGTTTCCGGAAGTTTCAATAAATGGGATACCAAGAAATTATCCGCGAAAAAGGATAGTAAGGGTACCTGGACAGCTAAAGTTGCCCTTAAGCCGGGCAGGTATGAGTATAAGTTTATCGTAGACGGAAACTGGGTAAATGACCCTCATTGTACCTCTTGTGTGGCTAATGCGCTTGGTTCGCACAATTGCGTAATTGAGGTTAAATAATCAGGCGTTAATAATTATTAAGCAAACTCTAGGGCGCTGCTGTATATAGTAGCGCCCTAGAGTTTTATTACAGAAAGATGTTAAGATGAAATATATTTATGGCCCGATAAAATCACGCAGGTTGGGGCTTTCTTTGGGTTTAAGCCTTACCGCTGATAAAATATGCGACCTGGATTGTATTTATTGCCAATGGGGCAGCGTGGGCAAGACGGTCCTGGAAAGGAAAGAATACGCTAAAACCGCAGAGATTATCGCGGAATTAAAATCCTGGCTGCGGGATCATCCCCGGCAGGCAGAGGAATTAAAATTTGTTACTCTTTCCGGCTTGGGGGAACCGACATTAAATACTTGTATCGGGGATTTAATTGACCAGGTTAAAAATCTTACCGGCTTAAAGATCGCGGTGATTACTAATTCCACGCTTCTAGGCGATCCAGCGGTGCGCAAAAGTATTTTAAAAGCGGATTTAATTGTGCCTTCTTTAGATGCGGTGGATCAGGAAATGTTTAATAAGATTGACCGCCCGCACGCCGGAGTAAAATTAAATGAGATTATCGACGGGTTAGTGGCTCTAAGAAAAGAGTTTGGCGGAAAGATTTGGTTGGAAGTGATGTTTATCTGCGGCATAAATGATGATCTCAAGCACGTAGAAGAATTAAATAAAATAATTCAGCGTATTAACCCCGATAAAATCCAGCTTAATTCCCCGGTGCGTTCCACTGCGGAAAAGAATGTTCTTCCTGTTGAAAAAAATAAACTTAAAAAGATCCAGGAGATTTTAGGAGATAAGGCGGAAATTATTTAATTCCCGCGCGCAGAGCAAGCAGGGATGGATAAGGCGCCAGTCTTCGGAACTGGCCGAGCCTGCCTAGGCGCGCAGATTTCCGGCTATTTTAGGGTTTGAATCTATAGCTAAATTCCACATATTGCTATTTACTTTAATAAAGAATTTGATATAATAATCACAATTATGGTTAAATTGTTCCTCAAGCATAGAAATATAGCTTTAATTTGTTTAGCGCTCTTATTTGCGCCTGGCAAACAGGCTTTTTGCCAAAGCCGGGTAGCAGATTATCTCTGTGAATTCGGCAAGACTCTTTATACTCAGGGCCGGACGGAAGAAGCCTTAATGGAATTCAATAAAGCCCTGTTGATTGAACCGGACAATGCGGTAGCCAGGGATTATGTCAGCCGTATTTTTCAGGATGACACTGTTTCTAAGGCTCCCGCGGTTGAAAGCTCTGCGCCGGGAGCAGCAGTAATCCGGACTCCCGCGGCGCAGATTCCCGTAGCACCTTCTCCTAAAGTTGTCAATGCCGCCAAAGAAATCCCGGCGGTTAAAAATCCCACACTACAAACTAAAGCAAAAGTTTTAACTAAAGAAGAAGCGATGGAGCAGGAGATGGCTAAGATTAAACAGCCGCAAATTTCCTCCGCTCCCGTCTATAACGATGAAGACTTGATTCCCAAAGAAGAAGACGAAAGAGGGATAAAAGCCGGGCCGTTAAAAATAACCGGAGAAGCGCAAGTTTCTTTCGGGATTGCGTCTCCGGATGATTTTATCTGGAAGCGGGCTAACTTTGACCTTAACGAAAAGTTTTCCAGTTGGCGTATGCTGTCTGATGCCGGATATAACCACGGATTTAACACTTACGACCCCGCGATTTATGACTCTCTTAGCGTTAACTTAGACACCGAAAATAAAGAAGGCCTTAATTTTCACACCAATATCACCGTGGATCCCTGGAGCTTTACCGGCAAAGGCAGTAAGATGACGGTAAATAACGGTTCCGATACCGCGGATATCCAGATGTTATATTGGTCAAATACCGGATACACATTGAACCGGACTTTCTACGGGAATTTATACGGCACCGCCCTGAACCTCCCGGAATTAAAAGTGGGGCATGGCAATACAACCGCGACTACCGCTTCCGGTTTTGCCATCCCGGAAACAAAAATTGACATGGAGTTCCAGCCGGTGCGCGAATTATGGCTGGACTATACTAATGATACAGTTAAGCTCCGTGCTTTTCCGATGGCTTACCAGGACCAGGCTTATTCTTCCGACGATCCGTTGAATATCAGCAATCACGGTATTTGGTGGAAAGACAGCAAATGGCTGCGCATGTATACTCCCGGAGCGCTTCATTCCGGCAATACCCCGGTAGACTTTAAAAAAGGCTATTGGGATGATTCGCTTTCATTTATATCCAAGGATAGCACGGGTAAATACCTGACTGCTTTGCGCGGTTTTTCTTTCAACTTCCAGCCGCAGGAAGCCACCACTTTTGATATGACTGTAGCTACCCCGAAACATCTTTGGCAGGATTATGATGTGGTGGACAATGTGATTTCTGCCAGCCGCTTAAAACATCAATTCGCGGATAATTTTATGCTTGGCGGGACATTTACCAGCCGCAGCGGTTTTAAGACCGACCCGCAGAAACTGGATTCCCAGAACTTTGTGGCCGGCGTGGATTTAGGTTATGAAGTAATTGAAGGTATGAAAGCCCAGGCGGAAGTTTTAACTTCAAAATCAAAGTATGATATGACCAACTCCGATTATGAAACAGATTCCCGCGGCAACGCGTATTATTTTTCATTTATTACGCGTTATCCGCGTTCCAGCATTATGGATCTAAAATATGGCTATGATGAAATAGCCATGGGTAAAGATGAAAGTTACCTGCTTAAAAGTAAATTCTACGCCGCCCGGATGGATGCCGGGTTTGATTCGGCGCTTTCTGACTTCCATAATACCCGCCAGGATGTTTTTTGGTCAAGGCACATCCATTTCCGCAAGCCGATGAGTTATTATTCGCAGGGCCTGAACGGCTCCAGCACTAATTGGGATGAGTTAAATTCTTCGCGGATCGGCGACGGGCTGGATGTGGGCAGGAGTGTTTTAGGTTTCCGTTTCGAGTTCTTTATGGAGGACAGGTTTTATAACCTTTTTGACGTGCGTAACGTGCATAATGTGGATGGTAAATTTATAGAGAATGTGGCGCGCGATGAAGCAACCGTTAAAATAACGGACAAGTTAACTGCTAAAGTTATGGGGATCTATCAAAGGATGCCCGATACTATAGGCGGGATTGATCCTTATATCTACAGCGGCACAACCGGTGAGTTTTTTACTAACAGCGCTGTGCCGGACGGAGCTGACCCTTCCATTAAAACAGGTTCCATCGGATTGAATTATGATTTCTTTGACTGGTTAAGTTTAAATGGTATATATGAACGCACCAATGACTATACGCTGGCCTATGGCAACTTTCCTCAAAACATCTTAAGGGATGACACTTCTTTATACGGCCGTTATTATCAAAATGATAAATATTATAGTTATGTCGCGCCGTTTCTTTACGGCCAGGGCATCTTTCCGCAGGCCCCGTATGATTTTTATAATGTCTTTAAGGCCGGTTTAAGGATTGTGCCGATGGAGAATATGGAAATTTATATTGATTATGCGCGCAATGAATATGAAACTGCCTCTTTGATTAATGATAGTATGAATCATGTCGGGATGGAAGTTACCTATATGCCGCTGCAGAAGCTCGGTATGTCGCTTAAATATATTTATTCCCGTTCTAAAGATATTATTCTTCTACCCAGTTCAGACTACGGGCTGACGGATAGCCCGGTTGGCCATCATAACTTCTTCAGTGAAATCCGGTATATGCCATCTAAGGATGATGAACTACTCCTGGAGTACGGGGTGGGGGATACCAGCTCTATAGGCAATATGTCATCCATAGACCCCTATGGCGGAAGCATGCTTACTTTAGACACCCAGCATATTATCCGCGCTTATTACCGCCGCAGGTTCTAAATAAACCAATCAGGTTTATTTCTTCGATTCTTATTGCATTGAAAATTAAATAATGTTAAAATTATGACGATGCTTAAAGCCTATAGAATAAATATCCCGATTTTGATCCTGGCAGCCGTGATGGTTTTTTCACGTTGTTCTTTTGCCGCCGATACCCTTCCTGATGATAACGCCGCGCCGGAAGCTTCCGCTGTTGCCATAGAAGAAGTAAGCCCCGCTGCTGCCGGCATTGCCGATAGTAACAGTAATAAATCCGCTCAAGCCGAGCATGTTTTTGAGCTTTCCGTGATCGCCCAGAACCAGCCTTCCAGCGTGAATTTCGTTAATTTTAATCCCGGAGACAGCCCGCAGTCCAACGAGGTTCTGGTTGAAATTAAATCTAACCTTGGCCGGCAGTATCAGGTGCTGCAAAATGTTACCTCCCGGTTGGCGAATATTGACGGGCAGAGGATTCCTTTAAAAAATATTACCGCGCAAACTCTTCCTTTATCCGGCACCAAAGGGTTTTTAAAGATTCCGGATAAAACCCCGCTTAAAAGAGGGCATGTGCTTTTGTATATTTCCGATCTTGAGGGTTCATCCGATAAATTTAAAATTAATTATGAATTGACCGCCCCGGAAAATTTAATACCGGGCAATTATTTATCCGGGATACTGTATACTTTGTCCGAGATTTAAAGATAAGCATGGAATTATCAATCAGGGCAGCCGGGCTGCCGGTAAAACAATGATAAAAAATAATATTTTATGTATTAAGCTGCGCGTTATAAGCATAAGCTTGTGTTTTGTGGCCGGCCTTTTGGTTTCCGCGGCGCAGGCGGATAAATTGCCGTATGTGAGCCAGTCCAAAATCCGGATTTTGGCCGGACCGGGAGAAACTGTTTCCGGAGAGATTACGATTGAAAACCCGACCGCGGAGAGCAAGAATATCAATCTTTATCTTGAAGATTGGCATTATTTGCACGGGTCTTCCGGCGCCAAAGAGTTTGTTTCGCCTAATTCCATGCCCTATTCGGCTTGCCCCTGGATCAGTTTTACTCCACGGAATATTCAAGTGCCGCCGTTTGGCAAACAGAAGGTCAGCTATTCCGTGAATATCCCCGCGGGCGCTGAAGGCGCGCGTTACGCCAGCCTTTTCTTTGAAACAATGGTAAGTAAGGGCGTTCCTTTATTAAAATCCGGTTCCTATGCCGGGTTTGATATTAATATCAGGGTGGCGACTCTTTTTTATGTGGAAGTACAAGGCACAGTCTTCAGGAGCGGCCAGCTGAATAATTTAAAGGTTGAGCCTTCGCAGGCGGTTGGAGGCGGGTTGGATATCAACTTGGATTTTGCCAATACTGGTAATACGGATATTGCTACTTTGGGTGAGTTTATCTTGAAAAATAAAGAGGGGGCAGTAGTTGCCCGCGGCGTATTTAATAATCTGTATGCTTTCCAGCACGGCAAAGGCGCTCTTTCGAGCACTATTAAAGAGATGATTCCTCCCGGAGTTTATGGTTTGAAGATAACCGTGGATTTGGGTAAAGCCACGGCCGAGGCCGGGATGGGTAATGGCCCGGTGATTACTAAAGAAGCGGTGGTTACGATAGGGGAAAATAACCGGGTTATTGAATTCGGCGAACTTAGTTAAATAGGGATAATTAAAGAGGGCCAGAATTATGCGATTAATTCTGGCCCTCTTTTTTGTTATCATATTGCAAATGTTATATTTAAGGCGCTATTATTGAAGAAGTTAATAGATTTTAAAACTATTTTCGCATTAGCGCCTGGATTGCTATAATATATATAGGAAGCAGCCTGTATTTATGCTGATAACCGGTTGCTACAGCTCCAATTTAGCTTTAAAATTAAGGAATTTACCCTTGACAACTAAGGTTTTTGAGTGTATACTCCTAAAAGTTACCATAAACTTAAGAAAGGAGCAGCAAAATGAAATTTCGTGCAATCTTATTAGCCTTACTTTTTGTTTTTATCTGTTCTACCGTGTCTTTTGCCGCGATAATTGTTGAAAAACGTACCGGTGCGGTTAAAATCTTTATGCCGGACGGAAAGCAGATTGTAGTGCAAGCCAATGAGCCTTTGCCGATGATCCCCGATGGAGCAACTGTTACCATCCTTGCCGGTTCAGCTACGATTAATACCACCGGTAAATCCACGGTTTCTGTTTCAGTGGGTACTTATACTATTTCCATAAAAGAAGATTCCAAAATAAATTTAACTTTAAATCCGGATGGAACAATGACTTCCACAGTTATTGCCGGCCAGTCGCTGGTTTCCAGAAAAGTTGAGGCTTATGAGAGAGCGATACCTCCGGCCGGGGTTGAATTCGGCGGTAATAATGAAATCGAAGAGATTAGTCCTTCACAATAAGCCGTTATTTTATTATTCTTAACAGGGAGCAGATTATGAAATCCGCTAAAATTTTATTGTTGTCGGTAGCAGCTGTAATTTTTTGTAACAGTTATGCTTTAGCCGGGATCTTCGCGACACAGACCATTTCACAGGATTTTCAGCCGGAAGGCATTGTTTTGGGTAAAGATTTAACTAAAGAAAATTCCGTAAGCGTAGGCCAGGCAAGGTTTAAGACCGCGGTTAC
>JAQTQG010000048.1 GCA_028712375.1 Candidatus Omnitrophota bacterium
GAAGGCCGGGTTAAGGAAAAGTTCAAACTCATGCATCAACATACCGTCTCTTAAGTAGGCAACACGCAGAGGAAGGCCGGATGAGGCAAGGGTGTAGGCAGAGCGGGCCTGGGAGATGGTGGAAAGAACAGTTGCACGCAAATAAGGCCAAATAGCTTGTTCAATAGTCTGTCTGATTGCGTAAAGATCTGTTTCTCTTTCATCAACTGCTCCGGCTAAAGGATTAATATTTAATTTACTTTCAACTTCTTCCAGCACAATAATCACTTTGCTTGCTGTTTCAACTGGGAACCTGGTAATTAAGGCCTGCTTTATCTTTTCTGTAGCGGCAATAATAATATTAGATTCCATAACCTGGCCGGAAGTAAGCATTTTGGAAACGACATCTTTAGGTTCCTGGCCAAATTGAATTCTGAAAGCTTCCTTAAGAGGTTCATTTCTAGTCCCCCATCCATCTCTATTTTCTGTCTTGATTGCCCCAGAACTTACCTCTATATCTGCCGCCAAACCATTAGTTTTAATCAGATAATCCAGTACCATTTCCATGGATGGGCTGCGGTTATGATTATAGTTACAGACGCAAAGAATTTTTTGAGAAGAAGCTATTTTATAATTTACTTCGGCTTCTCTTTGTTGAAGAATCAATTCGGTTTTTTTATGAGCAACTGATACTGCTAAATGATGAATAAAAGTTAAGGTATATTCAATAACTTCATGAATAATAATCTTAGCGAGCAATTCAGGAGTGATCTCTTCCGGAGAGTTAGCAAATATATAGATACGATTATTGATAGTATCAACTGTCGCATTCGGCGGAGAAAGAGTTTTAGTCTGATAGAAATAGATTGAGAATTTATTTAAGATGGCCTCCAATTCAATTGCATCGTAGCCTTCTACTGTAATACTGCCTGTTTTCTGAACAATATCCATGGCGTCGTTATAAGATTTCAGAGTTCTTGCTGGCTGGGCTCCTGCTGAAACAAGCATCTCCTCTTCTCTGGCGCGTTTCTCCGCATCCTGCTCTTCCGGAGTAAGTGAACCGTTGAAAGCGATGGGTCCTTCTTTACTATCATTCAATTGCTTCTTAAGCTGGGTGATACGTTTTTCAACCATGCTTATAAATATGCCACTATCAAGATACAAAACTTGTTCGATTAAAGACTCCTTGGTTATCTCAAAACCGCCTTCAAATCTAGTCCAATAACCATCTTGCCCCCAATAATTATAGAAATACTTACCTCCTTCTTTCGAATACCATTGTTCACAAACCATATTACAACTATGGCTAAGGTCAAAAACAGGCTCTGTAACCAAATAATCGCCTTTATCAACTTTTTTAGTAATAACTTCAAGCTGACTTGTAATATAAGACAGCGTATCTTTTACCGCCTCTTTATTTTCTTTATATTTAATAATTTCGTTATATAAATTTAGGTAATACTCGAGCTCTAACCACAACCGGTGATTTTCTCTCAGGATTCCTATTGTGTCTTCCCCCAAAATCTCGATAAGCTTTCTGAGTTTTAATCGGCAATTTATTATAACCAATATTAATATAATACTTCCTACTATTGACACCACAGCTAAAAACGGATGCGCCGCTATAAACTGCCCGATATCCTTAAATATGGAATTAAACAATAAAGCAACACCAACTATTGCAAAAGGATTAAAACAATAAAATGAGTTATTCTTTTTTGTATGAGCCGAAGGTAAGTCTTCAAGTTCTTTACGCAGTTGAATAATTAGTTCTTCAGCCATACGACGGAATTCAAGCTTAGAAACTAATTGCGATGGCGGTTCATAACTATCAATCCATGGCCCTCCACAGTATTCCTGAGTTTCTCCAGTAAGAATATGAGTATAAGTATACACTGAACATGTACCTCCTGGCGCCGAACACCAAGAATATGGTTCTACGCGGCAATCCGAAGTTCTCCATAATTCTATATAATCATCCGTATTTTTTAATTCGCTTAATAAAAATTCAATTTTTCTAATTTGAGGCAATCTTATTCCATAACGCATTATTGCTTTTTCTCCAGCCTCGCCCGCCAAGCGATGGGCCATAGAAACAGTTAAAAAATATTTTGTGATTAACGTATATTCGATCACTTCATGAATTATTATTTTAGCAAATAGATCAGAGGCAAGTTCATATTTTGATTTAGCGAATACATAAATACGATTATTAACAAAATCGACTGTAGCGTTGGGAGGAGAACGGCCTTTAGTTTGATAAAAGTAGATAGAAAATTTACTTAATATAGCTTCAATCGCTATGGTGCCATAACCCTCCAAGTCAACAACGTTTACATCGCGAATCATGCTGCGCGCTGAACAATATTCTTTAAACCCTTCTGCTGAAATCGCTCCTGCTTGAATTGGATCAATAGTTTTTGCAAGTTTCCGAGCTATTCTCTTTTGTTCAAATGTAAGTTTCCCACGATAAGCAATCGGCCTGTCCTCCGAAGCTATTCCCATGATCCTCTTACGCAAGGCCTCTTTCTCCAATACCAGCTTTGAACCATAAAGCCTGACATCTTCAGTAATCACTACCTTGACGCCCCGAGCTTCTAATTCATTCAAGAACTGTACATCTTGCGCTTTATCCAAATCCGCATTCAGTTCTGCCGGGAAAAACTTGCTCAACTTAATCGTCTTATTCTTTAAGCCTTCAATAGTTTCAGGATCACTTAATTTCTCCCGGCTCTCTGAAGCTGCTTTTTCAAGCGCTGCCCTATGTTCTGCAGATACTTTAGCCACGATAATATGGCTAAACATATCTTCAAAAGCGATATACTCTCCGGTAGCCAAGTAGACAGAATTTTCTAATGCCTTAATCTGCCTCCTGATACTTAAGCCTGCGGTCTCAATATCTGTAGAAACCTTAACGATGTATATCCTCGGGATATCTTTACGGTTAGCGATCGCTCTGGCGACTCCCGGAACAATTAAATCCGCTAAAGCACTGGTAAACATACTTGCCTCTCCCATGATAATGGCTTTTCTGGCGGTATTGATCATGGCGATAGAAACAGGATTAGCCTGGGGCATCTCTTCCGAAGTTATATCCCGGTATTCCCACTTGATCCTCTTGGTCACATTGTCAAAGATTAGTTTCCCGTCTTCCGGCATCACTCTATGACGGAAGATAACCGCGTCATTTAAATATTCTTCGGGGATATCCCGCTTTTCAATTACCGCCTGGGCAACAGGAGATAACAAAGCCCCCTTATCCGCCTCTGAAGGAGAATAGCCGACATCAGTTATCTCCGTCTGTTCGGTAACCAAAAGCTCGCCTTTAGAGTTGATTGTGGCTAATGTCGCATCCTGATGGCTAACCATGGAATAAGCAAAACCATAAAGCCCTAAAACTTCATACAAAAGATTCGGTTCGCGATGGGAATCCAGAATTGGCGCAGTGTGGTCACCTGCCGGGATAAGCATCCCTGACCTGACCATGGAACCGATATAGAAAAGATTCTTCCAGGAGGCGTCTTTTAAAGAATACAGGGGAACCCCCTGATCATTCACTAAATTAGCTTGGATAAATTCGGCCATATAAAGATTAGCCGCCATAAAAGCGATCCAATCCAGCGGCCTGGAAAAGTCCAAGGCATCTTTGCCATAATGGCTGCTCTTCTTAATCTTCTCGATGAGCATAGGATCTGAATCGTCCTTATATTCAGACATAAATTCATGCATCTGTTTCAGTCTTTCCTGGATAATATCTATAATCTTAGTTCCGGTAGGACGGGCATCCAGCACCTCCAACTTAACTGCCGAACGAGTAGCCCACTGCACTACCGCATCAATATCGCCCACTGCCGGTACATAAACAGAATATCTTCCAGATGCCCAGAGCTCATCAGAGATAACGCGGGTATGCCCGCCGTCATCATGCACCATACAGATCGTCCCGAAGAGATTGAGCGCTTCTTCGCGGATTTCCGGAGGCTGCCTGTTCAACCAATTTAAGAAGGAAAGTTCAAGTGTAGTTACCCCCTGTCCGCCGCCACCCAAATAAAGATAATCCACGATTGCCGGAGCGCGTTCTGCCGAACCGAATTTATCTACGGTGGTAGGTTTGATGAAAACTCCCGGCTCAAACATACTCAAAATAACATTAGTAGGTATCCTTAAAGTCTTATGCGCTTCCTTCATCGCCATCTCCATAAGCTCTTTTCTACCAATGCCCATTATCTGCGTTAACTGCGCTATCCTTCTGGCGATGGTGCAATGTGGATACCGGGCTATACGCTGAGCAACATGATCTTCCAATAAGTTAACCGCGCTTCTTACCGCTTCCGGATTATACGTAAGCATATCCTGATAAGTAGCGCTCTTGAAATGGCAATAATTAAAGATCAACTCAAACAAAGTAAGCTTATTTTTTTCCTGGCGGCTGCGCAGATTTTCAATAGTTCTGCCTGTAACATCCGGATATAATTTCTTAAGGCTGTTCATAAAAAGTTCGAACTTCTCGCTATTGCTGTAACCACTGACCAGAACCATCTCCAGAAAACCATTAAAATCCCTGCCTTCTTTAAGCAGAAAATACGCCAGGCGGGACTGGTCCTTAGGGTTTAAGCTGTAGAAAGATATCGCCTTTTCCATGGACTGCCGAATCTTATAATAAAGCGGCTCATAAATAACCCGGCCGGCCTGCAGGATATTCGTAAGCTGTTCATATATTTCAAATTCTGCCAGGTATCTATTCTCCAATAAGGTTCTATCCAGGGTGATTATCCCCTGATAAACACCGGAAAGACGGGTGGCATTTTCAACGATCCGAATATATAAATATTCCGGGGATATCCTATTCGGGAAACGTAGTTCTAATCTCTCGCAGGCGGATTTCCAGGCGATATTCAATATGGCTTTTTCATACTTAGTAATAGCTTCCATCACATCGGAAAATTTACCTTCCGAAATAATCGTGATATCTTTAAAATCCCTGACCCCTGTTTTAGCAATTAAAGAAGTAGTAGTAAATGAAGAGAAATAAAGAGAATTGGCCTGTTTGTGGACATCTGCAATACTTAAATGATATTCGGAAATTAAAACAAACTCGGCTGCTTCGTGAGCAAGTATTCTGGCGAAGAATTCGGGATTAAGCTCATCCGGAGAATTGGCGAAAATATAAATACGGTTATTCTCAAAATCTACTGTGGCATTAGGAGGCGAATGGCTTCTGGTTTGGTAAAAATAGATAGAGAATTTGTTGAGAATTGCTTCTAATTCAATCTTCCCATACCCCTTTAATGCCACACTACCCATCCTCTTAATGATGTCGTAAGTACCATCGTAAGAATTAAGGCTTGCTGCGGGTCTGGCTCCTGCAGACACCGGATCAACTGAAGCCGCCATCTTTTTCGCCGCTTCCCCCTCTTCCGGAGTAAGCGCGCCGTTAAAAGCGTTATTAGTATGATTAAAGCCAATCAGGGTTTTAACCAACTTCGAGGCATCTTTAAGGTTATTTTCTATTGCGAATCCCGGTAAATTTCTCTCCACATACTCACGCGTGCTGGATGATTTAGGGCTAGAGGCAGTCGTTACAAAGATCCCTTTTAATTTACCGGCAGCCACATAATCCGGCACTTCATTTAAGGCCTGCCCGGAAGACCTGCGCATCAGATCTTCGATCGCTAAAGATCCACCCACGCCTTCTACGGTAATATCAATAGAGGTTCTACCTCTGATTTCAATATGGACTTTAATACCTTTAGCCTGGAGCCTGGCCATAATATCCTTAAGTACTTTAGTCCTTTCATCATTATTTTTTCTTTCCCGGCTGCCTTCGGCATACTGTTCAAAAGAAGGAATTCTCTGCACAACAATCTCACTTACCCCGCCGTCTTCCGTAACCCCTCTTTGTTCGATTCTGGGTTCAACTAAATCATCATCAACCAGGTTATTTTTATCGCCTCTGAAGAACCCAGGGTAACGGTTTTTAATCTCTTCCTTATTGGCATTATACCTTCCCTTATACTCCTCCACCGCCTGATTCACTATCTCCAGGATTTTCTCGGTTTCCTGGGCAGAGAAGGATTTACCTTCGCCGTATTTCTTGTCCTCATGGATATTGCCTTCGATATCAAAGGTAAATTTCT
>JAQTQG010000049.1 GCA_028712375.1 Candidatus Omnitrophota bacterium
AACCCAACCGTCAACAGTGCTCATTTGTAAAACAGCATTTAAGATTGCTTTCATTCCGCTGGTTCCGGAAGCCTCAAAAGGAGGCAAAGGATTATTTAACCAAACATCCACGCTGGAACTAAGCAATTTACCCAAAGAAATATCATAATTCTCCAGCACAATAATTTTTAACTTACTATAATCCTCATTCAACTTATCCACTTTATCCAGCATTTCATTAATATAAGTAAAACCCAGATTGTCATTTGGATGTGCCTTACCGGCTAGAATAATCTGTAATGGCCCTGTTTTCTGGGCAATGCGCACCAGCCTGCTGATATCATGCAGAATAAGGCTTGGCCTTTTATATGCTGCAACCCTTCTGGCCCAACAGATAGTAAAGAGATTTTTGTCCAACTTCCACTTATCTAAAAACTTGCACAAATTGGCTTTATTGGATTGATGCGCCTGCCAGAGCTGTGCGCGGAAATCCATATTTCCTTTAAGCTCTACAGCCTTAGCCAGAATCATTGGATTAGACTTAAAGTCAACGAAGGTTTCGGGAAACTTCTCAAAAAGATCCTGGAAATCCTGCGACATCCAGGTATAAGGATGCACGCCGTTAGTGACATATTGTATCTGGTCTTTATATTCGGGAAACTGGATATGCATTACTTTTTGATGATTATGGGACACAGCATTGATCGCAGAAGATATATTCATCGAAAGCAACGTCAGATTAGCCAGGCCCGGGCGCTCCTTACCGAATTTTTCAACAATTTCCGTATCTTCATTATTCAAAACTTTATTTAGATCACCTAAAAAGAAACGGTCATGCCCGGCTTCTACCGGAGTATGGCAGGTATAAACAAACTTGCTTTTTAAATTATCCAGCTCTTCTTTATTCATCCCCCTGGCTTTGGCGATAAAAGCAAATACCGCATGCCCCTCATTAAGATGATACGTATCAATATTATAACCTAGATCACTCAAGGCACTAACCCCGCCAAACCCCAGCATTACCCTTTGCAGCAGTTTTAAAAATACGTTATCGCTGCGGTAAAGCTGGTCAGTCAGGTTCTTAGCGCGCTGGCTATTAGGTTCAATATTGGAATCTAACAGTATTAAAGGCACCACTGCGTCATGCTGATGGCTGTAAACATAATATTTCCACAACCTAAGATAAACATCTTCGGGTTTGAGAGAAATTTTGATTCTATTCTTTAAAGGAATTAACCCCGGGTAAGTATACGGGTCCCAACGCATCTTTTCGGGTGCCTGCCCGTATTTAAACCAAAACTTCTGCCGGAAATAACCCGAATTCCAGAGTATTCCAATAGCGGCCACCGGAAGCTTGTAATCCGCCATAGTCTTAACGGTATCGCCCGCCAACACACCCAGGCCTCCGCTGTAAATCGGTAAATCAATAATATTATTTTGATGTAAAGCGAAAAAATAATCCGCCACGCGGAAATTCGAAAAAACCCCGTTCTCCGGGACTTTATTGGCAGGACTAAGCGCAAGCTGGCTGGATAATTTATTATAACAGCTGGTCGCCAGGCCATACTCCATGGAAAAATAAGCGATACAACGCTCTTGATTAGCGCGCAATCTTTTTTCCGCTTTCACAATTGCCTCCAGCGGCATACCAAAATAATTATTATCTTTTATATCCTGAGCGTAATGGCCGTCAAGATCATCAATCTGGACTAATGCATTAAATTCATCAATAAGTTTATTTTTTTCCATAGTCTATTTCCATCTAAAATGCAGATAAATTCTCCCCCAGCCCTTATCAGTCTTCTCTAACCTGGAATAAAGTTGCCGGTTTTCTTTTTTATTTAAAAAATTAAGTATTCGTTTCTTTACGCTATCGGCAGCTGTCCCGTAAGCAATCTCGACCACACTGGCGCGCCCATCTACCGCTTCCTGCAGAATTGCCGCTATTTTTTCTTCCATATCCGGGACTACCGGAAAAAGGTTAAGTTTTAGTTTCATATACTTTACCGGCTAAAGCGCCTGGGTTTTTTGAATCCGGACTGTGCACGGTCCGCGCTGCTTTTTCGCCAAGGCTTAGGTTTACCGGCGGCCTGCCAGGGTTTAGTTTCACCGGCGGGTTTCTTCCAGGGCTTAGACGCGCTTTCCGTTTTCTTCCAGGATCCAGGCCTTTGCGGCTTTTTATCCCAAAACTTATTCGGCTCACCATCAGTTTTCTTCCAAGGCCTGGATTCACCACGGCTGCTTTCCCAAGGCCTAGGCCCACCTCCGGCTTTACCAGCTAAACCGGGCTTAGCCCCGGATCTTTTCCAGGGCTTAGACTCAGTCTGCGGCCTCTGCCAGGGCTTAAACTCGCCTTCAGGTTTAGCAAAAGGCTTTTCCCATCTGGGTTTCTTACGCCAACGCATAGGATTAGGCTTATATCTACGTTCAGGAACCGCCTCAGTAATTCCCGCCGCCATGCGCTGCTTCATAAAACTAATCGTGCGCCTTCCTTCTTTATATTTCCCTGTTCTTTTAAGAGGAAAATCCTGCCCGGAAAAATTTTCTCTGCTCTTTGGCCGAAATCCTCCCCGGTCATTATTCATAACTTCCGGTAAATATTTATTTTTTTTAGAAATAGCGGGGGTTTTCGGCTCCTTAGATAAAGCGGCCATCGCATTAATCGGCCGGCCTAATATTTCTTTGCCATCAAGCTGAGCAATCGCCGCAAGCGCCTCCTGTTCATCGGGCATTTCCACAAATCCGAATCCCCGGGATTTCTTGCCCTTCTTCTCCATCACAATCGCCACGGAAGTAACTACGCCAAAGGCCGCGAAAGCCCTCTCTACATCAACTTCCTTAGCTTCAAAAGATAAATTGCCTACAAATATATTCATTTACCCCCCCCCACGCTGCAAATTAATCCCGCATAATAATCTTATTATTCACCGGGTGATTGCCGAAATTACTGCCTTATTTTAATTCTTTTTTCAGTTTACCGCTTATGCTGCAATAAGCCTCAACATATAATACATCACCGGGTTTAGCATCCGGAATATAAAAATTCACTGTTTGATTATTAATATTATCCTGCGCGGAAAAATCCTGCTGGATCACTTCTTTATCGTTCAAATACACATCGACTTTTTTAATATAATGCGTGCGGGAATTACTTACTTGATGAAAAATTACCGCGTTCAACATTTTTGTTTCGGGATCAAAAGTTATTTTAATATCCGCAGGAGGATGCGCGTAAGCTGAAGCACTGAGTATAAAAAAAACAAAAAAAACGGATAACAGCACTATCTTTTTCATTGAACTGCTCCTTTTTGAGTTACCGCCTTATTAAGGAAAATGGCCGCCGCATTAAAAATCAATAAACTGAATAATTCAACATCAAAGCCTACACCGCGTTCAGTAAGGATAAAAATTAAAAGGGCAATACCGGCGCCAAAAATAATCTGCACTGCAGGTTTAGCCGGTGAGGTTTTCGGTTCAATTATCATCACAAAAATATAAAAATAACTCAAATAACCAAAAATGTGGCTTAAGGGAATCCTTTGCGTAATGGCCTGTATACCGAATAAAGCCAGAGAAACCAAAAAATAGCTGATCACTATTTTTAACTTTCCTATTCTTTGAGCAAAATATATCCCGGCGGGTAAAAGTATATACCAGGCATAAGTCCCTTTCCATTGGGTAGAAGCGCCAAATAAAATAGTTGCCAGCAAAATCCCGAAAGCAGCCGGATTAAAGACATGCTTCTTCTGAAAACGAATTAAATATTTAGAAGAAACAGCCAACACACAAGCGCCCAGTAGCTTCCACCATGCCTGATCGCCGGAAAGCACATAACCGATAATCAACCCGGTAATGGCCGCGCTAGAGGGCCATTTAAAAGTTTTTGTTTTAAAATAAAATATAACGGATTCAACGCATACGGCCGAAAATACAGTATAGCCGATCGTAAACAAAAATATAAAACTCTGATCCTGAATCGCTAAAAAAACAGCCAAACCAGCCAAATAAATGACCAGTTGTGCTTTAATCGATTTCAATATCTGCATATCTGATTTTAACACTTATGGCGGACAAAAACGCGCGCTCTTTTAACTCCCGTCGCTATAACATAGTATAACATAACGGTTTTATTGTCAATGGTTTAAGCTGTCTTGGGGATACTTTAATACAAAACTATACCGCTGGAGTTCATTTCGCGGGCTTTCTCAGGCGTAGGCTGTTTTCCTGTTTTGGTAATTCCAGTCTGCAGGCTATCTTGAGCAACTTCAGCTGTTGAGGCAATATTCTGGCTGGCTTGGCTGTTTATGTGATTAGCAGATTTATCCGCAACCTTGGGGAAATTGCTGTTTTTTTCTTCAGCAGTAATTGTAGAAGCATTGATTATCGTAATACCGCTTCTTGCGGCTAAAGGTTTTCCCGCAAGCACAGGCTGTTGTCTTGCCTGGCCGGGCAAATAAACCGGTCGTATTCTATTTTCTCTTTGCTCAATTATCGCCAGCTCTTTCTCCGCCACCGCTACGGCTTTTTGGCTTTGTTGAGCAACCAGGAGGCTCAAAAGTATTACGCCGAAAAAAAACATAAATAAAATAATTAACCATTTATTTTTCATATACTAATTCTCCCAGGATAACGTAATATAATCATCGGTAGTCGGAACAAACGGGGGAGGAGAACTTAACAGGCGCACATCATAATTATAATCTTTGGAATAACCCGATACTTTGGTTGTCCCGCTAAAAGTCCCTACCGGCCCCCTTTGTTTCTGGATTATGCCTCCAAAAACAGAAAGCGTCCCCCTGGCTCCTCCAGTCCACCAATCCTCCAGCATAAAAGATGTATTCAAAGCCATAATCGATGCATCTATTTCCAACTCATCAGGCGCATTATTGTCAATCATCACATCGCCTTCGGAAATAATACCTAAAGTATCAGTAGATGTTGACCCGGGCAGGCGCGGGTCATTGGCATAAAGAATATTACCGGTGATATTGATATCATAATTGGCCCCCACGGTCAACCTTCCGCTAAGCGTGCCGGAAATATTCAGGTTGCCTTTATTTACAAAAAGAGCGCCGTTAGCCGGCAAAGGCATATTACGGTTACTCCACCCTTTCGCCGCATTAGTTACGTTCATTGTTCCGTTGGCATTTAAAGTAACCGTTGAATTTCCGGTAAGCCGCAAACCCCCGTTAGTAGATGCGGCGCGCAAGTTTAACGCCTGCGTCGGCATATTAATGGAGTCCGACCCTAAAGTAACCGTATCCTGAAAATCCGGCACATCATTCGGAGAGTTGCTTAAGTTCGATGAATTAATATTATTACCATTATTATAATACCGGATATAAGCGTCCACGGAACGCACCTCTCCTGCAAATACCGGATTGCCTTTAATATTAAAATGGCCATTGGTATGCGTTGGCCCGTTTAAATGATCCTGATCCCAGAACCACACATTTGTCCCCTGATAACTTTCGCTGTCCGTAAACCAGATATAACGGGCATAGTTATCTGTTTGCAGATAATTAGTTACCGTCTGGGAAACTGACCCGACAGTGCCGGTAGATCTTACCCGGTATCTTCTTATGCTGGGAGACCCTCCGGGGGAACCCAAATCCGTAAAAACAACAGTGTAGCTGCCAATCGGGGTCCCGGTAGCCGGCAGATTCTGGCTAATACTGGGAATACTTCCGATTGGAGGAGACCCTTGTGTCCTCAACCAAAGCAGCGCCCGGTCTAGCCCGGATTCCGCAATACTAATTACCTGCGCCTGTTTTTTAAAATTATTCGCAGTATTGTTTTGGGAATTACTTACATCCACCACAAAACCGCCAAAAGCAAGCAGCACCGCGACGACTAAATAAGTAGTAATCAGCGCGGCCCCTTTTTTATTTAAAATTTTATGGCTCAAATTACCCATCTTAATTCCTCATTTTTATTACCGCCTGCTCCGTATCCTGGTATAAAACTCCCCGCCCATCGGCTTTCTGGGCAACAATATTAATCTGCATAATTGCATCTTCACCGGCCGGGCGGATAAACTGCAAGCTGCTGATGTTCGGCGCAATCACGGAAGTTGCCCCGTTGTACG
>JAQTQG010000050.1 GCA_028712375.1 Candidatus Omnitrophota bacterium
GTCCTGATTGTAACCGGCCGTTGGTAAAAATTAACCTAAAGAAATGTCCACATTGTGGCGCTAAGAATAATCCGCTTAAGCCATCCTGTTGGATATGTAATACTCCTTTTCCGGTTTTGGAAATTCCCACTACAAAAGAAACCCGGATGCTTTTGACCTTAAATATTGACGGTAATTTTTATAGGAATACCGATAAAACATTAGGTTTAGGGATGAAAAAACTTTTTGATGATTTAATCGCTACTGGTTTTAGCAAGGAGCCGCTGGAAGTTTGGGCAAAAATACATGAAGGCGATATTGAATACAAAAAAGAATCTATTAGGATGGAATGTAAGCGCCTGGCGCAGGAATCCAGGTATAAAATCTTTATCTATACTCTCATAGCTATTGTGATGGTTGTTATCGGATTCTTGATTGTCTGGGGATTCAGGCTCGGTTAAGATAGGGGGAGGGGTTATGGTTCAGCTATTGTATGTTATTTTAGGGGTGGTTGCCGGGGTATTAAGCGGTATGCTGGGGATTGGAGGAGGGCTAATTTTAATCCCCGGGTTGATTTACATCTTTGGGCTTACGCAGCTTCAGGCCCAAGGTACTACCCTTGCTTTAATGGTTCCTCCCATCGGGTTGCTTGCTGCCATGCGTTATTATCAGAATGGAAATGTTAAATTGGGTATGGCAGGTTTTATTTGTGCGGGATTTTTTGTGGGCGGGTTATTGGGGGCAAATTTAGTGCAGCATTTTCCGGAACCTCTAGTGAGAAAGATTTTTGCCCTGTTTTTACTTTTTGTTTCTTTGCGCATGCTATTGGCAAAATAATTTAATTAAGGGGGGAACCTGTTCGATTGGCAGATGATATAATGGAAGTAAAAGTAGTGCGTAGTCAAAGGCGTAAGCGTTCGGTAAGCGCCCGGTTGGTTAATGGGCTACTTTTAGTTAATGCTCCTTTGATGCTTTCTCAGGGGTATTTGGATGAAATTATCAATAGTTTTAAATTAAAATTTAGCAGGAAAAAAATTAAAGATGAGCTGGATAAAAAAGAAAATCTTCGGGATTTAGCCAGAGAGTTAAATAAAAAGTATTTTGATAATCAGCTAAAGATTGAATCAATTGAGTATGTTACTACTCAAAATAGCAGGCTTGGTTGTTGTAATTATCGCACCGGCCGGATTCGCATCTCACATAAGATAGGTCTGATGCCCAAGTGGGTTAGAAAGTATGTCCTTGTTCACGAAATGGCACATTTAATTGAGCCTAATCATAGCCGGGCATTTTGGGACATAGTTTTACGTTACAGGTTTACGGAAAGAGCTAGAGGATATTTAATGGCGGCTGGTTCGATTAAGTAACCGGAAGCTTCTTTCTTTACAGGGTTTAAATTTTATGATACATTTAAAGCAATAAGTTATTAAAATTAAAATGGGTAAATTAAGGACTGAAATCGATTTATAGAATATGAAAACTACTGTTTTTATATTCTTAGTGATGTTAATTTGTTCTCCTTGTTTGGCTAAAGATACGCCTGAAGCGGTTAAAGATAGTAAACCCGGTAATTTGTCGATCGCGGATAAGATATTGTTAAAACCAGTGATTATACGTATGGGTGCCAGCAGAATGCCGGTGTTGGTAAGTAGGATTTCAAATAAGCTTGAGTATGTTTGGTCGAATATCTACAAATGTTATGTTCGTCCTAAATATGCTATGGTGAATGCGCAGGTTATTTATAATCAATACTATAAATAAACCAAAGGAGGCAAAGATGAGCTGTGGAAGCTGCAAAAAGCCCAAAAAGAAAGCTAAAAAGAAAAAGAAATAAGCTGTTTACAAAAAAAGGGACGTTTCTATATAAATTAATAGAAACGTCCCCTATTTATAGCGTATAAGCTAAGATAAAAATAGTATCTTAAGAAAGGAAAAAATGGATTTTCTCCCACTTTCAACAGTATTTGCCTTAGTTGGTATAGGGTTTGGTTTATTTATGATTTTTAATGCCGCTTTAATTATAAAAATTCACATAAAGTCTACTGCCAGGGCAAATTGGCGTAGCGAACCCATTTCGATGGAGAAAGAGTTAAAAAATATAAGAAAAAGAGGCGTAATTTTAATTATTGTTTGTGTATTGGCAGTTTTTTATGTTAATTTTTTTATAAAATAAAGATAAGCTTAGTTTATTGTTTTTGCGCTAGTTTACAATGATCTTAAGGTAAGAGATTGCCCATAAGTTATAAATAGAGAAAGGAAGAAAAATATGAGTTACGAGTTCGTTTCGATGGTACTTATTATGATCGGGGTAGTAGTAGGTTTGCTTGTATATTTTTATCCTGTTTCGGTAATGCGGATGCAGGTAAAATTCTTCGAGAAATTAAATTGGCGTATTGAACTAATATCTTTGCAAAGGGAATTTAACCGTATAAAATACACTGGTTTGTATTTGGTGATTCTTTGTTTGTGTGCCAGTATCTATATTAAGTTCTTTTTAAACTAATTAATGCAGTGTGCTGGGCATTAAAAAGATTGCTTCTTGCGCATTATTAAATATAAGCTGGATTTGACTACCCAGCATTATTTTTTCTTGACATGCCACACAAATGTGTGGTATATTCAACATATGGAAAATAAACTATATTTAACACCTAAACAGGAAAAAGTGCTTAATTTTATTCGAAAGCGGGTAGGAGAGAGGCTCCCTCCTACAATCCGGGAAATAGGAGAGGAGCTGGGTTTTAAGTCTACCGGAACAGTCCGGGATTATTTAAGAATACTGATGCAGAAAGGTTTGGTGAGGAGGATGAATAATAAATCCAGAGCGATAGAATTGACTGAACGCGCAAGTTTTAATAAAATTCCGATAATTGGCACGATTATGGCGGGAAAACCGAATTTGGCTTATGAGGAAATTCAGGGTTATGTAGATAGCGATGATTTATTTCTGGGGCGTTTAGGCTTTGATGATGTTTTTGCTTTAAGGGTTAAGGGTGATAGTATGGTGGATGCCGGTATCCTGGATGGTGATATAGCGATTATTAAGAAACGCCCGGATGCCTGCAATAACGACATAGTTGCCGCCTTATTGGATAATAATGAAGTTACTTTAAAAAGGCTGCGCAGTAAATCCGGTAAGTTTCATTTGGAAGCGGCCAATGCGAATTATCCGCCGATTTTTGAAGAGTTTAAGGTAATCGGTAAATTAATTACAGTTATTAGGAAGTATTAGAAATCATTAACCTCTAGAGCGTATAGTTCTTGACATCAAAGAATAAAAGAGTAATATTTTTATTATAAAGGATGATTTAAGATGATAAATTATACCCCCCCAACTCAGCATACCTCATTATTCTATAATTCTCAGGAAGAGTATTTGGATATTATTATGCCTTATTTTAAGGCTGGGTTAGATAATAATGAGTTCTGTTTGTGGAATCTTCCGGAAACTTTAAATGCCGATGATGCTCGGAAGCATTTGCTTAAAGCCGTAGAAGATCTGGATATCTATTTGAAAAAAGATCAGTTATCGATCAGGGATTATAAAAGTTTCTATCTAAAGGATGGTGTGTTTTCTGCTCAAAAAGTTATTGAAAGCTTCGCAGAATTAGAGAAAAAGGTTCTGGGTAATGGTTTTAAGGGTGTCCGGGTTGCCGGAGACGGCACTTGGGCTATTGGTGAAAATTGGTTTGATCTTATGATGTATGAGAATGAAATTAATCGGATTATCGAATCGCATAAAATAAGAGCAATTTGTTCATATTGTATTAAGGAGTTAGATTCAAGGGGGATTCGTGACATAGGAATGAGCCATCAGTCATCCCTGGTCAAGCAAATGGATAGCTGGAACAGGCTGGATTCCTCTAAATTTTCAAGAACTATTGTTTATTAGCACAACCTTACCCAAAGATTTAAAGAGTATTTTTCCAAAATGAAAATGAATCAGAATAGTTTTAATCCTCAGGCGCGTTGGGATCGTTTTGAGCCGGATAAAACCGGCTTTAATCCGGATGCGTTGGATGAACGGATCGATGTTTTGGTTTTTTTTAAAAACGCTAAAATATTCCCTAGGAGTTTCACCTGGAATAATAAAGAATATCTGGTTGAAACGATTACTTACAACTGGCAGGAACGTTTAGGCCAGGCTCTGATTAGTTATTTTTCTGTACTTTGCGCAGGCCAAATCTACCAGATCTCATTTAATAATTCTACGTTTCGCTGGCAAATTGATAAACTAATCTAGCCTGTCTAAGTAAAATCCCGGTAAGTTTAATTAAATCAGTAAACATAAGCATAAAAGGAAAATAGGCATGATTTTGCATGTTGATATGGACGCTTTTTTTGCTTCGATTGAGCAGGCAATTAATCCCAGGCTTAAAAATAAACCTTTAATTATCGGTTCCCGGGGCAACAAAATGCATACGGTTGTTTGTGCGGCAAGTTATGCGGCCAAAGCTTTAGGGATACATTCCGGAATGTCTTCCCGGGAAGCCTTTAGTTTATGTCCAAAACTGGAGTTTGTAACCGCAGATCAGGCTAAGTATATCTGGACTTCAGAGCAGATATTTGAGCTATTAAAGGGGTATGATTTACCTTTAAATTATGCCTCAATTGATGAATTTCAGCTGGAACTTGTTGGTTACTCGGATCCATTAAATTTATCCAAAAAAATCAAAGAGCAAATCTATGCAAACTTTAACATTACCGCTTCAGTGGGGATTGCTAAAACATGGCTTTTAGCTAAACTGGCTTCCAAATTAAATAAACCGGATGGGCTTACATTAATTGATGATTCTAATTTTGAACAGGTTTTAAGGCAAACCTCACTGGATAAACTCTGTGGTATGGGCGGTAAAACTGGCGCTGGTTTTATAGCTGGTGGCCTTAAAAGTTGTTGGGATCTCTACTTAAACTTACCGGGATTTTTTGACCAGGAGAGTTATCATAACCTTGATAAGGCTGATAAAAATCCCGGTAAGTTTAATGAAATGCCCAAGTCAATCAGCCATTCATATACTTTACCGATAGCTCAAATAAACCCCCAGGTTATTCAGGCTTGGATCCGATTGCTATCTGAAATGGTTGCTACCCGGCTTAGGCAGCAAAAATTGGCTAGCGCAACTGTGCATCTTTGGTTAGGCGGACCGGAAATCGGTAATTTTGAGGCTCAAAAAACACACCAATTGACAAGTAGTGACGGTTATGAGATATATCAAAGAGCCGTTAAAATAATGTCAAAATCTCGGCTTAAAGACCCCAAAATTAGGGCAATTGGGGTTACTTGCAGCAACCTGTCTAAAGACAGCTATCAGCCTTTACTTAAGGAAGAAATCCGCAGGGAGGGGCTTATAAAGGCTCTAGACAGCATAAATAATCGCTTTGGAGAGGGGTCAATCCATCCCGCAATTACCGTTTTAACCCGCTAAAATCGTACTAAAAATAATCGAATAGAAGTAAAAAATCCTGATAACTTCATATAGAATCTTTCTCATAACTGTTATCTTTAAAATAAAGCGGTAAGTTTAAGTAAAAAAGAAACGGGTTTTCCACAGCTAAAAAACAGAGTTAAATAACCAACTGTCTCCCATAGCTTTAGAGATACTTAGGAAAGATAGACAAGTTAACATAAGATATATTATAGGAAGTAGTGGACAAAGGAAAAATACCTGTTAGAATATGCTTATGGAAGTTAAATTAACGATGAAATCATTGATTAAGCTTTGTGGGGTTGTTCTATTTTTTCTTTTGGTATT
>JAQTQG010000024.1 GCA_028712375.1 Candidatus Omnitrophota bacterium
TGGAAATCGGAGCAACGGTAACCATGCCCGAAATCCTATCCAAAGAAGTAACTGCCCGAGGCTGAACGAATTTATTCGGAACAATCGATGTCTCAAACATTTCTCCTTCAATCACTGCACCTTGGGGAATATCCTGCTTGGCCACCAAAACAGCCGTTTGATTAGACTGCATATTGGCAATCGCTGCTTTAGCCCTTTCCTGAACCGCTTGCTGCTGCTGATCCAGATATACTTTTGTCATTACAATCGCCATAATACCCAAAATCACCCCAGTGATTAAAATAAGTTTCTGCTTTTCAATGGCCATTATTTTATCTCCCCATCAGATATTTCAATCTTAGCATCGCGGGAAAGCTTGCCAATCAATTCTTCAATCGCTTGTTGCTGCTTTAAAAAAACCAATCCTCGATTAATATCATCCCACATTTCGGATAAAGGCTTCTGCTTACCTCCACGCTTAGCTTCTAGCTTAATAATACTATACCCGTCGGTAGTTTTAAATATACTGCTAATTTTGCCCGCATCTAAAGAATCAGAAAAAGCTGCGGCATCGAACTGTGCAGACTTTTTACCTTTTTGAACAAATCCTAAATTTCCTCCATCTTTAGCGCTGGGGGCTTTTGAATTACTTCTGGCCAATGTAGCAAAATCCGCTCCCTGCAAAAGCTGGATTAAAATATCCCTGGCATCCTGCTCGCTGCTTACCACAATTTCTGAAACCTGCCTCTCCTCGGGTTCCTTAAGCTGCTCTTTATAAGTATTATAATAATCCTCTACCTCTTTAGAAGTAACGGAAATATTCTTAGTAATTTCTTTAATGTCCTGCAGAACCATGAGATCCCGCTTGTTCTTTTCAACTGCTTGCCTTACTTCGTCATTACGATCCATCCCCTGATCCAAAGCATGCTGATAAATTAATGCCCGGCGGACCATTTCATTTTTTAAATAATTTACCTTTTGTTCTTTGGTAACAATCTTTAATTCCGGACGTTCAGCCGGGACATTGGCGTTATAGAGAGCGATCTCATCATTCAAATCATCTAATCCAATGGAGATATTATTCACCTTAGCCACCACCGGGCCCTTGGGCTCTATAGATATCGACTGAGTAGCAGCTTTCACTTCCACCTTTTTCTTTGCGCCGGGGAAATATTTATCACACCCCAGAATACCGCCAAAAAGTAAACTCATTATACTAAACAGAATTATTTTGCTCTTCACAACCGCCTCCTTGGTTACATTAAAAATCAATCTTTACGCTCTGTTTTAATGATCCCGGACAGAATATCCGCCATTTTCGCGACCAGAAAGAAAAAGAAAAAAATAAACAGATAAAATGCCAAAGTCAGAAACCCCATCCAGCGTGGATTATCAGGTAATTTCCCTGAAAACAGGGAAATTGAACCGACAAGGCCAAAAAATAAAAAAATCCAGGCAGCGACCTTAATCACTACGCTGGAACATTTTAAGAAAAATAAATACTTGTGCATTATCCTCCTGACTGCCTGCAAACAAGCAAGCTTATTTTTTAATATTATTATAAAGCCCTTTAAAATGCAAGGAAAATTTTAATTTCAGGTTACAAAACCATCCGGCAATCGCTAATTCCCCTCATTCATCAAACACTTCTTTAATTGCTGACTCCACCAATATATTATCCCAATTATGATGAATTAATTCGTCCCTTACCAGCTCAACAGAATAACCTTGAGATTTTTTTAAAGATATGAACGCAACTAACACGCCTAAATTATATTTCTGTGTTTTATCCAGCATTTCCCGAACCGGCCTGTCTTGCTCAGGGCGATTTACACAATAGGCAATAAACGCTAAAACCAACGGGATACATAATAATCCTGCTGCGGTATAAAATAAATAACCGCTATTTTTACCCAACAAATAAACAGCACTGCACCAAAATACGTCAAACAGATAATGCGCGACGATCAAAGGGATAATTCCGAAACGCACAAACACATATCCATACAATATTCCGATTATTGTAACCTCTATTATCCGGAACCAGACCGGGAAAATAGCATACATCGTATGCCCCATGCCCCAAACCACCGAGGTTACCAAAACCACCAAAAACAAATTATGCAGGTATTTTTTGGCCAAACTTATCCCAAAGACCCTAAAAATAATTTCCTCATTAAAACTGGCGCTGGCTCCGATAACAAGCGCACTAAACAAAGGTATAAACGAAGATGAAAAATAAGTTACTGTATTCCATTCTCTCCAAACACCTAAAAATTTTTGCCCATTATAAAATATAATTGCCTGCGCCCCCAAGATAATTACCGAAACCAAATAGCCCAATAAAATACTTTTGGTGAAACTGCGGTTTAAAAAACCGGATTTAATATACCTCCAAAAGGACCTCTGCCCATTTTCCGGGAACACCTCGGCACAAAGAGATTCTCCAGCGATACCGGGCATAATAAAACCGACCACTAGGAAACCCGTATTAAATATCCACTTAGTAACCGAAAGCCCGAGAAAAGAATTCAAATGTACACTGGTCGGATAATTCATAAAAATATTCTGTAAATTATTTAAAAAATCTGCGGTATTAATAACCATTAAAAATCCGGCCGCATAATAAAACCAGCGTTTGCTCACCCGGGGAATTATATCCTGCCTCTTTTTTAAAACTATACTAATTGAACATGCCAAAAGGGCAAAAAGGATAACATAAAAGATATTGTAGATATACTCCCCTAAAAGAAACTGCTTTTGGACATAACGGGTAAATTTATCAGGCAGTTCAAATTTATTTTTAGAGAACTTACGTATTTCATTTCCGGCTACCGTAACTTCTGCCAACAATTTAGCCCCTCCCTGATTTTCCCTCCAGGGAATATATGCGTTTTTCTTTTCCCAGGAAAAAACATACTCGATACGTTTTTCATACCGCTTGACCTTTTCTTCATGAAAATCATAATTGCCTAAATCTATATTAAAATTACCCTGCAGGAAGATTTCTGCTTTTTGCTTAGCAGCCTCTTTTCCCAAATCAATTCTTGGCTCAATGTCTTCAATTATGTGCACAAATTCAATAATTTTTCCCGAACGGGGGCTCAAATAAACAAAATACTCTTCTTTTTGGAATTCTTTGAAAAACCTAATCAGCCAGCGGAATAAATCAAAATCGTGCCGGCCGATAAACTCTTCTTCGGCTTTAAGGCCAGCGGCATGCTGTAAATAGCGGTTAAATCTTTCATCTGAATCAAAAACAATCGCCTTAGAATATGTTTTTGTATCTATACCCTTGGCTCTCAGGTAGTTATCTGCTTCTAGTAATGCCTGCTGTTTATTGACTGCGAGATTTACGAAGGAAAAACGGGGATATTCCAGTTTATACCAAAAACCAAAACTAAGAATGGCCAAAAGAACAAATATAAACCAGTCTCTGGTTTTTATCTTCATTTTTTAATCGTCAGGTTATATGTAATGAGTTTCATATCTGTAAACCGCCACGGACATGAAACTTATCGGAGATATCACAAGAGGCCGGAAGCTTATCAGCCCAACCGGATTTTTAATGACGGCATAAGTTACGGAGTCCGCAGGACGACGTAACTTATATGCCGGAATTAATCCCGCCGTCTTTTGGCGGGAGAACCGGGAGTTTTATTAGCCCCAACGAGATTTTCCGCCATACTTCATGGCGGACCCGCCACGGTTTATGGCGGGGAACCATACAATTTAATAGCCCCAACCGGATTTGAACCGGTGTTTACAGGCTGAGAACCTGACGTCCTAGACCGGGCTAGACGATGGGGCCATAAATTCCTCTTCACTCTTACCACAGGTATTCCCCTGCAACCAAAAGTTTTTAGGATACGGCTAAATCTTTGTATGACATTTTACTATAACTGTTCTTTTAGTCAATAAGTTTAATCACGGCGGATAGGGGTAATTAAGAATTTTATTGACCCTCCTATCTTTGCGCTATATACTGGGTACCATGAACGTAAGTGTTGGTTTTAGCCAGCTTAAAGACCCAATATTAGCCGCTAATGAAGCAATTGGACAGGCTACGGTCGGCTTAAAAAATGCGCAAGCAAATCTGGCTTTAATTTTTACTTCTATAGAGTTTGCGCACCCTCTAATACTGAAAGTAACGAATAATTTATTAAGAGAAATCCCCATCCTGGGTTGCAGCAGCCTGGGGATCATGACTAATCAAGGCGTTTTTAAACACGGATTTGCTGTTTTACTGATTAGTTTCAATGAACATACATTTTTCAATGTCGCCGCGGTTAAGGATATCGATAAAAAGAATCCATTTTTAGCGGGAAATGAGCTAGGCGGTAAGCTGTTGTTTGGTTTTAAAAATGTACCCCGGAGCTTAAGTATAATTTTATCGGACAAACTTATTACTGAAGGAACGCACTTAATTAACGGCCTGCAGGAAAGCCTGGGAAAGAGTTTCCCTCTGGTGGGCGCTTCAGCTTCCGATAATTTTGGAACCCATAAAACTTACCAATACCTTAACCAGGAGCTGCTTTCTGAATCCTGCAGCGGGATTCTTTTCGGAGGAAAATTTAACTTTGGATTTGGCATAAAACACGGATGGAAATCCTTAGGCAAAGTGCGCTATATCACCTCTTCCAGCAATAATGTAATTAAAGAAATTGATGAGTTGCCAGCTGTAAAGCTTTATGAAGAATATTTCGCCAGAAGCAGAAAAGACCTGGCTAAAGAATTACGGAGGATATCTGTTTATTACCCGCTAGGAATCTATTTACCCGGAGAAAAAGAGTATTTATTGCGCAATGTTATCTCTATCGAAGATGACGGCTCTTTAGTTACCCAAGGAGACATCCCTCCCGGCAGTAAGATCAGATTAATGATCAGCACTGAAGATTCCCGGCTGGCGGCAGCCGTCGCTGCCTGCGATGAAGCCAAGAAAAACCTAGGTACCCAAAAAATAAAATTCTTACTAGTTTTTGATTCGGCGGCAAGATTGTCTATATTCGGCAGACAGGATGATATTGAACTCTGCGTAATCAGGGATATCTTCGGGAAAGATACTCCTTTAATCGGTATCTATACCAATGGCGAACAGGCGCCGCTTAAATCTATTAACTATCTGGGCCGCACCTATTTTCATAATCAAAGTATCAGCATTTTAGCCATAGGAGAACAATAGCATGACCCCCTTTGCATTTCTCGGCATCTGCGCACTTTTTGTTATTCTGGGCATTTCTTTGCTTTATAAAAATCAGCGTTTAAAAGAATTAAACGACAAGGTGTCCGCCTTGAACTTCTCTCTTGAAGAAATGGACGAACAAGCCAAACTAATTATGCGCACAGATATGGAATTAAATAAAGCCCAGGAAGAGCTGGATAAAAAAATTTCCGGGCTGGACACATTACAAAAACTATCCCGCGAAATAAGTACCACCCTGGAAGAAAAACAAATTTTTAAAAAAATAAGCAACCAGCATGTGGAAGAGCTGGGGTTTGAAAGATCCCTGGCCTTCCTATGGAAAGCCCTAGAGAGAGAATTCCAGCTATACCTATGTATCGGATACAGCCAGGATGAATCGTTAAAAATTAAAACTGCCATTAACGCCAATAAAGATTATTTTCTGGATCTCATTAATAACGGCACAACTGTTTCCTCCGAATTCGTACCGGAAGGAGGCAACTTATCAATAAACACATTTAACCACTTATTCCTGGTACGTTCATTCATTATTTGCCCGGTATTAGCCCAGGAAGGTAATCAAGGTTTTATTTTTGTCGGCACCCAAAACGCCGAAACCGTAATCACCAAAGGCGACCAGGAGTTTATCAGTATTCTGGCTAATCAAATCGCCCAAACCCTAGATAACGCCCGCCTATTTGAAAAAACATGGCGTTCACAACAAGAACTGGAGCTAAAGGTTGAAGAAAGAACTCACCAGTTAACGCAGGCCCTGGAAGAAGTAAAAAAAATCAGTAAACGTAAAAGCGATTTTATTTCCAGCGTATCTCATGAAATAAGAACCCCGCTCACCTCCATCAAAGGATACGCAGCTATTCTGCTGGGCAGCAAGCTGGGCGCCTTGCCAGAAGAAATCCACATCCGGCTGGAAAAAATCAACCGCCACAGCGATGAATTAGTGCATATGGTTAATGACCTGCTGGATATTTCACGTATTGAAAGCGGAAAGGTTGAAATCAAAAAAGAGCCTTTGAGTTTAAAAACTATCTCTGACAAAATCTCCGATTTGTTCTCGGAACAATTTAAAACAAAAAATATTACTTTTAGCAGCAATATACCCGATGATTGCCAGGAGATTTTAGCCGACCGCAGCCAAATTGACAGAGTTTTTATTAATCTGGTCGGAAACGCATTGAAATTTACCCCGGAAAACGGTAAAATTAGCATTAATGCCGCCCGCTCTAATAGTAACGTGCAAATTGATATTAAAGATACCGGGTTCGGGATTCCTGAAGACGCGCAGGAAAAAATATTCGAGGAATTTTACCGCGTAGACAATACTATCAACCAAGGAGTAAAAGGCACCGGTTTGGGCCTGGCTTTAGTGAAACAAATTGTCCAGGCGCACCAGGGAAGAATCTGGGTAAAAAGCAAGCTGGGCGAAGGCTCAACTTTCAGCTTTACTCTTAACGCTGCCAAATAAAACTATGGGCATAAAAATACTGATTGCTGATGATGATCCGGACATAAGAGATATCCTTAAGCTTACTCTGGAAGAAGAAGATTATGAAATTACGGAAGCCGCCGATGGCGAAGAAGCCTTAAAAATTATCCGTTCCAAACCTTTAGACTTGGTGCTTCTTGACCACAATATGCCTAAAATGGACGGCCGGCAAGTGTGTAATTTAATTAAAAAAGATTTGTTACTGCAGCATTTACCAACCATTATGGTCACCGGCAAAGGCGAAGTAAGCGATCGCATCGGAGGAATCGATGCCGGAGCGGATGATTATATAGTTAAACCTTTTGAACCTAAGGAACTTTTAGCCAGGATTCGTATGGTATTAAGACGCACTAAAAGAGACCTGGAGGCTAACCCGCTTACCCGCTTACCCGGAAACTTGGCAATTCTTAATGAGCTCTCCAGCTGCATCGAGAAAAAAACTCCTTATGCGGTTTGTTATGTCGACCTGGACAAATTCAAAGCCTATAATGATAAATACGGATTCGAACATGGAGATGATGTAATACGTGAAACTGCACGCATACTCATTAGTGCCGCTAAAGAATGCGGCAACCCTGGAGATTTCGTCGGGCATATCGGAGGAGATGATTTTGTCGTCGTTACCACTCCTGACCGGTCAGATGCAATCTGTGAAAAGATTATCCGCGATTTTGACAGGATTTCTCCATCATTTTATACTCAGGAAGACCGGGAAAATGGTTATATTATCGGATATGACCGGCAAAGTAAAATTCATAAAATTCTGCTGCTTTCAGTTTCTATCGGAGTAGTCACTAACGAAATGCGCGAGATCACACATGTTGCTCAAATCGGGGAAATTGGCGCAGAGCTAAAAAAATTAGCCAAGAGCATGGAAAAAAGCAACTACGTCAAAGATAAGCGCCAGGATAAACTTTAAAAATTCAGGCTCGCAGTTAAAAACCTTATTTCTTAAATATATCCTCGCAGCATAATTATAAATTTAGTGCGCGAGGGGGGAGTTGAACCCCCAAGCCTTTCGGCACAAGCCCCTCATGCTTGCGTGTCTGCCATTTCACCACCCGCGCATAAATTGTATCTGCTATTCTAAAGCATAACCTTAAATTGTCAAAATCTTTTCTTAAATAAACGCGTCTTGCGTTTTTTGCCTTTGAGCTGCTCAAAAGAGCGGCCGAAAAATAAACGTAGAACCTTAGGGCGAAATAAAATAACATAACCCCAAACACATAAATCATAGATTAATATAGGAATAAAATGCAGCATAAAACTTGGCAGGCTTTCGTTCTTCAATATAGTAAGATAGCGGTTTTTTATCAAACCACAATGCAGCTGGTCATTTAAATATTTACGCGCTATAGCTTTGCCTATTCCGGAATCCGGGCGGAAAGACCCTCCGCGCACGTGATAAGCTAAAGCCGCCGGTAAATAGTAAGCCCACCAGCCATAACGATGCGCCCGCCAAGAAAGATCTAAATCTTCATAGAACATGCCGAAATCTGAATCAAAATACTCACCATTCTCCTTTATCGATTCTAACATCTCCCTGCGGTAAAAAGCCGCTGCCCCGCTTGCGCCAAAAACAAAACCATTTCGATTAAATTGTCCACGGTCAATTTGGCTATAGCCTCTTTCTTTAGCTGTCCGCCAAACGCTTAAGAATAAGCCTGTGCTATCCAATGTCTTGCCATCGCTACGTAAAATTTTACCGCTAACCGAACCAACTCTATCATCCACCAGAAAACCTTTCAAAGCTTCACGGATAAAATCCTTATCTAAAACCAGATCATCATTAAGGCAAAGCACAAAATCACCGCGGCAGAAACCAATCCCTTTATTCAAAGCAGCAGCATAGAATAAATTCTCAGGGCTAGGATAAAACTTAACCGATGGATAAAGATTATGCATGTCCTGAAAAAAATCAGGCCGGCAAGAATTGTCGATAACAATAATTTCTAACGGCGGATAACTTTGTTTTAAAAGAGAATTCAGGCAAAGCTTAAGGTAATCTTTAGCTCCTATACTGACAATAATCACGCTTACGGTCATCTGTAGGTTATCCCATTTTTATTAAACAAAGCACAACCGGCAATCAATCACTTACCTCTATTTTAATTAACTTCGCCAGCACAAATACACTAAACAAACAGACAGCAATAACGATGCTGGCAGCCGTCAGATTGTTAACTTTAGTCAAAACCACACCGCAAGCAGAAAAAACAAAGCACAACAAATACATGATTAATAGTATCCTCTGCCCAGAAAAACCCAGGGCTTTAATTTTGAGCACGGCATGATCTTTACTCTTATAAAAAGGAAGTTTTCTTTTAATTACCCTGAAAATAATCAATAATATAGTGTCCATAATCGGTAATCCCAGGATAATTAACGGGCTAGCTAAGGCAAACGCATTATCCTCGGATGCGTAATGCGCAATCAGGGCAATCGCCGCCAAAAGTAAACCGCAAAAATGGCTTCCGGAGTTGCCTAAATATACTTTCGCGGGCGGAAAGTTAAAAAACATAAACCCGGCGCTGCCGGCGCATAAAATAAGGCTAAGTACCTGCACATTTAAATCCGCGTTTAAAAAACCTACCAGGAAAAACGCGCTGCTGATAATCAAAACTAAACCCGTGGCCAAACCATCCAGAATATCCAGCAGATTAAAAGCATTCGTCACCCCCAATAACCAAAAAAAGGTAACCGCAGCATTGCCCCAATATCCCAGATACATAATATCTGTTTTGACCCCGCAGGCAATTAAGTATACCGCGCAAATTGATTGTGCTAAAAATTTATGGACTACTGACAATTCTCTTAAATCATCAATTATGCCAAAAAATAACATCACCACAGAAGCAACAGCAATTGCCGTTATCTTTACCGGGGATAAACTTAAAATAAGAATTCCCGGGAATAATGTAATAACGAAAGCCAGGCCGATCCCCAAACCGCCTACCGCAGGGATATTGTTTACTTTAAGCACTTTGAAGCGCAAAGAAAATTTTGCTAATAGGAAGGTAAAAAACATGCTTAAAAATAAGGTGCAGGCAAAAATAAGCAGATATTTAAGCATTCTCATATTCCCTTGTTAAATCACAATACAGCTTTTCTGTCATATCTACCATAGTGCTGGTTGAAAATTCTTTAGCACTCACCAGGTTTCTGGAGGATTTTATAAATTCTTCTCTTTTTTGATTATTTTTTAATAATTCAATTACCTGGTTTTTTAATGAATCTATGTCTTGCGCCCTGGACAAATAGCCAGTTTTTCCGCTAATCACAACTTCCCGGATGCCGCCGGTATCCGTAGCTGCTACTGGCACCCCGGAAGCCATCGCTTCCAACACTACAATCGGTAACCCTTCCCATAGAGAGGTCAACACAAAAACATCCAGGCAAGACAAAACCTCAGGAATGTCCCTGCGCCAACCGGTTAAAATTACTTGCCCCTCCAAATGCAATTTTTTAATCAAACAAAGGACTTCTGGGAATAAGATTCCGTCTCCTGCTAAAACAAATTTTACGCTGGGGAGATCTTTTTTGACAGCAAAAGCTAATCTTACAAAAGCTAACGGGGATTTCTGCGGCTTAAAACAAGCAATCATACCGACAACCTGGTCTTTAGCATCAACCTCCAGGGACCGCCTAACCGCGTCGCTGCTTTCTTTTTTTTGGAAATCAGCATAATCTATGCCATATCTGATTGTAACATACTGCTCTTTTTTCCCGATGGAACTATCCAACCCCTTATTTTTATCCCAATTGGAAACTACAATTATTTTACTGGTAAAAAAAGCGCAAATTTTTTCAAGAAACAAGTAAAGGCGGTTAGCAATAAAAAACTGGTGGGTATGGAAACTCCAGCCATGCACAGTATGAATTATAATTTTTACTCCTGCTAAAGCAGCAGCCAAGCGCCCCAAAACTCCGGCTTTAGAACTATGAGTATGAACAATCTGTATCTGATTTTTCCTGATAAAATTAAAAATTTCAATCAAGGCTAACAAATCTTTTAAAGGATTTATTTTACGTTCTAGAAATTTTGCCCTATGCAAAATCAGGCTGTCCAAAGCCAGGGCTTCTTCAACCAGCAAACCATCTTTGGCGGTAAGCAGGAAAACAGTGTAAGCCTGCTTATTCAAACCTCTGATTAAGCTCAATAATTGTTTTTGTGCTCCGCCTAACTCTAATTTGGTAATAATATAAAGAATTTTTATTTTAGACATAAGGTTTTGGCTGTTTGAAGAATCCTGCCGGGATATTATCATATAAACGCTTCACAGAAGATTATTTTGCCCGGAGCAAACAATCTTTCTTGAATACCCCGCATATTTTTTTTTGCCTATTTTCACTCCCCTGACATAAAAAATACTCCGGATTAACTCCAGGGCGGGAAAAACAAAAAATGCTTTCAAATACCCCTTCCTGATAAAAAAAACCATATAACGCAGGCGGCTTAGGGCCTTTCTTAACCAGCTTCCTTTCCTGCCGTAAAAATCCTCAACCCCCTCGACCCTCTGCAAATATTGCCCGGCCATCCCGATTCTTTGATGATGATTAACCCAATAGCGCAAACTGCTGGGGTGGCTATGATAAACCTGGGCATCCCGGGCATAAACCACCCCGATATCCGCAGGCAGTTTATTCCGCCACAAGAAATCTTCTCCATAAGCTATCTCTTCATTAAAAGGATGCTGTTCCAGGATTTCTTTTCTTATCGCGCAATTAGCATTGGAAAACACTGCTTTTGGCGGTAAATTCCCCTGCGGAAAAAAAATACCAAGTTCAAATTCCTCAACCGGATTAACCCCCTTAACCGGCAACTGCCTGCCATAAGCCGCCCCTGCATGTTTATCTTTTTCCAGCGGGGCGAGTAAATTCGACAACCATTGGGCGTCTACGGGAACACAATGTGCCGATAAAAAAACAATTATCCTGCCGCTAGATAATTTTTGGCCATAGTTCAAAGCATAACCGTATGAAAAAGGTTCTTTATTAATCACCTGAAAATTTACCGCGAAACCAGAAACAATTTGCGCTGTTCGGTCAGTTGACCCGGAATCAATAATGATTATTTCATAATTGCCAGGATAAGATTGAACAGAAACCCGCTCCAATACCCTGGCGATACTACTTTCTTCATTCTTAGTGCGGATCACTATAGAAATATCTATATCTTTAACGGCCATTTTTGAATCCCCGGTAAAATGCATAATTTTTTATAATTCTAAACAAGGGCAATTTAAATATCCAGAAAATTTTTTTACTGGCTCCCAGAGCATAAGTACACAAAAACAAATAATCCAGAATAGTTTCATAAACCGTAACCTTGATAAAATAATAGAATGTCCCCCGGGCCCGCTCCCGGATAAACTCCTTGAAAGAATAACCATACCGGTAATGCCGGCTATAAAGCTTGCGGAAAGTATCATTATGCGAATGATACACGCTGGATAACGGTTCATAACGGATTAGTTTGCCGGTTTTTATTAAACGATAAGCCCACTCCTGATCTTCAACGGCAGCAAGGTCTTGGCGAAAAGGATGCTGCTCCAGAAGGTTTTTGCGATAAACAGCGCTGACATTAGAAAAAGCAATATACTTCCAGGGGTTATTCTTAAAATATTCCACCTGCTCCGGGTCTTCAGGATTAATAAATTTCAGCCTGGGGATTAATCCGGCGCCTGCCAGAATATCCCTGGCCTCAGGGGGATAACACCCTTTTTTGGGAATCTGCCGGCTATAAGAAGCGGCGATCTCCGGATTCTGCTTAAGCGGCTGAACAAGGTTTTTTAGCCACGCATTACTGGCAGGAATTGCATCGGCCGTTAAAAAAACCACATATTCGCCTTTTGATAATTTTACGCCTAAATTCCTGGTTTGGCTGTGGCTGAATTCTTCCGGCTTAATCTTCACTACTTTGGCCGGATAGCGCCTGGCTATTTCCAATGTCGCATCCAGAGAACCGGAATCAATAATGATTACTTCATAATCTCCGTCAAACTCCTGGCGGAAAACCATCTCCAGCACTGCACCGATACATCCGGCTTCATTTTTAGTAAGAATAATTACTGAAACTTCCACGCGCACCCCGTTAGTAACCAGACTGACAAATATTTTTTATTTCCGAACACACCATTTCAGGAGTAATTAAATCCATACAAAAAGAAGCGCGGCTGCATTTATTTTTTTTATAACAAGGTGAGCAGGACAATCCCGCCTTAAGGATAATCCCGCGGCCATAAGTTTCGATCTCATGCCAACTCGTTGACCCCATAAGAATAATGACCTTTTTTTTCAAAGCCAGGGCAATATGCATGCCCAAAGAATCGCCGGTAACTAGAATCCGACAGCTATTTACCCAATCAATATACTCTTTTAATGTTTTAAACTGATTCTGCAGGCAAACGGAATCCAACATCCCTGATAATTCTTTCCAGCGCGGCCATGCCTTATTTGGAAATTTTTTCCCCACAAGATAATTTATGCCTACCTCATATTTAACTGCCCCTTTAGGCTGATAGCCCAAAACATAATCTTGCCCTTCCCAGCGGCATCCGGCCATCTCAAAAATAATTTGTTGGTATGTTTTTTTATTCAACCTGAATTTTAATTCATCGTTTTTGGATAAAGCATACGCATATTCGGAATCCGCGTCGAACGGAAAATGACGGCCATTTTTAATACCGAAACCTTTTTTCTTTTTTGCCTTAAGATTATGCGCCAGCTTACATGCCCGTATATCCTCATCAAAGTTATAGAGCTCATCGAACTCAACGCCCTGGGCAGCTAAAATTCCGGAAAGAGTAGTAATTTTTTTTACAAAAGGGCTGCCGGCTAATAAAAAAAAGGCGGCTTCCTCAGTAATCCAGGTAACCTCATCATTCCTAAAACACCGCAGGATCGCGGTAGTCCGCAAAACATCCCCCAATCCATCAAGCTTGATAATACATACCTGTTTCTTTTTTTCCATCATATTAATTTAATCCTTGCTGCAAACATACAGGCAATGCGGACAAGGATATCCTTTGTCAATATTTAAAAACCTTACCCGGAAGCCGGTCTCTTTCAATAAACGCATAAAATCACTTTCTTTTAAAAAATAGATATTCTGCTTAAAACTTCTCCGTAATATTCTATCCACCGTAGCCATATGCAACAGGTTAAAATAATGCTTCCACCCGGTATGTTGGCTCATCGATTTTATGATTAAAACTCCTGCGGGAGGCAACGCAGCATAAATCCTAGTTAACAGCTCCCGGTCGGTTTCCAGCGGCAGATCTATAAGTACAGCGCATTTTAGATCACTATCCAACAGATAATCCCGGATATCAGAAACCCTGAATTCAATATTTTTTTTTCCGGACAAAGTGGAGTTTGCCAAAGCAATCCGCTTAGCATCCTTATCTACCCCCACCACATGGCGCCCGGGAGATTTTATGGCTAAAAGATTAGCAAATATCCCATCCCCACAGCCCAGGTCTAGAATTTTGCCAGTCAAAGGAATATGCCGCTCAACTTCATTAAATGGGCAAAGCCAATGACGGACAATAATATGGAGTTTTTTAAACCCGCGGGCGTTTTGATAAAGGCTAATTAATTGTTCATCCAATTTCGTCATAGCGTATTAACTGGATACCTGAATCTTTTATTAGTTTTTTAATTTCCGGGCTTCTTAAAGCGTCCAACTCGGCTTCTTTATTCTTATCGCCTAACCTGGGGTGACAGATCAATTCATTGACTCCAGCAGGCAGGGCTTTCAATATCCGCGTTAAAGATGCCTGGCTTAAACAACAGGTCTGGGTTAAGCCGTAACAATGATCAGGAAATTTGATCGAATGTTTCCTGACCTTGAATAACCAATTAAGATCCGCCAGGCGCGATAATGCCCAATACTTAGGCGGCTGCGGGCATACTACTGACCAAGGCTCTTTGGTTAATCTTATGCTGGGTATTTTAAATCGGAATGCTAACTTCAAAACTATACAAAGTATGCCCGGAACCATATGAATATGCTTATGCCCGTCTAAGTGTGTCGGCGTCAATCCTGCTTCAAGGAACTTTTTGATCTGAGATTCAAACTCTAAATGTACCTGCTTCAATACAATCCTAAATGAAAAATAATTAACCAAAAATTCATCCAGCCCTAAAAAATTTTCTCCACCCCTGCTTAACAAAGAAACTATTCCATCTTTGGCGGCAACCGGGATGCCTTCGTTTAACGATAAGTGCACGCCTACACCTAAACCTGAATGTTTTTTGGCTAACCCTGCAGCTTCTTCAAAAGCCGCCCCGCAACTCATTAAAGAAGCACTCCGGACAATGCCGCTTTCATACGCCTGAATAATCCCGGCGTTAGCCGCATCGTCTAAGCCGAAATCATCGGCATTCACAATTAATCTTTTTACGCTTTCCTTCCCACGCATAAAAGAGAAACTCCGTAAGGAAAATCAAACCGGATTAAAATTAACGACTCTATCTTTAGAATAAACAACAGAAACCGGTTAATCAAAGCCGGGGCAGAATAATACGCATTAATTAAAGATAAACCGTTACGCCTTAATAATTTCTTCAAGGTTATCGCTAAAAAAATTGGCAAAAACAATATGCAATTTGTATAAGTAATCCTCTCCACTGCCAGATGCCGGTTTTCAAGTATCATCTGCAGACCGGATTTTAAATATCTTCTTTTGTGCCTGTTAATTTCGTCATGTTGGCTCCAAAGAAAGTTAAAAGCCGAGGTAGCCAAAATAACCCTTCCTCCGCCTTTACAAACCCGGTCCAGCTCTTTAACAAAAGAGATGTCATCCTGGACGTGCTCAACCACGTTAAAAGCAATAACCAAATCAAATACCCCGCTTCTAAACGGCAGATTTATTCCGCTGCCCAAACAGAGCTTGCCGATATTCCTTTTATGACAAAACTCCATAGCCGCCGGCTCGACATCTATTCCGGTTACCTCGCCGAATTTTCCCAAATCCTTCATAATCATTCCCGCACCGCACCCCACATCCAGAATCTTTAAATCGGTTTTATTCCGGTAAATATCATTTACGAAACGGTAAAAAATATTCCGCATCCCCACAAACCACCAATGCTTATCTTCTAACTCATAAAAACGCTGGTATTGCTCTATTTGCACGCCTCTGTCCTTTTCTTATTTCTATTTTTCGCCCACCAATAAAGTAAAATCTCCTTAGCCGTATTCCAGGCTGCTTTAAAACTATCAAAATTAGAATTTCCGCATTTTCGCGGCCGGTAAATAATCGGGATCTCCTGCAGAGTAAAACCGTTCTCAATCGAGTTAATTAATAATTCACCGTCGATAAATCCTGTCCTGGCGGAGAGATTTACTTTTTCCAATACTTTTTTCCTGATGCATTTAAAAGAAAAATTAATATCTTTTGCCTCTAAACCAAATAATAGTTTCAGTAAAAATTTGTAAACTTTAAAATAGATCATTCTTCTAAAAGTATCTTGCCGGTCTGTCCTGTAACCAATAACCAGGTCCTTAACCTCCATCAACGGTATCGCTTTCTGCAAATTACTTAAATCCGCCGGTAGATCCATATCAGTATAAAATATCAATTCTTTTTGCGCGTTGCTAAATCCGCTTCTTAAAGCTGCCCCATATCCTAAATTTTTCGGATGCTGTAAAATACGGATTTTATTGCATTTTGCAGCCCAGGCCTTTAATCTTTCGCCCGAATGATCAGTGCTGCCATCGTCAATAATTAAAATTTCAAAATCCCTAGCTATTTTCTCAACCTCGGCTAAAATTACCGGCAGGTTATTATCAATAATTTTCTCTTCATTAAATACCGGAATGAATACCGAAAGCGATCTTGATTCCATTAATTAATCCTTATTCATCTTTACTATACCCTGCATTCCCCGCAAGCAATTTTTCCAATCCTGCGGCGAACGCAGGCGGCTGGCACGCCTGATTATAAAACCCAACCTGAAATAAAAACGCATGTAAGCTTTTTTTGCCAGAGATGGCGCTTCTTTTAAAAAATACGGTATTCTTTTGTCTCCCTGGATCCCCAGTGTAAAATCCCGCCAATAATCATTTGTTAATAAGCCTTCCTTTAACGCTAACCCGTAAAGAGGAGTGCCCGGGTACGGCGTAGCGATCGTAAACATCGCCCAATCAGGATTAAGCTTTAACGCAAATAAAATATTCCTCTTAACATCCTCTACGGTTTCATGCGCATAAGCGATCATAAAGTAAGCTAAGGTTTCGATGCCGGCTTTCCTTGTCATTTTTAAAACTTCTTTTATCTGGGGCAAATGAATCTTCTTATTCATCAGCCGTAAAGTACTTTCATCACCGGACTCCACGCCATATCTTAAACGCACACAGCCGGCCCGGCGCATTAATTCCAACAATCCCCTATCGGTACTATCCACCCTGGCTAAAGCTTCCCATTTAACTTTTAAACCGCTGGCCAATATCTCCTGGCAAACATTAATAACATGCTGACGCGAAAATGTCATTACATCATCATAAAACATAACTTCTTTCACTTGAAAAGTATTCACCAGGTAATTCATTTCTTCAACAATTTTTTTTGCTGAACGAAAACGCACCTTCGCATCACCGGGTTGCTTAAAACAAAAATGGCATTGATACGGACAGCCTCTGGAAGAAAACATTGTACTAGTAGGATAATCTCCGATTATGGAGCTATATTTCTCCATGGGTAATAAATGATACGCTGGCATAGGAAGAGCATCGATGTCCTCAACTAGCGCCGGAGTGTTTACCAATACCTTTCCCTTATCTTTATAAATTAGGCCTTTCACGTCTACGGGGGAAGCCTTTTTAGATAAAACATCAATCAGGCCCAAAATCGCGTATTCCCCTTCTCCGATAATTCCGTAATCCACCTGGGTATGCGCAACTGTTTCTTCAGGATAAATTGAAAGCTGCGGGCCGCCTAAAACAGTAACTGCCCCCAAAGACTTCGAGATTGCCGCTAACTCCAGCGCGCCGAACAACGCAGGAGTTACCACAGTAATCCCCGCCAACTCTGGGGTGAAATCCGCTATTTCCTGCTTAAGCCCATCTAGAGTTAAATTTGATACACACATATCGAAAACCTTAACTTGATGGCCGGCATGCTCCAAAACGCTGGCAATATAAGCCAGTCCCAGCGGAGGCAATTCTCCCCGGACCACATTCAAGCTCTCCGGCAGGCGCGTATTAAGGTTGCCGTTATCACGACAACGCATAAGCGCTACTTTCATCGTTCATACCTCCCTAAAATATCAAAAAATTTTTTAAAAATTACCAACCCGAACATTAACAACGCGGTACGGATATTGGCAAAAATATTTCCGGAAAGCTTAGACTTACCCCCGATTCTTCCGGCATAGGTAACCGGAATTTCAATTATTCGCTTGTTGTACCGCATGGCCTCGATAATCATTTCCGGCGAGAAAGCGGCTCCCCGGCATTGCAACGCCCTCCGGATAACTTGATAATCTGATTTCCATATGCCACGGTAAGTACAACCAACATCGGTTAAGCGCGGTTCACTTTTATACAGCCAAAGCAATTCAATAATTTTAGCCATACAAATATTCCCCCAGCGCAGTAGAAAACTCATATTTGCCGCTTGATCAATCATCTGTTTAGTTGTACGCGTACCTAAAACCATATCCGCATCCTTCATGTACTCTAAAATTTTACCTAAATCACGGGAAACAAAAGATCCGTCGGCTTCCGTTAAAATTAAGATATCACCCCGGGCATTATCCATACCGAATTTTAGGGCTTCCCCATAACCTTTAAATTTCCCGGTTAACACCTTAGCCCCTTTAGCTTTAGCAATTTCCTCTGTCTTGTCTGATGAGCTATTATTTACTACCAGCATCTCATCCACCTTGCCCTGAAAATCATCTAGCAAATATCCGATAGAAGCTTCTTCATTATACGCCGGGATAACCAAACTTATGGTTTTTTTACTGAAATTTGCCGACCTTACCATGTATTTGGCCGCACTGTAATCGCCCACATTATTCACATTAACATAATCACCCTTGAGCATAAAAGGATAAACGCCGCCCCTGTTGGAGGCCACCAAGTTTATAACTTCCGTCAACTCCACCCTGCCTGTTCTTAAAGAAACCGGTGTTTTTCTAATATATTCAAAAATTCCCGGCCTAAAAAGATAAGTCCCGCACCCCATATAATTATTCTGGATTATTCCCGGCTTCTCCACTAAAGAAATAATTATCCCCTCACGCAATTGCACAGAATAATTTTTTCTAATACATTCGGGATGATGAACTTCTTTTATCGCACAAATGACCTCAAAATCACTGCGCAGTAAATCCAGCATCTGCCGATGATTAGAATCCAGATAAACTTCGTCCCCCAAAACCACGCAAAAAGCAGTTTTCAGAGAATGTTCGAGCTGCAGTATCCCGCAAGCCAGCCCCCGGCGGATATCCGCTATCTCTATATATTTAATCTCTACGCCTAGCCTGCGGCCGCCTCCCAGCTGCTCCATAACTTGCTGTTTTCTGTAACCTACCAGGACGTAAATCAGTTTTATGCCAAGTTGATCCCGCATCAAACCGATATTGCGTTCCAGGATAGATACTCCATCAACCTGTAAAAGCGCTTTCTGCATCCGGACAGTATTAGGCAGCATCCTAATACCTGCACCTGCTGCGGGGATAACTCCTATAAGCTCACTCATTTATTTACCTTTCTTCAGCAGAATAATACCATCTGAACTACCCGCTATTGTATAATTCGAAGACGCCAATAATTGTTCAACTGTTTCCAGGTATTCTTTTTCTGAAACCGCGGCTCTTGGGGAAATACTTGTTTCTTTTTTATCAATAAGAACATAATCAACTTCCCGGATACGCAGAGGGATGTCATAAAGCTCAAAGCGTCCGGCCAAAAAAGGAAGCGCCCTTAAATCCGCGCTAACACTGGCCTTTGGAGGAACAAGCCGGACGATTGTCTTTAACGCCTGACGGTGAAACGCTGTCTCTTTAGTTACAGGAGCTGAAATTTGCATAAAACGGGGGTTGTACCCGGGATCACGGATAAACCGATATACGGATAATGACCAACAAACAATAACTAAAACCAGGACGTATTCCCACTTTGATTTAAATTTTTTCGAGATATATGCGGCCGAATAAATAGCCGAAATAAAAATAAACGGGAGCACCGTCATGGTATACCGCGGGCTTTCCACTCCGGTCAAACGCTGGCTTAATAGAAAATTCTGCAGAAAAACCGGCAGCCCAATGATCAGTTCTGCCGGGCTGGCTAAAGACAAAAAACCCAGCGGCAGGAATAATCTTAAAAAATAATCAAGTTTTACCGTAGAGAAGCAGCGTTGCAGTATCTCAAGCGGGTGTAAAAAACAATAAGCTAAGATTTCATGAGCCCCATAAAGCATCCGGCCTTGCCCCATAAATTCCAGCGCCCCCAGGGGTAATGTATTACCGAAATAAGGAAACAACAGCTTAACAATAAGCATAAACCAGCCTAAGCTTAAAAACGAAATCGCTAAACCATGCTTAAACCTGCGCTGCACACAAATAACATAAATACCCAACATAAACACCACTAAACAATTAACTTCATGAGTAAGGCATAATACAACTAACGCCCAATTGAACCAAAGATATCTTTCTTTAATCAATAAATAGAACGCCAAGAAAAAAATGGGGACACTTAAAGAGCGCGTCTGGAACCCTTCAATTAACGCCTGGATAGTAAATGTATTGGTTAAATAAAGCACTGCGAATAAAACTCCCGCCGGAGGGCTGATTTTTTCTCGAGCAATCAAATAAACCGGCCAAGCCGCGATTGCCAGAAAAAAGGCATGCATAAGCAAAAAAGCTTCGGGGGAATTAAAAAATTTAAAAAACGGCATAAAAAAAAGCAGCGTCAAGTTCGTATGCATCATTAAATCAACCGCTCCGCTCTCGCCAATCAGGCTGCACCAGAACAATCTGCCATGCAGCGTCGACCAAACAATTTGACGGTAGATGGCCTGGTCAAATCCATCACTTAATCCACGGTTAAATTCACGCAATGCAAACCACGAAAAAAATAATACCGCAATAAAAATAAGCAGTGTTACAAAAATTGTTAAGCGTTTACCTGCGCTTTGTATAACCATTATTCTCCCCTGCAATTTATAAATTATTGCCCGATCTTTACTGTAGAACGCCTATAAAATTTAGTCATACGCTAAAATCGGCTTCTTGCTCTTATAGACAAAAACCCCGTCAACAGAAGCTTTACCCCGGATTAAATTAGCACTGCGTATGGCATAAAAACAAAGTTTTTTTTGAGTTTTATCCGGAGTAAAAGAATTAAATAATAATTGCCAATTACCGGTTCCGGATTGAATATCCGTCTGCCAGCGCCCCTGCGGAAAACCTGACAGCGCAGATATTTCGAACCTTACCCCTTCCTTAAAATCCAACAGCTTTACCACCCCGCCAAAAACATAGGTTTGACCAGCAGTAACGGAAAATACCTGCCCGCAATCAATCAGGTCATAATCCCCAACGGGCAAAAAAGAAGCATCAATTAAAAGCGAGCGCTCTCCATCAAAACCATATTTATCCACTATTCCCACCAGACGAGGGATTTCTCTTCTACATTCCCAGCCTTGAAAACCATTTTCAAAGCCTGCGTTTTTAAGCAGGTTTTCTCCGGTAATCAACTCCTGCAAATTCGACAAAGATGCAACTAAGCTGATTTTAATATCCTCCCGGCCGATAACCTGCGCCAACGCAACATAAAACTCTTGTGCTTTTAGAGTAGGGACAAATACACTCTCCTGAATTGGCAGGCTTCTAAAATACTTAAGCCTTTCTTGGCGTAACATTAATTTGGAACGCGAATAAATTGCCGCTTTTTGCAGTTCTATAAAGTTTTTAACTGCCGAAGTAAAAAATAAAAAGAGCAAGCTGAGCGCAAACAAAGCACATAACCGCCCTATTTTCTTTTTCTCCCTATCGGGGTCGGCTGGATTATTTTGCTTACAACACTCCTTTAACAATAGGCTGATTCCACTGGCACAAAATAATGAACAACCTACAAAAAAATCAAAAAGATAAGTTTTAGAAACATTAACTGAAAAAAGCAATGGAATAATAGAGAATAACCCCCAGGCTAGCCCAATAAACTGCAGGCGTTCTCTAAAAACAACGAGCAGCCCTAAACAAGCCAGAATAAAGAAGCTATTAAGATTACTAAAAATCTCCGTGGCATAGAAATTAAAGTTGGGAGGAAAATTTTTGACGGAAAATTTATGAAAACTCATGCCGGGAAAACCAAAAATCGATGCCATAAACAAAATCAGCGCGTATACAATAACTCCCAGAAATAGCGCAATACAAATAAACCTGATATTCTTGTTTTGCAACTCCGCTTTCCCGGAAGAAGATAAATAATATCCAAGATAGACAAAAATTACCGGTAAACTAATATATATATTTGATTCCCTGGTCAGCCAAGAGATAAAAATGAACATTATTCCCCCTGGCAAAAACACAGCCGTTTTATTCATCAGCCCTTTAAAAATATAATACAGACCGGCTAATAAAAAAAACAAACCGAACTGAGTAGCCAACCAGGTATGAAAGACGAGCAGGCCGTAAGGCAGGAGCATAAACATAAAAATAGTTACCGCAATCACTCCGGCACCCCATCCTAAAAATAACCGTCCGAGCTTGTAAACCATCAATAAACTCAACAAAAATATAAGTTTTTGCAGCCAGCCGATCATTATCGTGTTAGGTCCAAAAATAAGAAAACAAACTGTCCAGATAGCCCTCTCGACTGGGCGGTAATAAATCCAGGGAATCCGCTCAAATTGCGGTGCATCCTTTAGAATTTCAGGCACATTAAAACTCAAAAGAGAACCCGGATGTAACGTAAAAAACTTTCCGGCATATAAACAAGCGGCATCATCATAATATAACCCGCTGGGGCCAGCCGACTGAACCAGAAAAAATGCTATGGCTATTAAACTTCCGAATAATATTAACTTGGATATTTTCATATATTAACCATTCTTTGGCTATTTAAGGACAGCGCGAAACAACCAAACCCATTCCTTGAGCCTCTACAGCAATCTCCCTGGCTCCAGATAAGTCATTCTTGGCTAATCTGATTTTTATTATCTCGTCGAACCCCCAAGAGGCTTTTTCCTTATCTCCTAAAAAAGCTGAGCTTTTCGCAAAATAAGCCCAGTTCGATTCATTATAAGGCTGCTGCTTTACTGCTTCTTTTAAATATACGATGGCCCTGGACCACTCTTTCTTCATAAAATAATAGTAGCCCAGGACGGTGTCCCGGTTAATCACGCGGATATCAGGATAAAAACTTCTGATGCCTAATCTCCGGGCTTCTCCTAAAAACCTCTCAAACTTTTCCATCCTTGCAGCATAATTGTTTATTCCATCTTTGGACTCCCACAATGACCCGGTGACCCCCATTGTAATACCAAGCTCATCCGGATGCTCATAACCATAGCTGCCCCGGTCAAAAGCACAAAATCCCGGGCTGGGGTTCACAATATCAATATAATCTTTATTCCTGGCTAAAAAATCCAATGTTTCCTGGAATTCTTCTTCGGTTTCCCCGGGAAGCCCAAACATAAAATTATAAATGCCTTCTATGCCTGAATTATGCGTATCCCGGACAATCCTGTCCAAATCAGCATTCTTAGCCAGCAATTTACCTATTCTTTGCATCAAACTAGGAGAACCTGTTTCCAGCCCATAATTTAAACAGACACAGCCGGCTAATTTCATTTTTAACAATAAAGGATAAGTCATTTCTTCTGTTACTGCTGCCTGGCCGCTCCACCTGAATTTCATGCCGGATGACTTAATTAAATCACATAATCTCTCCAGCATTCGCACATTTCCATTGATCAAAGAATCATGGAAATCTATATGATCAATACGC
>JAQTQG010000002.1 GCA_028712375.1 Candidatus Omnitrophota bacterium
TTGATTTTAAATAATTCACCACTTAGGCCAGCCAAAATTCTTCTGATAATCGCTGTACCAATTACTGTCATCTATACCTCCCCCACAAATAAAAGCTTGAAACTTCCCCGGTTCTTCCGCTGTACGGACAGCAAGATTAAGGCCATCAAGTCCATCGTCAAATGCCCCTTTTGGAAAATCCCTTGCTTGCTCAAGAAGAAGCTTGTGATACTTAGAAAATTTAATCGTTCCATTTTTAACCAAAGGCTGAAGGCTTTGGATACGCTTAATTTTATCTGTAGTGTTATTAAACTGTTCGAGTGAAATATACAGACCTCGTTTTTTTCCCTTTTCCTCAAGCTGAGTTACCATCATTTTTTGGAACTGATTTGTCTCTACACCAAAGTTGATAAACTGATAGCGTTTATAATAAGCGAGTATATCCTCAATTGTTTCATCAGGGGTCCGGCGTTTGATGTCGGCTTCGACAATATAAAGAACGCCGTCTCGCTTATCGCGCGCTAAAACGATAATCGCCGAATAGTCACCCTTCAGGTTCTGAGAACCAAGAGACGGGTCGCAAGCGCCATAAAACTCGGCATTATCACCTAAGGCATGCAAAAGGTCTTCGACCGTGGGGTATGTGTTCGTCCAATACTGCAGATCATTGGTATTAAATAAACAGTCTTTTGAATCAAGAGGAGAATTTTGGAGTTCGCTCATAAAAGAGATTTCATTCTCTTCGCGTGCAATCATGAGACTATAAAGAGAGTGTCTTTCAGGCCAAAGAAGTACAGTCCCCTCATCCATAGCCTCTTTATTTGCCTGGTAATATTTTAAGGCTCCATCAGAACCATTTGCTTCTTCAAACTTTTCGCGCCCCCGATAAATATTGCCCCATTTCTCCCAAAGATCGGCTCTTGCCGGCCACACAATAATAACCCTATAAACTCTACTAATCCAGGCAGGATTTAGCTGCGAATCAACATATTCGCTCAATAAACAGTGTGGGTGATACAAATTGCCAATAAAAAAGTAATTTGTTTCCTCTGAACCTAATCTTAATATGGATTTTCCAAACCAGTTTTTCTGTTTTTCGCGTGATTCGTTTGAAAAGTTATTCTCAGCGCTTTCCAAGTCATCCGCGATAATAAGGGTTGGCCTATAAGATCCGTGTTTCCTACCCCTTATCTGCTGCCCGCTTCCTGCCGCCAAGACTTCAATGCCGTTACGCGTAATAATATCGTGTTGCGTCCAGCGAGGCGGTTTGGGCCTTCCTTCAGCTTCAAATATTTCCGGGAATGCTGCTTTTAACCTTTGGTTCTCACTAAGCTCTTTTCTAATGTTTTCTAAAATCTGTATTGCCTGAGAAGAAGTATTAGAAAGAATCACTATAAATTTTTCTTTTTCATAACATATCGACCAAATGATGTATATTAAAGTAACAAGTGTTGACTTGCCGAAATCGCGCGGCGCGGCTATAGCTAGTTTGCAGTTTCGTTTATGTGTTATTTCGTGCAGCAAATTGTAGATTTCGTGATGCGCCTTTGAAGGCAGGTACTTTAAGTGCTCAGACATGAAAAACTTGGCAAACGTGTAAATTGAATCCCCACCTTTTTTGCGCATCATGGAATACATATCCTTAAGTAAATTATTTATCATCTGACTCCTCCTTTTTTTGGTTTAAATCTTTCTGTTTTTGTGAAAGTTTATCTGCTTGATAGGAAATTTCTGCATTAGTAATCTTAGCTTTCAAATTCTTAAGCTCTTCCTCGACTTCAAGAGATTTTTCTCCTGTTTCTATGCTAACGGCCTCGATCTCAATGACCATCTTCTTAATCTCATCCAGAGATCTTTCTGAGTCATCGGCTAAATGGTGATACAAATCCCCGACAATTTGCTTAGGAGACGACGGAATATACCCTGTTGACTCTAAACGCTCAACCAGCTCATTTAAAATGCGCCAGGCCATAAATTCCGCTTGAGCCTTTTCTCCGGGCGAGGCATCTCTATTTCGAGCAAGGCGCATTAAATAAGCGTGATGTATATGCGCCTTCCGGACTAACTCGCCGATAATTTGTTTAACTAGATTTATGTTTGGCGTAAGAGCATTACGCTCTTGAATAACCAACAGATCGCGGTAAATTGTTTTAGTGCTAACTTTTAGAATCTGCGCGATTGTGACTTCAGTTAAACCTTCGCCATTAAGAACCTCGACGCATTCTCGTCTCTGCTCCTTAGAGAGTAATCTCGGGTCAAGAAGATCATCTTTGATTTTCTGAATAAGCATAAGAATTGGATCTTCTTCCAAATTCTGAGTAGAGTTTTCGGCTGTCATTTTGCCACCTCCTTACTAAGGTATTTGTCCCGAAGTTCCTGTGAAACTTTATCCTCTCCGACAAAGTTTATGTAACGCTTAACGATAGCGTCACAGTAACACGGATCAAGCTCCATCCCAAAACAACGCCGGCCAAGAGTTTCTGCAGCCATCAAAACAGATCCCGACCCCAAAAATACATCCAGAACTACATCATCACGTTTTGATGAATTGCTAATTGCGCGTTCTGCTAAAGCTGCGGGCTTCTGGCAAGGGTGCAGATAAAACTTAGTAGGGTCACGCTTTACCTGCCACAAATTTGATTCACCCGGCTTTCCTGCAAAGTAATGGCTTTGTCCTTTCAAAAACCCATAAACCGCCTGTTCAGTCTGAAAGCTATAATCCGCATAAGATATTGCAGCTGACTCTTTAGCCCAACAGATAAGGCAAGAAACATGGAAATCAAGTTGAGTAAGAATCTGATAAAGCGGACCGAGCTGTCGATGCGCTTGCCACTGGTAGAAAGCTGCGCCAGGATTCAAGTAAGGTTTTATATTAACAAGGACCTTCAGCATAAATGCTTCATATTCATCTTGCGGCATATTATCTGAATAAATGGCGTCCCATTTACGGGACCCCTTAGGGCGAGTATCAACGCGCGGGCAGCTTCCCCCCATATAATTCACGTTGTAAGGCCAATCAATGTCCAAAAGAGCAACTTTTTCTCCTTGGAGAAGTGCATGGACATCTTCTTTGTTCGTCGCATCAGCACACGCAAGACGATGCGCCCCAAGCAAGATTAAATCACCTTTTTTAGTAACTGGCTCTTTTATGGACTCGACTACAGCCTGAAAATCAAAATTATCTGCATCTGGATGTTCACCGTAGCGATCAAAGATCTGGCCAATTTCTAAAGGGCTAAACCCGGTAATGGAAACGTCAAAATCAGGAAGTTTAGTTAACTCATCTAAAAGCACTGCAAGTTTCTCGTTATCCCAAGCGCCTTTTATTTTGTTTAAAGCGAGATTCAGTGCTTTTTCTTGGTCTAACGGTAAATCAACAACACTTGCCTGTACGCTTTGGAGCCCTTGTTCTATGAGAATTTTCAGCCGCTGATGACCGCCAACTAAATTACCAGTCCGGCGATTCCAGACGATCGGTTCTACATAACCAAAGGTAGATATACTTTGCTTAAGTTTTTGATACTCCGGATCTTTAGGGGAAAGATCGACACGGGGGTTGTAAATCGCAGGATTAATACTAGAAATAGATACTTCTCTAATGTCCATAAAAGACCTCCCTTTCCAGATTAAACTACTTAATTAAAAAGTAATTCTCTGAGATAGGTCTTTTATGTTTATTAGACAAAAAGACCCAAATCTTCTTTTCTCGCACAGTTACGCGCGAAGATTTAGGTCAGTTACGACCTTAGCTTGTCGACGTTCTTTCGAACGTCTTATTACTAGGCTAAGGAGTTACCCTTGGCTTTTTTCTGCCAGTTACGGCTTAGGGTCGATGCAGTTACGCATCTATAGGTAAGATGTTACTCTTACATTGAATATATTGTATCAAAATTTTAAGAAAAAACAAGAGATTTTCTTTAGCTTTGCTCATCTTTTATCTAATATTTTAATCAACTCGCTATCCATCGAAAAACTAAATTGTTTACTAAATATTTTATCAAAAAGTATTTTTGCCCCACCATTCGCGTATTCTTCAGCAATTCTCATAGTATTTAAACCATCTAACAAAATATCTGTATTATCTTTTTCAGAAATCGCAAGAGATAACAACAACCATAACTCCCGAGGACTTAATTCTTTAATGTTGTATAAATCCATACCCTTCTGGGTTTTCTTTGTTACCTGATTCTTATAACCTAAAACCGCAGAAATAATATATATTCCCTTCTTTCCTTTCTTGTAGAAGGGAGAGGTTTTTTCATCAATTATTGGCTCAAAATACTTATCATTTATCTCTCTGTCAATTTTTAAACGTGCAGGATAATTTAATAGCAGATCAGGCATCTCTCCCCCCTTCTATTTGTGTTATCCCATTCTTATAATTTAGCCAAAACTTTTCGATATCTTTACCACTTTGTTTAAACTTTTTTTCTACATCTTTTGTTAAATAACTATCTAAAGTAAAAATAAACAATTGTTTCTCTGGTAAGAATTTAGGTAAAGTAGTTGCCACATTACCTCTCACCTCTTCATCTAGCATCCCAAGCGGATTATCAATAAATATTGAAGCCTTAAACCCAGAGATAGAAGATAGGGCACCCAAAAATGACAAACCCAAAATTTTCCTTTCTCCTGTACTCAACGATCCGAATTCATCAGCACCATCTTTATTCATTACTTTCATCTCAAAATCTTCACCAATATCAATTGATTCAATATTCCTTTTCCATGATAAAGTAGAAAAATTTTTGTTTGTTTCTTCAAATATAATCTTTCGAATTTTAACCATAACAGATTTGTGTATCTCTTCAACAGCAACCTTAAGTTGTCGACACTTTTCATAATTTTCTTTACCTTTAGCATTTTTTGCTTCTTCTTTTAGCATTTTGCTAATAGACACTTCATTTTCGCTAACATTACACAAAAGACCATCTCTCTCCCTACCTTTGCTACCAATATCTTTTTGTAAATTTTCAATTTGATCGGATAACTCATTTATAGTTTCTTCAATATCTCCAACCCCTTCTGGAAGGTTTTTTAATAACTCACTCTTTTCTTTCATTTCTTTCTGAATCTGCTGATATTCTTTATTTTTTTCAGTAAGATTCCTTTTTCTTTTGATTAAACCATCCTTTACATTACAAAAATTGTCTCCTAATATTGCGCTGATAACAAACGCCCCATCCATAAACGCGCTTTTCTTGTCTTTTTCCCCCATTTCTTTTAATACTAATTCCAAATTATTTAACTCCTTACTTCCGTGTTTAAGCTCAATACCACAAATACACTTTTTTAATTTAATTAAATCGTTTATTAAAACTGGCTTAATATCGGGTGGTATAACCCCTTTCTTTCTATCTTTATCAATTAATTCTTTTGCTCGGGTTAACTCAGGAATTAAAGAAATATACCCATAATTATCATATATCAAATCTCTAATCTCTTCTTCTATTTCCCTAATCTCAGTTCCTAAATTATCTGCTTGTTTTTCAAGCCTATCATACGCCTCCCTAAGGGATTTTGCAGATGACGCTTTTGTTTGCTCTTTTTTCATTTTCTCGCGTTCTACTTTTAAACTTTCTGTTTTCTCTCCGTTTTCTTTAAGCTGCTGGTCTAAAATCCTAATTCTACTCTTCATTAGCTGAACTTTATTATTTAATATTTTAACATTTGGAATGTGGCGCCCGACTTCGGCCTGAAAATCGTCCATCATTTTATCCAAATGATCTATCGACCTATCAAGTAAATCAACTTGCGCTACACGATTAATACCATCTTGGATATTAGTGCTATATTTACTTTTAAATATATTAGTTATGTGTTCACCATCGAACAAGAAGAAATTACTCACTTCTTTAGGAAGGTAGCTGTTAACATAGCTATTTGGATTAGTTAGTATGTTTGGATTTACATTATTTTTTCTTTCAAAAACATTAAATCTACTTCCGCTACTTCCCACTGATAGTTTTCTCTGAAATACAAATGTCGAAATCTGATCCAACATACCAACCTCAATTTCTACTAAAATTTCGTCATTATTTTTACATCCTTGCGACCAAATCTTCAACCCCTTGTTTTCCACTACCCCAAATGGCTCTTCATCGTAGAGGCACCAATTAATTGCGTTTAGGAAATTTGATTTTCCTGTACCATTTTTACCTACAAATAATAATATCCTTTTTTCATCAGAAAATTTAAGATCAACTTCTTTATATTGTCGATAATTAACTATTTTTATTCTCTTAATAATCATGCTTTACTCCCAAAAAGATTAATTATCTGACTCAATAATTTCCCTATATCGCTCTTTAAATCGAGGCGATTGTTGATCCAAGTTCGCCCTTTCGAACCTAAAAATGTCTTCAAGCTTGTTCTTCATTGAATCATTTTTTGTCCGGTGTTTAAGCTCGCTTAAAATTATTTGATTGATTTCTTCATTCATTTATCCCTCCTTTAAAATAAACAGAATATTTCCGCATTATTTTACTTAGTTTTAGCAAAACATCCACCTTATTATTTGCTGTTTTATAAAATTCTTCAGACCTAGTAATTTCTCTCTTTAAGATCTTTTGCTCGATTGAAAGGATGCTTTTATCCATAGAATCGTTCAATTTAGGAAGCACAAAAAAGTCAAAGATTTCCGCTTCTTCTTTACCAGGATATTTCCTTAGGACTCTACCCCTCCTTTGAATGTATTGTGTTGGGTTTGTTGAACTCGCTAATATAATAGCGGTTTTCACAGAAGGAATATCAACGCCCTCATCTAAGCATCTTATTGCTGTCAAAACTTTATAATCACCATATTCAAATGCCTCAAGTATTCTTTTCCTTTCATTTTTGTTTTCTTCAAAAGTAAATTTATGGTGGAAAATATCTAATTCATTCAGAATCTCTGTAGACCAAGCTATTTGCTCTGGGCTACAATAAATTAATAAATGATCAACTCTTTTCTCTTCCCTAAGCTTTATCAAAATTCTTTTTAATCCCTCTTTTTTTTCTTCATTATTGATAATTATCTTTGCCCTCTTCATTAACAACAACTTCAAGTATTTATTTTCTGCAGCTTCGTTTTTATAATGAACTACTTTGGAGATTTTTTCGAATAATTCAAGATATTCCTCAAGCTCACCATCGCTCATATATACAATTTCAGGATAATAATTATACGGGACTAGATACTTAGGGATAGCATCTTTAATCGCAAATTTAAAAACAGTTTTATCAAAATATTCGCACAATTTATTCGTTCCATCTTCATCAAACCATCTAGTAGGAGTCGCGGTTAATCCTAACCTATATTTATAGTTAATATTCATTCCATTTTGATAATCTTCTGCGCCTAAATGATGGACTTCATCTGCTATTAAGATTACATCATTCTGACCTTCCAAGTATTTATTTATTAAACAATTGAATTTCTCAGATGAAAACGTATCATAAATTGTAAAAATGGCTAGCTTATCGATTACTCCAATAGCAAAATTTTGAATAGATTCATTTAGTTTCGCCTGCCACTTAGTTTCTCCACTATGTGCTTCGTTTATAAAGAATCCATTTCCGAAGAACTCAAGGAATTCTTTTTCCCATTGTGTAATTAAGTGCAGGTACGGGACAACAATCACAACTAGGATCCTCTTCCTTTCCTGCAATAGTTCTTTTAAGGCATTTAAAGAAGTAAAGGTCTTCCCAGTCCCAGTTGCCATTTCGAGGATACCAATAAAACCATTATTTTTCCATTTTTGGATAGCTATATTTTGATAATCATGCAACTTTTTCTGACTTGGACGCTGCCTGGAAAAATCGAGCATTCTTTCTGCTGCAGAAGAAGATAATAGATTAAACTCTTTTTCATCCTTTGGTGCAATCTGAATAAGTTTTTCTTCAAAAGCCTCAGAGATTGAAAAAATTTTAGATTTTTTAGTTTGCCCATCCCATAGTATATTAAACTGTCGTATATCGTCATTTAAATGCACTAAATCATCTTCCCAGCTTTTAAAAACGTGAAAAGCTTCATCGTTATATAACCATCCTGAAGCAGTTTCATTTTCTGATCCAGTAAACGATAACAGATTACCCTCACTATCTTCAAGTATGCCTATTTTTTGATGCGCGATTCCATTAGGTAAGACTGCGATTTTTATTTTAAGTGCACCTTTTTTTATCATCCAACAAAGCATTGAAACATGGTTTCTTTTTAGCTCATCTTCGATATTACTTATTTCCTCAAGTACACGATCTTCATTTTCTTTCAATGCGTTCTCAATCGACTCTTTATCTTCGCGAGAAAAAACTACACTAGTGACTAAATACATTTTACCGCCATTATTTATAAACGCGGCTATACCTTTAGCTGCAACAGCCAGGGTAGTAGAAGAAAAAAAACCAGCTATTCTTTTATAAGTTTTAGATATTGATAGGGCTGGAATGTAAAAATCTTGTAGCAGATCATCCTCATCTGACCAGTAAGATGATTTAAAACTTATATCTTTTAACGTCGCTTTATTATTAAGTCCACACATTAATTATTAAAGCTTAATACTTAACTCTTTCGATAATCTATTATATATACAATCATCAAAAATTATTTCTGTTCCTGTTTTATGTTTAATCCTGCGGATTAGAGTCCTCCCATTCTTTATTAGCCTCACTTTATTTTGATGCCTCTCTAAATCAAGCATAATCTTGCCTGCAATGATATTAGCAAAATCAACTGGCACAGCGTTGCCTACCATCTTATAGCCATCACTAACATCAGTATATTTAAAAATGAAACTATCCGGAAACGTTTGAATCCTGGCGCATTCTCTAACTGAAAGACGCCTGTATAAATGCTCCTTACCTTTTACAAATTCTCTTTTATTTTGTTCGATAAATTCCATCTTTGGTGCCTGCGGGTGAATTGGAGCATGCCTACCCCCTGCCTGTATTGTAAAAGATTGTTCATCCCAACTCCTTACCCTGTTCCTCGACATATAAATTGTTGAGAAGTTCCCAATCATGTATTCATGATTAGGAACTTTAAGGCTATCCCCATTTGTTTTGTTATATTTCAATGCTGGCTTAGGATCTTTCAAATCACCAATCGCGTCTCTTAAAGTTAAAAGCTTTTCAGAGCCTTCTGGAAATTCAAAAGTCATCCCCATTTTCTTATGATATCCCACTATAATGACTCTTTCTCTGTCTTGTGGGACATTATAATTTTTAGCATTCAACAACTTATATGCGATATTGTAGCCAGCTTCGGCAAACTGACTAAGAATTTTTTCAAAAGCTTCTTTATGAATACTTGCTAAAATACCAGACACATTTTCTGCTAAGAAAAACAACGGCCTTTTGTCTTTTAACAATCTTATATATTCAAAAAATAACTGCCCTCTATGATCTTTTATCCCCCGGCATGCTCCAGCCTCGCTCCAGCTTTGACAAGGTGGGCCGCCAATAATGCCATCGCATTTAGGTATTTCGTTAGAAGGGATATCAACTATAGATCTTTTATCAAGGAATACCTTAGGATGATTGCCTTCAAAAGTATAAGTTTCCCATATTGTCTTATCAAATTCATTGGCCCAAATAATTTCAAATCCAGCTTTTTCAAAGCCAAGGTCTAACCCACCACAACCCGTGAAAAGCGATACTACTTTAAAGCCACTTTCCTTATTTTTTCGATTTTCTTTAAGCATATTGGTAAATCCTTAATTATTTGGTACTGCCAAAACCTGATAACCCGCCAGCCACATTTCTTTAGTTCTTTATTATTTAACTTATCCCTAGCAATATTCCTCTCAATCTTTGGTATCCAATAATTCCTATTGGCCTTCAGTTTCTTCTTTTTTTCACGCCATTTATAACCATGCCAAAACTCACCATCAACAAATATTGCTATCTTCTTATCTATAAGCGCGGCATCTGGCTTGCCCGGTAAACTACTATAGTAACTTTTAAATCTAATCTTTTCTTTTCGGAGTGCCTTATATAATAGAATCTCAGGCGTGGTTTTTTCACTTTTGATTTTCCGCATCAAGTTAGACCTTTTTGCGGAAACCTTAAATTCATATGCCATATTATAACTCTAAAAATATTAAGTTAAAGTTATAGTTTGGCATTCCTTTACCTCGCCTGCATGAGGTATGCTTGACTCCCCTACCAATATAGACGTAAAAAATGCCAAAATCTAACTTGAATTCTTTCCTTCTTTTTCAATCATCAAAAAATATATGGTTTTTCTTTCACACGATGAAACATCCTGTCTCCATCTCTCCCCAAAATCGTTCATATCCGGTATTCCGGAAACATTATTGAATACCCAGGGAGCATTTTCAGCCTTTTTTATTAGCCCTTTTGCCCTTGAGTGCTCAGAATCACTGGCTTGCCCATACCATACTCGCCTAATCGCAATTTTCAAATTATTTATGTATTTACTAAAATACTCCTCAAAAGTAAAAACCTCTATGTTATCTACAGAAATATTATGTAGCGGGGCTTCTAAAATAAATTCTGCTTGATGAGAAGAAAACCCAACATTTGGGCTGCCTTGCACCATAAGAAACCTAACTAATGCCTTAAAGTTATCTTCATTAAAAAAATCCTGCCAGGGCCTGTTTCTTCTTTCAAGATTACCTTCATGAAACTCTGTAACTTCTGTATCTAAACGCTGCAACAACGCTGCCGGATTACTAAATCCGAGAAGAGAGAAAACTTCCAGCATGTTCGCTCTTTGCAATCTATTAAATGAAAAACTTGATCCAGATTGTTTCAGCGAAACACCGTGCCCATTAACATATATATCTGCTTTCTTGCTTGGATCATTAACTGATAAGTAATTGTCAGCTTCTCTTATTGTATTAATCTCTGTATATTTCCGCTGAGATAAATCCGGGGCACCTACTGAATTAATAACCCCTAAGTGCTGCAAAGACACAGCTCCTTTTTGTGCAACCAAATATTTTGCTATTTCCTTCTCATTCCCAGGCATCAGTTTTCCTTAAATTAATTTTTAACGTTAACGTACAAAGCTTTTGCAATCTTCTCCTAAGAGCACTTCTTAACTATGCCTTTATATAGCCTATAATTTATTATATTTTGTATGCCTACCCCTAGACTTTTCGACTGGGTATTTCATCTCATTCTTTTTTATTTTTTCTTCTATGGCCTCAATCAAATTAATCCCAAGGTTATCCGCCAATTCGAAAAGATACAAAGCAGTATCGGCGATTTCATCTTTAATCTCTGCGCGATTTTGTTTTATATATTGTTCAACCTCTTCAGTGGTTTTCCATTGAAAATGCTCTAAAAGCTCAGAAGCTTCAAGGATTATTGAAACAGCCATATTCTTTGGATCATGAAATTGCATCCAATCCCTCTCATCTCTAAACTTCTTTATTTTATCAGTAATTTCTCTAATTTCGCTCATCTCTCTCCTGGCTTAAAATTTAAAATGTTTAATAATTAGTGTTTTAATTCTGAGTGTAAAAAGGTAACTATTGATAATTATACTACTTTAACCTTATCTCCACAATCCCAAAATACCCCTCTTATTACCTTGATATAAGGCTATTTATATGCCTATATTGTCATGAGGTAAACTATCGATGGAAAACACTATAAATGCCAAAATTTCAGCCCTGAAAAATAAGTCAATTCCGGAGCTCCAGAAGGAATTTAAAGCGTTGTTTGACGGCCAAAAGGCAAGTTCTGATAATAAGATCTACTTGGTCAGAAGGATAGCCTACAGGCTTCAGGAGCTAGAATATGGTGGACTGTCGCAGAAGACGCAAAATAGACTTAAGGAGCTTATAGGACTTTATGATCCGGTTAATAATAAAGCAATGCGACCAAAGGTAAGCGTAGAAACACAGACCAGAATAAAAACTCGTGGCCGAGACATGCGTCTCCCTATTCCAGGTACTACAATTATTAAAGATTATCGTGGCAAAAAACACCAAGTTAAAACACTGGAGAACGGTTTTGAATATGAAAGTAAGATATATAAACACCTTACTGCCATAGCCGAAAAGATTACTGGCGCACATTGGAACGGCTATAACTTTTTTAACCTATGAAAACTATAGAACCTAAAGAGAAGAAAATCAATAATTGCGCTATTTATACACGAAAATCCGTAAGCGACGGGCTTGAGCGCGATTTTACCACTCTGGATGCCCAGCGCGAATCCTGCGAAAGCTACATTGCCAGCCAAAAGAATGAAGGCTGGATATGCCTGCCGGATGAGTACGATGACGGGGGCTTCACCGGAGCAAACACAGATAGACCTGCTCTTCAAAGGCTTATGACCGATATTAAAGCTAACAAAGTTAACTGTGTAGTAGTCTATAAAGTTGATCGTTTATCGCGATCCCTGCTTGATTTTTCAGAACTGCTTTCCGTGTTTGAAGAATACAATGTGACTTTTGTATCAGTAACACAGCATTTTAATACGCAAAACTCGATGGGCAGGCTTACACTTAACATCCTCCTCTCCTTTGCGCAGTTTGAGCGCGAGATTATTTCTGAACGCACTCGTGACAAAATGGGGGCTGCTAAGAAAAAAGGTAAATGGATCGGTGGCAGGCCATCTTTAGGCTATAACATTGATAAAGAAAAACATAAGCTCGTGATCAACCCGAAAGAAGCCGAACTTGTACGTAAAATCTTCAACTCATATATCGAAAAACGATCCCTTCTATCTGTAACTATGATTATGAATGATTTAAGCTATACAACTAAGCGGCATACATCTGAAACAGGTAAAAAGTTTGGCGGAATCCAGTTTAGAAGTAATGGCATACAGAGGATTTTAACAAATCCGATGTATACCGGCAAGGTTACATACCAAGGCGAGCTTTATCCCGGAGAACATGAAGCGATCATTTCGGAAGAAACATACCAAAAGGTACAAAACATACTTACAGAAAATAGACCTAATTGTAAGGTGGCCCAGAAAACTAAGCACGTGGGCTTACTTACCAGCCTCCTGCGCTGTAAAGCATGTAATTGCGCGATGTATTTCTCATACAACATCAAAGCCAGCAAATACAGGTATTACTATTACCTCTGCATGAACGCCAGTAAGCGTGGATATAAAAACTGTCCTACCCGTTTGCTTAGCGCGCAGAAGATTGAACAAAAAATAGTGGAATTGCTAAGAACGCTGACTTCCATGCCAAAACTCGATGAGAAAGTATGGGATACTTTCAACCTTCAGGATAAAATTGCAATTATTAAAACAGTCCTCAAAGAGGCAAGCTTCGATGGCAATAAAGGAATACTTGAAATTGTCCTTCTGAAAAGCAATAAGATACACCAATATAAGGTAGAATTAAAAGAATTAAAGAACCTACCAGTCCCTCCTAACCAGATCAATATTAAGAATGAATCGCAATTACGACAGAGACTAATTTTAGCTCATCAAATACAAGATATAATCTCTGCTGGCAAAGTGAAAGACTTAAAGCAAATGGCTGAGTGGCTTAACTTAGGAAATATTAAAATCTACTTAATCATGAACTCACTTATGCTTGCGCCAAGCATTCAAGAAGATATCCTTCTCTCTAATGATAAAAACATCTCTTTAATTCCTGAATACAAGATTAATGAAATCTGCCACGAATTAGATTGGGAAAAACAAAAAGAAAAGTGGCAGAAACTGCTCAAAGATCCTACCGCGTAGCGATAGAAAACCTCTCTCCCCGTATATAATGGCCTCCTGAAGCTCAAAAATACCTCAAATATTGCCGATATTTTCATTATATAGCGAGCATTATATAAGAGAGGAATTGGCCTATTTTGGCGATAAAGTGGCTCTATTCAGAGAGGCTTTTTAAACAGCTTGTGGCGCGGATACAACCAAAATGCAGCCAATTAACGCGACGCCCTAACTCCTACGGACATCGCCAGATAAAAACGGCTATGATCACTGTTGCGATCATAGCCGTTAAACTCTCCAACACTACGAGGAGAATGATATTACTGGGGTGGCTAACGGGGATCGAACCCGCAACCTCCAGAGCCACAGTCTAGCGCTCTAACCAGTTGAGCTATAGCCACCATAAATTTATTTCATATTTTTAAGAAACTTGATTCTCCTGAACAGGCGCTTGTTTATTAATCCTTTCCTCGAAGAATTTCTTTATGCCATCACCTAAATCAAATATGCCATCCATAAACGCATTAGACAAATCGCTGCCACTTTTTAACCCACTTTTTAACCAACGGCCAGGCCATGATAACACATCCTGAGGCCGCAATCCAGCACTAGTTCTAGCCTGCATTAATTTTCCTTCAAATGCAGCTTTAATATTGGCAAAACCAAATTCCGGCCGGTCCATTTTTGTATGCAGTACAAAGTCTAAAACTACCTTCCCATTATCCATAGATTTAAACATATCCAGCACCGCATCAGTAAGCCTCTCCGCCTTCTCCTGCGGCTCTTCTAAAAGGCGCACCTTACGCACCATATCCGCCAACTCTAAATGACAATCCGCGGCTACATCGTTATTTACGCCTTCAATACCACAATCAAAATTAAGCTTTGCTTGCTGAATACGCGCTTTTTCTAAATCTACCCAAGTTGAATAATAAGGGTAAAAAACAATAGCATCAATATCTTCGATCTTTAAAACAGCCGATATATCTTTTTTATAAAGATCCACCCAGCCTCGCAACAAAATCTTACCATCAGGCTCGCCGGTATTCCAAGATAAGTTCCCCTTTAAATCAAATTTACTTATACCTTTGGCGCCGGAAGTAGATATGTTGGTAACGTATAAATTAATATCTTTAACTAAAACGCTGATCTTCCCGCTGGCTGACGTGGTATCAATAAAATTCAGCCTGCCAGAATAAACTTTTAGTATTTTTATTGTTAGCGGAAAAACTTTGCTTTGCGCAACAGCCGGCAGCTGGCTCCTATTCTCAACAACAGAAATATTTTGATCATCCACAACCGGAGCGCGGCTATCCTTAACTGGCTCAACCTCAGCGGCATTACGTTGATAGGTAAGCTCCGGGCTACCGACCACTATTTTATTAAAAACAAGCTTTCCAAATAGCAGATTCCAAATGCTTGGCGATATGTAAATACGATCTGCTTTTATTAAACCGTTAATCTCTAAACCTCTGGCCTCAATATTCAATAGAGGTAAAATATTAAGGCTTCTTATGCTGGTTTTTAACCCGGTTGCCTTTTCTATTTTATTGGCAATTATATTTTTAGCTGCCAATAAAATAGCTGTATAAGCCAGACTAAAAACAATAACTACTATTACAAATATTTTAAATGATTTTTTCCAGTCTTTCATATATTTTAATGCGCCTGGGCAAATTGAGCACCAAAAAAGATTGTATTCAACGAAATCCTTGCGAGCGCAAGCGAGCAAGGACAAGCACCTTACAGCCTTTATCCAGCGCAGTCCCCGTGAGCGCAAGCGAACGGGGATAGGCACATTCTTTAGTTTTTAATAAATGCGCCTGGGCCGAATCGAACGGCCAACAACCGGCTTAGAAGGCAGGTGCTCTATCCAATTGAGCTACAGGCGCATATTTAATTATCAAATGAACTCTTATCGGGCACTATCCTTGCTCGTTTCACTCGCAAGGATTAAACTCACAGACGCTCCGCTATAATTTACCTCACTTACGTTCCGTAAATTATCTGTTCGTTTAATTCGGGGCGACAGGACTTGAACCTGTGACCTCCTGCTCCCAAAGCAGGCGCTCTAGCCAAACTGAGCCACGCCCCGTATTAGATCTCGCGTGGCGAAATCCCGCAACGCTTTTTGCGGGGATAACCACTCTCCATTATTTTTTATTACAACTACCTGGCGATATAAATCCAACAAAGCTTTTAAAGTATATCAATTCCCTGCTTATTTCTCAATATATTTCTGGATAATCCGCCTGGCTTTCTTTAGAGCATGATACCGATGGCTCATTGTATGCTTAATCTTTTCTCCAAGCTGCGCAAATGTCTTTTTATATTTAGGGATATAAAATAATGGGTCATAACCAAACCCGGTACTGCCTTCCGGCTCAAAAGCAATTCGGCCGAAACAACTCCCTTCCACTATCCCAATCAACCCATCTTTATCGGCTAAAGCCACGGCACAAACATAATGCGCCTTCCTCTTCGAAACAGGCATCCCATTTAATAATCTTAACAACTTAAGATTATTTTTGACATCGTTCTTATCCCTGCCTGAAAAACGCGCGGAATAAATCCCGGGGGCTCCGCCCAAAACATCCACACACAACCCCGAATCCTCTCCCAGGCAAAATTGCCCGGTAAAACGCGCCAGCTTTACTGCTTTTTTAATAGCATTCTCTTGAAAAGTTTTGCCGTTTTCAATTACCCGGGGTACATTTTTATATGCATCCAGAGATAATAATTTTAAATCTATGCCTTTTAAAATATCTTTAATCTCAGACAGTTTCTTTTTATTTTTTGTCGCTACCACCAACTGTTTCATTATAACAATATGTCTCCAACTAATTTCCTTTGCATAGTAAAAAGCTCTTCAATGCCTTTTTTAGCTAAATCCAGCATCGTATCCATTTTCTCTTTAGAAAAAGGCTTGCGTTCCGCGGTCCCCTGGATTTCGATAAACTCTCCGGCGCCGGTCATAATCACATTCATATCCACTTCGGCTTTGGAATCTTCCTCATAACATAAATCCAGAATCAGCGTATTATTCAATATCCCGACGCTAGTGGCAGCGATGTAATCCTGTACAGGAATTTTAGTGATCTTACCGTCTTTTTTAAGCTTCTGCAGAGCATCCACCAGAGCAATAAAACTGCCGGTAATTGCCGCCGTGCGCGTGCCGCCATCTCCCTGGATAACATCACAGTCCAGCCAAATCGTACGCTCTCCTATCTGCTTCATATCGGTAACCGACCGCAAGGATCTGCCGATTAAACGCTGAATTTCAAAAGTACGCCCGGAATCTTTCCCTCTGGGGATACGTGTTCCGCATGAACGGGGAAGCATCCCATATTCAGCAGTCACCCAACCCGTACCGGAATTCCTTAAAAATGGCGGGACAGTTTCTTCTACCGAAGCAGTACAGATTACTTTAGTATTGCCTAATTCAATCAGACAGCTGCCTTCGGGGTATTTAATATAATTCCTGGTGATTGTAACCTTTCTCAACTTATCATTGCCGCGCCCGTCAATCCTGACCATAAAGATTACCTCCGTTAACATCAATTGCTACAATCAAAGGAAAATTTTCTACTTCCAATTTGACAATTGCCTCCGGGCCTAAATCAGCATAAGCAACTGTTTTTACGCTCTTCACATATTTACTTAAAAGAGCCCCGCAACCGGCATAAGTAACAAAATAAATCCCTTTATGTTTTTTAACCGCCTCGGCCACTTCCGGCCCGCGGCTACCCTTACCGATCATTCCTCTTAAACCTTTAGCTAAGATCAAACCAGCGAATGCATCCATACGCGAACTTGTGGTTGGCCCGCAGGAACCAATTATTTTCCCCCGGGGAGTTTGTGTCGGCCCGCAATAATAAATAACCGCATTCCGAAGATCAAAAGGCAAAGCCTTGCGTTCTTTAATCGCCTGAACCAGCCTCTTATGCGCCTGATCCCGGGCAGTATATACTGATCCACTTAAAAAAACTTCCTGGCCCGCTTTTAAAGACTTAACCTGATCCCAATTTAAAGGAGCCGTTATTTTTCTCATAGCACCGCTTCCGCAATTCTTAACGCATGACAGCTGATGTTAACACTCACCGGCAACCCGGCAATATGCGTCGGATAAGTCAAGATTTTTACCGCCAATGCCGTAGTTTTTCCGCCCAACCCCATCGGGCCGATTCCAGTTGCATTAATCTGTTTTAACAAATCTTTTTCCAGTGGCGAACGTTTAACCCCCAAACTGGCTAATAATGCTTTTTTCGCCAGAATTCCGGAATAGTCAGCTGAGCCTCCGATACCGACACCGACAAAATACGGCGGACAGGCATCCGGCCCGGCATTTTTTACCGCACCGACAATAAAATCCTTTATTTCCTGCAAGCTGGCAGTCGGTTTAAACATTTTCAGCTGTGATTTATTTTCACAGCCAAAACCTTTGGGTAACAGGACTAGTTTTAACTTATCCCCGGGAACGATATCTATATGTATAATGCAGGGAGAAAATCCGGATTTACTTCTATGCAACGGATCGATAACAATAGAATTTCTCAAGCTATATTTTTTATACCCTTCTTCTATGCCTTTATTAATCGCGGATTTCAAGTTTCCGGATATTTTCAGGTCCTGGCCGATTTCCACAAATACCACCGGCATTCCCGTATCCTGGCAGATTGCCAAATTTTCCTTTTTAGCATAAGCAGCATTATCCAACACTGCTTTAAGAATAGTTCTGGCCCGACTGTTCTTTTCAGACCGATAAGCTCTATGTAAAGCCGACAAAACATCTTTAGGCAGTAAAAAATTTGCCTGTTTCACCAAAACTATCACTGCCTGGATTATGCTTGCCGCTTTTATTTTTCTCATCTACTTCTGTACTCCGCCGACACAGTAGTCGTTATGCCTCCGCGGGGATTAAAAATCCCCGTAATCTTTACCCAGCGCGGTTTCACTGCAGTCACAAAATCATCCAGTATTTTATTAATCAGATGCTCATGAAAAATCCCCAGATTACGAAAAGATATAGTATAGAGTTTGAAAGATTTCAACTCCACGCAGAATTTACGCGGAGAATATTCTATCCGGATAACCGCAAAATCCGGCAAGCCGGTTTTAGGGCAAATACAAGTAAACTCCGGGATATCCAGGTTAATTGCATAAACCTTATCCGCATATTGGTTTTGCCAAACTTCAATCTCCGGCGTATTCAACTTCCGGACGTTATTTTGTAAACCTTCATAGCTGGATTCTCCACTACGTATTTTAGCGGACGTTTTTATTGATTTATTTTTCATTTTAACCCCATTGTTTTATGGATCTGGGGGATAACACAAGTGGTAACCCCCTCCTGGCTGGCAATTTCTTTAAAGTTCTTCATTTTTTCAAGTAAAACCGCTTGATTCTCGTAACTATTCGGCTGTAAAACTAAAACACTGGAAGGGCTTATTTCTTTAATGATTGCCAAAGCCTCCTTCAAATCCTCTTCATAGGTCGCCTGACAGATAATTGCTTTAAGAAACACTTCTTTTTTAGAAGCAACTTTTAAAAATTTCCGGTGTAATTGCCAAAGATTACCCATTCCGGAAGAACTGGGAAATTTCAGATCCATAGCGATAATATCAATATGATCAATTAATTTCTCCAGCTCAAAAAACAGGGTTCCGTTTGTTTCCAGGTAGTGCCGGTGGCCGTGGCCGCTGGTAAGCGCAATAATCTTCTTCAGAAAATCCGCATAAAGAAGCGGCTCACCTCCGGTAAAAGAAATAGAATGATATTTGTCACGGTAAAGGCAGATCTCTTCAAAAAGTTCATCCGGATCATATTCTGTGAACCGGTCCAGCTTAGTATCACAATAAATACAGCTGAGGTTGCAATCAAAAAAACGCACAAAAATCTGCTTCTCCCCTAAATACAGGCCTTCACCCTGCACGCTATCGAATACCTCGGAAATCCTGGCTTTCACCCCGCCCCTTCTTTCTTATTTAGTTTATTTAACCGGACAGCTTTAGAAATCAAACATTTAGCAGGAACAGGGTTCATCAATTAATTAACGGATCCGTCAAACCCGCCTCCTCAAAACCTTTAGCCCGGTAATAACAACTATCGCATTCCTGACACGGTTTTACGCTTGCCCGATAGCATGACCGGGTAAGGTTAAATGGCACGCCAAGCTTATTACCCAAACGAATAATCTGCGATTTATTTTTATTTAACAGGGGAGCCACTATCTTAATTTTATTTTTAGTAGCCAGCCCGACTTTAGCCATTTTCCTGAAAGCTTCAAAAAACTCCTCGCGGCAATCCGGATACCCGGAATAATCCTGCGCGTGCGCACCGATAAAAATCGCCTGCGCTTTAATCACTTCTGCCAATGATAAAGCAAAACTTAAAAATATAATATTGCGCGCCGGCACATAAGTAGCCGGAACTCCTGGGGTAATTTTCTTGGGAACCTTCATCTTTTCATCCAGCAGCGCAGACCCTTTCCAAGGAAATGCTATCTTTAAAATTCTATATACGCAATTGCTGGCCCGGGCAATTTTTACTGCACAAGCTACCTCCTGCTTATGCCTTTGCCCATAGTCGAAAATTAAAACCTGGCATTTATACCCTTTGGCTTTGGCTAAGTACAAAACCGTAGCTGAATCCAGCCCGCCGGACAAAAGCACTACCGCAGTCTTTAAAATTTTATTCTTCACCTTGCACCTTATTTTATATTTAGTCCATTAACCCGATAACCTTAATAATCGAATAATTAGAAGGTGCCGGGTTCATAGGTAGCGCTGCTTGTACTATTCTCCCAGACCGTTACACAACTTAATAGTGGTATAACGGGCTTGAGCTGATCATAGATATATTTAGCAATATTTTCAGAGGTCGGATTTATTTTTTTACCGCCGGATACGGATCCCCGCCTGACCGGCGGGCAGGCGCCTTTAACGGAAAAATATGGGATATGGTTAAGATATTTATGGTCCATCTTTTCCAAACAAGCATTTAATTTTTTCTTCAGGAATTTGAAATCCAAAACCATTCCAATTTTATCTAATTCACCAGACCTGGCCATTATTTCCACCACCCAATTATGGCCATGCAAATCTTCGCATTTGCCTTTGTAACCCCTTAAATTATGCGCGGAGCTAAACGTCCCCTGCACTTTTAAACTATACATTATCCACCTTCCTCACGTTCATTAATTTTACCCCCATGAATCTTTGCGCTAATGAACTAAACCATTCAGGGTTATCGCTGACATAGAACCGATGCTTACCGCCTTTTCCACGATTAAGTAAATCTTCACTGGCCAGGATCTTCTTTATTTCAAAAGCCACCTGTTTGGCAGAATCAATCAAGATAACATTCTTCCCCAGGACTTCCTGAATCACCGGCTTAAGTAAAGGATAATGCGTACAGCCTAAAATTACTGTATCTACGCCAGCCTGGCGCAGCGGTTTTAAATATTGCCTGGCCACGCTTAAAACTACCTCTCCGGAAAGCCAGCCCTCCTCCACAAAAGGAACAAATAAAGGACAGGCCACCGCCGTTACTTTAACCTTAGGATCAAGCTGCTTAATTTCGGTTTCATATGTACGGCTCTTAACCGTTCCATTAGTCCCGATCACTCCAATCCGCTTATTTTGTGAAGCATAAACTGCTTCTCTGGCTCCGGGAGTAATTACGCCGATAATCGGGACGCGAAAGTTATTCCTAATCACCGGAAGCGCGAAACTGGATGCGGTATTACAAGCAACACAAATCAGCTTAACATCCTGCTTTAATAAAAATAAAATATTCTCGATAGAAAAACGGATTACGGTTTGGGGCGACTTAATCCCGTAAGGAACGCGGGCAGTGTCGCCAAAATAAACTATGTTTTCACCAGGCAGCTGGCGGATTATTTCCCTGGCCACTGTAAGCCCGCCTACACCGGAATCAAAAACACCGATTGCACCCATTAAACACCTTCTTTCTTATTCTTGGCTAAACTTTATATTTTAAAAACTTAGCTACACAAAGGACAGGCTATTTTGAGGCCATCTCTACTAAAGCCATCTCCTGAGAATAATCCCGAATCCCTTCTAATATTCCGACAGCTAACTTTTCACGGTAGGCAGATGTCTTTAACAGCCTTTCTTCATGAAGATTGGAAACAAAACCCACCTCAATCAACGCCCCCGGCATAGTAATCCCTTTTAAAACCTGAAAACGTGCATTTTTTACACCCAGGATGTCAGCATCAATACTGGAATCCATAATCTTACACAAAGAACGCGATAACTCAATTGATTCTGCGCGGCTATTCGTATAAATCATATCCCAGATAATTGTCTTTAACTCCTGAGAATTACTGGCAAAATCAGCATCCTTTAAATTCAATGCGGTAGTCCTGGCAGTAAGCATAGCCCTCTTGGAGTCGCTTACACTGGGAGCAACATAAAAAACTTCAAACCCGCATAAAGCACGTGAACGAGCCGCATTAGAATGGATACTGATAAACAAGTCTGCTTTTGCACGATTAGCAATACTGACTCGCGTCGAAAGAGGCACAAATTTATCCGTCGAACGGGTAAGCATCGTTTGCACGCCTTCGGCTTTTAGCAGGCTGCTTAATCTTTTGGCAATATCCAGATTTATGTCCTTTTCCCGCAAACCGCTCTTGCCAATAGCTCCGGGATCGGTTCCCCCATGCCCGGGATCAATCACTACCTTGTTTAATTTTATTTTGCCGATTCCGGCGCGGCGATGGGCTAAAACATCCTTCCTGAATAAAATATCAAAAACCTGTTCTTTATATTGACGGGGGACGGCAATCGCGCCTTGCCAAATATCAACAGGATTATTCAAACGTAAAACATTATCATTTACCAATACCAAAGCATCGCCAACTCTTAAAGTTGAACGCTGCTGGTCTTTGGCTAAAGAAGCAATGCGGGTAAGCGGATCATACTGCATCGTAACCCCGCGCAGATCGCACAAAGTAGCCAGCGGATAATAAGTCACTCCGCCGATAGAATAAGTAGCAATATTCTCGCCTACGGGAACAGTAGCGCAGCCACAGATGCAGAGCATAAACAAAACCAGCAAAATTTTTATTTTATTAACCATAAATTAAGTTTCATTTTTATAAGCAATAATTTTATTAAACCGGGTAGCGGACCCGCCAAAATTGAAAATTTTGGCGAGGTCTCACCATTTTTGCAAAGCAAAAATGGTGGAGGTGCGGGGAATCGGACCCCGGTCCTTAAGTAATCGCATAAAAGCCGCTACATGCTTAGCCTGATATTTTAATTCTTAACCTTGTAACTCCTACCCGGCAGGATTTACAAAGCGCAGCCTTTTCGATTTCGCCCCGGTTTGGAAGGCTAACCGCCGGAACTATCCTACTTGAGCCCTAATCTATCCCGTAGGCAGGACAGTCAGGGGCTTCGGGCTTAATTAAGTCCGAAGGCTGGTACGAACATCGGTTTAGCCGCAAAAGACGGCTGAACAAATGTTCCTAAACGTGACACTTGCGTGTTTGCGTTTGTATTGTGCAAGGATTGTTAACGCGGCTAACCGTGCGTCCGCGGCATGCTGCTCTTATCCGACATATCTTAAGTCGAACCCTTTCACCCCCAAGTTTTCAAATAACAATATTTTAAGACGATTATCCTCTGCGATTCTTAATTACCCGGCGCAATAATTTATCAGTCTCCCTGCGCTTAACATCTTCCCGCTTATCATAAATCTTTTTACCCTTACAAAGCGCCAGTTCCACTTTGGCAAAACCCCGGTCATTAAAATAAATCTTTAACGGAATTAAAGTCAGGCCTTTTTGGGTAAGCTTGCCATTTATTCTTTGAATCTGCTTCTTATGCAAAAGCAACTTGCGCGGCCGGTCTGAATTAACATTTAAATAGCTGGCCTGCGCATAATGGCTGATGTGCGCGTTATATAAAAATATTTCCTGCCCCTCAAAACGGGCAAAACTATCATTCAGATTAACCCGGGCGTCACGTAAAGATTTTACTTCCGAACCTTTTAATTCAATGCCGCTTTCCAAAGATTCCAGAACATCATAATCCCTGTATGCTTTACGGTTAGTGGCAATAATATTACTCATTTTAGCACAACCCAGTATAAATATAAACTTAAAAATAATGGTATAGTAAATAAGCTGACGACGTGGCTAAAAAATACACCTTGACTAATCAGCACGTCAGGCCTGTTAAAACGGCGGATAATTACGGATAAAGAGGTCGCTGAAGGCATCGCCAGCTGCATGACTACCAGAAAACCCAATAAATACGGCAACCCAAGTTGCAACACAATAAATATACCTAATGACGGCAGAATAATCAACTTACCCAGTAAAAATATTAAAGTGGCTTTTTTATCGATATTCTTTAGTTGCACTAAAGCTATATTGCCCCCCACTATCAACATTGCCAAAGGTAAAGTGCAATTACCTACCATCGATAATGGTTTAAATAAAACATCGGGAATAAACTTATTTAGGCCCAGCGCAATCAATACCAGGCTGGATAAATTCGCAATTACCGGGGCGCTAAAGAGGCTCTGCGGCTTAAATTTAACCTGCTTATCATAAGTAAGCATATAAATTCCCAAAGACCAGGCGATCAGATCAAACCCCAGCAAAAACAAGAAAATATAAATAAAAGCATCATTGGCTTGCTGGCCGGTGAATATTGCGGCAACAATCGCCAAAGGAAGATAACCGGAATTCTGGAAAGCCACTAAACTTAAAAACTGCAGTTTATGCATCTTTAAACCTGAAAGTTTAAGCAAAAACCATCCTACCGCCAGGGCCGTAATAGTAATCATCAAACTCACTAACGGAAAAATCCACCAGGCAGGATAAAGGTTAAAGTCAAAATTCTTAAGCATCTGGGCAAGAATCAAAGCTGGAAAAATAATCTGAATCACTAAACGGCTTAAAGCATTTAAACCTTCGTGAGAAAGAATATTATTTTTAACAAGAATATAGCCCAAGCCGCCCAAAATCAGTATCTGCGCCATAGCTAAACCCGTAATTTTAAACTGTTCCAAAAACATTAGAACACCCCTTTTATAATTTATGGTGAACTATTATAACAGCAAAAAAACCTGCTCGCAATTCATTTAAAGCGAAAAAACAGGTTTTTCCATATTTTGAAAACTAGGCCAAAAATAAATAAGCCCTCTATTTTTCTATTTTTTAACCGGTTGACAGGACAGAACGGCTAAGATATACTTAAAGAATTGTAAATTCCCCACAGCTATTACGGGGGATTGACCCTTGATCTCTCTAATGTTCAATCGGGGACTGCGCTAGATAAAAACTATAAGGTGCTTGATTTAACAGAGTGCTTGCCCTTGCTCGCTAACGCTCGCAAGGACTACGCTAGATAAAAACTATAAGGTGCTTGATTTGCGGGAGTGGCGGAATGGCATACGCGCACGTCTCAGAAGCGTGTGGGGCAACCCTTGAGGGTTCAACTCCCTCCTCCCGCATTAAAATCTCATGAGGAGGGACTCCTCCCGCATAAAGATCATGAAGAAGAATTTCCGCTTCATCAACTGCTCTTGCGCTAAATTCAAAACTTACTTAAATACTAAATTCCTTCTTTAACCAATTGACAATCAAAGATACTCGACGGTAACCAGTTTCCCCATTTTTTTAAGCTTATCGATAATCTTCTGAATAATCGCCACCCGCGGCAAAACCCCCATTTGGCGAAAAACAATATTCTGATATCCCGGATTAGCGGCAGTACCAACTAACAGATTCACTGCATCCACCGAACGCAAAAACATACAAAGACTAGAAACACAAGAATCAGCCTCATAAGAACCGGGGTCTTCTTCAAGGATATTATAAACCTGATTTAAAGTTAAAACGCCTTCGGTAACCAGATCGATACCGGAAACTTCATACTGCGGCGGTTTATAATAAGCATCGGAAATCGCCTTAGTTTTAACCGATACACCTAAAAACTTAGCAACAATATCTGCGGTTGTAGAACCACAAATAATTTTAATCCCGGGCAAATACATAAAATGTTCTACAGTCTTTTGATCGAACTGACGGTCTGCCGGCGGCCCGGTAAGAATATGCGCTGTTTTTGTTTTGCGGCATTGCAGAAGAACCACCGTAGAATCATCACCATAGGTCGGCCCGGAATACTGACGCACTTTCTCGATAATCATCTGCGGCAGCATCTCTACTGACATCCCTTGAGCAAGAGCGGAACGGATAAACTCCTCCACCCCTTCTTCCCTCCAGCCCAACCGGAAAGTCGAACCCATTCCGGCCTGAGACACCCCATCGCTGAATAGAAGCAAAGAATTATGCGTATGCAAATAAAAATGCGCCTCCGCAATCACCTCATTACCCAAAGCAATAAAACGCGGCTGGACTATCGAAGCAGCCATCTGCCCGATAATTATCGGGGCCGGCATTTCATATGCAGTTACCGTGGTATGCCCATCATTCAGAATCCGGCAGACACAAAACGCAGAAAACGGAATATCCTGCGTACGGGCAGCGTGCATAGTCATCGCAACTTTAGCCGATGCCTGGCGCAATGAAAAACCGAGCCGTAATAATTCCATCAAACGATTAGCCGCCATTACCGCAGCGATATGCGCCCTCACACCGCTGCCGATACCATCGCAAAGAATTACCGTTGTAGCTTCTTCAGTGCGTTCAGAAAGCAGATAATCCCCGCACACAGGCGCGGTGGATTTATTCACCTGGGCAACGGTAATCCCGATATACTTTTTAGAGTTCTGCGGCCTTATCTTCACCATCTTCATTTAAGGTCATTAATTTATTCACCAACTCTTCACCCCTGGCAGTACTTTCCCCTAAAAACTGAGCGATATTCTGTGCCATCTTAATTTGATGCTCCAGTAATTCCCTGGCCTGCCCAACGGTCTGGCTTTTTATCTTACGCAGCTTCTGCTCATTATCACGCAAATGCGACACATCCACAAAAATCCCGACATATTGTTTTTCCTGGCGTAACGCGTAAATCAGTTGATGGCAGGTTAAATTATACCCGCTAAACTCTACGGTTTCCGCTGAATACTCTTGGGCACCACAGGCAATCTTCTCAAAAACTGCAGGATCCAACACAAATGAAATATGCTTACCAACAGCTGTATCGGCACAAGCGAAAAATTTCTTAAACGCCTTATTCATGCTGATGATCTGTAAATCCTGGTTTAAAATCACAATCCCGTTGGGGCTAGTCTCGATTATCCGGTCAGTTTTACATTCGGCCAGCCGGCGCATATATGGAATACACATTTCCGGCTCCGCCAGCCCTTGAATAACCGCAATCGCTTTTTCCCGGCAGCTATTATAACCACAGGCCCCGCAATTAAGCTGATGATCAGGATCAGCTTTGCCGGTTTGCTCAAACACCGCCAAAATATCCTCCTGGCTTACCGGCGCACAAAAATCACCGACCTGATGAAAACTGGAACAAAATAAATCCGGGTTTTCAATCAATGGAATGCTTTTTTGGGCATTTTTCTGACAATACTCCAATAGCTCCTGGCGCCGCTGAAAAACATTAGATTCAACACTCATCACCGGGCTATTAATACAACCTTGGCTGCAAAAAAGCGGCTCAAGCAGCAAATAATTTTTGCTTTCAGGAACTGCCTCCAGTAATTCTTTGACCTGGCCAAAACCGCTTGCCTGAACTACCTCCATCTGTAAGCCATCATCTTTAATTCCGGCGGTTTTAAGTAAACCTCCGGGTAAAGGAAAAAAACTTGCCGCTTCCACCGGCTCCTCGTCAAAAGAACTTTCTTCGCAAGCAGCCAGATCAATACCTGCAACTTGAAACCAATTTTTAAGTTCCGTAAATGTCAATACAGCATCTACCGCCTGCTGTACTTGAGGCCATTGCGCTTCCGATTTTTTTGCAACACAAGGGCCGATGAATACTGTTTTAGTATCTTTGCCGAGTTTTTCCTTAAGCATACGGCAATGTACCACCATTGGAGAAGCCACGGGAATAAGATAATCGATCAGTTGCGGCTGATAACGTTGGACATAATTAACCAGGGCCGGGCAAGCAGTAGCCACGCAGGGGCCTTGTTTTTTCTGCCGCACAAACCTATACGTAGCATGGGCAACCTGATAAGCGCCTTGCGCTGTTTGTCCGATATAGTTAAAACCTAACCGGCGCAAAGCCGAAGCCAACCGCTGCCTCTGCCACTGATTAAACACCGCGGCAAATGACGGGGCTATGCTTACCGCTACTTTTTTCCCGGAAGCCAGCATTTCTTGGACTATTTCAATATCGCAACGATAAGTTTTAGCCTGCTGCGGGCACTCGCGGATACAAGTTCCGCAGGCAATACAACGATCCTGATCTACATAAGCCTGCCCATGGCGCATCCGGATAGCTTTTACCGGACAAGCCCGCACGCAGCGATAGCAATCGCGGCAACGCGCTGTTAAGGTAAAAACAGCCTGATTTAGCCCGGCATTATTATTCATAGCGTTTTCTCAATTCTTTCTTTTATTCTTTCAAAATTGCAATTTTCAAAAATCTCATCGCCGACCCTGACCACCGGACCCCGGTCACATTTCTCAAAACAAAACGAAGCCTTAACTTCAACCTTATCGCTCAAGTTATTTTCCCGGATATATTCCAACAACTGCCGCAGCAATGCCTGAGCGCCTTTAAGAAAGCATCCTGTGCCAAAACAAACTACTAGTTCTATTTTCTTATCCGATTCCGATATTGAAGCATTAATCGTTACCCCTTCATCAAAAATACGCTTACGCGTCTTATAATGAGTATGCAGCAGGTTATGCGCTTTGTGCCCGCCTACACTCCCCAGAAGATTTTTGTAAAGCTCATTTAAATATGGATTATCCTGGGATTTATGCAATTGCAGCATTTTGTCATTTTCATAAATACCTTTGGTGCGTTTTTTCCTTACCGAAGGATCACGGTAAACCGGCTGCCCTGCTCCGCCCACACAGCCCCCCGGGCAGGCCATTACCTCCACGAAATCATACTTCAGATTACCCGTTTTCATTTTCTCAATCAGATTCCGCGCATTCTTAAGCCCGCTTACTACCGCTAATTTAAATTCCCGTCCGCCAAGTGCCACGGATATTTCGCGTATCCCGCTATCTCCGCGCGCCGCCTGAAATTCATAATTATCGCTTTTTTCCCCCGTTATTTTTTCCGTAACAAAACGTAATACCGCCTCGCTGACGCCTCCAGAAGCTCCAAAAATAACCCCGGCACCGGTCTTAAAACCAAACGGTAAATCAAAAGATTCCGGCTCCAGGGATTCAAAATGTAAACCCGCCTCCTCAATCATCCGGCATAATTCCTGAGTCGTAAGCACATAATCCACATCCGCAACTTCTCCGTGCTTAAACTCCGGGCGCTTAGCTTCAAACTTTTTAGCCGTACAAGGCATAATCGAAACAACAACAATATCTTTCCGGTCAATTCCTAATTGCGCGCTTAACATTTCTTTGCTCAAAACCCCAAACATCTGCTGCGGAGAACGGCAGCTGGAAATATTTTTAAGCAACTCCGGGTAATATTGCTCCGCAAATTTTACCCAGGCAGGACAACAAGAAGTAAATTGCGGGATAAGTTCATTTTTCTTAATCCGCTCAATAAATTCATGGCCTTCCTCAATTACCGTAAGATCGGCAGTAAAAGAAGTATCAAAAACCTTATCAAAACCCATCGCACGCAAAGCTGAAACAATTTGCCCGGTAGAAGTAGCTCCCGGTTCCAAACCAAACATCTCTCCTACAGCCACGCGTACCGCCGGAGCAATCTGCGCAATCACCACGCGCTTAGGATTATCCAAAGCTTTCCACACTTCTTCTACTTCGGATTTAGGAGTCAACGCACCGGTAGGGCATACCCGGCTGCATTGCCCGCAATATACGCACTCCACGCTATCTAAATTTTTACCAAAACAAGGCATCACCGCTGATTTAGATCCACGATGAGCAAAATCAATCGCCCCTACCGACTGTATTTCAGAACACACCCGCACACAATCTCCGCACAATACGCATTTATTGGGATCGCGCACCAATGAATAAGAAGAATCATCCAGCGCTTCCTGACGCAGAGTATTTTTAAATCTTACTTTTTTAATCCCCAGCTTACTGGCTAAAGATTGTAACTGGCAATGATTGTTCTTCGGGCATGTCGGGCACCCCTGATCATGATTGGCTAAAAGTAACTCTACAATAATCTTGCGCATTGAACGGATCTGTTCAGTATTGGTACGCACAGACATTTTGTTCTCCGGGGGAGTCGAGCAGGCAGGCTGCAGTCCGCGCCCCTGAACCTCCACCATACATAACCGGCAAGCCCCATATACGCTTAATTCGGAATGATAACAAAAGGTCGGTAAATCAATCTTGGCTTTTCGCACTAACTCCAGCAGGTTACGCTCACCTTCCATCTTAACCTGCTTATTATCAATTAAAACATATGCCGCCTCTTTCATTGCCCACCCCCGATAATTGCTTTAAACTTACAGGTTGCCACGCAAGCGCCGCATTTAATGCATATTTTTTGATCAATTACATAAGGTTTACCGGGTTGACCGCTGATTGCGTTCACCGGGCATTTTTTACCGCACAAAGAACAACCTTTGCATAAATCCGGATTTATTTTATATTTAGTCAAAGCTTTACAGCGCCCTGCCGGACAATATTTGTATTTCACATGCGCCTGGTACTCATCGTGAAAATAACGTAAAGTCGATAATACAGGATTCGGTGCGGTCTTGCCTAACCCGCATAACGACCCGACCTGCACCGCTTTAGCCAGGTCTTCCAGAATTACCAAAGTTTCATCCGTTGCCCTGCCTTCAATAATATCATCCAATAAAGCCAACATCTGCTTGGTCCCTTCACGGCAAAGCACACATTTACCACAAGATTCATTTTGGGTAAACTGCATAAAGAAACGCGCGATACTCACCATGCAGGTCTGGCTATTCATGACAACCAGGCCGCCGGAACCGATCATCGCGCCTACTTTACGCAACGAATCAAAATCCATCGGGATATCCAGGTGTTCCCGAGTCAGGCATCCTCCGGAAGGCCCTCCGATTTGTACTGCTTTGAATAATTCAGAGCAAACTGTCCCGTCTTCAGCAGTTACTCCGCCGGCAATTTCATAAACAATCTGGCGTAAGGTCGAACCAAAGGGAACTTCAATCAAACCTGTATTCACCACATGCCCGGTTAACGCAAAAGTCTTAGTACCGCAAGAACCGGAAGTACCCATCTTTGTATAATCTGCTGCGCCCATTAACACGATCAACGGAACAGTGGCCAAAGTTTCCACGTTATTAATTACCGTCGGTTTACCCCAAAGCCCGCTTTGCGCCGGGAATGGCGGCTTAGGGGAAGGCATACCGCGTTTACCTTCGATTGATGCCATCAAAGCCGTCTCTTCACCGCAGACAAAAGCACCGGCACCTTCCATTACCTGCAGGTCAAAATTAAATCCTGAAGCAAAAATATTTTTACCCAGCACCCCTAATTTACGGGCATCTTCAGCGGCTTTACGCATACGGCGTACAGCCAGCGGATATTCAGCGCGCACATATACATATCCTTCATCCGCGCCAATCGCTTTAGCCGCGATCATCATTCCTTCAATAACGCTATGTGGATTGCCTTCCATAACGCTCCGGTCCATAAACGCCCCCGGGTCACCTTCATCTCCGTTACAAATCACATACTTCTTGTCGCCTTTCTGGCGTAAGGTAATATCCCATTTCTTTCCGGTAGGAAAACCTCCGCCGCCGCGCCCGCGCAGCCCTGCGGCGATCATTAAATCGCAAACTTCTTGTGGCCGCATAGAACAAACTACCCTGCCTGCGGCCTCATAACCTCCCCGGTAAATGTATTCACGAATATCTTCCGGATCAATCTGGCCGCACTCTTTAAGGACAAATCGATGTTGTTTTTGATAAAAAGGGATCTCCTTCGGTGTAGTGCAGGATTTACCGCTGGAAGGCTCAACATATAAAAGACGCTGAATCACTTCACCTTTCATTAAAGTTTTATTTACAATCTCTTCAGCATCCGCAGGCTTAACCCGGGTGTAAAAAATATTTTCCGGCAATATCGTTACTAAAGGGCCCATCTGGCAAAACCCCTGGCATCCGCTCTTAGAAACAAAAACAGAACTATCGGCAACTTTATCTTCCCGGCGTAGTTCTAAAACCACCGGCAGTCCGCTTTTATGCAGCTGTGCTTCCAGCTGCGCATATACTTTCAATGACCCGTTAGCCACACAACCGGTCCCCGCGCAAACAATAACCCTGCGCACCTGCTTTAAACTTTCGGAAAATTCTTCCCGAATAACCTTAAGATCTGGTAACTGCACCGCCATTTAAACGCTCCTCTTTCTTTAAAATTTCATCAATAAGTGCTACTGCTTTTCCCGGAGTCATCTGCCCATGCACCTCATCATCCACAACAATAACCGGTGCCAGTCCGCAAGCACCCAGGCAAGAAACAGTCTCAATTGTAAATAACATATCCGGGGTAGTCATAACATTATCTTTAAGCCCGAGTTTCTGACGCATCGCCTCTAATAGCCCGGTAGATTTTTTAACATGGCAGGCTGTACCGTCACAGATACGAATAATATATTTGCCTTTAGGTATCAGGGTAAAATGCGAATAAAAAGTAGCCACCCCATATACTCTGGCCGGGGTTAAATTCAAAGATACCGCAACAAAAGTAAGGATCTCCTCCGGCAGGTAACGGTACTCTTCCTGCACTGCCTGCAGAATAGGAATCAACCGGCTGGGATCCCGGTTATTCTGCTGAAGTATTTGACAAACTTTTTCTAATTTACGCAATCCTTCCATTTCTCTATTTTTCTCCTTATCTTTCCGCTAATAATAATGCCAGCCGTTTGGATAATACGGCAAGTGAAGACGCTAAGTTTTCATGTTGAACAATAATGCCTTCAGGGACACTTATCTTGACCGGAGCAAAGTTCCAAATCGCTTTAATCCCGGCTTCTACCATCATATTAGCAAGTTCCTGAGCAGGCGCAGCAGGCGCAGCCAGGATACCTATTTTAATCCCCATGCGCTTGATCATTTCCGGAAGCTTCTTTACCGATAAAACTTTCTTACCCCTGATCTCTTTGCCAATTTTTTCAGGCGAACTATCAAAAGCAGCGACAATATTTAACCCGTAATCCTTAAACCCCTGGTAACCCAAAAGTGCCGAACCCAGGTTCCCGGTTCCCACCAGATAAGCTTCCGTAGTATTATTCCAACCCAAAAAATTCTCAATCGCCTTAATTACCTCTGCTACTTTATAACCGACCTTCGGCCTGCCTTCTGCTCCGGTAATCTCCAAATCTTTACGCACCTGAATCGCCAGCGTATTCAAATCCTCGGAAATCCGGGTGCAAGATATGTATTCAACAGGACGATCTTGGACAATCTTTTTTAAATACTGATAATAAACCGGCAACCTGCGCAACACCGGCTCAGGAATAACTTTTACCACTAGTTCTGCGGGCCTGGGGTTAACCATAATCCTACCTCCGGGTTAAATAGATAAATATTTATCAATAAAAGTATATCTATAAAAATTTATCTTGTCAAGAGAATATTTTTACACCCAATAAATTGAATAATGGATTTACTAAGCTACAATTATATTACGTTAATATTGCTGGGGAATTCTTGGCAGGTTACTTGTATATCTTAAGCGGGAAACTACTGCCTTTTGCCACTCTCCCACTCAAAGAAACACTTTCGATAAGCTTTAAAAGAAGGCTTAACAGAATAATCCCAACGCACTAAACCAAAATAATCAACACCATTGTCCCAATGTTCCCTGGTATCGCGGAAAAAAGCCCAGAAAATCTTTTCAACATGCTGGTCCTTTAATAATCCGCCATAAACCTCTTTTACCCATTCAGCTTGCTGGCGTTCGTTAGAATTCTGGCCCATCCACCAATTATTTGTCTTTAATGACGATTTTACTCCCGGGCAGCCGGTCTCGGTTATCCAAATTTTCTTCCCGGCATCACCATTACGCGCCATTATTTTATAGGCAAGCTTAGGATAATTAATCACCGCTTTTAAACCATTTTTGCCGTGTAGTGGGCTTTCAAAAAAATGCAGGTTTAATATATCAAAATAATCTTTGGCGCCATTATCATATAAATGATTAATGCTAGCCAACCCGTTAGCGATACCGCCATTTAAAATCCTGCAATCCTGGTCTATTTTTTTGGCTGCCAGATAAACCTCTTTTAATAAAACACAGTAGGACTTAAGGCTATCCTGTTGCTTCCAGTAAATGACAGAATCCGGCTCGTTCCAAACCTCCCAATGTTTAACCTGGCCCCTATAACGCTGTATAACCTTGCCGGCATAATTTACGAATTTTTGATTGTCTCGAGGAGGGCAATTCCATTCTCCGCAGGAGGAAGCCCAGTTTGTGCTATAATGTAATATACCTAAAATATGAATACCTTTGGCCTTAAGCAATTTAACGAGATTATCATATTTAATAAAATCAAAGCTTCCTTCCTGCGCTTCAATATCTGACCATAAAAAATCCAGTCTTACCCAGCCGACCCCGGCCTTCTGCATTAAAGAAATAGTTTTCTCCAAGCCGCGCCCGCCGGGATATTTATAATTATTCCAGGAATGGTTCCAGTGTAAAAATTCCAAGACCCCAAAAGGATTCTCTAAATTTTCCTTCTCCGGCTTTACCATATCGCTCCTTATCTCTTCCTGCCCTGAAATCTCCCCGGCTAGCAAACTATGAGAAATGAACAAAAGTCCGCCGAAAAACCGATTACTTTATTCACCCGGCCATAACAAAATACCAAAGGTAAACAGCGGTTGCCTTGGACGACCTGTTCCTAACGAGGCTCATGGGGTTTTTGCTCAATATTGATATAGTCCCCAAAATCTATCTTTTCGCCGAGCTCTTGTTTCACAACCCTGATCCGGTCAGGGACATAAGGGTGAGTCTTATAATATGAGCGCTCCCTAAGCGGCATCCTGCGGTTTATATCCTGAAGCTTAATTAAAAAAGTCACCATGCCATGCGGATCGTAACCGGCTAACTTAGCATAACGGGCACCCAGCTGATCCGCCAATAACTCATCTTCACGCCCATAACCCAGTAAAAACTCAGTAAAAGCGGCATCCGCGGCATTACCCACATCCGAAGCACCGGGAGCTACCGCTACCAAAACCCTTAAAATAGAATAGCTCTGCATCGCCTGAAGCTTCTTAATGCTATGCCGGGCAACAATGTGCCCTACCTCATGCGCTAAAATACAGGCCAACTCATCATCATTAGCCACTTTATCCAACAGGCCGCTGTTCACATAAACATACCCTCCGGGCAAAGACACGGCGTTTACCTCATCATCCTCTAAAACCCGGAAATGATAATCGATTTCTTTTCTATCGCTGACGGCAGATATCTTTTTTCCGATATCTTCCACGCGTTTCTGCTGCAGCGGATCGGCAGAAAGTTTTAATTCTTTCTCTACTCTTAAGTTAATGGACCGGCCCATCTGCACTTCCTTATCCGTACTGTAATAATATTTTTCTTCCTGCTTAGTAGCAAGATTATATTCCGTAGAACATCCGGGCAAAACCAGTGCGGCCATCAAACAATAAGTAAGCGTTAAAAAGAATGAAAATAACTTTATATCAAATTTCTTAAGCATCAAATACAACTTTCTCAAAGGCAGGCCGACTACATTATAGAAACAACCATCTATGCTCTTAATAAAAAATGCCCCTTTTCCCTGAATATCAAAACTCCCCGCTTTATCCAAAGGAGAAACTTGTTTAAAATAATTATCAATCTGCGCCTGGCTTAATTTATCCATACAGACTCTTGTTTTTTCATAATCCAATATTAAACTCTGCTTAGTTTTATTTTTTTTGATCACTGCCAGGCCGGTGTAAAGCCATTGCGGACGGCGGGATAACTGTTTAAGCATCCGGCGGGCATCCGGTATATTTTTGGGCTTGCCGAATATTTTGCCATTTTGCACACAAACAGTATCGGCGGCGATGATTACTCCTTCTGCCACCCTGGAAGCCACCTCTTCTGCTTTTTCCCGGGCATTCTTCTGCACGAGCTGAGAGTATGACAATTTACCGCGTTTAGCTTGTTCCTTGATTTTAGAAGGCAGGACTTTAAAACGCAGGCCAAATTTCTCTAATAATTTCTTTCTGGCTTTAGAATTGGAGGCTAAATATATTTTCACCATATCTTTACCCATAGATAAACGGTGAGACTTGTTTAAGCAGCATCTTAAAATTCGAGCGGGCAAGGTTGCCCGCAATAAATGTCTTGGCAGAGCGAGAATTTTACCGAAGCGCAGCTGGCCACGCTGGGGCCAGCAAGCGGTGCGGCGAGAACAAGTCTCACCGCTAACTAACTTACCGCCGCGCTCTCTCCTGCCAAATACCCGGTTGAGAATGCTGCCTGAAGGTTAAATCCGCCGGTATCCGCATCCACATCGATCATCTCCCCGCAAAAATATAACCCCTTAACCAGGCGAGACTCCATCGTGCGTGGATCAATCTGCTTTAAACTTACTCCACCGCGGGTAACCATCCCTTCCTCAATCGGCCGGGGCCCGGAAATATCCAGATGAAAGCTCTTAAGTAAAGAAAGGATCTTTTCCCTCTCCTTTTGCGTAATCTGGCTGCATTTTTTTAACGGATCAATCCCGGCAACGTCAATAAAAATCATAATTAAACGCAAAGGCAATAACTCTTTAAGCATGTTCTTTATGCTCTTTTTAGAATTTAACTTAAACTCTCTAAGTAAGCGGGCATCCAACTGCTGAACCGATAAGGCCGGCTTTAAATCTATCTCCACAAAAACAGCTTTATCCGGCACGCTTAAATCTATAACCTTGCCGCTTAAAGTAATCACCAGCGGGCCGGATATTCCGCCTGCGGTAAAAACCAATTCGCCAATCTCTGAAACAATCTCCCGTTTTCCGTCGGAAAATGTAAGCTTAATATTGCGTAAAGTTAACCCTTCCAGCTTTTTTACATAATTTTGTTTCACATCCAACGCGACTAAACCGGGCTGCAAAGGGACTATAGTATGCCCTAATTTCTTAGCAATTTTTATTCCGGAAGCATCGGAACCGGTAAAGCTGTAGCTAGCCCCTCCGGAAGCTAAAATAACACGATCACTGGGAATATCCTGGCCGTTTTCTAAACGCACTCCTTTTGCCTGTCCACCGATAATAATTAAATCCACAACTTTACTGCGGAAGGCAATCTGCACCCCGGCCTTAACCAATTCATCTTCTAATACTTTAAGTATGCTGGCAGACCGGTCGGTTTGCGGAAATACCCGCAGTTGACGTTCGATTTTTAATTTTAAACCACGATCTTCAAAAAAAGAGATCAATTCCTGATTAAAAAATTTCTTAAAAGCATCCCTTAGAAAATCGCCATTTTTGGAGAAACGTTTTAGAAAATTAGGGAGGTCTTCTGTATTGGTAAGATTACAGCGGCCTTTGCCGCTAAGCAGGAGCTTATTGCCCAGAGTGCTCTTTCTCTCCAGGAGAATAACCTCCTGGCCCAGAGTGCGCGCCCGGATTGCCGCCATTATACCTGCCGGCCCACCACCGGCTACTAAAATTTTTAATTTTTTCACGCAACACCTAGCCTAAACCGAAATCTGCAATCTTAAAGATCGACTCTAGTTTTAATCCTGCTTTAGCTAAGCTCTCAGCAGCACCCTGGTTGCGGTCAACAATCACGATTGCCTTCTCGGCGATTACTCCAATTTTATCCAAAGCCTGTTTAGCCTCCAGGATCGCTTTACCGCTGGTAGCCACATCATCAACCAAAACTACCCGGCTTCCTTTTTTAAGCGCCGGCCCTTCCACCTGTTGCTGCGTTCCATGCTCTTTAGCCTGCTTACGCACAATAAAAGTATTCACCGGTTGCCTGTTAATATAGCTTATCGCGGCCAAAGCGCCGGTGATAGGATCGGCCCCCAAAGTCGGCCCGCCAATTGCATCAAAAACATCATCCTTAAGCATACCTAAAATAATATTAGCCGTCAAATAAGCCCCCTGCGGGCTTAAAGTAATTATCCGCCCATCGAGGTAATAGTTGCTTTCTTTGCCTGAAGAAAGGATAAATTTACCCCGCTTTAAGGCTTCGCGGTTTAATAAATCGAACAGTTCTTTTTTTAATTCCGCCGAATTTAATTTTTCCATGGTTTTATTCTACTATCGATAAAGCTGGCTGTCAACACCTTCGTAAAAACAGGGAAAAACTGTATATTCTTCTAAAATTAATCCCGGGCAAAAGCAGCCCCCCCCTCCATCATCCCAATTACTTTGACAAACGTAATTTTCATTGATATTATATCTTTATGTTCCGGGGGTTATTAAAAGGCTTAAAGGATTTATTTTATCCAAACTGTTGTTTAATTTGTGGAAATATAATCCAGATACCTGACCGACAGGAATTAATCTGTGCCAGCTGTTGGGATAGTCTTGAGAAAAACCTGCCCCCTTTTTGCGCCAGCTGCGGCAGGCACCTGGGCCCTGAAGCAATAAAAAGAAATACTTGTCCGAGCTGCTCAAAATATAAAGAAAATTTTTATTTTGACCGGGCTTTCAGCCCTTGTGTATACACCGGCTCCGTAAAAAAACTGATTCATGAATTTAAATACTCGGGTAAGGATTATCTGGGTGCATTTTTAGGAAAACTGATGAATACTTTTATCCGGGATTATCAATTACCCATCGCATACCTTGATTTCATTATCCCTGTGCCGTTGCACAGCAGCCGAAAAAGAGAAAGAGAATTTAATCAGGCAGAAATCTTAGGCCGTAAAATTGCGGATGAATTCGGAAAAAAAATCCTAACCGATGCCCTTATCCGCAGTAAACCTACAAAAACGCAAACGGAGCTTACTTTCGGGCAGCGCTGCCGTAATATCGAGGGATGTTTTACAGTAACCAATCCGGAATTAATTAATAATACAAATTTACTAATCATCGATGATGTATTGACCACTGCTGCTACCGCAAACGAAGCAGCCAAATGCTTAAAGAAAGCCGGAGCCAAAAAAGTACTCCTTTTAACTTTAGCTAGCTAACTATGAACCCCGCACCTTCCATATATCCAACTATTAAAACCGTGCGGGATAACAAATTAAATGAGAAAGAAGGTGCGGGGTGAAGATCCTGCGTAATTACATTTTAAGGGAATTCCTCGGTCCGCTGCTTCTGGTTTTGGGAGTGTTGACCTTTGTTATGGTGCTTATCGGCAATTTAAAACGCATCGCGGATCTAGTGATTAATAAAGGAGTGGATATCTTTAGTGTCATCCAGATTTTCATCTACCTTACTCCTTATATTGTTACTTATACCTTGCCCATATCAATACTAGTGGCAGTATTACTGGCTTTAGGCAGATTAAGCGGAGACAATGAAGTAATCGCAATCCGCGCCAGCGGCATCAACTTATTTAAATTAATACTGCCCTTACTAACCATCGGATTAGCCTTGAGTTTAGCCCTGGCAGTTTTTAACGACCAGGCAGCATCCTATTCCCATTTTGCTTACCGCAAAACCTTGCAGGAAATGGGGATTAAAAATCCTACTGCCGCCTTTGAAGAAGGAGTATTTATTGATTCCTTCAAAAAATACATTCTTTTTATCTACAATGTTGACCAGAAAAAAAACCGGCTCAATAACATCCGCATCTATGAACCACAGGGCGAAGACCGGCCCACTCGCACGATTGTGGCGAAAGCCGGAGAATTTATTACTGTGCCCGGTAAAAACACCGTAAAATTGAAGCTTATCGATGGAACCAGTGATGAGCCGGATCCGGAGAACCCGACTAATTTTTATAAACTAAATTTCCGTACCTACTTCATGAACCTGGATATGGCACAAATGCAGGATAAGGTTGTAGAAAAGAAATATAAAGAAATGACAATCCGCGAACTCAAAAAAGAAGCGGCTAAGCTTAAATCCGAAGGCATCAGCCCGGCGCCCCTAATCACCAAAATACATGAAAAACTAGCTTTGGCATTCTCCTGCTTTGTTTTCATGCTTCTGGGATCCTCATTGGGAATTATTACGCGCAGGCGCGAAAAATCCATTAACATCGGAATTGCCGTACTGATCATTGTCTGCTACTATCCTTTATATATCGGCTTAACCGCGCTGGCTATGGAAGGAGCTTTACCGGCAGCACTTGCCATCTGGTTGCCGAATATTATCTTTGCCGGTGTAGGCAGCTATTTAACTTATAAACTATGCGCATCTTAGACCGCTACATCCTAAAATCAATTATTCATATTTTCATTTCCTGCATTTTTGTATTCCTCTTCCTCTATATCGTCATCGACTTGTTGTCTAATTTAGATGAAGTATTAAAACATCAGACTACTTTGGCCTTACTCATACGCTATTATCTTTCATATCTGCCGATTATGTTCGTACAGGTCTCCCCCTTTGCCTGCCTCCTAAGTACGGTTTATACTTTCGGCAAGCTAAACCACAATAATGAAATTATTGCCATGCGTTCAAGCGGCTTAAGCATATTTGAAATCGCCCGTAATGCCCTGATTTTCGGCTTGCTGATTAGTTTTACAGTATTTTGGGTAAATGACCGGCTTGTGCCCAGTTCTCTGGCGGAAAATCAAAAAATTAAAATCCAGATTGAAGAAGGCACGAAAGGCAAACCTAAAAAAAATGAAGCAATTACTAACCTCACCCTCTACGGCCTACGAAACAGATTATTCTTTATCAGCAGATTCTTGCCAGCTGCAAAAACCATGGAAGGAATTACTATACTTGAACAAGATGAACATCAAAACTTGACTAAAAAAATCATCGCTACCCGGGGAGTTTATCAGGATGGATTATGGAGATTTTTTCAAAGCATCACTTATAAATTCGATAATAACGGACAGGTAATTGATGAACCAAGCTACCTGGAAGAAGAAATTATGAGTATTCCGGAAACCCCCGAGAACCTTGCATCTTTGCGCCAGAAACCGGAACAAATGAACATACGCCAAATGCAGGATTATATCTGGATACTCTCTAAAAGCGGAGCTACCACCGTCATCCGCAACTTAAAAGTAGACCTCTATCAGCGTTTTACTGCGCCATTTACCAGCATCATAATTATACTATTAGGAATACCGTTTTCTCTGATGATGCGCAAACGCGCAACAGGAATGTCTTCTGTCGGGGTTTCGATTATCGTGGGTTTTCTTTATTATGTTCTGGAGGCTATCTGCCTGGCTATCGGAAAATCCGGGTTAATCCCACCTATTCTGGCTGCCTCATTAAGCCACATTATCATTTTATCCGGAAGCCTCTATCTTATTTCAAAACTACCCTAAAAAAATAAAAACTAGTTTCCGCCTCAGAAGCTGCGTCAAAATTCTCTAGAATTTTGACGTATTCGACGGAATAACCCTTGCTCGTTTCACTCGCCAGGATTTCGTTAAACAGAGCATAAAGTGCTCAATTCGCGACAGCCTTATGGCCTCAGCTTACGTCGCTATCGCTCCGTAAGCTGTCTGCTCATTTATATAAATCCTGGGAATCCGGCTGCCTAATCCACAGACAATTTCATATGAAATTGTGCCGGATAACTCCGCAAGCTCTTCCGCGGTAACCTGCTGCTCCCCCTGTTTACCGATTAAAACTACCTCATCTCCTATTTTTGGTTTAAAATTGCCGACATCCACCATAATTTGATCCATACAAACCCTGCCGCTAACCCTAAACCGCCGGCCGCCGATTAAAAGCCAACCCAAGTTAGAAAGATTACGCGGATAACCATCGCCATAACCTATCGGTAAAGTAACAATACATGTTGAACGCGCCGTTACATAAGTTAAACCATAGCTTATGCCGACATGCGGGCCGACCTGTTTAATAAACACCACCCGGGTCTTAAGGCTCAACACCGGCTTTAATTTCAAACCTAAATTTTTCTTAGGATGTAAACCATAAATTACTAATCCCGGCCTGACCATGTTAAAATGGCTGTTGCGATGCTTAATTAATCCGATGCTGTTAGCAGTATGTACCAAAGGAATATTAATCCCGCTCTTTTTCAAATCCATAACTAATTTATCAAACAATCTAATTTGCCTGGTAGTAAATTTATGGTCAGAATCCGCAAGGGGAAAATGCGTAAAAATTCCCTGGATTTGGATATTCTTTAATTTATAAATATCCGTTACCAACCCAAAAGCTTCCCCAGGGAGAACCCCGATCCTGCCCATTCCGGTATCAATTTTAATATGCACCGGGATAATCTGTTTAAAGATTCCAGCTTGAGCATTAAGTGCGCGGGCTAACTGAAGATCGCAAACTGCGGGAATAAGCCGGTAAGTAAAAAGCGGTTTTATGTCTTCTTTAAGCACCAACCCTAAAATTAAAATTGGTTTTTTAATCCCGGCCCGCCTAAGCTTAATTCCTTCATCTATAGAAGCAACACCTAAATAATCTAAACCGCAGGCAACCAGTTTTTTAGCCACAGGAATTAAACCATGCCCATAAGCATCGGCTTTAACGGTAACCAAAACTTTGGTTTGCTTATGCAACAGGGACTTAATTTTTTTGAAATTATGCCCCAAATAATTCAGGTTCACCTCTGCCCAGGTCGGCCGGTAACCTATCGCGACTTTATTTGACATTCTTTAGGATATAGGTAGATCGGTTTAACGGTTAAAGCTGAAGAAAATTGCTGAGCTTTAATCCTGGCCAACGCCAGATCCATAAGGTTATGCGCCCGCGGACTCCAATAATCTTTATCTAAAACAGTAGCATTTTTTATGCGTGCCAACAAGCTATCGCCATACAGGCTTACAGCATCCCCCAAGATTACCGGATTCCCGGGAAATCTTTTCACCAGATCATCCAAACCAAGCAGCGCATATGCGCTCTTGCGCTGCAATTTTCCCTGCGCATACCGGTAAGAACTGCAATAAATAAGCGATCTTCGGGCATCTATCGCAGTAACGATTAAACGATCCCTGGCTTCTGCATTCATCGCCAAAACATCTAATGTCGATATTCCAACAACCGGCTTATTCTTTACCACACTTAACCCTTTAATTGTAGCCAGGCCAATACGGATTCCGGTAAAAGACCCCGGGCCTAAACCACAGGCAAAATAATCAATATCGGATACTTTTAGCCCAACTTCACAAAGCACCCGCTGGATAGCAGGAACCAACAACCTGGAAAGATTGCGGCCCACCTCCAGGCTGTATTCATAGAACTTGCCGTCTACGTGCAAACCCAAGCAAAGACGCGGAGTCGTAGTATCAATTCCCAGTATTCTCATTGATCCTTTCTAATAATTTTTTGTACCTGAAGCCTTTAGCCAGAAATTTAAAACTTCTTTTATTTTTAGCTTTAGCAATTAGCTTAATCTTTAAAAATTCCTTTGGCAAGAGGAATTTTAACCGCTCTGGCCATTCAATAACCGTCACCGCATCAGAATACAAATATTCCTGATAACCCAAAGCAAAAATATCCTCCGGGCTGCTTATACGGTAAAAATCAAAGTGCTGCAATAGGTGTTTGCCTTGATATACGCGCAGTAAAACAAAAGTCGGGCTAACCACATCATTTTTTTTAATCCCTAAACCCTGAGCAATTCCTTTAGCTAAAACTGTTTTACCTGCCCCCAAGTTTCCATACAAAAGAATAACCTCACCCCCTACAAGATGAGCGGCAATACGCTTACCTAACTTCAATGTCTGATTAACCGATACAGATAGTTTTTCCATTAGAAATGCCGATACCCTTTCAACTTAAGCCTGGCATACCTGTTTTTATAATTAATCAACCTTAAGCCAAATGATGCCGGCATAATTTCACCGATAACTTTAAAACGGTATTTAGTATTTTTTATAATTTTACTTGCTTGATCCCTGCTGGCAGTAAAAAGCAGTTCAAACTCCTCACCCGAACAAAGCGCTTCCTGGCTGTTTTTTGCCTGCTTACTTAATGGAATAAGGCTTTCATATAAAACCGCACCCGCTGAACTTTGTTCTAAAATATGGCCCAAATCCTGCACTAACCCGTCAGAGACATCAATCATAGAATTAATTTTAAAATTACCCACTAGAAACCGCGCTTCTTTAAGGCGCGGAATAAATTTTAAATGTTTTCCTTTTATTGAACCGCCAAACTCGCCGGTAACCATAATAATATCCCCGGTTTTTGCTCCCCGGCGCAGACAAAGCTCATTTTTACCGACTTCTCCCAACACACTCACATCAATAACAAGTTTATGGGAAGCAGAGATATCCCCTCCAACAATATTAATATCAAATCTCTTGGCCATTTCAAACAAGCCTTTTGCCAAAAGGTCTACCTGGTTAACCTGCATATTCTTTGGCAACCCCAACGCTACTACCGCATGTTTAGGCACTCCCCCGCAGGCAGCAATATCGCTGATTGAAATAGCCAAAGCCTTGCCGCCCACCAGGCTAAAGTTATCGGTTTTATAAAAATCTACCCCTTCTACGATCATATCGCAAGTAAACAACTGGTAGCTGTCTTTATTAAATTTTAATACCGCACAATCATCACCGCTGCCCTCAACTACAGAAGAATTAAGCCGGATTTTTTTCCGGAACCTTTTAATTAACTCAAATTCGCCAAGATCACTTATGCGCATTTATTCTTTCCTCAACATTCTTCTGATATTGCGAATATACGGCATCCGGATAATTCCCCGTTCAGTAATAATCCCGTTAATTAATTGGTGCGGAATAATATCAAAAGCCGGATTAAGCACTCTGGCATTCTTTGGGGTAATCTCTCTTTTAAATAACAAGGAGGCTACCTCCTTATCCTTACGCATCTCAATCTTTATTCCGGAGCCATCTTTTATCTTTAGGTCAAAAGTACTCTTAGGGGCAGCAACATAAAAAGGCACCTTATGATATCTGGCTAAAACTGCCAGGTTAAAACTGCCGATTTTATTCGCCGTATCGCCGTTTGCCGCAATACGGTCAGCGCCGGTAATTACCACATCCACCTTGCCTTCCTGCATCAACTTGGCAGCCGTGTTATCAGCGATCAATGTAACATCAACCCCCTGTTTATGCAATTCCCAGGCGGATAGGCGCGCTCCCTGTAATAAAGGCCGCGTTTCGCAGCAAAAAGCTTCTAGCTTCTTGCCCTGCGCCTGGGCGGAGTAAATGACCCCCAAGGCAGTGCCGTAATCAATCGTCGCCAGTATTCCGGCATTACAAATCGTCAAAACTTTATCATTTTTTCTAAACAGCTTGGACCCATAATAACCGATCTTGCGGCAGGAAAGCGCATCTTCCCGCATAATCGATTTTGCATCAGCTAATATAATTTGCTTAATTTGGGTAATCGGCTTAGTTTTATTGGCTGCCGCAACCGCTAATATTCTTTCTATCCCCCAGAATAAATTCCTGGCGGTTGGACGGCTGCTGGCAAGATATTTCGCTACAGAGGTTAATTTCCGGTTGAATTTATCCCAATCAGAACAAACATAATCTTTTATTCCTAAATACATTCCCAATCCGGCGGCTGCCCCTAAAGCCGGAGCACCCCGCACCTGCATTATCTTAATTGCCTGCCAAAGGTCTTCCAAGCGATTAATATCAATATATACTAATTTAAGCGGTAATTTTGTTTGATCAATAATCCTAACCTTATTACTCTTCCAGTCTATTGTACGAATATTCATATTTGCGTAAGTTGATATTTTTACGGGTGGCTTGGGTGTTTTTCCGCCACCTGGCGGACACCCGCGCAATTCCAATTGGCGCGGGGTGCCCATGTGATAAACCCCAAGACAGGACCCGTAAAAATTATTACAATCCTATTAATTTAGCCAATAGGCTCTTCTTTACTCCGATCGCTGCTGCCGGACAAGCTTCCTGACAGCAAAAACAAGCGATACATTGACGATAGTTAATCTGTATTCCACTTTTCTTTAACCTAATACACTGCTTCGGGCAAACCTTAACGCAATGCCCGCAACGCGTGCATTTTAAGCGTAATGAATAAGGATAATATCTGACCAAAGATTTAAATATCTTTGTGATCACCGGAGGCAAGCTGGTCAGCTTTACTGAATTTTTCGGCAGAATAAACGGACGGATATTTAACTTGCTAATACCCTCTCCTTCTATCTTTATTTTATCCAACTGGGCTTGCCCTAAATTACGTAAAGAAGCTTCTTTGGTCGTTAAAACCTCTTGTTTAACTCCCATTATTTTCGCAACCACCGTATCTAAAGCCACACAATCGGCTCCACAAAGCAAAAGGCCAAGCTCCCGGGGTATACCGCTGGTTGCCGGGCCGTCCCCTTCCATCGCCAATATCCCGTCAATAATCGTAAGGTCCGGTTTTGCTTCCTGATAAATATCTACCAAAACTTTAGCAAACTCGGAAGGCGCAAAATAATTCTTATGCAATTCGGTTTTATAGGTTCCAGAAACTAAACCAAAAAGATTTTTAATTGCCCCGGTAATCAAAGTAAGTTCGTGGGTTTTAAATTTAGGCAGGCTGACTAAATGGTCACACTCATCCAGGACTGCGGTAAGCGGAAATTTATCGCGCATCCGCCGCTTATCAAAATTTACCAGGCGCACGTCTTCATCCTGACAGACCTTTTTAATTCCGGTTACCGCATAAACTTCATCCACGTTTTCAATATATTGCCCCCAGACACTCGGCCCATCACCCACAATAACTTTACAATTTATTTCTTTTAGTATCCGGATAACCGCCCGCACTACCTCCGGATGCGTAGTAATACCGCACTCCGGCGCCTTAGACATTAAAAGATTAGGCTTAACCAAAACTCTGGAATTTGGTTTAACAAAATTGGCTATTCCCCCTAGCAAGCCGAGTGCGTCCCGGATGGCTTGCTGTACTTTCGCCGATTCATAATTACTGCACTTAACAATGGAAATTCGAGCGCTCATGGAATTTTAAAAAAACTTTTAGCGTTTCTGGTTGTCTGCTGCCCTAACTCCTGAAGACTTATTCCCTTAATCCGGCTGACTTCATCGGCCAGTAATTTTACCTGCATGGGCTCATTACGTTTCCCCCGGAACCCCTCCGGAGATAAATAAGGCGCGTCGGTTTCCAACATCAACCTATCCAACGGAGTCAAAGACACCATCTCTCTTAAAACCGCGGCTTTTTTATAAGTAATATTGCAGGTATAAGAAATCAAAAAACCACAGCCTAAACACTCCTGCAAGAAATTCTCATCCGCGGAAAAACAGTGCACTACCGCGGCCAAAGGCAAAGCATTCTTTAAAATCTGCAGGGTATCTTCTTCAGCCTGGCGGCAATGTAACACGACCGGTAAATTTAATTCTTTAGCTAAAGCAATCTGTTTTAAAAAAGCCTGTTTTTGATTTTCTTTGCTCGATAAATTACGGTAATAATCCAGGCCGGTTTCTCCGATCGCCACGACTTTCTTTTCAGCAGCCAGCTGTTTTAATTTTTTTTCTGCCACAAGATCGAAAGTATCCGCATCATGCGGATGTACTCCTACACTTGCATAAATTTGCGGGTATTGCGCAGCTAACACGCAAGATGCCGCTGAAGACTCTAAGGTAGCGCCGATATTAATAAAATATTGTACTCCTGCTTCCTGGGCGCGCCGGATAACCTGGCCGCGATCCGGCTCAAAGGCGGGAAAATCTAGATGACAATGCGTATCAATCAACATAACTATTTCTTTTTAGTTTCAATGCGCGGAAACAGCGGGTTGCCTTTTTTGATTTTATCCGCCTTAAACTGCTCTTGAATCAACAAAGCAGTCTGGGGAATAAATATTTCTAATTGCCCGGCTACCGCCCTAATCACATCAACTAACAATCGTATAAATTCCTTTAGTTCTTCCTGCTTATTTTCCTTAGCTAAATTCCAAGGCTTGGTTTCTTCAACATGTTTATTGGCCATAGCGATTAATTCCCAGATGGCTTCTAACGCCAAACTAAAGTTTGACTCATCCAAAGCCTGGCAAACCCTGCTCTCCAAATGTTTAATTTTGGCGAGAATATCGCTGACTCTTTGGCTGTTTTGAAGTTGGCTAAAATCAATACCCGGAATATTGCCATCAAAATATTTTTCCACCATGGTCAAAGTACGATAAACCAAATTCCCCAAGTCATTCGCTAAATCACTATTATAACGCTTGATTATCCCTTCTTCTGAAAAGTTACCATCTAAGCCAAAAGGGACTTCACGCAGAAGAAAATAACGATACGCATCTAAACCGAATTTTTCTATCATCTCAAGAGGATTAACCACATTACCGCGGGATTTAGACATTTTGTCTTCGTTAATCATCCACCAGCCATGCGCAAAAACTGCTTTAGGCAGCTTAATGTTTAAAGCCTGCAGCATAATCGGCCAGTAGACGGTATGTTGCCTTAAAATGTCTTTGGCCATTAAGTGCAAATCTGCGGGCCACCATTGAGAAACATAATTATCCTGGCTGTCGAAATCGCCAACTGCGCTAATATAATTAATTAAAGCATCGAACCAAACATAGGTCACATGCTCCGGGGCAAAAGGCAAAGGAATTCCCCAACTAAGCCTCTCCTTGGGCCGGGAAATACATAAATCATTTAATTTGTTTAACTCTAAAAACCTTAGGGTTTCTTCATAGCGGCTGGCAGGTTTAATAAAATCCGGGCGCTCTTTAAGAAACCCCAGCAACCAATCCTGGTATTTAGATAATTTAAAAAAATAATTGGTTTCAATAATACGTTCAACCGGACGTTGACAATCCGGGCACAACCCTCCTATTGCCTGTGCCTCCAGCCAAAATGTTTCACACGGCGTACAATATAATCCTTCATATTTACCTTCATAAATATCACCTTTTTTAAAAAGAATCTCCAGGCTCTTCTGCACAACCTTAATATGCCGCGGCTCGGTAGTACGGATAAAATCATCATAAGAAACATTTAAAGACTGCCAAAGGCTCCTGAACTTCTGGCTGGTCTGGTCCACAAAAGCCTGCGCTGAAAGCTTAGCCGCATCCGCAGCTTTCTGTATCTTCTGGCCATGCTCATCGGTCCCAGTAAGAAAACGTACATGCTCCGGCCCTAACTGCCGGCGTTTAAACCGGCTTAAAACATCAGCAGCAATCGTAGTATATGAATGTCCGATATGCGGAGCAGCATTTACATAATAAATAGGCGTAGTAATATAATACTTATTTGACATGGTCTTTTTCCTTATAGCTAACCTCAATATAACCGCCTTCATCCAGCTGCACACTCACCAGTCGCTTAAAAACATTCACCCCGATCACCTTCCCCTTGCCTTCGGGAGTATTCAGATGTTCGCCTTCCCGCGGCAGCCCCTTAGAAAGTAATTTATAAGTTTCATATTCATAAGACAAACAGCACATCAGGCGGCCGCACAAGCCGGAAATCTTAGGAGGATTTAACGGTAAGCCTTCCTCTTTAGCCATTTTAATTGTTACCGGTTCAAAATCTTTCAAGAATTTTTTACAGCAAAGCTCCCGGCCGCATGAACCATACCCGCCAAAAAGCCTGGCTTCATCCCTGACCCCGATTTGCCTTAATTCAATGCGCGCCTTAAATACTTTCGCCAGGTCTTTAACCAAATTACGAAAATCCACCCGGCCGTCTGAAGTAAAATAAAATAATATTTTAGACCGGTCAAAAGAATACTCCGCCTTGACCAGCTTCATATCCAATTTATGCTCCAGGATCTTTTTTTCACAGGCATTAAATGCTTCCTTGGCCTTAGCGGCATTATCCTGAACCTGTTTTAAATCGCTCTCTTTAGCCAGGCGGATAACTTTCTTCGGCGGCTCTTTCGGCGGCTCTTCGTGGCAGCAATGCGCACGCGCTGCCGGAATCACGCAACCGCAGTCTAAGCCCCGGTCATGCTCAACAATCACATAGTCGCCAACCTTTAAATTCAAATTACCTGCTTGATAGAATTGAACAATCCCGGAATTATTAAGTTGTATCAGAACTAAACCTTCCATAGTTGCGCCCCCAAATTATGCAAAAGTAATTTACTATTCACATTCTTCTCTAAGTACAAAGAACTTTCCGAAAGCGTGGATAAAATATCATCCAGCTGCTTAAAAGAAAACTTAGGAATTAGTTTCAGTAAGTCACTATGCCGGTCTGAATGGATTATTTCTTTGTCTGCCGCCCCCGCCTTTAATAAATATATATCCCTGAACCAGGAAGCAAGAATATTTAAACAAACTTGCAATTGCTCCTTGCTTTGCCCCATAATATTGCGATCCAGCGGCTTTGCGGAAATAATAAAAGAATCGAATATCCTGTTTTTTTCCTGTAGTAAAGGGGTATCCTTTAATCTTAAAGCCAAACCCAATCTGCCTTCCGCATAATAAGCCAGAAAATGCGCAGTGGTTTTATCTAAAGCGTAATTTTTGATTAAAATATTTTCCAGTTGCGCCCTGATTAAAGGAGTAAACTTGATTGCCTTACAACGGGAAAGCACAGTTTTAATAATATTCTGGGGTTTATGCGTAATTAAAATAATCACTGCGTCTTTAGGGGGCTCTTCCAAAACTTTGAGTAAAGAATTAGCTGCTTCGGTATTAAGTTTATGTGCGTTATCAATAATAAAAACTTTTACCATCCCCTCATAAGGCCGGAAACTTGCCTGCCGCAAGATATCCCGGACATCTTCAATCTTTATTTGAGATTCCCCATTCTGGATAATATGCAAATCCGGATGTTCTTCTTTGTTAATCTTCAAACATGAGCTACATTCTCCGCAGGGCCGCTGGGCTTGCCCGGTACAATTCAGCTGTCCGGCGATGATTTTAGCTGCCATCTTCTTTCCGATTCCTTCCGGGCCGCTAAAAATATATGCTCCGGAAAAGCGGGAACCCGCCAAATGAGCCCGGATAATACTTAATGGGCGCTCCTGGCCCAAACAATCGCTAAAGCGCATACCGGAGGACCTCTCTGATTTTATCCTGCGTTTTAAACTTATCTTCCAGGACTTTAACAATTTTAATTCTTTGCGGCTCCTGTTTTGCCAGCGTCAAATACCCTCTTCTAACCTTTTCATGATAGCTTATTGAGCGCTGCTCAATACGGTCCTTGCAAGCATGCCGGTGTTTAAGCCCGCTTTCAACCGGTAAATCCAGAAAAATGGTTAAATCCGGCTTAATACCCTGTGTAGCAAAATTACCTAAAAGCTTGATTAACTTTATATCAATACCTAAACCGAACCCCTGATAAGCAATCGTAGAATCAAGAAACCTATCGCAAACCACTATTTTTTTATCTTCCAGCGCGGGCTTAATAATTTCTTCAACTACTTGAGCCCGGGCAGCCATATAAAGCAAGGTTTCGGCCTGAGCGGATATTTTACTTTTAGGATCAAGCAAGAGCGCCCGGATCTTTTCGCTTAAAGCCACTCCTCCCGGCTCCCGCAGATAGATAACTCTGCTTCCGCATGATTTAAGATAACTAAATAACATCTCTGACTGCGTACTTTTACCGCAGCCTTCGGAACCTTCAAATGTAATAAATTTACTCTTCATATTGTTATATTTGCTTGGCGGGTCCTGTCTGCCAATCCACCTCGCCGTGCTCACTTGCGTTGCGCGCGACAAGGGCTCTGTCTTGGCAGTCACCCGCCGTAATCAAAACCGTATCAGCCGCTATAATTTTCTACGCCAAGTTGTACCTTCTTTGGTATCTTCTAAAATTATACCTTTGGTTTCTAATTCCTGCCTGATTTCATCTGATCGCTTAAAATCTTTTCTCTTCCTGGCATCGTTTCGCTGATCAATTAATACGGTTACACTCGCCTGCAGATCTTTAAAACCGGTTTTTTTATTTAAATCTAAGCCGAATACACTGGTAAGCTCTTGTAAAATCAACCAAGAATGAGATATAAAGTTTTGGTCATCAATGTTTTTATTAGCAATATTCACCAGATCAAAAATTGTTGCTAAGGCCCGTGGAGTATTAAAATCATCATCCATAGCTTTAGCAAACTTCCCCTTAACATCTCCCAGTTCCACGGGTAAGTTACCGAATGATTCTTTGACTAAAGGATAAACCAGCTTATTTTGCAAAATCAATATTCTTTCTAAAGACTGTTTGGCTTCTTGAATTTTCTCATCGGTATAATCAACCGGATGAGAATAATGCGTAGATAAAAATAATAACTTTAATAAATCAGCATATTCATACTTATCCAGAAAATCTTTTACTGTTATAAAATTACCTAAAGATTTAGACATTTTCTGAGCATTGATTGTCAATAATCCATGATGCATCCAGTAACGCGCAAACTTCTTACCTGCGCCTTCGGATTGGGCGATTTCATTTTCATGATGCGGAAAAATAAGATCCAGTCCGCCGCCGTGAATATCAAATTCATCCCCCAAAATATCCGAACTCATCACCGAACACTCAATATGCCAGCCCGGCCGGCCAGGCCCCCACGGGCTGTCCCAGGCAGGCTCTCCAGGCTTAGCAGATTTCCATAAAGCAAAATCTAAAGGATCTTTCTTTTTCTCACCCAGAGCAATTCTTGCCCCCGCTTCCATTTTTTCCAAGGCCTGGTGAGATAACTTGCCGTAGTCTTTTGCTTTTTTAATATCAAAATATACATCCCCTTCAGAAACATAAGCGCAGCCTTTTTCAATCAATAGCTGGATAAATTTCTGCATTAGAGGATTATTGGAGCCAACATATTCAGTGGCTTTGGGCTCAATATCCGGTTCAAGAATCCCTAAGCTTTTCATGTCTTCATGATAAAGACCGAGGTATTTAGTAGAAACTTTTCTTACTGCTTCATTTAAATCTTCATTTTCAAACTCTGCTTGAGCCTTATTAATAATTTTATCATCCACATCCGTCACATTCCTGACGAATTTAACCTGATACCCTCGATATACTAAATACCTTCTAATCACATCAAAGATATAGGCACTGCGGGCATGGCCAATATGGGGCTGGTCATAAACCGTCGGACCGCAGACATACATCTTAACCTCTTTAGGTTTTAAAGGGATAAACTCTTCTTTCTTTCTGGTGAGAGAATTATATATAAAAATAGGCATGACTAACCTTATTTCTTTTCTAAGTTTTTAACTCTATCCTGCAGTTCTTCAATCGTCTGCATAATCGGATCCAGTATATGCACATGGTCCAGGCTGACATCCATTTTTTTGCCATCCTGTTTGGTAATCCTGCCGGGAACACCGACTACCGTAGAATTCGGCGGGACATCTTTTACCACTACGGCATTTGCTCCGATATAAGAATTATCCCCGATTACAATATTTCCCAAGACCTTGGCTCCCGCGCCCACAACCACATTATTACCGATGGTCGGATGCCGTTTACCCTTCACAATACCCGTGCCGCCTAAAGTTGAGCCCTGGTAAAGTAAAACATCATCTCCGATAATCGTCGTCTCTCCGATGACTACGCCAAATCCATGGTCAATAAAAAACCGCTTGCCGATTCTGGCTCCCGGATGAATCTCGATGCCGGTAAAAAACCTGGCAACCTGAGATAATAAGCGGGCTAAAAAAAACAGGTGTACTTTATAAAAAACATGCGCAATACGGTAATAGATTAAAGCATGCAGCCCGGGATAAAGTAAAATTATCTCTAAGAAACTTTTAGCTGCAGGATCCTTTTTTTGCGCCGCCCGGATATCCGCGTAGAAGAATATAGAAATCAACACCAACTTAATTATCGCAATCCCCAGCAATATAATTAAAATGCTCATAAGATAACCCATATTATTCCCCCTTCACTAAAGAAGCTGTGGCAAAGCAGGAGATTGCTTCCATATGCCCCACAGCGCCTAGCCCTTCATTAGTTTTTGCTTTAATATTTAAAGTGTCCTGCCCGATACCCAGAAGCGCACAGATCTTTTCCTTAATTTGTTTCTTAAAAGGCGTTAATTTAGGTTCCTGGGCAATCACAATTATATCCAAATTATTTATTGTATATCCACTCTTATCCACCAGCTCTTTAACCACTTTAAGCAACTGGCTGCTGGCAATACCCTGGTATTTAGGGTCCGTATCCGGAAAATGTTCTCCGATATCTCCCAGCGCTAAAGCACCTAACAAAGCATCACAAAGCGCATGGATCAACACATCCGCATCCGAATGCCCCAAGAGGCCTTTAATATAAGGGATTTCTACTGCCCCTAAAAACAGTTTCCTACCTTCGGTTAAACGATGAATATCATAACCTATACCAACCCTATATTGCATGGATTAACCTTTCGGCAATTGGCCCGGCAAATAATAAATCTTCTTTGGTGGTAATCTTAATATTTTCATACCTTCCTGGAACCAGCAAAACTTGCTTACCTAGCTTTTCAACCAATGAAGCATCATCCGTAACATCGCTGGCTGAATACTTTCTATACGCCTCTAGAATCAAATCTTTTTTAAACACCTGCGGAGTCTGTATTTCCCAAAGAGTATCCCGATCCAAAGTCTGCCTTACTATATTATTCCGGTAAGATGATTTTATGGTGGCTTTTGGCTTTACCGCAACAATAGCGGAGCCGGTTTTTTTAGCTGCCGAAATAACCCTGTTTATCGAACCCCGGTCAATAAACGGCCGGGCTGAATCATGAATTAACACCCACCTACTATTGTCGTTAGCCGCCCTGAGTCCGTTATACACCGAATCCTGCCTGCGCCGGCCGCCCAAAACCAAAGCCTTAACTTTCTTAAATGAATATTTATTTATTAACTGTTTTATTGCCCACCGACTCCGGGGGTTCACCACCACAATAATTTCATTAACTCCCGGATGCTTATTCAAAGTGCTCAATGAATAAACTATCGCCGGCAATTTACCTATTTTTACTAAAGGCTTGGGCACGGCAGCTTTTAAGCGCCTGCCTTGCCCGGCAGCCAAAACAATCGCGCTAAGCATTATTTTTCAATTTTGGTAAAAATCATCCTTCCGGCTTGGGTCTGTAAAACTGAAGTTACCGCCACCTTCACATCCTGGCCGATCAGGCGCCGGGCATCTTCCACTACCACCATTGTACCGTCATCCAGGTAACCCACTGCCTGATTATGCTCCTTGCCTTCCTTAATCAATTTAATATGCATCTCTTCCCCGGGAAAAACTACCGGCTTAAGCGCATTGGCTAATTCATTAATATTAAGCACCTTGATCCCCTGGATGCTAGCTACCCGGTTTAAATTAAAATCAACAGTAAGAATTTTAGCTTCCAGCAGCTTAGCCAATAAAACCAGCTTCGCATCCACTTCTGAAGTCTCCGAAAAATCCTGTTCATGTATCGCAATATCCATTCCCGGTTCATTTTGAATGGTATTTAAAATCTCTAAGCCCCTCCGGCCTCTTTGGCGTTTAATCGGGTCGGTGGAATCAGCAATCTGCTGTAATTCCCTGAGCACAAATTTCGGAATAACTACTTTACCGCCTAAAAAACGCGTTTTACAGATATCCACAATCCGACCGTCAATGATCACGCTGGTATCTAAAAGAATGACATCCTGGCTTTGGTCCTGCCGCCGCAGGCGCACATAAGGAATAATAATATTAAATTCATCTTTCCCGCGCAGAGCCATCACCATGCCCAGATAACAAAAAATCAAAGTCAATCCTACCCTGATCCTGGAAAGCATATTGGCATCTACCGGAGCCAGGCTGAATGCGTCTCCAACCAGCTTAGCCATAATTAAACCTAAGATTAATCCGAATACCGCGCTGGATAATCCGCTCACCGAAACCTTACGTAAACCCACTTCAATTAAAATCATAATCAAAGCGGCTAAAGCACCGATAGACATGCCAACTAAACCATTGCCACCAAAACCGGCTGCCTGATAACCGATCACTGCGCTTCCTAAAATAAATAAAAGCCGCGCTAATAATAAATTCATTTCCTTACCTCCTTAACAAGGTCCGGAGTACCCTGCTGTTTAATAAATAACCCCGGGATTAACCTGCTTAAATGCCCAACGATGAAATACTTCACGGCCATCTTAAACCTGTTGTTTCTGGCTGCAAAGTATAATATCTAGCGCCTCCTTTAAAGTTGAGACGGCAATAATTTCCATATCTGATTTTTTAAATTTAAGATTCTTAATGCTGTTCTTAGGTAAAATGCAGTGTTTAAACCCTAATTTCTCTGCCTCATTAATCCGCGTAAGCACCTGTGAAATACTTCTAATTTCGCCGCTCAAACCTACCTCTCCCAAAACTATAGATTTGGGCAATACTTCCTGATCACGAAAACTGGAAGCAATCACCGCGCACACCGCTAAATCCGCTGCCGGGTCTTCGATTTTAATCCCCCCGGTAACATTAATAAATATATCTTCAGCTTCCAACGCCAACCCCATGCGTTTCTCTAAAACCGCAACTAATAAAGACAAGCGGTTAAAATCAAAACCTTGCGCGCGCCGGCGGGCATAGCCAAAGCTGCTCCGGGAGACTAAAGACTGAATCTCCACTAAAAGCGGGCGGGTCCCTTCCAAGATCGAAGTAACAATCGTGCCGGAAACACTGTTTGGCCGTTCTGATAAAAAGATTTCAGAAGGATTCTTTACTTCAGCTAATCCCGCAGATAGCATTTCAAACACTCCGATTTCATTAGTTGATCCAAACCTGTTTTTCACTGCCCTTAATATTCTGTAAATCGCGAAACGGTCTCCTTCGAAATACAGCACGGTATCTACGATGTGCTCTAAAACACGCGGCCCGGCTAAAGCACCTTCTTTAGTAACATGCCCGATAATAAAAATTGAGGTTTCCGTAGTTTTGGCTAATTGCGTAAGCACCCCGGCACATTCCCTGACCTGGCTGACGCTCCCGGGGGAAGAACTGATCCCGGGGTCAAAGATGACCTGAATAGAATCAATTACTACCACCTGCGGCTTTAATTTTCTTATATATTCAACGATTAAAGATAAATCTGTCTGATTAACAATATATAAATTATCGCTTCCTGACTCACCTAAACGCTTTGCGCGCAATTTAGTTTGAGCCACGGATTCTTCACCGCTGACATAAAGCACACTGATTCCCTGCTTCGTTAAATGATTAGAAACCTGCAGAGAAATTGTAGATTTACCTACACCGGGATCGCCGCCGATCAACACCACAGACCCCTTAACAATCCCTCCGCCTAAAACCCGGTCCAGTTCAACAATATTGGTTTTTAACCTGTCCTCATCTTTGGCAACTACATCTTTTAAAAGAACCGGCCCGTCTTTATACAGGCTGACCCTTTCTTTAGCACCGGGAGCAACCGGAGTATAATTTTCCTCGGCAAAAGAATTCCAGCTGTTACAATCCGGGCAGCGGCCTAACCACTTAGGCGATTGGTAACCGCAAGCCGAACAACTAAAAACTGTTTTGGTCTTCACCCCGCACCTTCTTGTTATTAATTCATTAAACCATCAGCTTTAGTACTTGAACAATAAGAAGGTGCGGGGTTTGCCCCTTTTGCACCTTCTCCCTATTCATTAACTCTAAACCAAACCCTGCGCCTTCTAATATTTAAACAAAAGAAAACACAGGGGTTCATTATTTCTTCTCTTTAGCCTTAATTAATAATTTCCAGGGGTTCTTACGCACATCCGCAACAAAAGCTTCCAGTTCGTTATAAATCGCATCATCATAGATAAGCCTGCCTAAAGAGCCTTCTTTATTCACAATCTTGGCAATCCCGTTATCTACATTATTCATTATACTTTCTGCCTTACGCAGCAACTCCTGCGTAGGCAAAGGATCAACCCCGGTGAGATACCCATTTTCCTGAAGAGTAAGGGAATAATCTTTCCCCGGCATGATCTCTACATATTTTTCACCCAATAATCCCAAAGTATTCACCCATACCGTGGAATCAACCGGCACGCGCACTATATCCCTGATCCAAACCTCCAGGCATACACTTGTATGATTCTGATCCGGCTTAAACTGCAGGTTAATTTTCTTTACCTCCCCGACATCTACCCCGGCAAAACGCACAGGTGCCCCGATTTTCACCCCGTTAACAAAATTAAAAATAAGATTAATCCGGTAGCCGGAACTCCAGGTTTTAAATCCGCCGATCGATAATATAAAAATAACCAAAACGACCAATCCGATAAAAACGAAAATTCCTACTTTAAGTTCTAATTTGGTTTTACCAAAAATCATTTAAGCCTCCTCATTTTTCCCCAGCCTCCGGCGCATAAAAAAATAACCTCAAGCTCCCGCCAGAAGAACATTATTTAAGCATCCACTACTTCTGTTATCGGCCCCTTGGAAAGTCCGTTAATAAACTGGTGCACTACCGGATCCTGCGTTTCCTGGATCTGCTCCGCAGTACCCTCCAGAATTATCTTTCCTTTATACATCATGGCAATTTTATCGGCAATATGATAAGCGCTTTTCATATCATGAGTAACTACCAAGGATGTAACTTTTAATTTATCGTGCAATGAACGGATCAATTCATTAATGCAATCAGCAGTAATCGGGTCCACCCCCGTAGTCGGTTCATCATAAAGAATAATCTCCGGTTTTATGCAAATTGCCCGGGCTAAAGCTACGCGTTTTTTCATCCCCCCGCTTAACTCTGAAGGCATAAGGTTTCCAATGCCGCCTAAACCCACCAAAGATAAGGATTCCTCCGCCCGCTCCAGGATTTCTTTTGGGTCCAGATGAGTATGCTCCAGCAGGCTAAAACCTACATTTTCACTTACATTCATCGAATCAAAAAGTGCCCCTCCCTGAAAAACCATGCTTATTTTTGAACGCAAAGCCGCTAACTCTAATTCTTTCAAAGAAGCTACTTCTTTAGACTCCACCAAAACCCGGCCGTTATCCGGCCTCAGTAACCCGACAATATGTTTAAGCAAAACGGATTTTCCACAACCGCTCCTGCCGATAATTACACAAGTCTGCCCGGTCTGCACATTTAAACTCAATTCATCTAAAACCAGGTTATTGTTAAATCTTTTACTTAAACGCTGTATTTCAATCATTTTTTTAAGGAAAAATAAAATAGAATAACGCGGTAATCAAGCAATCCGCGGCCAGAATCATCAAAAAGCTGATTACCACTGAACGCGTAGTGGCCCGGCCTACTCCCACTGCCCCGCCGTCAACATTAAAACCTTCATAGCAACTTACCAGGGCGATAACCATACCAAAGATCCAGGCTTTAAATAATCCCGTACATAAATCTTTATACAGCAAAGCAGAAAACGTCATATTCATGTACATGCTGCTGGTAATTCCTAATTTTACTACACAGATAAGATAGCTTCCAATTATTCCGACGATATTAGCATATAACGTAAGCACAGGAAGCATAATGCCCAGAGCGACAAAACGCGGCACAACTAAGTATTTTATCGGATTAGTCGCCAAAGTTTCTAAAGCGTCGATCTGCTCAGTAACCTGCATCGAGCCTAATTCGGCGGTATTGGCCGCACCTACCCTTCCGGCAACAATTAAAGCGGTAATCACCGGGCCTAGTTCGCGCACAATCGCCAAAGCCACGAGGCTTGCGATATACATCTCTGAACCGATGCGCTGCATAAAATAACCGAATTGCAGCGCAAAAATAAAACCGATAAACAAAGCGACTACCGAAACAATCGGCAGGCTGTCGTAACCGGCTTTTTTAGACTGCTCCACAATATGGCCATATTTATATGGAGGCTTAAAAGTTTGATAAACAGTCTGCGCCGTCAAACTGGCTAAGCCGCCGAAAAAATACATAAAAGAAAGTATTTTACGGCCCAGGTCCATAAAAAATAGCATAAACATTATCCGAAAATCAGCTCTTCATTCTTGCGCGTTACTTTAATTAAAGAGCCCTCCTTATATTTTTTAGAAATAATCTCATTGGCTAAAGAATCTTCCAGGTATCTTTGAATAGTCCTTTTTAAGGGACGGGCGCCAAAAACAGGGTCAAACCCTTTTTCAATTAAAAGATCCTTAGCCTCCTGGCTTACCTCTAGAACAATTTTTTGCTCTTTTAGGCGTTCAATCACATAACCGATCTCGATATCAATAATCTTAGAGAGATCTTCTCTGACTAACTGCTTAAAAACAATAATATCATCGATACGGTTTAAGAACTCCGGCTTAAAAGCATGTTTGACCGCTTCCAGGAGCTTATCTTTCATATCCTGGTAAGTACCTTCGTCTTTTTGTGATTTAAAACCCAATGAGCCGGTTTTACGGATTAATTCTGCCCCGACATTAGAAGTCATAATAATAATCGTATTCTTAAAGTTTACTTTACGGCCAAAACTATCAGTAAGCCGGCCTTCCTCAAAAACCTGCAGCAGTAAATTAAAAACATCCGGATGCGCTTTTTCAATTTCATCTAAAAGTATAACCGCGTAAGGCCGCCGGCGCACGCGTTCAGTCAGTTGCCCGCCCTCCTCATATCCCACATACCCCGGGGGAGCGCCGATTAAACGCGAAACATTAAACTTTTCCATATATTCGGACATATCTATTTGCAGCAACGCGTCTTCATCTCCAAACATAAACTCCGCTAATGCCCTAGCCAGCAAAGTTTTCCCTACTCCAGTCGGGCCTAGAAATACAAATGAACCGATTGGCCGCTTAGGGTCTTTGATCCCGGCACGCGAACGCCTTACCGCGTGAGCAATCGCTTCAATCGCTTCATTCTGGCCCACTACGCGCTTATGCAATTCTTCTTCAATTTTAAGTAACTTTTCACTTTCCTTCTCTTCTAACCTAAAGATAGGAATTCCAGTCCACTGCGCCAGGATTTTAGCAATATCTTCTCCAGTCACTTCCGGGCGCATCTTATCTTTAGCCTGGCTCCATTCTTTATTTAACCGCTCCAATTCCTGACGGGCAACACGTTCCTGATCCCGCAAAGAAGCAGCTTTCTCAAAATCCTGGCTCTTAATATAAGCTTCTTTTTCTTTTCTTAATGACTCGACATTTGCTTCGATGCTCTTGATATTTTCCGGAACAATCAGGACATTTAAGCGCGCGCGGGAACCGGCTTCATCAATCAAATCAATCGCTTTATCCGGCATAAATCTTCCGGTAATGTAGCGGTCGCTTAATACAGCCGCTGCCTCCAGGGCTTCATCTTTAAAAGTAACCCGGTGATGCGCTTCATACTTATCCCGCAGGCCTTTCAAAATTTTAACGGTTTGCTCAACGGTAGGCGGTTCCACCATAATCGTCTGAAAACGGCGCTCCAAAGCTGCATCTTTTTCAATATATTTACGGTATTCATTAATCGTAGTAGCCCCGATACACTGCATCTCCCCCCGGGAAAGAGAAGGCTTCATAATATTAGAAGCATCGATGGCGCCTTCGGCGGCTCCGGCACCCACTAAAGTATGCAGTTCGTCAATAAAAATAATTACATCCTGGGAACGCTTAATCTCTTCCATAATTGCCTTGATTCTTTCTTCAAACTGCCCGCGGTATTTAGTCCCGGCAACCATTAATGCCAGATCCAGGACAACAATACGTTTTCCTCTTAAAACTTCAGGAATATTTCCGGCGTTAATTAACTGGGCTAACCCTTCCACAATCGCGGTTTTACCGACTCCGGCTTCCCCTAAAAGCACCGGATTATTTTTAGTGCGGCGGCTTAAGATTTGCACTACCCGCTCAATCTCCTGCGCCCGGTCAATTACCGGATCCAACTTATTTTCACGCGCCAAAGCTGTCAGGTCCCTGCCAAAAGCATCCAGGGCCGGAGTCTTAGACTTTGCTGCTTGCGGGCCCTGTTGTTGGCCCATCCCCGGTAAAGCCGAGCCTAAAAGGCTCATCACCTCATTACGCACAGAATTTAAATCCATACCCAGATTTAATAACACTTGCGAAGCAATACCTTCACCTTCGCGAATAAGCCCGAGTAAAAGATGTTCTGTACCGATATAATTATGCCCTAAAGAACGTGCCTCTTCGGCTGCCAGCTCTAAAGCTTTTTTGGCACGCGGAGTAAAAGGAATATCACCGATAATCTGAGTAGCCGGGCCGGGCTGCACCAACTTCTCAATCTCCAGCCTGATATTCTCCAGCGAAACTTCCAGTTTCTGCAATACCGCCGCCGCTACTCCTTCGCCTTCCCGGATCAAGCCTAAAAGTATATGTTCAGTACCGATATAATCATGATTAAAACGCCTGGCTTCTTCCTTGGCTAAAATAATCACTTTTCTTGCTCTTTCCGTAAAACGATTAAACATGATAATTTCTCCTCTAATATACCCCCGGTTAATCCCCTTCGGGGATCAAACATGGAGGACTGCGTTAAATAAAAACTACAGGATGCTCAATTAACAGATTAGCCTAAAATTAAGCGCCCATTAAGTTAAGTTTTTTCCTAATCAACTCTGCTCTTTTTAAGTCCCGCTGGTCTGAAGAAAGCTTGACATTCTCCAACTTCTGCAAATGTGCCGGCTGAGTAATAATAAACAGTTCGTTAATTGTGCGCCGGTCAATATCCTTAATCATTCCCAGGTCGCTGCCTAACCTGACCATAGACAACAATTCAATTGTCTCCTGGCTGGTAATGATCCGGGCACTTTTTAAAATTCCCAGGGAACGGTTAATCCTATCCTCCAGGATTTCTTTGCTTTTAGTCAACATAATCTCCCGGGCCTGCGTCTCCTGTTCAATAATCTGCCGGATAAGGCCGTTAATATTTTCAATAATCTCCGTTTCACTATGCCCCAAAGAAACCTGATTGGAAATTTGAAAAAAATTCCCGCTGGCCTGCGTGCCTTCTCCATAAAGCCCGCGCGTAGTAAAACTTAATTTGGCAATCGCCGCCAACACCCGCTCAATCTGCCGGCTCATTACCAACGCAGGCAAATGCAGCATCACTGACCCACGCATGCCCGTACCGGTATTGGTCGGGCAAGCGGTAAGATAACCAAAATCATCCAAATAGGCATAATCCAGAAGTTTAGCTAAAGCATCATCAATACCATTAATAATTTCCCAGGCTTCGAAAAGATTGAAACCTGATTGCATAAGCTGAATGCGCAAATGATCCTCTTCGTTAATCATCACGGCGATATTTTCTTCATCGTTCACCAAGACTGCTTTTTGTTCTGTTTTTTGAGTATGCTCGATAGACATCAGGTGCCTTTCCACCAAGAATTGTTTATCGATACTGTCTAAGTCCGCTAAAATAAAAAGCGTGGCTTTGCTCAGTACATCCACTTTGCCCATTGCCTGACGGGTCTTTTCCAAAACCTCATTTAGCTGCGCCTTAGATGCCCAATGCGGAAAAGGAAACTTATTTAAATTCCTGGCCAGGCGGATTCTACTGGAGATCACGATATCCGAATTCGGTCCCGTACCCTTAAGCCATTCGCTGGTATGATTAATTAAATCATTAATCTGCATATCATCCTTTATTTGCTCATGTTTTTATGCTGCTTCCTGAAACCTCTAAGCACTGTCCTGCTGCGAGGACATTTTCTTGATCTGATCACGCAGGCGCGCTGCTTCTTCAAAAGCTTCCTGCTGAATAGCTTTTTGCAGCTGGTCTTTTAATTCTTGTAAACCGGATTTCTTTTTATTAGGCTTAAGCGTAATTTTTGCTTTAGCCGGATTTTTCCCGACATGCTGATTTGAGCCATGAATGCGCTTTAATAAAGGTGCCAGGTATTTACGAAAAGCATTAAAACATTCCCCGCAGCCTAACCGTCCGATCTTCTTAAAATCCGCATAAGTCAAGCCGCAAGCGGGGCATTTAATGGTAACCGGCTCTTCTTCTTTATCCGAAGAGGGTTTTTCAAAATCCGCCATACCTGCTAACAGGTCACTTAAACCAAACTGCTGCTCCATGGCCGCGCTTTTATGCCTGGCGCAATCCTCGCATAAATGCAGTTCATTCATCTGCTCATCAATAATCTCAGTCAAATGCACAGTAGCCGGATTTTTACCGCAAATATCACAAAGCATATTAATATTTTACCCCGTTCTTAACCGTTAACTCTTTAAATTTTTTTATTAAATTCAGAGTAAGTTTTCCGGGCTTTCCCTGGCCGATAACCCGGCCATCCACTTTCACTACCGGGATCACTTCCGCCGCAGTACCGGTAAGGAAGCATTCATCTGAAATATAAACTTCGTGGCGGGTAATCACGTGTTCATGCGCCGGAATTTTATCTCTGCGGGCAATCTCCAATATGGAATCACGGGTAATCCCGCGTAAAGTCCCCATGCACTGCGGAGGAGTATAAAGATGTCCGTTTTTTACTACAAAAATATTATCTCCGGTGCACTCGGCAACATAACCTAAAGAATCCAGCATAATTGCCTCATCGCATCCGGCATTAGCAGCTTCAATCTTGGCCAGAATATTATTCAAATAATTCAAAGACTTGATCTGCGGATTAAGCGCTTCCGGCAGATTGCGCACCGTAGGCACGGTAACAATCGCCAAACCTTCGCGATAAAGCTTCTCCGGGTACAAAGCAATTTTATCGGCGATCACAATAATTGTCGGGCCTTGAGTACACTTGCGCGGGTCAAGCCCCAAATCACCTACCCCGCGGGAAACTACCAGGCGGATATAAGCATTCTCCAGTTTATTTATCTTCAACGTCTGAACCACCGCTTTAATCAATTGCTCTTTAGTAAGCGGAATTTTTAGCATAATACTCTGGGCAGACTCCAGAAGCCGGTCGATATGCTCGCTTAATTTAAATACCCGGCGGCTATAGGAGCGGATTCCTTCAAAAACTCCGTCGCCATAAAGTAAGCCATGGTCAAACACGGAAACTTTGGCGTTTTCTTTATCGTAAAATTTTCCATTGATATAAATTTTCATTTCTTCCCCCTTTTTACGCCCCGCGCTTAACTTTGTTGCGCGGGCGCGCGCTCGGTAGCGCGATGTAAAATAAGCCCGTCTTTAAGGCACATAGTTCTTCCAGCACCACAGGCAAGATCCTTGTCATGAGTAACCATAATAATAGTAATTTTTTGGCTTTGGTTAAGCTCGATTAAAAGCTGCAAAATATTCTTTCCATTCTCCGAATCTAAATTTCCCGTAGGTTCATCGCAAAGTAAAAGCTGCGGATGGTTGATTAACGCCCGGGCAATCGCCACCCGCTGCTGTTCTCCGCCGCTTAAAGCGCTTGGCCGGTGCTTTAGCCGGGAGGATAACCCTAATCTTTCTAAAAGTTCAAGCGCCTTGCTTAAACTTTTTTTCCTCTCCCACCAGGATTTTAAAATTCCCGGCAGCAAAACATTTTCTAAAGCGCTCAACTCCGGCAATAGATGAAAGAATTGAAAAACAAATCCTATTTTCTGATTGCGTAAAGCAGCGCGCTTATTTTCATCTATGGCATAAATATCCGCTCCCTGAAAATAAACATTCCCCATCGTCGGGTTATCCAGGCCGCCCAAAATATGTAAAAGCGTCGACTTACCCGCGCCGCTTGGCCCCTGAATTACCAAAAATTCACCAGATGAAACAGAAAAAGTTATATTCTTTAATACTTCCAGACTGCTTGAGCTATCCCGGTAACTTTTACAGATCGAGCTAACTTTAATTACTTCGTCATTCATGGCGGACAGCCTCGCTGGGAATTATGCGGCTGGCATAATATGCCGGGTAAATACTGGCCGCCAAAGTAATCAACAGGGCAGAAACTACAATAACAGTAACATCGCTTATATTAATATTTACCGGAATCCGGTCGAAATAATAAATATCTTTGGGAATCAGGCTTCTACCGATAATTTTAGAGATAACATCTACCACTTTATCTAAAGAAAGCGCCAGCCCCACTCCCGCGCTTAACCCTAATAATATTCCGGTCACGCCAATCGCCATGCCTTGAAAAATAAAAATCTGCAGAATGCTTTTGGTCCTGGCGCCCACCGAACGTAAAATACCGATATCTTTAATCCTGCTCATTACCGACATAATTAAAGTGCTCACAATGCCAAATGCCGCTACCACCGTGGTCATCGTCACCACAATAAACATCACAATCTTCTCAAGCTTTAAAGCTTCCAGGAAATTCTTATTAGCATCTATCCAGGTACGCACCAGGTAAGGGCCGACACCGGTTAAATCCCGGTACAATTTTTCTTTAATATTTTCAACTTTATAAATATCCCGGACACGCACGGCAACCCCGCTAATCGCATCCGGCATTTTGTAAAAATCCTGCGCCCCTTGAATGCTAGTCAATACCAAGCTAGAATCATATAAATACATTCCGCTATTAAAGATCCCTTTAACATAAAAATCGGTTTTCGCTAAAGAGACCGGTGAAACCAGGCTCAAAACTCCGCCAATATCTAGGCCTAGACGCCAAGCAAGCTCACCACCCAATGCTACTTCGTTACCCGTCAACGCATAGCTGCCGGATTTTAAATACTCATCAAGCTTAGATGTTTCCATTTGCAGCTGCGGGTCAATACCACGCACCTGCACCCCGAAAATCGACTTGCCTGTTTTAACTAAAGCCTGGCCGTCGATAAAAGGAGAGGCTCCTTCTACGTAAGAAAAAGTTTTTAACTTATCAATTACCTTTCCGGAATCCCGTGAGCCATTATAAAACTCCAGCGACAAATGCGAGTTAGTCCCCACCATCTTATCTTCGAGAAACCGGTCAAACCCGCTCATTACCGAAATCACCACGATCAAAACCATTACTCCAATGGCAATCCCGATTATGGAAATTAATGCGGTAATAGAAATAATCTTTTCTTTTTTACCCGCTCTCAGGTATCTTTGGCTAAGCCATAACTCTGAAAGCATTACTTGGTCTCCTCCTGCTCCGGCGACCGCCGCAAGAGAGGAAATAAAATCACATCTCTAATTGATGGTTGATCCGTAAGCAGCATCACCAGCCGGTCGATTCCAATACCCAGCCCTCCGGCCGGCGGCATACCATGCTCTAAAGCCAGCAAATACTCTTCATCGACATTCTTTTTTTCCTCGGAATTGAGATCTTTAATCTCTTCTTCGAAACGCCGGCGCTGCTCCAAAGGATTATTTAACTCGGAATAAGCATTAGCAATCTCCATCCCCGCCAGATAAAGTTCGAACCTCTCGGAAATCAAGGGATTGTCTTTTTGCGTTTTAGCTAAAGGGCAAAGGCTGGTAAAATAATCCGTAATGAATGTAGGATTAACCAGAAGCTCCTGCTCTAAGGCATCCTCCACAATTTTATTTATCTGGGAACGGCTTAGGCGGCTCTGATCCTTAGCCAGCCCCTTAGCTTGTAATTTTTCCAGCATTACCGACGGACTATCCTGCGGTTCAATGCCAAATTTTTCCTTAACCAACCCGGCAAATGACTGCCTTCTCCAGGGAGTTTTTAAATCAATGGTTTTGCCCTGATAAAGCAATTCCTCTTTGCCTAAAACCTGCTGGGCAACATGGCAGATCAAATCCTGCGTTAAATTAATCATATCCTCATAATCCGCATAAGCCTGATAAACCTCCAGCATAGTAAACTCCGGATTATGCCGGGTAGAAACCCCCTCATTGCGAAAAGAACGATTGATTTCATAAACCCGGTCAAGGCCGCCAACCAACAGGCGTTTTAAATATAACTCCGGGGCAATCCTCAAATACAAATCCATGCTATATTCATTATGAAAAGTCTTAAACGGCCGGCCGGCTGCGCCTCCAGCGATATCGTGCATCATCGGAGTTTCTACTTCCAGAAATCCCCGTTCATCTAAAAAACTGCGGATAGCCTGAATAATCTTGGCGCGCAACAAAAATACTTTTTTTACATCTTCATTAGCAAGCAGGTCTAAATAACGCTGCCGGTATCGTAACTCTACATCCTTTAAACCATGCCATTTCTCAGGTAAAGGCCGTAAAGCTTTAGATAATATCGTAAAATCCAGGACTTTTACCGTAAATTCCCCGGTGTGCGTCTTAAAAAGCTCGCCACTGACGCTTAAAATGTCAGCAATATCCAATTGCTCAAGCAGTGCAGCCCTGTCTTCTCCCACAACATCCCGCTTAATATAAAGCTGAATCTTGCCGGTAGTATCCCTCAGGTCCATAAAATTGACCTTACCGTGTGCCCGATTAGCCATAATTCTTCCGCAAAGAGTAACTTTTTTGCCTTCTTCAAAGCTGCTCAAAGCCTGCCCAATCGGAATATGGGCAGGAACGCTGGCCGGATACAAAACCACATTTTTATTGCCCAGTATCCCTAATTTTTCGATTCTCTGCTGCACGATCTCATTAATGTCCATAGTTCAGTAATTATATAGTATATTTGGGGTTATGTCAAAAGAAAACGGGGCCGCGTCAATATCGCTGAAACGGCCCCATTTTATTAATTTTTAACTCTTTTAAACCTTATGCTCTGAAAGCCTTTTTATACGTTTAAGCATATTCGGATGCGTGCTTAAAAGCTCAAGCATCTTATCCCCTAAATTCAAACGTATATTTGACCTTCTGAGCAACTCCAATTCAGAAGCATCAATCGTTCCGCTTTTATCTAAGTCTAACTGTGACAACTCCAATACTTCCTTACGCCCCTGTGATGGATCATTGATAAAAAAAGCTTTTAACCCTTCAGTCTGCTTTAATTCCTCCTTATTCAGCTTAGCTGAACCATAAGCCAGTTTATAAAGGCTGGAAGCTAAGGCTTTTGGTTGATTACCTAAAAGCACAGAACCACGGTCAGCAAAATACTCCCGGATACGCGAAGCATAAAGCACTAAAAGATTAGTCACAAAATAGAACAAAAAGGCTGCCAGGCCGATCAAGACAGTATTGCCTCCCCGATCATCACGCCGGCGTCCGTAAAATAAAAACTGCCAGGCAATCCTATACATCACCATAGGAATAACGGAAAGCAAGGTAATCGTAAGCACATCATGATTCTTTAAATGGCTTAACTCATGCCCAAGTACTGCCTTTAATTCTTCCTCATTAAGCAGATTCAATATCCCATTCGTTACACAAACCCTCCCATCTTTGAGAGAACGGCCAAAAGCAAAAGCATTGGGAATATCGATCTGGGCAATACCGATTTTGGGCATCGGGATATTAGCACGCAAACTTAAACTTTCCACCATCTGGAACAGGCGCGGATTTTCTTCTCTTTTAATATATTTAACCCGCATGCTCCATTCCACAATTTTAGGCCCCAGCATATATTGAATAACCATCATCACTAAAGAAATAATTAAATAGAAGCTGAAATTGCTTACATGTAAAAAACTACTGCCCACCACCACTAATAAAGCATAAATAATCCCGAATAAAAGCGTTACCAACAACCACATCCTTAACTGTAATGACCACATCCGACTAATCCTCCTTTATTACGTTAGCCTTAACTGTAAATCGAATTATTGCCTGATCCGCATTATCGGTATTAACATACACAAATTGTTTAACCTGCCCCGAATATCCATGTGAATTAAAAGTTACTTTAATCGCGGTACTCTCCTGCGGCATTAAAGATCTCTTATCCGATTGTGAAGCAGTACATCCGCAAGAAGTATGAATACTATTTATCGCCAGGATATCATTCGTCTCATTTTTTAATATAAAATCGTGCTTTAAAACAGCCCCCTGCTTAACCACGCCAAAGTCCCATTCGTTAATACCGGCTCTCTCTTGCGCATAACATACCGGTTCCACCGGCAAACTGAAAAACACCTCTGCGCCAAAAAAGAGAAAGCTCAACAAACTCCATATAATTATTACCTTGCGCATTAAACCCTCCAGAGCAAGAATATCCCTAAGCTAAAAAATAAAACTGCCAATAAAATCTTAATTGACCCTAAGTTCTTCTTCAGGAAACCGGAAAATTGCTGGCTACTGGTCCCTAATAACGCCAATATAAAAATTACAATCAGCGGCACAACGAACATAATATTATACAATAAGAGGTATATGAATGCCTGAAGCCTAAGCGCTGTAGATTTTAGCACAAAAGATATCGTCGGCAAATATACCTGCCCGGTACATACTGCCTCCAGAAGCGAAACTAAAAATCCGGTAACCAGCGCGCTGAAAGCAAGCCTGCTTAAGGCCGGTTTCATTTTTTCCTGCTTTTGCCGGTGGCTCTGACGGTAAAAAAATCCTACTACCTTGTGAATACTGTCTTTAACCGGTTTGGGCAGCTGCAAAATCAGCCCTTCGGTAGAACCTGTTTTTTTAAATATGATGAAATCATAAACTGCCAGGACGCCGAATACTATACTTAAAATTCCAATGATTATATTTGATAAACGCGCGATTATTAAAAATCCTGAAAAACGATAAAAGAAATTAAAAATCCCCAGACCAATCCCCAGATAGGTCAGAAAAACTCCAAAAATAAATAACGCACCGATTAAAACAAGCTCTCTTCTACGGTATCCTTGCAGGGCAAGAAAAGAAATAAAAAATATAATTACCGTAAAAGCACAGGGATTGATTCCGTCGCTGAGCCCGGCAATAATAATTGCCGCCGGAACAAAACTTTTAAAATACGCTATTAAATCCACCGGATCAGAACCTGCAACTAAAGGCCGGCTAATTCCTGCCAGGATAAAATTCCGTAACTTATCGGGAAGCTGGCCGTCCGCGCTTAAAAACCTGCCGCGCATATAAAAAAGCGGGACCTGAAATTTTATCCCCTCCGGGTCTTTCTGCAACAAACCCAGAAGCAACTTATAATCCTCTAGGCGGCTAACATCGCGGTACTCGAAAATAATCCTGTCTTTAAATTCTTTTTCAATACCCGGCAGCACTTCCTGATTTACCTGAATACAGCGGTGGCAGCTGGGCGAATGAAAAATAATAAGCTTGGCCTGGCCGGAATCCGGCTCGCCGGCAAACAGAATCCCTGCCGGTAGAAACAAAACTAAAAATAAAAGTCCGATAAAATAACTTTTCAGTTTAGTCATAATATTATCTGTTGGATTATATAAACAGGAGAATATCCGGTTAAGGCTAAAACATAAAATCAAATATAACACATTTACTTAAGTAATCAACAAAATTCTCCTCTTAAAAAGCTTAGATCAGGTTAAAAATAGTAAATTTACCCTCGCCCAGCAAAATAAGAGCAAGGCAGGCGCAAGCAATCACAAAAGTATACTCAAAGCCTCCGCTGGATAAAAAGAAACCTTTAGCCAAATGCACTTTAAAAGCAGCTGTAATAATAAGCATCAGGAGCATGGCCGCCCAAGACCGGGTAAACAATCCAATTATTAAACATACTCCTCCCAGTAATTCCGTATAGGCAGCCAGATAAGCCCACGGGATGGCCGGAGCAAACCCTAAACCGGAAAGCATCTGAGAGAATCCTTTAATTCCCGGGCCGCCGTAAAAACCGAAAGCCTTCTGCAACCCATGCGCTGCGAACATAATCCCTATCCCCAACCTTAAAACCAAAATTCCCCAGTTTGACATCTGCCCCTCCTTTTTTTCACTTACCCGTTGCCTGACTAAAACAAGCTTTTAATTAAATTTCTCGTAATGCCGGCCCGGTTAATCCAACCGATTGAACGAAAAATACACATACTAAAATGCAATAAAGTAGCCAGCCACCCGGAAACATTTAACCCCATCACCTGCCCGCAGGAACAATTATTAGCCATCGGAATAATATAACCCAGATCCAGCGGCCGGTATTTTTTAAGCGGCATATTTTTTATGTTTCTGATTATGTTTTGAGCGGCTAAATCACCTTGAGTAATCGCAAACTGAACGGCCATCCTCAAAGAAGTATTTTTACTGCTAAAAAAAGCAGTATCTCCGGCGCAAAAACAACTCTGGTTAAGCCTTAAATATTCATCCACAACAATCCGCCCTTGCGGGTTCTTGGGAATATCCAACTTTTGAATAAATTCTGCTGTTTTAACCCCGGGAACCCAAATCAACACTGAACGCACAAATTCCCTGCCTCCGGAAACCAGCACTTTATCCGGGCCGGCCTTCTCAATCACGGTGTTTGTCAAAACCTCAATGCCTATACTTTTTAAATTCCTTCCGGCATAATCTTTCATCCAGGCCGGTAAAGGCCCGAGCGCAGAAGGCGCCCGCTCAACCATAATAATATTTTTAGATACTTTGTTTTTCTTAAAATAAAGCCACAGGTTTGTAGCTGCCTCCACCCCGGTATAGCCTGCGCCGCAAATAATTACATTTTCATAATTATTTTCCTGCAAACAGCTAATTATCCTTTGCACATCCTCTACGTTATTTAAAGGAAACCCGTAAGCCCGGGCGTCAGGGTTAGAAAAAAAATTTGGTTGGCTGCCGCTGGAGATAATTAAATAATCGTAATTATGGCTGGTTGATCCGGCTTGAACCTGCTTAGCGGCTAAATCAACAGAATTAACCTCTTTTTGAATAAACTTAATACTTAGTTTGCGGCAAAAAGCAGCAATATCATTACACAGGAATTCCGGATTAATTCTTCTACCGATACAATCCGGAATAAGCGGCAGGAAATTAAATGCCCTTTTTCTATCTAATAATGTAATTTCCAGGCCCAAGCCAGACTTGGACAACCTGCCGGCAGCACTTAACCCCGCAAAGCCAGCGCCAATAATCAGGATTTTTTTCATTTTCGAAAAAGGTAAAATAATTGCGTAATTACTCTTTATATGTTAACATAAATTATGTTTTTGAAAATAAAAAACAACATCGAAAAAGAACTTCACGCTTATATCGGCGCGATTAATAAATTATACGCCTTAAATAAGCTTTCTCCCGTCTTATTTAAAAGTATTAAGGAATTTATCTGCCGTGATGGCAAAAGAGTCAGGCCGGTATTATTCTGTATCGGCTACCTGGGTTTTTCTAAAAAAACGCCTCCCGGGCTTTATCGCAGCGCTTTATCTTTAGAATTACTGCATGATTTTATGCTTGTCCACGATGATATTATTGATAAAAGTGACCAGCGCCGGGGGAAACCGGCAATGCACACTTTGCTAAAAGCCTCTCTTAAACAAAATAACAAAATTAAATTTAGCGGAGAAGACTTGGGGATTGTAGCCGGCGATGTAATGTATGCCATGGCCCTGGATGCCTTCCTCTGCGTAAAAGAAGACCTGCTACGCAAAGAAAAAGCCCTAAAAAAATTATTCCTGGCGGCTTTGTATACCGGCAGCGGTGAATTTATTGAACTGCTGCTGGGAACCAAACCCATAGAAAAGGTTACCCAAAAAGATATCTATAAGATTTATGACTATAAAACTGCAAATTATACCTTCGCCTCCCCTTTAACGATGGGAGCCGAACTCGCCGGAGCCAAACAGCCGCAAATTAAAAGATTGTATTCCTACGGCATGCTTTTAGGAAGGGCATTCCAAATTAAAGATGACATCATCGGAATTTTCGGAGCAGTCAAAGACATCGGTAAGCCTAATCTCACCGATATTAAGGAAGCTAAAAGGACTTTACTGGTCTGGTACGCTTTCCATCACGCCTGCAAAAAAGACAAATTACTAATCAAAAGAATTATGGAAAACGCGGTTACGCAAGATGCGCAGTTGATTAAGATGCGTGCGATTATTACTAATACCGGAGCGCTAACTTACGCTCAAAACCAGATAAAACAACTTTACAAACAAGCCTCAAATCAAATCCGCAATTTGAACATGCGCCGGGAATACAAACAGGCGCTGGATCGTTTTTCACAACAAATACTCAAAACTTAACTAATTCAGCGAATTAACGCAAATAAATTTACAACGCCGGCTTATAATATCCTGGGCTAATTCATTTCCGGGATCAATCTCTAAGGCTTTCTGCAGAAAAAAATCACACTCCTGCTGATTGCCATTAATCTTGGCTAATTGCCCAAGGCGGACATAGGCATCCGCAAAAAGAGGATCTGCTTCTATCGCCTGATTAAGAAAAACTTCCGCCTTCGCTTTATCCCCTCCGGCAATTGCAGGAGCCAAAAGATAAAAACTGCCTAAACCGAATAAAACCGCCGCAGATTTAGGTTGCAGCTTCAAAGCTTTTTCCAAATTCGGCTTTACCGCTAAGCCGTCGATTCCCTTAGAAAATAACCCTCCATAATGCGCCAACATTCCCTTGGCTCCGGCATACATCGCATAAGCGCGCACATAATTACTTAAATCCGAGCCATTCCTGCCCTGCTCAATAACTTTAAGCGCCAGCTTAACTGAAGCTTTATAATTCATCTGAAAATATTTTATATAAGCCAAACTGATCAATGCCGGGGAAAACTGCGGGTCGAGCTTAATCACCTCATTTAATAAATTTTCAGCTAAAAAAGAATCGTGGCGGCGGCGCAATACTTCAGCTTTCCCCCATTTAGCTTCCTTCAAATCCGGATTATCCATAAGCAATTTATTAAAAATTGCATCGGCTTGCTGGTCCTGGTGCAGATTAAGACAAACTAAACCTAAAACATATTGCTCCTGAGCAGACTGCGGATTTTCCAGTGCTTTCTCCTGGGCATCTTCCAAAGACAAATGATCTGCCTGATCATGCAGCCTCTGCCAATCCATAGCATAAGATTGAACTGCAAAACCGAACATTATCACAGTAAAGAATATTATTTTATGCATTATCCATTCCTCTTGGCATACTCCCAGGAAATAATCGCTAAAGAAACCATACTAAAACCGAATAAAAAATCTTCCAACGGTATACTGCCTAATCTTAAACCGAGAAAATATTTTGGATTATACATGACAATACTAGCGCCCGTAAGATACCCATTAACCAAAAGCTTAAACCCCAGAATTACCGCAATAAAAAAGTAAAATTCTTTTTTTCTAAAAAGATTTACTTTGCTTAGCCGGTCAATAAAAAAAGTAAAAATTACCGAGCATAGGCTCAAGAGCGTATATTCTTTCATTTAATCCTCTGCTTAATAAATTTTAAAGCTTCCCAGGTAAATATACAGCAAAATGGGATAACCACAAAAAACAGCCATTCTTCCAGAGGCAAGTTAACTATCTTTACCCCCAGAATTCCCTGAGGGTTAAAATACCAATGGCCGCGCCAGGTGGCAAAAATATCCCAGGAACCGAAAATTATAATTACAACAGTTAAAGCAAAAATAAGCGCTTTTAAATTACGCCAGAATTTAAGGGCAGGATAAAAACTAAACAACAGCGGAAAAGAAACGGATAAGAGTAAAATTGCCATATAGTTAGACATATCTTATTTTATTACCGGTAAAACATTTAATCAATAGAATTTATCCTCCCTCCAGGAATATTTAACATATTTAATCCTGCAACAAAACTATGTAAGTCCAAAATATAAGTTGCTAGATTTTCAGGCGATTTAAATGTAGAATATGTATATGGAAAAAAAGAAACTAAAAACGGGCTACCAAGAAGCTAAAGAAATCACCCGCAAATTCGCTAAAACCTTTTACTTGGCTTCTATTTTTCTACCTAGAGATAAAAGATACGCCAGCTATGCAATATATGCAATCTGCCGCTTAAGCGACGAAATAGTGGATAACCCGGGCTCTTCCAACCCGCAGCAAAACCTGCAAAACTTAGAACAAAAAATAGCCGCTGCCTACGCAAAAGGAGTAATTGATACGCCTCTTTTGGCTGCTTTTAGGCAAACAATCAATACTTATCAAATCCCTAAAGAATATTTCGATGCGCTGATTAAAGGCATGCGCATGGACTTAACCCAAAACCGTTATTCAAACTTCCCCGCTCTCCATGAATACTGCTATCATGCCGCCGGCGTAGTAGGTTTAATTATGCTTAAAATATTCGGTTACCAGAATAAAACGGCGGAAGCCTACGCCATAGAACTAGGCATCGCCATGCAATTAACTAACATCCTGCGCGATATCCACGAAGACTTAACCCGCAACAGAATTTATCTGCCGCAGGAGGAACTGCAGAAATTTCAAGTTTCAGAACAGCAACTGCTCCTTGGACAGAACAATGACGCATTTAAAAATTTACTCCGTTTTCAAATTCAACGCTGCCATAAGCTTTACTCCCACAGCCTGCCCGGAATAAAACTTATTACTAGCCGCCGCGCCAGGTTTGTCGTTCTGGCAATGCAGGAAATTTATTCAGGCATATTAGACGCGATAGAAAAAAACAATTTTGATGTTTTCACTAAACGCTGTTCTGTAAATAAAGCTCAAAAAATAAAAATTATCTGTAAAATAATCCGGGAAGGAAAATATTTATGGAAATAAACCTGGCCAAAAGCGCCGGCTTCTGTTTTGGGGTAAGAAAAGCGATTACCACGGCATTAGAAACTGCCAAAACTCAAAAATCTGTATTTATGCTGGGTGACATTGTGCATAATGAAACTGTGGTAAAGCAAATCCAGGATGCCGGGATTAAGAAAATCAACCGGCTCGCGCGCGGAAAAAACAGGACATTATTAATCCGGGCGCATGGCTGTTCAAAAGAAACCCTGCAAAAAGCCCTGCAATCAGGCTACAGGATTATCGACGCGACCTGCCCAATGGTTAAAGAAATACATAAAATTGCCCTGGAATTAGAAAACCGGGGGTATCAAATAATCATCATTGGAGACAAAAAACATGACGAAGTCCTGGGAATCGTCGGGCAGCTTAAATCTAAAGCGATCATTATTGATAAACCGAAGAATATCCCCCTGGTTGAAATAAAAAATATCCGCAAAGCCGGAATTGTGGCCCAATCTACTCAGGATTTGGATAATCTCACCGCAATTCTGGAATTATTGCGCAAATACATTCCGGAAATTATTTTCCATAATACCATCTGCAACCCCACTAGAGCAAAACAAAGTGAAATCAAAATTATGCCTCTCAAGAACGATATCATGATTATTATCGGCTCCAAAACCAGCGCCAATACGAAAAGAATTTATGAGATCTCAAAATCTTTAAATAAAAATACTTATTGGGTTAACGGCGCTAAAGAAATAAAGAAAAAATGGCTATTGAAAGTTAAAAGCGTGGGAATTACCGCGGGAGCGTCCACTCCGGAATCAAGCATCAAACAGGTTATTGCAAAAATTAATACATTGGCTTTAAACTAAATTAACTGTGCTTAATCATATCGGCAACAATCCGGGAACTGGCAATCACTACCGGAAGCCCTCCTCCCGGCTGCGTGCTGGCCCCGACATAATATAAATTATTGATTCTTACATCCCGGTTAGGCGGGCGGAAAAATGCGCTTTGCGTTAAATTATGCGCCAGCCCGAAAGTTGCGCCATATTTAATATTATAGCGTCCGGTAAAATCTTCCGGATAAAACTGGTGTTCCACTTCAATTAATTCTTCGAGATTGCATCCGCAGACGCTATTTATCTTAGCAAAAACCAGCTTTCTTAACCGCAGTTTATCCTCCTCTTCCAAGCGCCCAGAGTTATTTTTCAAATTTGGCACCGGAATCAATAAATACACAATATCCTTTCCCGCCGGCGCCAAAGATGGATCGGTGGCTGTAGGCAAATGCACATAAAAAGAAGGGTCAAGCGGCACGGTTTTTTCTTTAAATATCTGATCTAAATTTTTATCCAAATCGCTGCTAAAAAATAAATTGTGGTGGGCAAGATTACTCAATTTCTGCTTAATCCCCAGATAAATTAAATAAGTCGAACAGGAATACTTGTAATCAGGGATACGGCGTTTTAATAAATCTGTCTGGACATAAGGGTAATCTGCGTTGGCTACTACATAATCCGCGCTAAAACGCTCCTGCCCTTTTTTAAGAAAAATCCGCCCGTTTTTTTGCTCAATACTCTCTATCGCGCAATTATAATGGATCTTTACACCAAACCTTTCGGCCAATCTTTCCAAAGCCAAAGGTATCTGATACATCCCTCCCATCGGATGGCCAATCTTCTGCACATGGTCCGTATATGTAATCATACTGTAAAAAGCCGGAGCCTGATAAGGAGAAACCCCCATAAACATCGCTTCGAAAGTAAAAGCGTAGCAAAGCTTTTTACTTTTAAAAAATTTAGCCGCCAGATTCCAGTAAGATTCAAAAGCCCGGATTTTACCGACCAGGCTCCAATAGGCCGGATTAGCCAAATCTTTGCAAGTTACGCACTTATAAAGTAACGGCTTAATAATACTGTATATCCGGGCAGTTTCCCGGATAAACTTATCGAACTGCCCAGACGCGCCCTTTTCCAGGCGCTCCAATTCCTGCTTGGTACGCTGGCTATCGCGATACACGCTCAACGTTTCACCGTCAGCATAAAAAATCTTATAACTGGGGTCCAATATGCGCAAATCCAGGTAATCCTTAATCTCCTGGCCGCAATAGGAAAAAATTTCGGCAAAAAAATCCGGCATCAGCACAAAAGACGGCCCGGTATCAAATTTAAATCCCCGGTCGCAGATTAAATTATTCCGGCCTCCGCAACAAGAGAGCTTTTCATAAACTTCCACATCCAGCCCGTCTTTAGCTAAGCGCGCAGCCGCAGCCAATCCGCCTACTCCTGCGCCGATAATCACTGCCTTTTTTGTCAAAGTAAACACCCCCTAATTTTAACTTAAACTATTTTTTAAAAAACTATTGTTTTGTTTTCATGCTTAATGATCCGGTAATCAACATAACTAGATATCGCATGCGCCAATGCCTTTTTTTCCGCATGCCGGCCTTTCCTTATTAAATCCTGCCGGGTATCTTTATGCGAAACATACTCCACTTCCTGGGCAATAATCGGCCCTTCATCCAGCTGAGCATCTACAAAATGCGCAGTCGAACCAATCACCTTAACTCCTTTTTTTAATGCCTGTCCGTAGGGATCGACGCCTTTAAAAGAAGGCAAGAAACCATGATGGATATTAATTATATCTTTGTTATATTTATGCAAAAAATCCGCGGAGAGCACCAGCATATAACGCGCCAATACCAGAAAATCAGTCGCCTCCAGGCAATAAGCCAATATCTCAGATTCCCGCCGGTTATGTTTATCCGCCGGCACATAATAAAATGGCAGGTTATACCCGGCTACCAGCTTGCGGTGCTTCTCGCAGTTACTTAAAACAAACGGAATTTGCGCGTTCAATTCTCCGGCATTCCATAAATACAATAAATCTACCAAACAATGATCCGGCTCCGATACAAGAATACCCATGCGCAAAGTTTCCGCCTGATCGTATAAATTCCAACTGGCATTAAATTCCTGTGCCACCGGCTTAAAAGCCTCAAGCAAAACTTGCCGCTTCTCCCGGCCGCCATCTAAAATAAATTCAACCCGGATAAAAAAATGCCCCCCTTGCGGATCCGTACTATATTGGTCGGCGGCAATGATATTTCCCCCGATTTTTAAGATAAAATCGGATATCTTAGCGACAATCCCCTTACGGTCCTGGCATTGAAATAACAAAACAAATTTACGCATAGCCTCTCCTTAATATTTCACCCAGAAAGTCTTTGTGAGCAAAGCGAACAAAGGTCCTCCTTAATGCTTTATCCAGAAAAATCCTTGCGAGCGCAGCGAGCAAGGACCCTCCAATACTTTATCCAAAAAGTCTTCGTGAGCAAAGCGAACAAAAGCCATCCGCTTAACCAAATCATTATACCTCAAGAGCGTTAAATTTTTCAATAAATAAACTAAAAAAGCCCGCCACCAATTAAGGTAACGGGCTACATGAAAAAACTAATAGTTACGGGTTTTATGGCTTCTTGATAGAATCCTGAAATTGCCCTACTGACTGTAATTCCTTAACGATACGCGCTTCCAAATTAGTAAAGATACCTTTTAACTTTAAGACAAAAGCTTTACTGCGGGCATCGGTTGTGGATTTTATCTCTCCTAAACTTTTTATATTCAAAGCCGTTGTTTCCTTTAGCTGGTTCAACCAGGTAACCAGGTAGCTAAACGCCGCAGCGTCCAGATTATCTTTCTTAATCGTATTAAATATTCCCAACATCGAAAAATAAGCGTCTAATTGCGAAACAGCCATCAAAGAAGAATCCCACATACTATTTAAAAGAATCGGATCCCTGGATGTGGCAAAATATGCTTTCATCTCCTGGGCGGCTTGCAAGATTTCATTTCGCGTATCAATCAAATTTGACTCTAGAGCCTGCGCGGTTACGCTCCAAATTAAGACTAAGCTTAAAACTAGAATAATCACCTTCTTCATTTTGCGCCTCCCCCTTTTTATTACTTAGCCTGTTTTTATCCGGAAAATTATTTTATAATGCCACCACTTTATACACCGATATGCTGCATTTTGCCACGCTTGATTCTTTGGCCTTTGGCGTAATCTGGTATTTCTCAATCGAAATCAAGCTGTTAGAGTTTTCCATATTATATATAAATTCAACCAATTGTTCCATTTGAGCTTCGCAATTTAAGTTTATAAAAATCTTTTTTGAAGAACCGGATTCTTTTATCCCGGCCGGCTTCATATCTACCAGATAAACCGAACTTTTGCTTGCCAGGCTTTCCAATTCTTTCAGAACCAGAGTTACCTGTTCATCATCGCTTATTTTGGAATCACCTAAAAAAGCGCTGTATTTAGAACCCTGCGTCACTATTTTATCTTTCTGCGCCAATATCCGTAAGTTCTTTTTAATCGTCGCTTGCTTGTCCTGGATCTCTTTATTCAACAATTTTATCTTAGAAAACACCGGCGAAATAATCGCCCGGTCCAATATTAATAACGAAACAACAAAAACGGCAAGATAAAAGATTATTTTATCTTTTTTCGATAGGCGCCCCAGAAATGCCTGGAGCATCTGCAAATTCAGCAATTTCATCAATCTTGCGGCCTTTCTGTTAAAGCGACAATTTCAAAATCCGTATAATCCCTTACACCTTCCTTGCGCTTAGCAGTATATCTGGTTTTCACCTCTTTAAAATATTTTGATTTTTCCATCCGGTCAACAAAAGAAAAAACCGAACTCATAGTATCTGCGCTTCCTTTAACCGAAATTTTATCCCCGTCATAACGAATCTCAGTAAGCTCTATATCTTCAGAAACCAAAGAATGCAATTCCGTCAAAACCTCCAAAGAATATCCGCGGTTAACCAGATAACTCTTGACTAAACCGGCCTTTAGGAGGTCTTTCTCCAGCTTTTGCGCTTCCTGATTAATCGCCGAATATTTGCTGTCTAACTTATTTAACTGTACGCCTTTAAAATAAATTTTACTGGCCAGAATGAAAAAAGTTACAATAAAAATAGTTAGAATAAAAACTCCCGTTTTTATCAGGTCTTTCCCTCTTTCTTCGATAGACCTGCGGACCCTGGCTTCTTCCGGAATCAGGTCAATTTTCATATCCTGGCAATTAAGAATAGGGGCGATAACATCAAAAAAAGACATTTGCCTGGTTTTAAATATCGTTCCTCTGGCTAATTCCGAAAAATTATAAATATTCGTATATGGTAAAGCCTTTATCGACAAATGCATTGTATTATTTAACAGGCTTTCGATATCTTTAAGGCCGTCTTCTGCCCCAGTTAAGATTAACATATTCGGGCTTATTTCAATATCTCCGCCTAAATAAGCCTCAAGCGACCTTTTAAGTTCATCAACGAATTTAATCTGATATACTTCTTTTTCGTTCTTTAGCTGAGCAGTGCCAATCGGGATAGAGCGGATAAAAATCATTTTACCCCGGAGCACAATGCTGAAATCTGTAAAGTTTTCGTCAACATGCAATATATTAACCGGAACATTCTCGGTCTCCAGGCGTAAAATTTTAGAAACAGCTAAAGCCAGCCCCTCGGAAGCCAAAAGCGCTCTTTTTAATTTAAAACCAGCCCGGTCTAATATTTCATAATGCCGTTTTACAACGCTACGGGCGACAATTACTAAAAGAACCTTGGTATAACTATGTTTATAAGTCCCTATTTCAACGTAATCAACGATTATCTCTTCCCGCGAGTAAGGAGTATGGCGGCCGGCCTGCAGATTAAGAATTTCTTTTATCTCTTTTTTCTCTATAGAGGGAATCTCAATATTCTTGGTAATCACCAGCTGCGTAGGGACCACATCGACAATCTCAACCTTCTTGCCTTTAAGCGCCCCGATAGCAATCTGAACGTTTTTAGCAATATCAATATCGCTCAAACCGGTAGTATCTAAATTTAAAAGATTAACTACCTCCTTTTTGTTAGAAGAAATTTTAACATGGGATATTTTCAGATTATTCCCGTTAAAATTAACCCCCACTACTTCCTGATTAGTTAATCCAGATAAAAACTTTATTTTATCGATATCCATTTTAAACATTTTTGCCTAATTTTCCCGCCAGTAAATAATTTTACCGTTTCGCTTAATTATACTGCAAACAACCAAAGAATCATTTCCCTTTAACCGGGCGGCAGCTTTAACTAAAAAATTATTGGAGTTTACGGACAAAAATAAAACAGCCACCCCGCTCAGCTGCTCAATCTGGGAAGGGCTAAACGTATAGGCCTGGCTTAACCTTGGGACAATCTCTGAACTGGCGACAAAAACATTATCATCTGATGTCCCTTCAATTTCATCTTCTCCTGCCCGGTATAAGATAATCTTATTTGCAATATCCTCATCCAACCCTAAGGCGCAAAGCACAACTTCCGAAGCCGTATTAACATTAACCCTGCCTTCACCATAGATAGTAACATAGTCTTTTATTTTTTCAAAAACATTATCATCAATGCCTTTAACTAACAACAGCTCATCAATTATTTCAAAGTCGGCGTTTTTAACGGTATAAGGAAAAACCAGGTTACTGTAATAAAAATGTTCCGCGCTGCCGTCCGGGATAGAAAGGTCGCTATCGGCATCCTTCCAATCCAAAATACAAGCAGCTAATTCCCGCGCTTGCGATTCATTATAAGGTAAAACAATTCTAAAAAGGCGCTCTAAGACCTTAAGTTCTGTTTTATTAATGTTAATCTTACTCTCTTCATCAACACAACCATACCTTGTTTCCGGGATGCCGGTTTTTTTGTTGAAATATCTGTAGGCCAGGCTGAACTCACCCTCCCCGACAGAAACACCCTGAAAGGCTCCCGGATTATTGCTCCAACTGTCTCCCAAGGAATCATATGTTTTTTCCGGATTATTCTTTATTTCTATAATCGCCCGGGCTATTCCTGCTTCCGCGATAAGGCGTAAGCTTTCTCTTTGATCGAGGCGTTTAGCCAAAGTCAAAGCCTGCCTTACCTGATAATTCAAGATAACGGCAAATGCCGATAACAGGCAAAGCGACCACAACGCAACAATCAGGATACTCCCTGAACGCTTAACCACCGACAGGGATATTAATTGTCCGTATAATTTTATCGGCTTCAGAGGAATCATCTAAACTTAAAATCACCCTTACTGCCAGGGGAACACTTGCGCCCGGCCATTCTTCTTTCCAGGTATATTTTTGCTGCTGTTTATCGAAAAAATAGTACTCAAACTTAAAATATTTTACATTTCTTAAAATCACGGCAGCATCATTTTCCTGCCGGCTATAAAGTTGGCTAAAATCGTTTGCCAGCCTGCTGAGCGTCCCGGACTGCTGATCGTATGAATACGTTACCAGCCCCATTGACCTTATCTTTAAATTAACACTAAAGACCTGCGTAGGTATTCCCAGGGTAGCTTGATCACCGGTAAAAGAAATGCTGGCGGATTTAAAACAATTACTCAAGTCTTGGCTAAGCTTATCAAAAAAAATACCCAGGTCCTCTTGCGCCAAAGGCTGATTGATTTTCTGCCAAACCTTAAAACCATTATTAAAAGTAGAATATATGGCCAGAGAAATTACGCCTAACATAGCTGTAACTACCAATAATTCTACTAAACTGAATCCTAGCCTATTTTTCAAAATGTATCGCATATGCGGTTCTAAAGGACTTTATCTGGCGCAGCCCTTGCGTCCAGGAAAGCACTAAATCAATTTTATAAAGATTATCGGACTGATCGATAGAATTATAATCCAAACTCCAGGTAATATTTTTATTGTTCACCTCCAGCTGCCCGCTCCCGGTTATCGCCCCAGCAGCGCCTGGATGCTTAAATTGGTTCTGAGCCTGCCAAATCTTTTCATCCATCCAGGGGGTTATTCTTAAAAGAGTGGCGTAATAATTAAAAGAATCTACCGCGATAAAAAAAGACCGGTAAATCATGGTGGCGCCTAGCGCCAGGACAGCGGTAGTAATCATTACTTCTAAAAGCGTAAACCCTCTCCGGGGCTTTCTGCCGATTTTACCGGCGGCAGGCATTCTCCTAAAAAATAAATTACTAATCCCAATTAGTGACATCATCAGTACTTTCCACCCCGTCCTTGCCTAAAGAATACAAATCATAATCTGTTTTACGATGCTCACCGGGAGATTTATATTCATACTCTTTACCCCAGGGATCCAGCGGTTTTCTCTCCAGGTATGGGCCGTTCCAATTTTTAGCGGAAGAGGGCTTAACTAACAAAGCATTTAACCCGTCTGAAGTACTGGGAAAGTTACCATTATCTAATTCGTATAATTTTAAACCTGTAGCAATATTGGCATTAATATCCGCGCTGGCAGCCGCTACGCGGGCCTGTTCGCCCCTGCCGGTAAGCCTGGGCATAACCATGGCGACCAATGCCCCGATAATTACAACCACCAACATTAACTCAATAAGAGTAAACCCCTTTATACCACCGAAACTTTTTTCATTTTTCTTACGCTCATTCATTATTGGCCTCCGCATAGTCAAAATTAACTGCCCGCTTTTAAATATTCTCTCCACCCATCCTCAAACTCCTGCAAACTACGGATATGTAAAGGATAGGCAACTTTCAAAGCCTCTTCTACGTTTTTACCATCACGCAACTCACGGCAAAAACCGGAAAAAGCCTGGGAACCATATTTCTCGATAAGATACCCGACTAAAGCCACAGACTGAAGATAATAAATCTCGACTAAATTATTCGCACTTAGGAAAAGAACTCCATCCTTACCGTCTTTTGTCCGCGTTGCCCTGATTAACACTCCCTGCTTATCCTTTAAATGTTCAATATTTAATTTCATTATATCGCTGATCAACAATAAATTATCCTGCTGATAGTAGCGTTGAATCAACTTTTTCATATTGCTTCTTTTGGCTTCCTCCTCCCATTGCGCCACTCCTTCATCCAACCAAAGAGGAATCTGCCCCACAAAACCCACAAAATCCCTAAAAACCAAATGTGCTATCTCATGCGGCAGTAACGATTCAATAAAATCTTTGCCCCAGACATAGCTGACTATTTGCTTATTCGTATAGTCAGCCATACCTTCTGACCAAGAAGGCTGGCCGGTAGCTTTTAAGAATGACTCCCGGTCAGGATGAATGTAGATTTTTACCCGTTTATCCCAGGTCCAAAATTCTGAATAACGTGCATACCCTAAATCATGAGCTATCCTGCGGTAATCTTTTTCTGCGGCATTCAACACATCTTGAGCAAAACTTTCATCCTGGGTAAAATACACTATAAAATGCTCGCTTTTTTTCTCCCGCCAAGATTCTGTATTGCCAGCCGCCAGGCAGAACAAGCCTAAAAAAATAAATAACAATAATTTAAAATTTTTATTTTTTATCATTATTTAGCCATCATATTTATCTCAAAAATCGGCAAGAGCATCGCTACCACGATAAAACCCACAATCAACCCCATCACCAGGATCATTAACGGTTCAAGCAAGCTGCTCATAATCCTGATCATTTCATCGGTATCGCGCTCATACGAATCGGCAACTTCCCCCAAAGCCGATGCCAAGTTCCCCGATTCTTCACCGACGCTGATCAAATTAACCATAAACAAAGGAAGCAGTTTGGAATCTTTCATGCTCCGGCCGAAAGACCCCCCTTGCTCTAAATCCCGATGGCTCTTAATCAACCTCTCCTTAATTATTTCATTATCCAATACCTGCACAGATATCTGCAAAGCTCTTAAGATCGGCAAACCGCTTTTAATTAGTAGCTCCAATGTCCGGCTAAAACAAGCCAGATCAGCTTTCAAAGCAAATTTTCCGAATATGGGAATATGTAATTTAAACAGGCTCCAGGAAAGTCTGCCCATCTTTGTTTTAAGCTGCTGCTTAATTAAAAGAATAACCGCCGCAATAACTAAAACTATCCAAACCCACCAATGGCGTAAACCTTCGCTTGTTGTCAACAGGATCCGGGTAGGCAACGGTAAATTCTGACCCAGGTTAGAAAATATCCCCATTAACCTGGGCATCACAAAAGTTAACATAAACACCACTGTCGCTATTCCCACTAAAGCCATTAATATCGGATAAGCCATCGCCATACGAAAACGCGAAATTAGTTCCTCCTGCTTAGTGCGGTAATCGGCAATTCTTAAAAGTGACCCGGCTAAAGCCCCGCTATTCTCTCCGGTACGCACCATGGCAACATATAAAACAGAAAAGTATTTCGGATATATTTCCAGCGCCGCCGAAAAAGTGCCGCCGTTTTTAATCATATTATAAACATCAAAGAGGACAGCTTTAAGGTGCACATTTTCCGTTTGCTCCCTGATAATATTAATCGCGGTCAATATCGGCACTCCGGATTTTAAAAGGCTGGAAAGTTGACGGCTAAAAATTGTGATTTGACTCCCCTTGATCCTGCCATAGGCTTTATGCATTACTGAAACAGCGGATGCTTTCTGGTTACCTTTAGACTCTTCCAGATGTATAGGAAGATACCCTAACGCGCTGATCTTCTCAATCGCCTCTTTCTCCGAAGAAGCCTCGATTGCCCCGCTGACTATCTCCTGCAAACCTTTTTTAGCACGGTAATTATAATTCGCCATTTATCCTAGCCCGCCCCTCCTATTTCACCTTCCACAAATTTATCTAATTTTATCCTATCCGCACTGGTTAAATCCAAAAAACATATGGCAATATCATACTCTTTCTGCTCAACCAGCTCTTCCACCCTCACTACTCTGGCTAAACATTCCACCATGCCCTGGCTATTAGGCAATTCAATCTTTAAATCCAATATCGAACCAATCGCTAACTTATCACGGGCAATAAAAAGCAACCCACCGGCAGAGATATTTTTTGTAGCCGCCAGCTCTTCAACGGCATCTTTACGTTTAATCAAATCGTTTTCAACTTCAAAAACCTTATAGTGCACAGTAATTTTATTATCCAGCCGCCGGTAAACCCGCTTATTCGAGCCCTCCGGTTCAAAAACAGTTTCTTGCTTAGGATAGCTGGTATCTGCAACAGGCGTATTTTTACCAATACTCAGATCTTCCTGCGCCGAAGTTACCCGGATAACTTCTTCAAAAGTAGTTATCCCGGAGATAGTTTTCTTCCAACCATCCTGCCGCAGAGTACGCATCCCTTTGGATAGAGCCAGCCTTTTGATTTGATCGGAAGAAGCTTTCTTTAAAATCATTTCTTTAATCAATTCATCAACAATTAAGATCTCATATATTGCTGTCCTGCCGAAAAACCCTGTTCCATTACAACTAGGGCAGCCTTTGCCGCGGAATATTTTTACATCTTCTAACTTTATACCCAAATCTTTAGCGATTAGCTCTTTAAGTTCTAAAGGCGCCTGTTTATCTTCAAATCTGCACTCCGGGCAAATTACCCGGATTAGGCGCTGGGCAATAAAAGCTTCAACACTGGAAGCGATTAAATACGGTTCCACCCCGATATCCTGCAGGCGGGCAATACCGCTGGCAGCATCATTAGTATGCAAAGAGGAAAATACCAAATGTCCCGTTAACGCCACCCGAATAGCAGTTTCCGCAGTCTCGAAATCCCGGACCTCTCCCACCATGATTACGTCCGGGTCATGCCTTAAAATACTACGCAGGCCGCGGGCAAAATCCAGGCCGATCTCCGGCATCACCTGAATCTGGGTAATTCCGGTCATTTCATATTCAATAGGGTCCTCAATAGTAATAATTTTACGGTCTTTAGTGTTAATTCTGGTAAGGCAGGAATAAAGAGTGGTTGTCTTGCCGCTTCCCGTCGGCCCGGTAACGAAAATTATCCCGTGCGGCTTCTGCACTAACCCTTCAAAGACCTGCAGTTCGCTCTTAGCCAAGCCTAATTTCTCCAAACTAAAAAGCATCTGGGTAGGCAGGATCCTAATTACCAGGCTCTCCCCAAATGGCGTAGGGATGGTCGAGATACGCAGGTCTAAAACCTGATCCTGCACCCTGACGATGGCTCTGCCGTCTTGAGGAAGCCGGCGTTCAACAATATTCAAATTAGACATAATTTTAATCCGGGAGATAATTGCATTAAGGAAATTCTTTATTTCCCCCGGAAGATTCGCATCATAAAGCAAACCATCAATCCGATAACGCAGCGATAAACCCTGGCGGTAAGGTTCAATATGAATATCCGTAGCGCGTTTACGCCAAGCCTCCAAAATTATCTGGTTAACTAACTTTATTACCGAGGCATCCGTGGCCTGCTTCTCAATATCTTCTACCCCCTCCTGCCCCCTGGACTGCTCACTAAAGTTATTAGTGGATGCCTGTGAACTTATCTTCTCCAGAGTATCCGCCGCCAAACCGTAATATTTCTTCAAATTACTTAAAACATCGGTTGAGCAAGCCAAAGCCATATCCAAATCCAGGCCCAGCTGTGTCCTGATCTCATCCAGCGTCTTAATATCCAAAGGATAAGCCACGGCAATAGTTAAAGTCCTGCCTTTTAATGCCAAAGGAATAAATTTATAATAAGAAGCTATTTTCAAAGGGACTTTGCTGATAATTGACCGATCAATTACCAGATCTTTCAGATTAGCACAACTTAGTTTTAATTTTTCCGCTAAAATATCCAGGATATTTTCCTCTGAGAACAGGTTATGTTTAACTAAAACCTGCCTGAGATCCTGGTTAGAGCGGTCTGCTTCCTGCAGCAAGTCCCCGACATTCTCACGGGTAATAAGCTTCTTCTCTATCAGGGCTTCGGCTAATTGTAAATCAATATTTTTAGGCATATTTTGTCAGCTTTATAATTAAATTTTAAATAGTTTAATTTTACTTATAATTTATTTAGGGTAAAGCACCGATTAAATAAAACCCGGCTTCCGGCTGGCTATCCATCTTCCCTGAAATAATTTTTTCACAACCCTCCAGAGTCTGTTCAATCGTCACATAAGCACCTTTTTTACCGGTATAGGCTTCCCCCACGAAAAATGGCTGCGTAAGGAAATTTTGCATCTTTCTTGCCCGCTCATAAATTACCCGGTCACTGGAAGAAAGCTCATCAATCCCGACCACTAAAACAATCCTGCGTAATTCTTCATAACGCTGGAATATCCTGATCACATCCTGAGCAACATCAAAATGGCGTTTACCGACGATATCAATATCCAGGTTAGACGAGCTGGATAAAAGCGGATCGATCGCCGGATATAACCCCAGCTGGATACGCTCACGGGATAGAACCAACACTGAATCCAAAAAGCTAAAAATTGCCACAACCGCCGGGTCCGTTAAATCATCCGCCGGCACATAAACTGCTTCAATAGAAGTAATTGATCCTCCGGCGTCCTTGGTCGTACGTATCCGCTCATGGAATTCGCTGACCTCTGAAAGCAAAGTAGGCTGATATCCGGTTTCTGAAGGAACCCGGCCTAAAAGGGTGGAGATCTCGCTACCGGCCTGGACAAAACGAAAGATATTATCACAAAACATCAGCACATCCTGATTCTTTTTCTGCACCGCTTCTGCCATCGTAATGCCGGTCATCGCTACGGCAAAACGCGCTCCCGGAGGCTCATTCATCTGGCCAAAAACCATCATCGTCTTGGATAAAACATCGTGATTCTTCAACTCATAATACAACTCGTTTCCTTCGCGGATACGTTCTCCGATACCTACAAAAACGCAGCTCCCTTGGTACCGCTTAACGATATGCTGGATAATCTCCAGCGTTAAAACGCTTTTTCCTAACCCGGCACCCCCCAGAATCCCGGTTTTACTTCCTTTAACCAGCGGAGCCAATAAATCAATAATCTTAATCCCGGTTTCCATAACCTCAAAGCTACGGCGCTCATCTTTATTCTTACTGACCCGGATCCGGCTGCCCATATCAGTTTTTCTAATTGAGCTTTTTTCCTGGTGCTGAATTTCTCCACCCTGATCAATTGCCTGCCCCACCACGTTAATCAATCTGCCATAAAGGCCGTCCCCCACCGGAATCTGAATAGAAGGGCCGTAAAAAGCGGCTTCGGCATAACGCTGAATATTAGTCGTAGAATTAATTGAAATACATCGGGCGACATTACCCGGAAGATGTTCAGCAACCTCCAGAAAAACTTCACTATTATCTATAGTATGCGTAAGCAACATCGCATAGATATTCGGCACATCGTCGGCGCAATTGAATTTTACGTCCACCACCGGCCCCTGAACCGCGATAATTCTACCTTTTGCTTTATCTTTATTCATAGAGATCTTTCTTTTAAATACAATACCTGCTAAGAATTATACAACAGGCGAGCGCTAAAAAGCTCCCGCATGCTTTGATCAATAATTTCATGCCTTACGCGAAAATATTGTAGTTTTAACTTCCCGTCCATCTCCTTAAGCCGCCGTAAACTATCTTCAAGATGCACGTAACGGGCGGCAAACTCCGACAAGCGGCTTAAACCGAAAATATCATAAAGCTTCTGTCCCATCCAAAGATAGATTAGATATTCCACAATATCGCTTACCTTGGACTCAAAGATTATCTCCGGCATAACCCGGGCTTTATCTGCATTTTGCTTAGCTGCCCAAAACTCCGGTAGGAAAGGAAAGAAGGTTACCGTCTCTACCCGCTGCAAGGTAAAAGATACCGGATGCGGATATACCACTTTTAACAATCCAAATTTTCCCCTCAGGGCATTCCTAAACAGATAATCCCTTAGCTGAAAAGCCTGAGCCAGGCGCTCTTCATCATTAATCCCGGGATAAGCCACAAAAGGTAACCCGCTTTCACGCGCATACATTTTCCCCCGGTCACCAATGACGACTAACTGGCCGGGATTGCTCCCCATTTCCGCTAAAGCTTTAGAGACCACCTGCATGTTTAATCCGCCCAAAAGCCCGCTGTCGGAAGTAACCACCACCATCACCTGATTTTTATTCGTCGGTGCCAAAAATGGATGCCGGACAGCGGAGTAATCAATAAATTCAAAATAGCTCTCAATTGCCTGCATAAATTTATCAAAACCGCCAAACTTATGTTCCAGGGAGCGATATTGAGAAACCGCGATATTTTTTAAGACCTCGATCAAAGAAGAAAGCCCCCGGTTAAACTCCATATCTTTTTTGATTGTAGCCATGGTCTGCATATCTCTACTTAACCTCTTCTTTTAAATAAACGGCTAACGCTTCTTCCAACATTAACCTTAAGTCCTCACTTAATTCTTTGCTCTGACGGATCTTTAAGCAGAATTCCGGCTTAGTTTGTTCAACATAAGTTAAAATATTCAAACGGAACTGCCGGATCTGGCCCGTCGATAAGTTATCCAGTAAACCGCGGTTTAAAGAATATAGATAAATAATCTGCTCTTCAATAGAAACCGGGCGGTTTTTATCTTGGGTAATCAACTGGCTGATTGCCTCTCCGCGCCGCAGGCGGTCTTCCGCTTCTTTGGAAAGTCCGCTAGTGCGCAATTGGGTCATCTGCAATAATTCCTTATACTGCAGGTAATCCAGGCGCAAAGATTTACTTAAACCCTTTACTGCCGGCCATTGGGCTTTATTACCAATACGGGAAACCGATAAACCAAAATCAATCGCCGGTTTTACACCCTTATTAAAAAGGCCGGTAGAAAAATAAAGTTGCCCGTCAGTCATCGAAATCAGGTTGGTCGGGATATATCCGGTAAGGTCGCCCTGCAGAATCTCAACAATCGGCAGAAAAGTCATCGAACCGCCGCCTAATTCTTTTTTTAAAAGCCCGGCGCGTTCCATCATCTGCGAATGCAAATAAAAGATATCGCCGGGATAAGCTTCGCGTCCGGGGGCACGCTCCAGTAAAAGTGAAATTTGCCGGTACACCCAGGCGTGCTTAGTTAAATCATCCGCCACCAAAAGCACATCCTTGCCCTTACTCATAAAATATTCACCTAAAGTACAGGCAGTATACGGAGCTAAATACTGTTCACCGGTAGAAACACTGGCCACTCCGGAAACAATAATTGTATAATCCAAAGCTTCTTTTTCACGTAAAACATTTAGAACTTTTACCAGGCTGGAATACGGTTTACCGATACAACAATATATTCAGACCACATCCTTGCCTTTCTGATTAATAATCGCATCCAAAGCCACGGAAGTTTTACCGGTAATGCGGTCTCCGATTAAAAGCTGTCTCTGCCCTTTAGCTAATGGGATAATTGCATCAATAATCAAAGTACCAGATTCTAATGTTTGATTCACGGGCTGCCGGTCCATTACTCCGGGAGCAACAATAAATGCCGGAAACTGCGCCTCTGTTGCTACCGGGCCCGAACCATCCAAGGGCCGGCAAAGCGCATCGACGACCCTGCCCACAAACGCATTGCCTACAGGCAAAGTAAGAGATTTTCCTTTGTTGTAAACTTCATCTCCGGCACGGATACCGATGGGATCACCTAAAACTAAAATTTGCACCTTATCCTCGGTAAACCCCATCACCAAGCCTAATATGCCATTGGCAAATTCCACAATCTGTCCGTTAATGCAACTGGGCATCCCCTTAGCCACGACAATGAATTTGCGCACGCTCTGCACAAAACCCACCTCGCGAATTTCAAAAACAGTTCCGGAATCTAAGGGTTTCAAATCACCAGGCATTAGCGGGCTTTCTCCATAATTTTATTTTTTAGGGTTCCGTCGAAAACCAAACTGGCAATTTTGATTGTTAGCCCGGCAACAAGCTTAGGCTCAATCTCTTCCTTCAAAGTAATTGGGCGATTCAAAACGCTGGAAAGTTTCTGAATCAACTGCTGCCTCTGCGCTCCGGTTAAAGAAAACGCGGAAATAACTAAAACTTCCGAAACATTATCCGGGACACTAATATTATTAAAATGATTAAATCCTCCGGCGATTAACCCATCCACCCATTCATTGTGTACGCTCTGCTTAAATTTATCCGGGAGCACATCGTGAATAAGCCCCACCGCTTTATTCATCGCTTCTTTGGCGATACGCTGATCTACCTCAGAAATAAGCGCCTGGCAGGATTTATCCGCCTGAGCAACCATTTCTTCACTTTTTACCCGGGCTTGTTTTAAAATCTGTTCTTTCTCCGCCTCCGCGCCTTTAATTAATTCCATTTTGGTTTTTTCGCCCTCTTCCTGGGCCTGGCGGATAATCTCCTCGGCCTTCTGCTTAGCCTCTTCCCAGCGACGGGTAATATCCTCATCTTTTTTAGTATAATCCTGATTTAACTCATCGATATGCTGAGTGGCCGAGGAAACATTCTGGTCCATAATTTTATTGAACAGAAATACCAGGACAGCAAAAACCAGTAATAAAAGAACAATAAATGAAGCCATTAACATCTTAAGTCTCCTTTAAATAAATGAGCGGACAACTTACGGAGTCCCAAGGACAAGATAAGTTGTAGACCGCCAAGATTATGGCGGACGTCCGCGATTTCCGCCACCTGGCGGACACTCACGCAATTCCAATTAGCGTGAGGTGTAAACCCACCTGGCGGACACTCACGCAATTCCAATTAGCGTGAGGTGTAAACCCACCTGGCGGACACTCACGCAATTCCAATTAGCGCCGGACGCCATACCGACAAATATACCAAATATTACGATGCCCCAAACAGCTGAAATACAATCAACATCGCCACAATTGCCAAGCTCTGCGCAAAAACCAACCCGATAATCATTGCCGTAAAAATTTTCGGCGCGCTGGATGGATTCCTGCCTAAAGCATTAATACTGGCAAAACTCCCTGCGGCAAAAACCGCGCAAGGGCCCAATATACATAAAGCAAAAATTATTACCAAAGCAATGTTTTTGGTCATCTTTCTTCTAATATAATTGTTACGTTATTCTGATCCGCTTTGAGCACTCCTCTTCTTATGGGAATACTCTGTTGATCAACAATTACTGACCCGGTAATCAACCGGCTCATAATCCGTTTATGAAACGGAAGTATCTCAAAAACACCCTCTTCCCCGGAAACAATAACTCTTCCGGCTTGCCCCTCAAAAACAATTTTACTTAAGTTTAAGATTGAAACATTTAACAACATTAAGATTGACCTTCCTCGGGCTTATTCTCTTCTTTATCCCCGGATCCGGCCTCAGGAAAGGCAGAATTTTTAGCTTCTAAAAGTTCATCCTTAATCATGCGCGACTGGCGGTTCCAGCTGAAAAATAACACCCCTGCCAGAAGCCCGGTAAATATAATTATAACAAAAATAATAATCCACGTCATTGTTTTATTAGGTTCATCAGCCTTAATCTTAGTTTTTGCCAGCATCTCCGGGGACGGAGGTCCGCCGGCAGTCACCAGGATCTTTTCCATTCTGGCGATATCCTCCTTAATCTGATCCAGAGTCTCTAAATTCTGGCGGTAAACACCAATATGCAATTCACGGCTCACCGTATCATCCGCCTGTGAAGTTAAAATATCATTCAGTTTAGGATAAATCCCATCTGATATGGCTTTGGCTTGGGCATAATAAGGAGTCTGTTCTAATCTTACCAGTATCTGATCTACCCGGCCCTTTAAATCCGCAATCTTATCCTGGCCGACCAACCAGATATCTTCAACATCCACTTCAAATACGCGTACTTCTCCGGGAGTCAATTCTACATCTGTTTTATAAACATAATAAATTGACCGGGCGGAATCATATTCTAAATCCAATCCCCCTAACTCAGCAATATCTTTAGGTTTAACCTCTTGCGGCAAGTCATACTTCACTTGCACCTTTTGCGTCTTGACCGTTGAGGGGTTGACTGCTACAATCCGGAATTTTACGCTTCCCGGGGCAAGAGTAGCAGAAACCACCGGAGCATCTTTACCGCCAAACTTAGCTTCAAAGATCTGTTTTAATATCTCAATAACTGAGCCGATCTCATCGGTCTTGGTGCGCATATCCCTTACCGTCGGAGAAGAAGATAGGGCTTTTTCGAACAAAGCGCTTAAATCCAACCCTTCCTTGCCGCCTAAAGCTTTTAACCTGGTAGATATTTCATCTACCGTATTATTCAGGCGCGAAGACGGGCCGTCTTTGGCTAATTCTGCAGGCAAAGCATCTACGGAATCTTTGAGGTTCTTTAAAGTCATCGCGATATTAATATTTTCCCCGCTCACCAACACCGCTTCTACCGCTTTAATCGCATCTAATGCTTTCTTGGCAGCACGCTCTGCACCGGGAGCAGCGGAAGCTAAGCCGGCAATCGTGGTTAAACTCATGGATTCAATCATTCCTGAACCAACTTCAAAACCATCGGTATCTGATTCTGTCATAATAAAAGTATAAGCTTTTCCTGTATCAAACCGGTTATCTGCTTTAAATACAAAAGTATAAACGCCGGGATTAGATTTATCTTCTTTTAGTTTCTCGTCGGTAAATAACTTTTCGTTATCCCAGCTATAAACACTGATGATCGGATATTTATTCGGCAGGCCCGTACAAGTTAAGGTGATCTCTTCGCCAGGCAAAGCCGGGTCAGGTGAAAGCGCCATACGCCAGGAATATTTTTCTGCAGTTGCTTTCAGGGTTTGCCCGGCTACCTCTGCTGTTTTAGCGCTGGTATCCATCAAATTAATTGCCGCTTGAGTTTTTGATTCAAAACTGACCAGAACGGAAGAAAAAGCATCCATCATATCCGTAGTTGCCTGACGGATAATTGTTTCCTGGTCATTAAGTTTTTGCTCAACTATTCCTTTAATACCCCCTTGAGCAGAAATTGCATCCACATCCGCATTCTCTCCGGCTAATATCTTGCGCATATTTGAATCCATTACAGAAATCGGCTTATCCAATGCCCAGTTAACCTTGGTCGTCATAGTATCCAAAGATTCTTTCATTTCCGCCATCTGCTGGGGAATAGTTACGGTGAAAGAAACCGGGGTCTTAAAAGTAGCTCCGGTGGCCAATGCCGCGTAACTGGCTACGGTATAAACTTTACCTGATTGCAACTTACCATAACTGGTTCCGGCTGAATAATTGGTGGGCGACCAGGATTGCGTGAAGAAACCGGCAAATCCCGCCGAGATCGGCGCTTCCCCGGTCTTATGCGGCGCGCAATCAGCAATAACATTAGACATTGTGCGCACCTCTTCATAATCATCGTCGGAATCATCAGGCGTACCGTTATTATTCAAGCGCGTTCCCGTCCAAAGCTTAGCGCTCTCAGGAATATCCGTATAATAAAGATGTTTATTATTAGCCTCATCCACTAAAGTAGTTTTACGCTTAATTTTGTAATTACCATCATATATACTTACATCCACGATCTGGGAACCGGGAACCAATCCGCCGTCTCTTTCCAGCCAGGTTACCATCGATAAGGTATCCGAATCAACATCATAAGAAAATTCTGAAGAAACACTCCAAATATGCACAACTAAAGTTTCCATTGTCTTAAAGATTGTCCGGTCTTTTCTCCAAATACGCTTTTCCGGATCCCAGCCTACCAAATAATCTTCGGAAATCGGCCCGTAATCATTATGGGTAAAACTTGCGCTCCAGCTGCCGGCACGCACCCAGTGCACAACCGGACTGGATAACCCCTCAGCCACCCAAGGAGAGGTATATGGCGAGACGCTTAAACCGGAAGTATCATTAACCTTTAATCCCGAAATAGCCTGGTTCGTTACCAAATCCCGGATATCCCAAGTAATTTTATAATAATCAATCTTTACCACATCTACCCCGCCGGCTGGGTTGGGCCCTTGGACATAAACATCATGGTCATTATGGTCATAGATACGCATTTTAACGTTCACATAAAGCGGAGCGACATCTAAACGTTCATTAGGTATAGTCCAGTTATAAGTTCCGGTAGTGTTCGCTAAGTTAGTACCGCCGGCCATAGGAATTTCAGTCTGGAAATTATCTTTGGAATAAACCAAATCGACATTCGGTATCGAACCGAAAGTATTCCATTTAATTTCCCGGACTTCACCCACTATCCAGCGGCATTCATAAATCCCGGATTCATTTTGTTCTACCGCCGGAGTAACCAGGGTAAAAGCACCCTGAATTTTAAATTTAGGAGAAACGCTCTGCACGCTGGGTACACGCGGATCAAAAATTCTTAATTTACAGTTAGGAGAAATATGGTTGGGGACCGTCCAATTGTAAATTTGTTCAGATCCGCTTCCTCCCTGCCCTGCGCCGTTGGCAACACTGCCTAACTCGAAATTCTGATTCTCATCGGCAAAACCATTGGTCGAAAGAGTAATCCCCACCAGCGGCATCGTTCCGCCCCATTCCCATTTAACTTCATACTGGCTATCAACCGCCAGCTTAGCGTCTAAAGTGGGAGTCTTGATCGTAAGATACCCGATAATCTTAAATAAATCTGAAATACTGTAAATATCAGATTCTGAAATACGGGCATCCTCAATCTTTATTAAAACATTATCATTTGCCTGATCCGGAACAAACCAGCTGCGCAAAAATTCGGAAGCCGTTCCGCCTGAACCGGCTCCATTGCCCACAATTCCATCATTAGCTGTGCCGTAGTTCTCGACAATCGGAGCCCACTTTCCGATACAATAACTCTGATTCTCCGCATTGCCTTCGGCATAATTAGAACTTAAAATAATCTGGTTATCATTAGTAACTGAAGCAATTGTATACCACTTAGTAACATTTTTAGGATTAGTCGTACCAACGCCGATAGAATCTCCGGCGGCTACATTCGTCGACCAGACCGTGCCCGCACCGTTAATCACCGGGCTTCCCACGGACACAGTAACATTGCCGGCTATATATTTAGTAATAAAATAGGTTATCTTAGCCTCAGACATCGTACCTCTCCAACCCCACTTGATATCGCTACTCTTACCGATCTCCCAGGAATTATTTAATAGTGGAGCTTTTACCCAAATTTCGCCCTTAATCCTAAAGGGATTAGAAATTGCGTAAGCGTCGTTATCCATATAGCTTTTAACTCTCACTCTTACTTGATGCGCGCTTTGCGAATCAGTAGCGTGGAATTGAAAGATATCCGGAATAGTCCAGTTGTAAGTAGTACCCTTTTCCTGCGCCCCATTATTAAGGTTTGAAACAATTTCCCGGGCTTCACTGACAAAATTATCCGTAGAATAATGCAGGTCTACTGTTTCTACCGTACCGCTGTTACTCCAAGTAATATTATGTTGAGAGCCGATAGTCCATTCTTCTGAACCGGCTGGCGCGCTAATCGCGAACTTGGCCCGGATCTTAGCCATATCTGTGCCTGATGGCCCGACACCAAAAGCATCGGCATCGTTGGCATCGCCGACCTTAATTTTTAACTGCGCGGTAATATAGTTAGGAACCTGAGTCCACTCCCATTGCCCGGCAGAAGCCAACACTGAGCTTCCGGCAATCGGATTCCAGCTGCCCACTGCCCCGCCGGCTAAAGAATAATAAATACCTAACATGGTATCCGTACCAGTATAATCCCAGGTGATCATCGCCGGATCGCCCACATACCACTTAGAATCTTTATCCGGCAAAGTTACGGTAAACCCGCGCATAATCTTAAAAGTACTGGTTGAGATATCAAAAGCTCCGCTATCATCTTTATCTTCAACTTTAAGGATTAAATCCGGCTGGATGAAAGCCGGAACCGTCCAGGAATGCGTATGATTTCCAAACTCAAAAGTATCGCTTAAAGTAAAAGTCTCATAAATGGACGGATCGGTCTGCCGATAATAAGTAAACTTTACGCCATTGGTCCGGCCAGTCTGATTCCAGACAATATTCTGTTGAGCCCCTACTACCAGTTTCTGCCCTCCGTCAGGAGTAATAATTGTAAACCTGGACCGGATACGCAAATCAGTATTAGAAATAGTTTGGATATCCGAATCACCGGCTTTAGAAATTTTTACCCTCACTTTACCGGAGACTGCTTCCGGAGGGATATTTACCCAATCGAAAGAACCGCTATTCACTGTACTGGTGGTAATCGAAAATATTTTAGCCGGAGTAGCAAAATCCGGGTCATCGATTGAGTAATCAATCTGTACAGTATCCAGCGGGCCTTCCTTTATCCAATTAATCGTTTCGGTAGTCCCGGCGTACCAAGGGTCTATTGAACCGTTAGGCCGGGTAATTTGCAGTCTCGGAATGATTCTAAAAGTATTATCAGAGATATCCAAAACATCCGCAAAAGATGTAGTATTGTTATCCCGCACTCTAATCCTGGCTAAATCGGTAGCGATATTCGGAATCGTCCATTCATATTGACCGGTATTGCCTAACCCCTGAGCGGCATCTATAGGCACATAAACAGATCCGTTAAAATAGTGAATATCCACCTTTTCAATTCCCGGGGCAGTCCAACGAATCGTCTGTGAAGTGCCTACGCCCCATTTCTCTTTTTCCGCAGGCACCAAACTGCCATTAGGAGAAATCACAGTAATCTTCCCTTTAATTACAAAGTCCGCCGGTGAAACTACATAAGAATCATTATCTTCAACCTCATCAATCACCGCCACTA